>CAVYAE010000001.1:0-29424 GCA_963766305.1 uncultured Bacteroidota bacterium
CCAGTCCCTGATGATACATATTATTATACATTAAAAGTAGAGTTTATTGACGGAAAAAGCGGCGTTTATGTTTATAAAGGATTTGTTGTATTAAAAAGATAGGATGCGTTTTTTAATTTTTATATGCCTTTTATTACAGTTTAATTTATTAGCTAAAGGACAGTTAACCCCTGTTTATAGCCAGTATCTGGTTAACGGTTTGTTAATAAACCCGGCATATGCCGGCAGCCGGGATGTTCTTAGTGCCTTGGTTGATTACCGTAACCAGTGGGCCGGGTTTAATGGTTCACCGGTATCCCAAACTGTTACCGCTCACATGCCGCTTCAAAATAAAAGTCTTGCCATAGGGGCACTGATTACAAACGAAAGCATTGGCATAACCACTACTACCGGCATATTTGGAAATTATGCGTACAGGATACGGTTAAACAATGGTATGTTAGCCTTTGGACTCAAAGCCGGGGTTGAATTATTAAATGAAAATGATGGACAACTTCACTTTGAATCTACTAAATCTGACCCGGCATTTGGTTATATAGGGACTTCAGTTTTACCTAATTTTGGGGTAGGGATATATTATTATAACCAGAATTATTTTGCAGGATTGTCACTTCCTGAAATATTGAGTTAAAAAGAGCTCTATACGGTACTACTTATCAGGTATATAATAATACTCAAAACTATAATTTCATGTTTTTTGGAGGTTTCCTTATAAATATTTCTGATGAATTCAAGTTAAAACCATCAACTTTATTGCAATATAACACCAGTTCTGTATTTCAGTATGATATAAATTTAAGTGCCATTTTACTGCGCGACGGGTTATTGTCAGTGGGTGCTTCCTACCGTGCCAACGATGCTTTAGTTGGCATCGTTGAAGTCCAGCTAAATACACAGTTGAGGATTGGGTATTCCTATGATTATTCATTAAATCCATTAGTCAATTATACAGGTGGTTCGCATGAAATAACCATCAGGTACGAGTTTAAATATATAGTTCAGGCATTAAATCCAAGATTTTTTTAGTACATGATACGGTTGTATAAATATATAGTAGTTTTAGGTGCCACATTGGCAAGCGGGATATTAAATCTATTAGCCCAGGACATTTACACTGTAACTACCGTACCGTTCAACACAAAGGATTATGATGAGTTTTCCCCGGTTTATTATAAAAACGGGCTTGTTTTTTGTTCAAACCGTAACCAGAATGTGTTTATTACCAGAGTCGACTCAATGGGTAAGCCTCTCCTCGATCTGTTTTTTGTAAAAAAGAAAGCAAATCAGAAATGGACATCTGCCTCACTGGCTTTCAAAGGATTAACAACCCGGAAACACGAGGGGCCTTTTACTTTCACCAGGGATGGAAATACAATTTATGTAACCCGAAATGATGGTAACTACAACGAAATATTTATTTCAAATTTTAACGGTACCTCCTGGGATAACCCTGTCCCATTTGAATATAATGAGTCAAATGCCGATGTAGGTCATCCCTGTCTGAGTGAAGACGGAAAACGTTTGTTTTTTGTTTCTAATAAAAGAGGAGGGCATGGAGGTTTTGATATTTATGTTACAAATTATGTAAGAGACCGGTGGACTCAGCCAAAAAACCTTGGACCGGAAGTTAATTCTGAGTATGATGAATTGTTCCCTTTCTACCATTCCAACGGGAGGCTTTACTTTGCCTCAAACCGTCCTAACGGATACGGAGGTTTGGATATATATTATACAAAAGAGGTAAAGGGGAAATGGATAAAACCAATACTATTGCCTTCACCTATAAATACCAAATACAACGATTTTTCCTATATGTCGGACAGTATAGACAGACATGGTTTTATAGCATCGGATAGGAACTCAAGAGCTAAACTTACTGATATTTTTGAATTTAATATGAACTTTCCTTTGATGGACAGCTGTAAAGTTCAGGAAAAAAACGATTATACCTATGTGTTCTCTGAACAAAGTGCTATCAACACCGATACAACTTCGTTCCTTTATGAATGGGATTTTGGGGACGGTGGTAAGATTAGGGGTAAAAGTCTGGATGTGGAGCACACCTTCGCTTCAACAGGAGATTACGTGGTTCAGTTAAATGTCATCGACACCTTAACCGGAGAAACATATATGAATCAGGCTACATATGAATTTCCCGTAAGGGATATAGAGCAGCCTGTTATAACTTGTTCAGATACTGTTACAACCGGCACAGAAGTGTCTTTTGATGCCGGTAAAACCTATCTGCCCGACAGGAATATAATTAACTATTACTGGGATTTTGGGGATGAAAGCATTGCAGTGGGGAAAGAGGTAAAACACAGGTTTGTTAATGCAGGAACCTATAAAGTGTCTCTTTGTATATCGTTTACAGCTTCCGGTAACAACACTCCTATTAATGAATGTCGTTACAGGCTGGTTATTGTAAATAAAAATCATTGACAATAAAACCAATTTATAAAATAATTATATAAATTATTTCTAAATAGTGTTAATTTTGATGTTATTATCAGAATTGAATTTAAGATGTAATTATTATAATATTTTATAAATATCTAATATTATTTCATTTTAAATCCATTATTGAATTTAACATTATTTAGGATGAAGACATGTGCATTGTTAGTTTATTTCTTTTTTATTTTTAATATAGTTATTATTGCACAACCGGTACCGGCAGAAGTTGAAAATATACCGTTTTTGATGACATTTGGTCCTAAAGCTGACAAATCATGGGGAGATGACCTTTACCCGCAGATATTCTTCTTTTTTATTCCGGAAAATTTTAAGAGCCCTATTTACATAAGAGTTTTTGACCCTGATGTGGGTGGGTTGAATGATGAGCTCAACGGTGTTTGGGATACCCAGATGGAATATTCAATTTACGGAGGTACAGGTGCATACACCAATCCCGACGCACGTGAAACTGAGCCCAAAGGTAATTTTAAAAGTGGTAATTTATTGGCCACCAAAACCTTCGGAGTTAATCCAAAATACGATAACAACTGGTATACATTTGGTCCTTTTAATCCTACAGAAGGAGAATATACAAAGGAATTTTCAGGAGGTTATATTTTTAAGGTAATATGTATGGGTATTTCCGGAGATGATGGTAATACCTACAGGTATTTTCTTACTTCCTCCGCCACGGAGAATAAACCCATTGAAGGAGGAAATGCCTTTGCATACAGATATTGTTTCAGGTTGCATGATAATCCCAAGGAAGTTTCACATATATACCCTTTTGTTGATGACAAGGCAGTTTCTGTTAAAATTTCAAATTTCGACTGGGATAATGACGGCATAATACGGGTTGTTTCAGTTGTCAGAAAAGAGCTAATTCTTCAGGTTTCAGGTGACAACGAATGGAAAACTGACCAGTTTGCCATTAAGCCTGAAGAAAAAAACACTTCTCTTGATTTACAGTTCATAAAACGTCAGAATCCTCCAGTTGTAAATAATAATGTTGTAATCAATGTGAAAAACCAATATGGTGAAGTGCTGAGATTTTTTACAGTACCTATCGGGGGTGTACCCAAATATAAATATGCAATAAAAGGAAGTAAAGGACACCTTAAAGACAAGGAATAAGAAGTGAATGGAGTAAATAAATATTATTAATATAATTTAAAACCGGGATATCAATGAAGAAGGCTATTGTATTATTTGTATTGTTTTTGCTTAATGCCTTGTTATTTTTATCTGTACAGGCTCAGGTATATAAATTTCAAAAATTTGGAGTTGAAAAAATATGTCATCCCTTTGTTTACTCTGTTAACCAGGATAAACATGGATTTATATGGGCTTGTACCGGTATTGGATTATGCCGTTATGACGGTTTTAACTTTGTTACCAACACGAGGGATTCGGTGCCTGATACCCAGTCCACAGTCAGTTTTCGTGATAAGTCTGATAACCTGTGGTTTGGCTTTAATGATGGTTCGGTCGTAAGTTACGACGGAAACAAATTTAAGCTTATAAGGCCAAACAACAATACAAATGGTACAATCAATGATATTAATGAAGATTCATATGGCAATATTCTCATTGCAAACCAAAGCGCAGGGCTCATCAGGATTAATGAAAAGAGGGAAAAAACAATTATAAGTGAACCCTTCCGGGGTAAATTAATTTATGCCATTAATGTTAACCATGAAAACGAATTACTGGTTGGCACCGATAATGGACTTGAAGTTTACAGTTATAATACAGATCCGAAAAAGATCAGTTTCATTTCAATCGTTCCTGGTTTTCCTTCGAGCAAAGTAAACACTATTGCAAAAGATGGTAGCACTGGCGCTTTTTGGGTAGGTACCGACGATGCAGGATTGTACAGGGTCATATCAAAAGGAAATGCAAAATATAAAGTTGAGAATTATGGTTCGTCGCTTCATCTTGAAAATGAAAATATATCCTCTATAATGACTGACAAAAGTGGCAATCTTTGGCTTTCCACTTTTCAAAAAGGTTTGTTTAAGGTTAGCTTAACAGCCGGACACAAAATAAAGGACTTGATTAACTACAATTCAACCAACGGACTTGGCTTTGATGTTATAAAGAATGCCTTTCAGGATCGTGAAGGAAATGTATGGGTGGCAACATATGGTAAAGGATTGGCACTTTTACTGAATGAATCTTTTGTATATTATAATTATACCAGGGAAATTCAGGGTAACAACATTAAAGCCGTATGCTACGATAGCGATGGTTTCTGGCTTGGAGGCAGCAATTGCCTCATGAAGGTTAAGACAGGGATAAATAAATCAATAGAGCACTTTACAGGAAGCAACGGCATTCCCCAGGACGATATTACAGCTCTTTTCATGAGCGCTGATAAAAGCCTGTGGATAGGAACAGCAAGGAACGGAGTATACAGGATAGCCCAAAATTCAAGAAAAGCAAATAATTATTTCAGGTCCGATAATTCCCTGGGCAACTCTGTAAATACCATATCCGGATATAAGGATGAAATATTTATAGGTACCAAAAACGGAATATACCAGTTAAATTTAAATAATAAGCATCAGTTACATTTTTCCACAAATGAAGGTGTTCCACCTTTACCTTATAACAGTATACGCCAGATTTTTACTGATTCAAAAGGAAATGCCTGGGTAGCCACACGAAGCAGCAGCATATTTGCTATTAATAACGACAGGAAATATAATTTAAAGGGGGGGAGTGAACTTGAGTTTACTTCCATAACCGAAGATATGCAGGGAAACATCTGGGCAGGAACAAACGGCAACGGTGTTTTTTTATTTTTGCAGGATACCTTAAATTATTTTACTACCAAGGAAGGTCTTAAATCAGATTATTGCTATTCTTTAACGGCAGACAAGGACGGAAATATATGGATAGGCCATCAGCTTGGATTAAGCCGTATAAATTCAAAGACTCATCAGATAAAAACCTTTGGTACCGAATACTTGTCCGGAGATGTAAATTTCAATGCGGTTTCTGTGAGCAATGAGGGTGACATAATATATGGTACCACCGATGGCCTGGTACTTTATGAACCAAAGAAAAATAATAAAGTAATATCTCCTCCTGTTCCAAATATTACATCATTAATAATTAACGATAAGGAATACAGTACAAAAGAAAAGATTGTACTCCCATTTTCGTATTACAGGATGCGCGTTGAATTCATAGGGTTACAATACAGTAATCCCGAACAGGTGACTTATCAGTATCAACTGGAAGGATTTGACCCGGAATGGTCAGAAGTATCCAAGAACCGTGTAGCTATTTATTCCAGGTTACCTGATGGTAATTACACCTTTATGCTTAAGACCTGTAATGGCGACGGAGTATGTAATAATTACCCTTTAAAATTTGAATTAAAAATCAGGAAACCCTTCTGGAAGGCATGGTGGTTCTTTATGTTATGTATTTTAGGTCTGGTAGGTTCGGTCTATTATATTATCAAGTCCAGGGAGCGTGCGCAAAAGGAATTTCAGGAATACCTTGAACGTCTTTTGGAAGAGCGCACAAGGGAAGTTCGTGAGCAGAAAGAAGAAATAGAAATCAAGAACAGGGATATTACAGATTCCATTAATTATGCCCAGCGTATCCAGGCAAGTATACTACCATCTCTGCGGAAGTTGCAGCATATTTTTACAGGCTCGTTTGTTTATTATTCACCAAGGGATATAGTTAGCGGAGACTTTTATTGGTTTGAGGTAATACCCAACACTTCAAAGTTCCTTGTCGTATGTGCCGATTCAACAGGACACGGGGTTCCGGGAGCATTTATGTCTATAATAGGAACTACACTTTTAAAAGATATTTACACACGATCGGATATACAAAGTCCTTCCAACATTCTTAACAGGCTCGATCAGGAGCTGAAGTCGACTCTTAATCAAAACATTGAGGGAGAAAGACCTAATGATGGTATGGATATTATAGTGTGTGAGATTGATATTAATACCTATTTCACAAGGTTTGCCTCAGCTATGCGTCCTTTTATAGTTTATCAGAACGGCGAACAGTTATATTTTAAGGGAAGCCGGAACTCCATTGGTGGCCAGGTGAAAGAAGACAAAATTTTTGAAGATGTGGAACTTCAGCTGACAAAAGGAGACCTTATATATATGTTTTCTGATGGTTATCCCGATCAGTTCGGTGGACCCATGGGCAAGAAATTTAAAATGGTTCGCCTCAGGAATCTCTTGAAGGACATCCATCAAAAGCCAATGGAAGAACAATACAACTACATCAAGTCGAATTTTGAGCTTTGGAAAGACGAGCTCGAACAGGTGGACGATGTTCTTTTTATGGGAATAAAAATATAGTACATGAATTACCCTGACCTTATAAACTGGTTGCTTGCAAGCGATGTTTCAGTTCAGTATCAGGTTTACAGGGATTTATTAATTGAAAACAGACCGGACTTAAAGGAAAGAATCGCAAAAGAAGGTTGGAGGTATGCATTTTAAAATTATCTAAAATATGGTCTGTTGGATACAAAAGACAAAAAGGGCCAGGGTATCGAAATGAATATTATAATTAATGCAACTGTAAACCAAATAGCCAGGGTTTTAAATTTATCTGTGTCATTTGTTTTTCTTTTAGTCATAATTGAACCAATAGTTATAATAATTATGGCAATGATCATAATTACAGAATGTTCCATTCCAAAAAACCTCACATCCTTAACCTTAACAGCACTCTTAAAATTACTAAAAAAGAACTTTATCAAGGGGCTTATAAAATATAAACAAAGTCCAAAAACCAGCTGCAGATGAGCAAGGGTCATAGTAGCAACACGAAGTACATTATCTGTTTTGGTATATGTTCTTTTTTGAAACCATCCTCTGAATGAAATGAAAATGGCTGAAAGCAAACTAATTAGTATAAGCCATCTTAATATGGAGTGAATGAAGAGCAGAGCGAAATACATATTATTTTATTTAAGATTAAGTACTGAAATTTTATACTTAACAATTAAAAGCAGTTTTAGGCAAAATATTGCATATAATATTTTTAAACTTCCTTATCTTTTGTTATCCAATTAAGGTACCCTGTTATATTAATCAGTAATTGTAATCATCAGGTTATATTATCGACAATCACTATAATTTCAAGTCAATAAGCCATTTGCACATCTGCTCATCTGTACATTTTGTTACGTCATCAATCATCATTCCATCATTCTTTTCAATAATCCTATAGCCTCATCTATGGTTTTAACATTTTCAGCTGTCATCGATAATTTATCTTTTACTTCCTTCATCTGAAAGGTTTTCGGATTTTTCTGAACAAAAGCAAGAATATTTTCAAAAACGTGCGATTGATAATAAGATGAATTTTTATTTGATACAAAAGAGATAAGCATTTTCTGATTTTTGAGAATAATTTTTTCAAACCCCAGCATTTTGGCAATCCACCTCAAACGCACCACATTTATTAATTCACAGGTGGCAGATGGCATAGTACCAAAACGGTCAGTCAGCTGACGTTCGAACTCAAGTATTTTATCTTCGCTTTCAATATTATCAAGTTCCCTGTAAAGCCTTATTCTTTCAGTAACATTTCTGATATATGCATCAGGGAACATGAGTTCCATGTCAGTATCTACCTGGCAGTCCATAACATAATCAGGTTCAGATACCTGCTCTTGAGTATCATTTGTTTTATTAATTGTATCCGCGGGTTTTTCTGAAAGCAGATCCCCAAATTCCTCCTCTTTAAGTTCAAACATAGCCTCATTGAGTATTCTTTGATATGTTTCGAAGCCAATCTCACTTATAAATCCACTTTGTTCCGCTCCCAACAGATTTCCTGCTCCACGTATATCCAGGTCCTGCATTGCTATGTTAAAACCACTGCCCAGCTCTGAGAATTCTTCAATGGCTTTCATCCTTCTTCTGGCCTCCTGGGTTAAGGACGAATATGGAGGGGCCAGAAGATAACAGAAAGCCTTTTTATTTGAACGGCCTACCCTGCCTCTCAGCTGATGCAGATCGCTAAGACCGAACATCTGTGCCTGGTTTATTATCATTGTATTTGCATTGGGTATGTCCAGACCAGACTCAATTATTGTCGTTGTAACCAGGACGTCAAAATCGCCGCGGATAAAATCCATCATTATTTGTTCCAGTAACTCACCGTCCATTTGCCCGTGTGCTACAGCAACCTTAACTTCAGGGCATAATTTATTTATTAGCAGGGCAATATCTATAAGCTTGTCTATCCTGTTATAGATAAAGAATACCTGGCCTCCCCTGGACACTTCATAATCAATAGCATCTCTGATTACAGTTTCATTAAAAGTATGTATCTCAGTCTGGATGGGATGACGGTTTGGCGGTGGGGTGCTTATTATTGACAGATCGCGGGCACCCATCAGTGAAAACTGAAGAGTACGGGGAATAGGTGTAGCAGTGAGAGTTAATGTATCTACATTTATTCTGATACTTTTAAGTTTTTCTTTAACGGCAACACCAAATTTTTGCTCTTCATCTATAATGAGCAAACCCAGATCTTTAAACTTAATATCTTTTCCTATTATCCTGTGAGTTCCAATAATTATATCTATTTGTCCTTCCTGAAGTTTTTTAATAGTCTCCTTTTGTTCTTTTGATGATTTTAAACGGCTTATATAATCAATAGAACATGGAAATTTCTCCAGCCTTTCACTAAATGTATTGTAATGTTGAAGGGCAAGAAGTGTGGTAGGCACAAGCACTACTACCTGTTTATTGTCCGAAACAGCTTTAAAGGCAGCTCTTATGGCAATTTCTGTTTTACCAAAACCAACATCACCGCAAATAAGATGGTCCATTGGAAAGGCACGTTCCATATTTTCCTTGACCGATACCGTAGCTTTAAGCTGATCAGGGGTATCTTCATAAATAAAGGATGCTTCGAGCTCCTCCTGCATATATGTGTCCTGTGAATAAGCAAATCCTTCCGATGATTTTCGCTTGGCATACAAGGCAATTAATTCCCGGGCAATATCCTTTACTTTTTTCTTTGTATTTTGTTTCAGGTTCTGCCATGCCGGCGTACCCAGCTTGCTTATTTTAGGGGGTTCTCCGTCTTTTCCACGGTACTTTGATATCTTATGAAGGTTGTGGATGTTAACGTATAATACATCGTTATCTTTGAATACAAGACGTATGGACTCCTGCTGGTGGCCGTTTATCTCAACTTTGCCCAGACCGCCGAATATCCCTATTCCATGGTCTATATGTACAATATAATCTCCCGGCTGGAGGTTACGGATTTCGTTCATCGTAAGTACATCGCTCCTTATAAATTGCCTGTTTATAAGATACTTATGATATCTTTCGAAAATTTGGTGATCTGTATATATACAAAGTTTAATATCATGATCAATAAATCCCTCATGTATTGAAGTTACCAGGGAGTTGAATCTGACGTGTTCAGGCAAACTGCTGAATATGTCTTTAAGTCTGTTAATTTGTTTGGGGTTTTCACTAATCAGAATTACTTCATAGCCTTTTTGGTTGTATTCCGAAAGGTTCTGCGAGAGAAGATCAAAGTTTTTCCTGAAGACAGGTTGAGGTGAGGTTGAAAAATCAAGGGATGCACCTCTGAATTCAAAATTCTGTCCAAATTCAGCATGTCGGAAATTTTTAAGCAATTGTTCAAATTCCATGCCATCAAGCAGAATATTATCCTTGCCGGTTTGAGTACCCCCGAATTCAAAGTTTAATTTTTCGGGGAACTTATTATAAATATCGGAGATTCTGTCTATGCTTAAACGCAGGTTAACGCTCCAGATAACTGAATCTGCAGGAAGAAATTTAAGTATGCAGTTTCCTTTATTGGTTTCAACAAGTTTTTGAATATTAGGAACTATAGTTATAGATGTAAATTTATCACGCGATCTTTGATCATCTATGTCAAATGTCCGTATTGTCTCCACTTCGTCTCCAAAGAAATCAAGTCTGTAAGGAAGGTGATGGGAATAGGAGAAAATGTCAACTATACTTCCGCGAACAGAGAACTGTCCTGGTTCGTAAACAAATTCCACCTCTTCAAAATTATATTCCTCGAGTGCTTCCCTGATAAATGTTATTGATATTGTTTCGCCTACATTTAGTTCAAGGGTGTTTTTACTCAGGTTTTCAGCAGAAATAACTTTTTCAATAAGTGCTTCGGGGTAAGAGACAAATATTACTGGTAACTTTATGTTTCCAATATTCTTTAATTTATTAAGTACTTCAGTGCGTAAAATAAGTCCTGCCTCATCGTTGACGGTCTCATTCATAGAACGTTTATATCCTGAAGGGAAGAAATAAACATTGTCTTCATTTAAGGTATTTGAAAGATCTCCGTAGATATAAGCAGCCTGTTCACGATCGGGCACGATAAACCAGTTAATGAACCTGCTTTTCTCAATACATGCCGATGCAAACAACACTCCCGATGAACCTGATAACCCGGTAAGACTTATATTACTGCCAGAACCCGCTAACCACTTATTAAACTTTTCAGTATTATGATGTTGCAGATAAAATTTTGATAATTCTTTTGAATACAATTTTTAAAATTTTCTATTTTCTATTTTTGATTGAATCACAGCTTTTCCCTGATTTATTATTCAAAAAACACTATTAATATTAATTACATTATTGGCCAATTAATTAATTAATCTTAAATCCATTTATTTCTTTATCCCTGCCAAAGCCATATCTACTGCTTCCAATAATGGCTGATCAGATAATTCCTGCCCAAGGGATTCTTTTAACCATACCTGAGGTACTATACGACCTTTACTGTATATTCCGGCTATTTCCCGGCCGAAATTTTTACCCCTGATAGCTTTTTCAATTTGAAATTCAATCAAAAAACCAATTGGATATGCTGAAAGGTACAAAGGATAATCTATCATATGTGAATAAATTGCAAGTATGGGTTGATCCTTGATATCAAAAACCTGGGCATAATATTTATTCCATACCTCAATAGCTATATTTATTACTGCATCCTTTAGTTGTGATTTTGTGGCATCAGGATGAGCATACATCCAGTTCCATACCCGCTGGTCTACAAGTGACACTCCCATAATCTCATAGTTTGACCAGAATATATCCAGTGTTGAGAGATAGTCATTTTCCGGGTCAGTATTCTTTATTCCAAGTATCTCGAGGTCACGTTTTTGAAAAACAAAGGCCAGAGCTTCTGTGAAGGATGAGTTTGGTACACCGAAAAGTAAGTAATGGTCAATATCATATAAAGTAAGTGTTTGTTCCACACAATGGCCCAGTTCATGCATGGCAATGTTAAAGCCTTTATAATCCATACCGGTATCAGGTATGCGGGTACGCACATGTGCCTTGTCGCCTTTCATCTGGGCACCCCATGCATGACCTGATCCACGTGCGGCATCGACCTGAATTTTGGAAGCAATATATATAGACTTGTCATGTGTAAAACCAAGCTTTTGCAATATATTTGGTATGTCCTTCTGAAATGCTTCACTATCAGGGTATTTTTTCCTGGTCAATTTATCCAGTTCATCCGTATTAATGGTACTCCGCTTTTTAAACCCATCGTACCATATATCATATGGCTGCAGCTTGCGGTTAAGCCTTTTGGAGATCAATGCCGCCACCTTTGCGGCTTGTGGAGAACTCAAAAGTTCTGAAAAAAGTTTTTCAACATCTTTCTGAGGAATTTCCATCTCACTTTCAAACTTGGATTTAATGTAAGTCGGAAAATCAGGGTTATAAGCATCAGTTTCTTTTAAAGCTTTAAAATTTTTCAGGAGCCATTCATATCTTGTATCCGGTTCGTTTGTAAAACTTACTTCCGCATTTTTATCATATACCTTATTAATAGCAGGGTTCCATTTATATTTACCCGAGTTGATAATACAAGAGGGAATGTCCTGTTTAACTATATGCATCATTACATCATATATCATCTTTTGTTTATCCACTCCATTTGGTGACTGATAATCAGCTTTTAACTCATCCCGTAAACCCCAGTGTGAAATTAATTTCAAATCCTTAGGGAATAAACTCTCACCTTTATTATTTATCAGATTACCCATAAAAATATTATAATCGGAGATGTAACTTTCAGAACGAGTGTTTA
Source organism: uncultured Bacteroidota bacterium (assembly GCA_963766305.1). Lineage (GTDB taxonomy): Bacteria > Bacteroidota > Bacteroidia > Bacteroidales > JAAUTT01 > JAAUTT01. The sequence continues at coordinate 12,580 of CAVYAE010000001.1, forward strand.
CATCCGATATATTCATGAGCAATTTCCCTGGTATTCTGGATGTGATTATATCACCTAATCTTGCATATGCCCATTGCTGCCGGGTCCAGTTTACGCCTGAGTCTGTTTTTTCATCAAGGGAATAATACTTAAAGTTTAGTAATAAATAGAATGCAATTTTGTTCTTAAAGAAATCTTCTTTCATACCAGTGGCAGGGTCGTAACCGGCAAACATCTGATCTACAGGTGTCAGATCGCCCATATTTAAATGTACAGGTTCTTTTAGCCTGAGTGAGATTTGATTGAAACCTCCCTGCAGTATTTCCAGATTCCTTGATATTTTTTCCAAGGCTGTTTTCCTGGCATTGGAGTCGGGTAAAAAATTATCTAAACAAAAATTTATGAATATATCCTTTGAACCATCATCCTGGTTCCAGAATTTTGCAACCTGTTTAACTCCGTTTGAAATATCCCCGGCTGGTGAGTTTGGATACTTCGTTCTAAGAGAATCTATACATTTATCAGTGGTTACGGAATCGATATAACTTAAATTCATATTGTCTGAAGTTGGATTTTTTTGGTATTATGTTTGCACGAAAAAGCAAATAACATAATAAGGGTCATAGTTATAAAGTTTATTTTATTCATGTTTGTTTATAATTAAAATTTAAAAACAAATAAATTTTTCTCTTGCCACCAAACTAAATTCGGTGTTTTTAATTAATTAAACAAATATAAGATTGTGTTTATTATCATTATTGGTTAATTTGCATAGAATAAAAATTGTTGAGGATGAAAAAAAGGGAAAAAATTACCAGGTTCACTGTTGTTTTTATATTAATTGTCACGCTGTTGTCATGCACAAAAATTGAAGAACTTAAGATAGGGGATGTTCGTCAGGTTTCCTTTACAGGCATACATGACAATGTCATTTCCCTTAAGATAACTGTACCGATAGAAAATCCGAATACATTCAGCATTCGTATCAGGGAAGCTGATTTGTATGTAAATCAGGGTGACAATGAATTAGGCAAGGTAAAGCAGATAGATGATATTTTTATTCCGGCAAAGTCAGCACAGGAATATACAGTAAATATAAATATAGAACTGACAAATATAAAAGATATTATGACTTCGGCAATGATGATGTTTTCAGGTGGGGTGCACGATTTGCATTTATCCGGAACAATAATGGCCAGTTCATTTCTATATAACAGAAAAATAAAAATTGAAAATTTCTCACTTGTAAAATAGAGCTACTTACTTTTTATTACTTTTGACCCGAATTTAGTTCATCATGTTTATAATGAGGAAAGAGTTTTTATTTAGTTGTTTCTTATTTTCCTTTTTAACAACTGTAATATATTCACAACCAACTAATAATCTATATTGTTCACCACTTATAACACACTTGCGGAATAAGGATACCACTGGTGAAGTCAAAGTTATACAGGATAAAAGGATAGATTCACTAATTATCCGGTACATTAACGAAAATATTGCCGAACATTCTGTGCCGGGTTTCAGGATTCGGATATTCTCTGCTAATAATTTGGATCTTGGCCGGCAACGTGCAACGGATGCAAAGAGAATATTTCTTGAAAAGTTTTCGGATCTGGGTGAAGAAGTTTATATCATTCAGGAGTCACCTGACTGGAAAGTGTATGTTGGCGATTTTCGCACCCGTACCGATGCTTATCGCATTAAAAAACAGTTAGATTCTGTATTTCCAAATAACAGAATTGTAGAATGTAGAATTGATTATACTAAATTATAATTTGAAATGACCGATGCGTTGGAGCATGACTGCGGCATAGCCCTGGTCCGTTTACTGAAACCTTTGGAATATTACCAGTTAAAATATGGTTCATGGATGTATGGCCTGCAAAAGTTGTACCTTTTAATGGAAAAACAAAGAAACAGAGGACAGGACGGGGCAGGAGTGGTGTGTTTAAAATTAGACATGGAGCCGGGGAATGAATTTATCTACAGGCACAGGTCAGTGAAGGAAAATTCAATCGATCATGTTTTCAGAAAAATACAGGATGATTTAGACGAATCTATAAAAGAATATCCCAAAATATTGACCGACGCCCATAATGCCAAGCTAAAACAGCCCTTCGCCGGAGAGATTTATATGGGTCATTTAAGATATGGCACATTTGGTAATAACACCATAGATCGTGTGCATCCTGTTATACGTCTTAATAACTGGAAAACACGAAATCTGGTTTTGGCAGGAAATTTTAACCTTACCAATGTAGATGAGATTTTTAATATATTAACCTCACTGGGACAGCATCCCAAGGACTTTTCGGATACCGTTACCATTCTTGAAAATGTTGGTCACTTCCTTGATCGTGAAGTACAACGATGCTTCGATATTTTTAAAGGTCAGGGAAAAGATAATGTCGATATCACATCCCTTATACCACAATGCCTTAATATACCTTCAATACTTAAAGAATCCAGCAAAAAATGGGATGGTGGTTATGCCGTAACAGGTATTATAGGTCATGGGGATTCCTTTGTGTTTCGCGATCCGTGGGGCATACGTCCTGTCTTTTATTATTACAACGATGAGGTGGCTGTTGTGGCCTCTGAACGGCCTGTTATACAAACGGCATTTAACCTGAGAACTTCGGATATATGTGAATTAAAACCCGGACATGTGTTCGTAATTAAGAAAAACGGACAGATGTTTGAGGAACAGGTGCGTGAACCACAAATTCGTAAATCCTGCTCCTTCGAACGTATTTATTTTTCAAGAGGCAGTGACAGTGATATTTACCAGGAACGTAAAAGATTGGGAGAGTTACTAATTCCTGCCATTCTGCGTTCTATAGATTTTGATTTAAAACATACTGTATTTTCCTTTATACCCAATACTGCCGAGTCAGCTTTCTATGGTATGGTGAAGGGGGTTAACCAGTTTCTTACCGAACAAAAGAAAAAGAAAATCCTGGCAGCTGGCAATGGCCTCACGCCTGAGCTGCTTGATGATATAATGAATGAAAGTTTCAGGATAGAAAAAGTTGCATTAAAAGATGCAAAGCTAAGGACATTTATAGCACAGGACAAGGGCAGGAATAATATGGTTGGCCATGTTTATGATATAACCTATGATACACTTGAAAAGGGTGTTGACAACCTTGTCGTTATCGACGATTCCATTGTTCGGGGCACTACCCTTAAACAGAGTATAATTAAAATTCTTGACAGGCTTGAACCTAAAAAAATAATTATATTATCATCCTCACCCCAGATCAGGTATCCCGACTGTTATGGCATTGATATGGCCAAACTGAGTGACCTTATAGCTTTTCAGGCAGCAATAGAGCTCCTTAAAGAAAAGGGTAAGGCAGATGTGATTAACAAGGTTTATAATCTGTGCAAGGGCTCAGCGGATAAACCCAAATCACAGGTTGACAATTATGTCAGAATGATCTATGAACAGTTTACCCCTGAAGAAGTTTCGTTTAAAATTGCTCAGATGTTACGTACTCCTGAAATTAAGGCTGACCTTGAAATTATATATCAATCGGTCGAGAACCTGCATAAGGCTATACCAAACGACCTGGGTGACTGGTATTTTACAGGAGATTACCCCACCCCCGGCGGTAACAGGGTCTCAAATAATTCATTTATAAATTACGTCGAAAAGAGGGATAAGAGAGCGTATTAGATTATTGATTATTGATTATTGATTATTGATTATTGATTATTGACAATGTCATTATTTATTCATAAGGTATTGTCGATTTCCCATGATGAATTTATTGATTTTATTGGCATCATGGAAAATTGTTAGGTTGTAAGACCGGATCGGGGCCTAAAATAAGATAGCACCATGTTACGCATTAATCTATAGGCAGTTAATAAGTTTATTATTAATAAAGAAACTAGTTACAACAAACACACATTCAACATTATAGATATTTGGAATTTTTATTAACCCATAACCTATTTTGAATAAGGCGTAATTTGATAAATTTTACCACCAAAATAAAAATTTATGCCTAAACTAATACCTGTAGTTAACGATAATTTTAAATCATTTGCATAAGTTGTAGAAGATTCAAAGAAAACATTACCTATTGCGTTTGTTTTGAAATGAGTATAACTTAACGCCCCAAATGTACCCAATAGAGCAATTTTATTATTAATAAACCACTGAAAACCCGGACTAATATTTAATCCTAAAGAATATGTGGAGTAATTATTGGGTACGCCTATTTCTCCAGAAAATATGCTTGATATAGCACCAGATGCTTTATCATTAGATCTTGTATAGTTAAATGGCAAGGTAAAATTAAAATTAAATCCAACTGTTTCAAGTATTGGAATAGTATATCTCAATAACGGAGCAATACTAACCACTTGGTTAATTTCTTTAATAGGTATACTTTGATAATTATTATTTGAATAATTAAAAGTAATAACATTCTGATTACTTGAGCTATATCCAAGCTGTAATCCAATTGCGAGTTTTTTCTTAATATAATAACCAAATGAAGGACTAAAAGAATAGGAACCAAGGCCATTAGGATTATTATAATTAGTACCACTAACATCCGAATTTCCTGATGTTGATTCAAACCCCAAACTTCCTCCAAAAAAATATTTCCCGGTTAAATCTTGAGCATGTGACGTGGTTAATACACCAAGGAAAACTAAAGTCAATAAAACGTTTTTCATCGCTTCGATATTCAATGATAGTTTTTGAGTTTCAATCCAGTAACCTTAATCTATTAATTCGTCAAGATCATCCTTTTCGTGTCTATAACGTTACCATCAGTAATGAGAGAGTAAATGTACATTCCTGCAGCGAGGCTGTTGCCAGAAATTACAACACTCCCGTTACCCCGGTCGTAAATCGGTATAGATTTGATCTGAACGCCCTGCAAATTGTAAACGTAAAGGACAGCTTTACCTACATTAGCTGGTATATAATAACCTATTGTGGTGTTCTGGTTGAATGGGTTCGGAGCGTTCTGGGACAGGGTAGCTACATCGCTTTGTACTACTTTTTGAGTGACGTTTTCAACTGTTCCGATTGGTATTTGATCACTTGATGTTGTTGCTGTTGTAGTTTTACTACAGCACTGATTAACCTGCGCAGTCAATGATGCAACCTGGTTTGTAATTGTATTTAGGTTATTAGTTAATTGTGCAATTGAAATACTATCGGATTTAATTCTGTTTAACATTAATGTTTGATTATTTACATATGCCAGGCTATCATTAATCGATTTGAAGGTTAATTCTTTAATCGATTCAACGAGAACCGGTATCAGGCCAATATAATCCAGGCTCAATAACCCGTTTTTGTCAGAATAGACAAGTTCAGGGTATACTTTCTGTACATCCTGAGCCAGGAACCCTATACGTATCCTATTCTGGTATGTTGTGTCAATGATATTTTGTGGAAATTTCGTAGATTCTGATTTTGTATTCGACAATAATTCCATTGAATTTGGATTATTCAAGGAAGGATTAGGCTTAGCTTTTAATTTATAAGTTACACCTCGTAATTTCAACAACGAGGCTCTCGCTCCCTGCAAATTCTTGATATTAGTTTTAAGTGTTGAATCCGATGGTGAAACATTAAAAGCTCTGATTATAGATGTGGGATAAATTCCTAAATCAAGTGCATATTCTGGAACAAAAGCTCGAGACATAATTGTTGGAAAAATTCCTACTTTAGCACAAATATTAATGTAAGGCCATGTAGTTCCGCTACTATCTACTTTAAATGGGTACATAGTCATAGCAGGAGGGAGTAAGTCATTAGTAAATGTACCAGGCACAAAAGTCAAATTAGTATTAAAATAGGATCCAATTACACCATTTAAACTAATAAAGTTTTGTTTAACTTGGACGCTTCCATTAATTTTTAACATTTGGGCAGAATCTCCTATAGTAACATTTCCGGTGGAATCAACTTGAATCTGCGATTTCACGCTAATACTTGTAATTGTAGCGATGATAATTAAATAGGTTCTTAAGTTTTTCATTTCAATATATTTTTAAATTTTTTTACTGGGGTTCTTGATTATATTGTTTTAATCTTTAACATGAATGATTAATATTCATTAAATTCATGGACGGGTTACGTTTTTAAGGCTGTCCTTTTTTTGTATTGTTTGTTTTGGTTTAGTGAAGCCTCGTGAGCGATTTACCGAATCAATATATGCATCCTCGGCTGCACCACTCTTAAATGTTCCAATTCTTGGATACAACCCAAGTAAGCTATTATCGTGATCCCAGGGTTCTTTCTCTGCAGTTTCGGGAATGTTTAAATTAGGGTATCTTTTCAGTATTTTATATAATTCGGCTTTAGTAGTAATCTTGCCATTTTTAAGATTAACTATTCCTTCATAGCTACCACCATAAGGTGAATACTGAATCCTGCCCTTATATGTGAGAATCTCTTTATTATCAACTTTATCAATATTATACTTGGGATCAAACTGGAATTCCTTTGCTATCCTGCAAAAAAATATTCCAAATTTATCGTAGCTATTTAATTTCCAAGCTTCCCTTTTATAACCGTCCACCAAAATCGAATTACTATAACTCAAAACTTCAATAGAGCCAGGTACTAGATTTCCACGGAACACTTTAGTAATCTTGACAATTTCAGAACACATAACTGAATTATTACGAAAATATCCATCACATTTAATTATTGTTCCCTCGAAAACATACTCCGATTTATTAATGATTTCATCACGTATGGAATCCGATTGTTTATTTATTTTATCAATATCCAATGGAGGTTCAACTTGGGCGAAAATGCCTGTAAAAAGCATCATGGTAAATAAACTTAATAATATCTTTTTCATTTTTAGAATTTTTTACAATAGTTATTATTTAGCATAAAATGACGATCCTTTTTGTACCTGGAATTTACCCTGGATATTAACCTTGTTGGAAGATCCGTTTACTCGCACGTTACTATTATTCTTTATTGTGTCATTAATAAACTCGATTGAATTATTGCAAGGGTATATTATCGTGCTTGATGAATAGGTTGTTTTAGAAATAATTGCTAAACATGCAGTTACCGTTACCGGGTCTGATTCTTTTAATGTGTTGGTTATATTACCTTGAACCTTGTAAGTATATGTTGCACCTGGTGTTACGGTATTGTCAGTATAAGTCGTGGTTGTATCTCCTGTAGCAATTGTTTCATAAGTTTGTCCTTCGTCACTTGAACGTAATATTGTATATGTATTAGCGTTGCCTGTCCAGGAAATGGTCACATTATTGCTTGTCGTGGCTGATGTCTGTATTATGCCAGGTTTTGCTAATAATGGAGTTGAAATTGATTGCGTGATAGTACTCGCGTATCCAAAACTGTTTATTGAAGTTAAGTTGTAAGTATAGGTAGCCCCCGGGCTTACCGACAAATCCCGGTAAATTGCAGTTCCTGCGCCTATTGGTGCACCATCTGTAATATAAAGTTGCACCTGGTTTCCAAATAAATCAGTTCTCGTCAGCGTATAATAATCCATGTCTGATGCGGATGTCCATCTCAAATTAATATTTCCGGCACTTTTTACTGCTGCAATCAAGCCTGAAGGTGCCAAAGGACCGCAGTTACCAGGAGTGAATGGCGCGAGTTTACCAGTTATTAAACTTTGTTCGCTTGTAGTTACGATAAAATTAGCGTCTTGAACGGCGTTGGTTTGATCAGTATAATTTTCAGGTTCACCAGCCTTGTTTCTCAAATCTATCCTTTGATTGTATTTAAGACCCGGGGGTGTCGAGTAATACATCAAAGATAAGCTATCATTAATATGCGCTAACCCCAAAGCATGGCCTAATTCATGCAATATTACGTGATAAAAATCGAAAGAGTCTGTACCTATATTATTATCAGGTAATTTATAATTAAATTTATATTGTGAATTATTGGATGTATATAATGTATTAATGGTTATCCTCGTTGAACTTGGATAATAATAACCGTCAGAATATAAATTTCCTTGAATAATTTGTGTACTCGCTAATGCGCTGGAATTACTTAAAGGTGCAAAATAAATTGTATCAGTAGAATTTGAACTTGTTCTTACTAAAGTGTCATTAATATTATTCCTACACGACCATTCTTTCATTGCCCTGTTAATAAGCGTGATACCTTTTGGGTCAAAGTTTGCCAACCCAGGACCATAAGTATAAGTGAATGTGTTGTTTTTTAGAAGAATGGGGTATTTATTTTTTAATTTTCGTGAAAAGACTGCTATATAAGCGTGAGGAATAGTAATTTGGTAATTTGACGAATCCGTAATGATCGCGTTATTGGTGACAGTTACATGCCCCGATCCTATACCTTCAGGTTGAATAGTATCATTTATAATTATATTATTAGCATATATTGTTGAAGGTAAATACATTTGAATTAAGCTATCGCTCCACACATTTCCATTTGGAGTCGTATAATCACAACTATCGTAATCATCAATCATTGATGTTTTTCTGTGACTATTTTTATCAATCAGATATGAAGATACAAGTCCACCCTGATCAGCATTAGTAAATGAAACGTATCCCTTATTTGAATTAAATAATTGCGTATTCCCAAACCCCGATCCTGTGATCGTGATTATTGAACCCCGTCCAGCGATGAAATCAGTATTAGGTTGGTTTTCTGAATTTTGAATAATAATATTTTTTATTTGTGGTCGTACATTTACAACACACGAAGCAGAAACCTTGTTATTTGCATTACTTCTCGCGATTATATAAGTGGTTCCACCGGATATAGCACTTACATTGCCACTTGAATCAACTGTTGCAATGGAAGGATTGTAGGATTTCCAGCTAACTGTTTTATTTGATATACTTGCCGGGGTGATGGTAGCTATTAATGTAATAGTATCTTTTACATTTAAAGTTACAGAAGTTTGATTAAGTGTAACAAGCAGTTCTCCGATAACTTTACATGAAGCAGTATAGCCACCATCAACAGTTTTAGCAGTAATAAGGGCTGTATCAAGCCTTAAAGCAGTTATTACCCCACTACTATCAACTTTTACAACAGTCGAATCACTTGAACTCCAGGTAACATTCTTGTTACAGGCATTCAATGGATGGATTGTATCAAATAGTTGATCTGTTTTTGTAACTCTTAATGAAATAAGGCTATCACTAAGAGTTATCCCTGTAGCCGGTTGAATTACTGCTATAGCACAGGTAGCTGTTTTATTATCAACTTGTGACGTTGCCATTATGGTAGCTGTTCCACAACTCACACTTGTTACCAACCCGTTATCATCAACCTTTGCAACGTTACTATTACTGGATGACCAGGTAATTAAATCGTTACAGGTATCCGAGGGTGTAACGGAGCTCATTAACTGGATGGTATTAGAACCTGTAAGATCGAGCGAGTCCACTGTATAATTAAGTGTAATTGATGTAATGGGCACGGATACTGTTACTTCACAAGTTGCGGTTTTGCCTTCATTATCTGTAGTAGCCGTAATGGTAGTTGAACCACATGAATTTGCTGTTACAACTCCATCGGATGAAACACTTGCTACCGAATTATTGCTGGACTTCCACGTAACATCAGTATCACAGGCATAAGATGGTGTAACGATAGTCGATAGTTGATACGTGTCATTCTTTTTAATTTTAGTGCTTGATGGGCTGATAGTTACCCCAGATACGGGCTGAACAGTTACAGAGCATGAACCTTTTACATTTTTATCTTCCGTTGAATATGCAGTGATAGTCGCAGTTCCGCAACCAACCGCATTGACAATTCCATCACTAGTGACGGTTACAGCTTCATTATTACTAGATTCCCATGTTACAGTCGTGTCGGCGCACAAAGGGGTTACTGTGACCGTTAATGTTATGGTCGAATCCAATCCTATATCTTCATAAGGTATGTTTCCTATTGAAACTCCAGTTACCGGGGCTGTTACAATTAAATTGAAACTCGCGGTAGAATGTTGTCCTGGTTCTGGTGTTAATGTTGATTTTGATTTGACGCAATTAATTCCTGGACTCGTAAATTCATCTGTGGTTGTGTCGAGATCACATTCATTGTCTTTAGTGTCTTCACATGTCGCGTCAGGATTACAAATGCTACAATCACAAACTGTATTTTGTATTTCCGGAATAGATGTGGAATCAATATATTGGTAATAAACGTTCGCTGTTACTGTTGCCGATCCTATCCCTGTAATAGTTAGTTCACCTGTTTTATCAATTTTAATATCTCCTGTAACATCAGTTACTTTCCATTCGGTTGAATCAATACTTCCATCAATTTCATTATCGGCTAAATTCAAATCTATCCCGAGTTGTGTTGTTGTTGTGCCGGTACAACTATTTTTAATAGTATAACTTGAAGTAGTAATATCATCTCCATTGGGATCTGTAATGTAAATTAAATGTTCTTCCCCACTTTGGTTGTCCATCCCGATCCGGGCCAAAAGTAATTTAGTACTATGTTAAGTTAAGATATAATTAGTTAACTAAAACCTGTTTTGTATTTTTAATATAAAACCTAGCATGTACATTATATTATATTTAATAAGTTTTTTTACTGAAGGAAAAGACAAGGTCTTTCGAAATTGTCTTTTCCTTTCATAATTATGTTCTGATCTTAATTCATAAATTTAATGTTTTATTATAAGTTTATTGCTATATGAGTTTGTACCATCAGTTACATATATAATATAAGAACCATTTGGTAAGTTACTTACAGATAAAGTAAAGTTATTTCCATATTGTTTATTGGAATAATAAGTTATACCTGCTAAACTCAAAATGGTTACGTTATAAGATGTTAAGGATGAATTATTATTATCATTTTGAGTCGATAATAAATTTTGCTGTGATGCAGATGTTGTATCAGTAGAATTAACCGTGGGAATGATCATTACATTAACATTATCGGATGCAGGATTTGGGGATATAATTATTTGAGGTTGTATATTTCCAGGTGTAAAATAGTAATATTGAGAATAAGATCCACACGAATTGCTAGCTGTTAATTTTAGACTCAAAGATGAATTAACAGATTTGGCCCAAACATCAACATATCCTTGGTTGGAGGTAAATCCTGTTACTCCACTTTGAGATATCTCAGTCCATTGGTAGTTGGTTGCTAATCCTGTTCCATCATTCATAGTAAGATTACCTTCGTAAGGATAATTTCCTGTGCCTGATAATATTTTGAAATCAAATTGATCAACTTCAGTTAGATTATTAAAACTTACGATTCCTATGTAATTTGGAGCACCAACCTTAACAGCATATTGTGGTAAAGTGATAGTTCCATTTATTGTTGCCTGTATCCACCCATTACCAGAACCTGATGCAACAACATTATAGCTATTTGTATTCTGTCCCGAAATATAAGAAATATTGCCACTTTGAGTCCAAGTAACAGAAGAACTGGATGGGAGATTGTTTACTGTATAAGCGGCCCCAGACGAACAAACAAATAGATTACCTGAAATAGAAACTTGAGTTGGTTGTGCTCCGAGTCCAACTGCATACCATGCATTTTTTACTTGCATTACTTCAAAAGATGAACTATTATATAAAAAGCTCGCAGCCAAAATCATGGCATTTCTTGCATCTGAATATTGTGCTGAGCTGGTCAAATAATTACTTTCCATAGAATAGATAATATTCTGTGCACTATTAATACCAATTCCAAAAACTGAATAGGAATTGCCTAAATCATTTGTACCGCTTCCTCCCTGTGAAAGTAAATAAAAACAATGACTAAGAACGGTAGAATTTATATGAGGTTCAAGGCTAGGATCCCAATATTGACCTTTATATGTATTTGGATATCCCCCATTTAAATTATTAGTATTTCCGTTATACCCTTCTGTCTTAGGACTTCTTAAAGAACGAAGACATATGGCTCCGTTCTTCATAACTTGTTCTCCAATTAACCAAGTTTGCTTGTTTGGATCATTTGGAGCTGCCCAATGTTCTACACAGGCACCCCAAATATCACTTAAACCTTCATTAAGAGCCCCTGATTCTGAATTCCCAGGAGTAAGGTTTGCTGTGTATTCATCGATACCATGCCCTAATTCGTGGGCACAAACATCTAAAGCAGTTAAAGGGCTAAATGTAATACCATCTCCATCTCCATAAAACATGTAATTATCAGGTGCCGGATTCCACTGAGCGTTATTCCAACTTAGACCAGCATGAGCATAACCTAATATAGTTAAGCCATTTCCATTAATACTATACCTGCTAAAAACGCTCCCCCAAAAATCCAAAACTTTTTCAGCTCCAAAATGAGCATCCAATACACATTGATTTTGGTTAAATGTTGACCAATTACCATTTGTCCAATTTGTACTACTATTAATAAAATCTGTTGTGGAAGATGTGTTAAAGGAGTTATTTAGATTTAGAGTTTGAATATCTACTGTTGATTGAAGGCATTTGCGGGTTTCTCTCAAACGATACGACCCTGAAGAAAAATTATCACCTGTAATAGTTTGATATCCATTATAATCACTATACAATGTCTGTGCTGTAAGAGTTGTATTATTATATGCATCACATATCAAAGGTATGCTGCTAATAACATTTCCACTATCTGCATCAACATAAATCATTTGCTTATTAAATGGTAATAGAGATGATATTTGATATTTCCAGGCTAATTTAGATACATTTTTTCCAATAAAATTTTCATTTAGAATTACCAATTCACCTTTAGGATAATAGGTTGCATTAGGATCATTTATTCTTTGTTTAATAAAGTTTTCCATTGTTGAATCTTCCCAATTATACTTTTTTGCACCTACAAATAATAATGCCTTCCCTAATGCTTTATTTTCACTAATATATGGATTTACACTAGGAATATTGATATTTATATAATTTCCATTAAAAGCATCGATATTCCCATTTTTACCGTGAATTAACAATTCGCCATGATCAACCTTCACTCCTTGGTAATATTGTTGAAATTTCTTATGAGTCACTCCTGATAAATCAGTATAATTTAAAATAATATTAAATTTGTCATCTTTTTTTGAATTCAAAATTGACTTTAAAAAAGAAGTATCATTCTGCATTTTTCGATTTGAGTTTTCGTTAACTTTAAATAATACAAATTGAACTATTCCTTTATCATTTCTTTGTATTTCTAAAGTGTCGTTGATTTGAGCGTTTACTAATGAAAAATTAAAGAAAGTGATCAAAAAAATTAATTTAATTAAGTTTTTCATGATTGTAGGTTTTTAAAATAATGGATTATTGTTGATAACTATTTTGTTAAAGGTTAATTGAATCCTATTTATATCTTACACAATGATAATACAAGGCATCATATCCAGAATCATAGAAGATTAAAGTATCATTATAAATTTGTTGAATGACAAATTTCCAAGGAACATCATGGATATCTCTAAAAGTCATTAAATATGTAGAATCAAGCGTATAGATGTCAAGAGCTTTTACCCAGTAGATTGTAGTAGTGTCATATGTATAAAGAAATGAATTACTTACGAATTTATTATTTGAAGTTATATCAATAAAATAACTATTATAGGTAAATTTGCAGTTACCACAAAGTCCTCCATATTCATAAACAATCTTCCAATTTCCTTGTACATACTGTTTAATTGTACTTAGAGGTTTATTATACAAAATAATGGAGGTCTTTTGATTATCTTTTTTGCAGCTTGAAAGCAATAAGAAAAAAAAGATTAATGATGTTAAAATTGTTTTCAATGTTTGTTGGATATGGTTATATATTATATCAATTGTTTAATAAATGTAAAAATCTATTATTTTCATGCTAAATCCTCATAATAGGATTCAAAAAATAAAAAAAGTTGTCTTTTTTTCAATATTGAATTAAATAATTCTAATAAATACCAATAAAAACGATTCTTAAATACTTATTATTATACTAACTTTACCAAAGCTAATTTATGTTATAATAAATAAAATGTCAAGTAAAATATGTTAAATTTAAGTGAGGTTTAAATTCTAAATACACACCTTACTACAATACACTCGGCTCAACTTGAAGATAAATGTTTATTGGTGTTCTTCTTAGAAAATGAATTAACTCGCACACCTGCATATACTAATATTTTATAAAAAGTTCTTCGACTGCCAATCTTAAAAAACTTCATAATTTGTGTCACTGACTGATTTTTTGAATAATATAACTCTTTTACAGCAGGAGCAATGTCCTGATACTTCTCGATTAGTCCCTTCGGATGCCCCCCGTTTCTTCCCCTTGCCCTTGCTGATTCTAATCCTGCCCTTGTACGCTGAACAATGATATTTCGTTCGTGCTCAGCCAGCGCACAGAATATCTGAAATATCAGGATACCACCCGGTGAAGTAGTGTCAATTGGGTCATGGAGTGAAATGATATCTATTTTCTTCTTCGCTAACGTGGCTACCAATTCAATGAGGTCCTTTGTTGAACGACCCAATCTATCCAGTTTCCATATCACGATCGTATCCCCTTCCCGGAGGTAACTCATCATTTCTTCAAAGGCTGGTTTAGCCACTTTTATACCAGATACCTTATCGGTATATATGCTTTGACAACCATTAAGCTTGAGAGCGTCGATTTGCAGATCGAGCGTTTGTTCCAGGGTACTTACCCTTGCATAGCCTACTTTCATCTTCAATAATTATTTACCGTTTACCCGACAAATTCAAATATATGGTATTTTAATACATGGTATGCTATTATGGTACCAATTTTCACCCCCTATTTTCTAATTTTGGAAGAAATTTACTTGTACCCGAAAACGAGGGTTTTCCGGTACTATCTTTAATCTATTTATCATGATCCAATGAGTAGAATAAAATTATTGCAACCTAACGAAATTAAAGATTTTGATACCCCTGTCATATTCAGTATTACCCAAAAACAGTATTATTTTTCACGAAGTGATGATTTGGATGTTGAACTGGAAAAATTACGTCACCCATGTTCCAAAATCGGTATGGTTTTACAATGGGGTTATTTTAAATATCATGGCAGGTTTTTTGAATTAAATAAATTCAGGCAGGAAGATATAGATTTTGTAACTAAACTGTTGAACCTTAATTCGAAATATTTCGATTTCAAGGAGTATTATAACCTGCAAATGGCCTACGACCATCGTAAAAGGATATTAGCATTGACCCAGTGGAAACAATTTGACGAACAATCATTCGGACACTATATCAACATTCTGGTAGAAAAACAACTTCTCCCACGTAAAGTTCTCTGGGAAACAAAGTCTTATTTATTCCGTCAAGCAGTAGAAGCCCCTGCCTATGATACCTACCTTAAAGCTATTAACAATGCCCTTCTCAGGTTAGACCAACACATCAATGATTCATTAAAAAAACACTTGAATAAAGAACACTGTGATATACTGGATGAATTTTTATCGAGAAAAGCTGCATTTCAACCGGCTGATTTATTCCAGTATAAATCAATTAGCCAATCAAGCAGGCCTAAAAAAATTAATAAAAGTGTCGACAGGTTCGTGACCATGAAAGAACGTCTGGATAGATTGAAAGATTTAATCGCGAAAGTTAATTTATCCGACGCCACGATAGAGTATCATTCCCGATGGGTAAGTTTCGTTGATAGTGATAGTTTAAATAACCATTCTGATAAATATTTAATTTTGCTTTGTTTCTTGATCCGTCAAGTGAAACTCCGGCATGATTTTTTGATTGATACTTACATGCAAAGTGTTAAAGCATCTGAAAACCAGGCTAAAAATCTGCAGCAAGCAGAATATTTTAAATCTCAAGAGCAACGCAAGAAAGCTACCCAGTTATTGATAAACTCGCGACACAAGTACAAGCAACAGCTGGAAGAAATAAAAAACATATTAAACCGCCCTGCCAGTGATAGTGATAAGATACTTGAAATTAAAAATATATTAGCGGCCGGGAATGAACTTTCAAGAGATCAAGAAAAATTAATTACATCCATGGAAGTTGAAATAAACCTGGATGATAAAACTGATTTTTACCGGCACTGGGAAAAAAGTAGCGTTTGGCTCGGCAATAGGATCAATCGTATTATTAACAATTTGATTATTAACATTGAAGATTCCGATATAAACTTGTGCCAGGCAATAAAACACTTCGTTGACAGTAATGGTAAAATCACTTCTCCTTGCGATAACTTGAACTGGTTAGACAATAAACAACAAGACTTGCTCTGGGTAATAGATGATGCTACAGGTAAAGAGATTTTCCAGAATAAACTCTATAAGATGTTCTTGTATCAAGCCATCAATGATGGTATTAAATCCGGTTCGCTCAATTTTAACCATTCATACCGTTATA
Source organism: uncultured Bacteroidota bacterium (assembly GCA_963766305.1). GTDB lineage: Bacteria > Bacteroidota > Bacteroidia > Bacteroidales > JAAUTT01 > JAAUTT01. The sequence continues at coordinate 28,888 of CAVYAE010000001.1, forward strand.
GATTCCTGGAAGAATACCTTATCAGCAAACAAGAATGGAAGGAAAACAAGGATCAATTATTGATCGATGCTGAAATGCTACACTTGAAGGATTATAATACTATAAAAAATAAACTGGTAGAGGATTTAGACTCGCTTTATCATGAAGTAAATGATAATTATAACGCTGGGTTAAACTATTACCTGAAATTTGACAAGAATCGTAAAATAGTCATTACAACCCCTCAGGTAGAAAAACCTGATCTGGACAGGGTTGCAGAATATTTTCAGGCCAGCTCAATACGTTTCAATTCTAAATGTGTTGTCGGATATTGAAAAAGCTGCGCCGTTTTTACAATATATAGGGCATCAGAGTAAGACGCACGAGAAGAAACGCCCTGCCCCGGAGACTTTTTTTGCCGCTATAATTGCCCTGGGATGCAATATCGGGGTGGATAGGATAAGCAATATTTCCAAGGGTATAAACGCTTCAACCCTAAGAAATACAAATGATTGGTATTTATCGAGCCAGGCATTGCAGGATGCTAATGATGCCATT
>CAVYAE010000002.1:0-10120 GCA_963766305.1 uncultured Bacteroidota bacterium
TACTCGTAATAGTAATTATAGTTTCAAAAAATTTAAGTAAAAATATTATATAATCATTATTTTATAAGAATTAAAAAAAAATGAATATTTATCATAGTTCTACAGTCTCTATATCAATGCGTTAAGTTTATGATTTCGAATCCTAATCTCATTTTAATCTGATTTTTAAGTCATTTTAATATCTGGACTTATATTTGGACAATATACAAATAAAAAATGCATGTAATGGTCCAAAAAATACATTTATTACAGTTATGGATGTTAAAAATTAGGGGGTATGTTTCAATAAACAAAACAATTAAGTTTTGCTTAATTGATATGTTATGTTCATTATTTTATCTGAACACAGCAAATTCACAAACCCCCAAAACCGACACATTAAACTTACCATTACAAAAAGCAGAAGAACTATTTGTAAAAAACAATTTACAGTTATTGGCTCAACGATTGAATGTGGACGCTACCCAGGCTCTGATCATTCAGGCACGGTTATACCCTAACCCGGGAATCAATGGTACCCTGGGGGCCTATAATCCGGATACCAGGAAATGGTTTGAGGAGGATTATCCCAATGCAGAGCGGGCCTTTCAGGTTTCTCAACTGATTGTGTTGTCCCGGAAAATACACAAACAAACAAACATCGCGGAAACCAATTACAAACTGCAGAAGACAACTTATACGACCTGTTACGCACATTAAAGCTGGCCCTTCACAGTAATTTTTATAATATCTATTATTACCAGCAAACTGCAAAAGTGTATGATGAGGAAATCAATCACTGAAAACAATAGTCAATGCATATAACAGATAGAAGGAAAAGGGTATTTATCGGAAGCGGAAGTGGTACAGTACAGGCACAACTATATTCCTTGCAGAATGAATACCAGGCATTAAATGATAATATAAATGATGGAAAGCCAGATGCGGTTTAATTGCAGGTATTGGCAATAATTATATAAACCCTTTATAGAACCAGAATCTAAAAGCGAGGATCCATGAATAAAGTCGGCACCTTATTGGATTCGGCCTATGTAAACCGCACGGATCTGATGATCGCCAAAGATAATTTACGTTAAGCCAGCAAACATAGACCTACCAGAGAGCCTGGCAGTTCCAGACTTACATTGGATTGGGATACGACCTGACGTGGTAGATTTATTAATGCCGATTGTGTAAGTGTGGGATATCGATATCCTGTGTTTAACCGCAACCAGGGAAACATAAAAAACGCACCGTCATGTTGATGACAATAAGGCCCAATTGGAATATACACAGAAAACTCTGGAAGAACAGGTCTTCCGGGGATTACAAAAGGCGATCGATGCGGATAATTTGTACAAAGGAATAGATTCGACATTTGCAAACAAATTTGATACGCTGGCAGATGAGATGATGAAAAATTATATGAAAGAAATGTCAGCCTGCTAACTTTCCTACCTTTTACGATTCCTACAAACAAAACATCGTGCAGTTGAATACCATTTTGTTTAACAAAGTAAATGCCTTGGAAAACCTGAATTTTCTTACAGGCACTAATTTCTATAACAAATAATACACGTCACGTATATAAAGAATAAGTAAAAAACTAGGTTATGAACTAATAAATATTGATTACCGCATTTTTAATATCAGTTGTATTGTTCTTACAAGGTTGTGGCGAGAATAAAAAACAATCGGATGAAAAGTAAAATATGTGATCCCGGATTCGCTTTTACGTACATTAAAATAGATACTGTAACCAAATGCCCACTGGAGAACGCATCAAGCTAACAGGAATGGTAGATTTCGATCAGGATAAACAGGTAAATATATATTCATTAGTCAGTGGTAATATGCAGGATATAACCGTTCAACTTGGAGATTTTGTTTCGGAAGGGCAGGTGCTGGCGATTGTAAAGAGTAGTGAAATGGCAGGTTACAGAAATAGTCTTATCGATAGCTGAAACAAATGTAACCGGGACCAAAAAACAGTTAGATGCTACAATGACTTATATAAAAGTGGCCTTGCTTCAATACTAGATGTAACCAATGCCCAGGTAATTATGACCAGGCAGTGTCACAGCTTGAAACAGCAAAGAGAATGTTAAAATAAACGGCAATAACAGAACGGTGACTATATGATCAAATCTCCTATAAGTGGTTTTATCGTCCAAAAAAATGTCACTAACAATACGTCAGTTCGTCAGATAACGGAACAAACCTGTTTACCATCTCCGATTTGAAAGATGTATGGGTACAGGCAAATGTGTATGAAGCTAATATTGAGCAGGTACATTTGGGGATAATGTAGAAGTAAGGATATTGTCAGCACCTGAAAAGGCATTTATAGGAGAAGGTAAATAAAATACTCAACGTACTTGATCCAACAAGTAAAGTTATTAAAGTCCGCGTAGTTTTACAAAACCCTGATTATATATTAAAGCCGGAAATGTATGCCAGTGTAATGGTTCAAATCCTGAAGATAAGACGGCATTGTGTATATAAAGCAAGGCATTGGTTTACGACCGTAGCAGGTATTATGTCCTTGTTTATAAAGGCAAAGGCAATGCGGATATACCCCGGTTGAAATATTGAATATGTTAGGCGATAAAACTTATCTTAAATCAGGTGTGCATGAAGGCGATATGATCATAGCTTCAACGGCACTACAGATATATAGTGAATTGAATAACTAAACACTAATTTAATTAAGCTGATGAATAAGCTTTTAAAGAATATTATTGCATTTTCATTAAAGAATAAATACTTCATATTATTTGCTACAGGCGTGCTAATAGTGACAGGCATTATCACATTTAAAAATATGCCTATAGAAGCATTTCCTGATGTAACCAATACTGAAATAGATATTATTACCCAATGGCCCGGAAGAAGTGCTGAAGAAGTTGAAAAATATATTACTATTCCATTGGAAATAGCTTTGAACCCGGTACAGGAAAAAATCAGTCTCCGTTCTACAAGCATATTCGGCTTTCTTATGATAAAAGTTATTTTTGATGATAATGTAAAAGATCCCCAGGCACGTTTACAGGTAATGAGCCTTAATCAATAACGCTAGCTTCCTCCAAATATTACCCCTGTAATTCAACCCCCAACCGGTCCTACAGGAGAAATATACCGATATACATTAAAAAGCACTTTCCGTAATGTGCGTGAGCTAAAAAGTATCCAGGATTGGGTGATCGACCGCAGAGTTGAGAGCGGTACGGGTTGGGCGATTTAAACAGCTTTGGCGGTAAAACAAAGACCTACGAAATAAAAGTTAATCCGAGCAAACTTACCTCAATGGGATTAACCCCATTGGATGTATATACCGCTGTTCAAAATACCAATATCAATATAGGCGGGGATATGATCTTTGAGAATGATGAAGCCTTTGCTGTCCGTGGAATAGGTCTTATCAATGATATTAATGAAATATAACAATATTATTATTCAGAATAACAATGGAGTTCCTTTGTTGGTGAAGGATGTGGCAATCGTTGAAATATCCAATGTGCCACGCCTTGGATGGATTACGAGGAGCGATGCTAATTGATTCTCTTAGGAAACAGAGTATTTCCAATCAGGATGATGTAGTAGAATGCTATAGTGGTGATGCGGAAAGGCGAAAATCCTACGGAAGTGGTGAAAGGGGTAAAGAAAGAAATTGACAAACTCAACCGGGAATTGTTACCTGCTGATACAAAGATTGTTCCTTATTACGATCGCTCTGACCTGATTTCATATGCAACGGATACTGTTATAGACAATCTTATAGAAGGGATGTTACTTGTAATCGTGCTGGTATCTTTATTTCTTTTCGATTGGCGAACCACGTCTAATTGTTGCTATAATTATTCCTCTTTCATTATTATTTGCTTTTATCTGCCTTTCGTTTGATGGGCATGACTGCAAACTTATTATCAATGGGAGCGATGGATTTCGGTATAATCATAGATGGTGCGGTGGTAATGGTGGAAGGCTTGTTCGTCGCATTTAATTCAAAGTCCAAAGAAATGGGCATGGAAAAGTTTAATAAACTTTCCAAACTTGGATTGATTAAAATAGTATGGAACTAAAATGGGTAAAGCCATGTTCTTTTCAAAAGCTCATTATCATATACTTGCCTTATCCCCATTTTTTCTTTCCAGAAAGTAGAAGGGAAAATGTTTTCACCACTGGCTTATACCCTCGGATTTGCACTATTGGGAGCATTGATAACTACCTTAACACTGGTGCCGGTACTTGCTTCCATGATGCTAAAAAAGAATGTTAGTGAAAAGCATAATCCATTTGTCATTTTATAAACAAAATAATGCTTGGTGGGTTTATGCTTGCTATCAAGACACAAGGAAAATTGTATTAATTCTTTCAGCTATATTTAATAGTAGTCGGGTTTTTTTTCGTTTCAAATTCATAGGTTCAGAGTTTTTACCTGAATTAAATGAGGGTGCTATCTGGCTACGTGTACAATTACCTTATAGCGCTTCACTGCAAAAAGGAGTAGAAGTTGCCATCCAGAACAAGAAACATTCTGTATGTCGTTTCCACAGGTAAAATGTGTTGTTTCACAAACAGGCAGACCAGATGACGGTACTGATGTTACAGGTTTTTATAACAATGAATTTGATGTAATAATGTATCCTGAATCGGAATGGAAACCTAAGATTCCAAAGGATGAATTGATTGAACAGATGAACAAAAAGCTCTCTGTGATACCCGGTGTTGATCTTAACTTTTCACAACCTATTATGGATAATGTTGAGGAAGCTGTTTCAGGAGTGAAAGGTTCCATTTGTGTAAAGATATTTGGCGATTCATGAATTATATGGAAGAAAAAGCTGAACGATATATAATATTATGAAAGATATACGTGGCGTTGAAGACCTTGGAGTGATACATAATATTGGCCAGCCGGAAATTGATGTTGACCTAGACCAGGAAAAAATGGCTACTGTATGGTGTAACAACAGCCAATGCCAATGCTGTATATGGCAATGGCTATTGGCGGACAGGCTGCTTCAACTCTTTATGAAGGGATTGAAACATATGATATCAGGGTGCGGTTGCCGGAAGAATATCGGAAAACACAGGAGGATATTGGTAATTTATTGGTACCTACAATGAACGGTTCGAAAGTGCCTATTAAAGCAATTGCCGATATAAGCAGAAAAACCGGAGCATGTTTAATTTACAGGGAGGAGAATGAGCGATATTCGGCACTTAAATTTTCAGTTCGAGGTCGAGACATGGGAAGTACGGTTGCTGAAGCACAAAAAAAAGTAAATGCAAAAGTCACATTAAAAAGAGGATACCAAATGGTATGGCAGGGGGATTTTGAAAACAAGGAACGTGCCCAAAAAAGACTTGCCCAAGTAGTACCGATCAGTTTATTACTTATCTTTATTTTATTGTGAGGCATGTTTGGAAATTTCAGGGATGCAGGACTGGTATTTCTTAAATGTACCTTTTGCCCTGGTGGGAGGAATTTTTGCTCTGTATATTACTGGTACTGATTTCAGCATATCTGCAGGTATTGGATTTATTGCCTTGTGTGGTATTTGTATACAGGATGGGATCATCCTAATTACCATGTTTAAAGAAAACCTGATAACAATGCGAAGACATTCAGACTCTTTATACAATGCGATCCGATTGGGTGTAAGTGCCAGGATAAGGCCTGTGCTGATGACAGCCTTGATGGCAGCTATAGGATTACTTCCTGCAGCCCTTTCTCATGGGATAGGTTCCGAAAGTTCAAGACCTTTGGCACGGGTAGTGATCGGTGGCATTCTTTGTGCAATGATTTTTTCATTGTGGGTTTTCCCACTAATTTTTAGTTGGGTATATCGTAAATTTGAGAAAAAATAAATCAATGTTTGATTGACATTGAGTCATAAAAATTGAAAGTTTAATAAAAATTAAAAACTATCATTAAGTAAACTATTGTCTCATAGATTTTAAAGCAATAAAATACCATGGCAAAGATTCTGGTTATTGAAGATGAAGTCAATGTTTCTTCATTTCTTAAAAAGGGACTTGAAGAAGAAGGACATATTATTGATGTTGCATTTGATGGGGCAATTGGTTTAAACTTAGCTTGTACACGGGAGTATGATTTAATTATATTAGATATTGTTCTCCCACAAATTAACGGACTTGAGGTATGTAGAATCTATCGCGATAATTGTGGTTTCTCAGTTCCTATCATCATGCTCACTGCACTTGGTACTACCGATGATGTTGTGAAAGGATTGCAAACCGGCGCTGATGATTATATTGCTAAACCATTCAAATATAAAGAACTGTCAGCCCGCATCAATGTTATTTTACGACGCAAGGGGTATAAAGAAGTAGCTAAATCTTATGTTTATGCAGATCTGATCATGGACAATGAAACAAAAAATGTAACACGTGCCGGTAAAAATATTTCACTTACATTAAAAGAATTCAGGCTATTAGAATTACTATTATCCAACCCGCAAAGGGTACTGACAAGAGCTTTTATTCTTGAAAATTTATGGGGTTCAAATATTGATTTTAATACAAATGTTGTTGAAGTGTATATCAATTATTTGAGAAATAAGGTTGACAAAGGATTTTCAGTAAAATTAATTCACACTGTAATAGGAATGGGGTACGTTTTAAAATTAGATTCCAACGATTAAACTTAAGTTTATTGTTTCTTCCTTCATAAATTATGAAATGAAAATTTACAGCTTTTTATTCTTGACTCTATTGCAATTTCTTGCATTATCATGTAATACTAAAACCACAGCCCCAATTATTTCTAATAATACTTTCAATGGTTTGGCAGATAACTATGTTCATGCAATTGCTGTTGATACGAAAGACAATATTTGGTTTGGAACGGAAGGAGGTGTTTCGAAATTCAATGGCACAAAATGGATTACTTATACTAAAAAGGATGGTTTGGTGGATAACTTCGTAAATGCCATCGCCATAGATAATAAAGATATGATGTGGTTTGGAACAAATGAAGGAATTTCAAAATATGATGGAATACAATGGATAAACTATACCAAAACTGATGGATTAACAGGCAATTGCGTATATACTATTGCTATTGATAAACAGGGTAATCTATGGTTTGGAACAAATGAAGGAGTATCAAAATTTGATGGCAAAAATTGGAATACTTATACCAAATCTAATGGTTTAGCAGGTAATTTGGTTCGAGCTATAGCTATTGATTCACTTGGAAACAAATGGTTTGGAGTTTGGGGAGGCACATCTGAATTTGATGGTTCCCATTGGATTTCATATAATAAAAACAATGGATTGCCATGCAACCAAGTTTATTATATTGCTATTGATAAACAAGGAGATAAATGGTTTGGAACAGATGGTGGAGGAGTATCAAAATATGATGGTACAAATTGGATTACTTATTCCATTAAAAAAATGGGGTTTGGCGGTAATTTCATAGATGCCATTATTATTGATTCTATGGGAAATAAGTGGTTTGGAACTTGGGGAGGAGTATTGAAATTTGATGGTAAATGTTGGACAACGTACACTAAGACGAATGGATTAGCTGATAATTATGTACATGCCATGGCCATAGATAGAAAAGGAAATAAATGGTTTTGTACATATGGAAAAGGCGTTTCAAAATATGACGGCAAACATTGGACTACCTATACTAAAAACAATATTTTCGGGGCGAATTATTAGTTGGAGTTTTATAGTAAAAATGAAAACTTATAACAGGTATAATCAAAATATATGAAAATACGTAATAAAATTGTTTTCACTTTCGTGGGTCTTGTATCTATAGTGCTATTATTTTCTTTTTCCCTTATTTATTATTTATCAATACATCATATGGAAAAGGATTTTTTTAGTCTTATTCTGGAAAAAGCAAATCTCACGGCATGGAAGTATTTCGAGGAAGATGAAATGAGTGCAACGGTTTATTCAAAGGTTATGCAAAGATATGCTGTATGCTTACCTGAATCGGAAGAAATTGTCTTAGATACTAAAAACAAACAATCTGTCAAAGATTCATTATTGAAAATACTCCCTAATAATCTTGTTAATAATATCTTAGATGGCAAAACTATAAATTTTCTAACCAGGGTAGGACAAGGTGTTGGAATATATTATCCGGACAATCAAGGCAATTTTGTAGTTATAATTACTGCAATCAATAAATTTGGATTACAGCAACAACATAATCTTTTAGAATTTTTATTGATCATATTTTTTGGAAGCATTGTATTTATTTTTTTAATAGGAAGATTATATGCAGCCAATGTTTTATACCCCATTGTCAACATATTAAAAAATGTAAAACGGATTCGTGCAACCAATTTAAGTCTCCGACTGAAAGAAATTAATAGAAATGATGAACTAGCAGAGCTGGTCAGGACATTTAATCAAATGTTAGATAGGCTTGAGAACTCCTTTACTTTACAAAAAGATTTTATCAATAATGCATCACATGAATTGAAAAATCCTTTAACAGCCATACTTGGTGTGACAGAAATTACTCTAAGTAAAATAAGGTCACCCAAAGAGTATGTCAACGCTCTTACATCAATCATGGTCGAAGCCGAACGGCTCGATCAATTAACGCGTAACCTGCTAAGTTTGGCCCAAGCTGATTTCGATATTTCTGCAATAAAGATGGAAGATATCAGTATTGATGAATTAATTATAGAAGTAATAGAACATTTTGATAATACTAATTACAAGGGACGCATAGAAATTGATTTCCCGGTTCTTCCCGAATTTTCTGATTTATTAACGATTAAAGGTAATTCCAATTTACTTAAAACGGCATTAATTAATTTGATTGACAATGCCTGTAAATTTTCCGGTGATAAGAAAGTAAATATAACCCTTGCAACAGATAATAATGGTATACATATACGGATCACCGACCAGGGAATTGGCCTACCGGAAAATGAAGCAAAGAAAATTTTTCAACCTTTTTTCAGAGCAAGCAATGCCTTGTCATATAGTGGTTTAGGCGTTGGGCTGTCACTCGTGCACAAGATTATAACTATGCACTCTGGTGAAATATTGTTTTCTTCTAACTATGGAATAGGTACATCCGTTGAAATTAACTTCCCGATTAAACAAAAGCAAAAATAAATGCTCGTTTTGGTTTCAAATTTAAAAAACAATGGATGTATAATCACGGGAATGTTGATCCGTGAAGTACTTCTTGTAATTGTTATCGGAATGCTGATCCTTTCACCTGTTACATCTCAAACTATCACTATACACGACCCGGAATTGCAATATTTGTTAGAAGATTCATTATTCCAGACTAATAATTATCATAGTGTTTTTAAGCCTGTGCAAGTTTCTTATAATAACTTTCTGAATTATTTTCCTGGTGCAAAATTGAATACATTATGGTCATTCCGTAGTAATAATCTTAATCATCCAAACATAATTGCTACACCAATTATAGATGCAGAAGGAATTTCAAATAATGCAGATCATTGTTTACTGTATCGGTTTGGTCAGGGTTTAATAATAAGTGGTTCGCTTAATAAAACGATAGGTTTTGAAATTTCTGGTGAATTAATTGAACAAGGTTTTCCTTCTACTTACCGATATTCAATTGATAGTTTACGCTTAATTCCTGGTTACAACCTGATCCTTCATGGTTATTACCCCAATGTTCAATATTCCTATTTGAATGGATTTATATATTGGAATATCATCCCACATCTGTCTCTGAAAGCAGGAAATGATAAGCAGTTCCTGGGAGATGGAGATCGATCGCTGTATTTATCCGAATATGCTGCATCATATCCATTTGTTCAACTTAACCTTAATGTATGGAAAATCAGATATTCCTATCAGGTGCTGTTTTCGCATGACTTAGTGTCAGGTGCAGGTAACAAACGATTCGATAAATATATCGTAATGCATACTCTCAATTATAATGTGAACAAGAAATTTAATATTTATGCTTTTGAGACCGTCGTATGGCGTGCACAGGACTCCACATTTCATAGGTCCCTTGATATAAATTACCTGAATCCGTTTCTTCTGTTACGACCGGTAGAATGGTCCATTGGTTCTCCCGATAATATGTTGTTGGGTTTTGGTGCCCGATGGAGCAATACGATGGTTTAAGCGGCCACAATAAACA
>CAVYAE010000003.1:0-66009 GCA_963766305.1 uncultured Bacteroidota bacterium
TCATAATTACAACCATTACCAGTATCACCAATAAAACCACAATGCCCATTAAGACAAGTTCACTGATATATGTCCACACAGGTGGTAGAATTCCGGAAAGACCTTGATGTATCCATTTTGTAATATCAGAAAATTCAATCATATTTCGCAGGTCAGAATTTAGCTAATTTTTTGTTTATTCGTTTATTCGTTTATTCCTTTATTCCTTGTATTCCTTGTATTCCTTGTATTCCTTTATTCCTTTATTCCTACATTCCTTGATGCTTTTATAAGGTTTATTAGGTTTATATTGAATGCCTTCAACTTTATTAAATTGTCATTAGTCATCAGTAATTAGTTATCAACAATTTGCATATCTGCAAATTTGAAATTTGCACATATTTTTCATTTGTCGTTCTTAATCAGTAAAAATTTACACATCTGCACCTTATCTGTCTATATCCGGTATTACCAAATCAATTGTTGCCATGCTTGCCATTAAATCTCCAACTTTGGAACCTAAAGTTATTGGTTTTAAAGCCGCCAGATTCGAAAAATTCGGCGATCTGAACTTCACCCTGTATGGTTTGCTTCCTCCGTCACTTACGATATATACTCCAAACTCACCTCTGGCAGTTTCTACTCTCTGATAGTATTCACCCGGAGGTAATTTAATTACACCTTTCATTTTAGCTCTGAATTCGCCTTCAGGCAGGTTATCAATAAGTTGTTCAACAATATGAATTGATTGTTTCATTTCCTCCATTCTAACCACATACCGGGCCCAGCTATCACAACCTTCATTAATTACTTCCTTAAAATCAAGGTTCTCGTATCCGTCATATGGATAGAACTTACGAACATCACAGCTGACTCCTGAAGCTCTTGCCACAGGTCCGGAACAGGCCAGAGATATTGCAAGTTCTTTTGGTAAAACACCAACTCCTTTTAATCTGTGTTGAAATATAATATTACCGGTTATAAGGTTATCATATTCCCTGAGATAATTTTTAACTTTTTTAAGCAGTTCTTTAATGCTTTCTGCAAAGGAAGGTAAAACATCAAACATAACACCACCTGGTGTAATATAATTAAATGTAAGACGGTTGCCTGTGTTTGCCTCAAATATATCCAAAATTCTCTCCCTGTCCCTGAATGCGAGGAAAAAAGGAGTAACAGCACCAAGGTCCATGGCACATGATCCCCACCACAGTTCATGGGATGTTAAACGCTGGAGCTCCGCTAAAATTATTCTTATTGCTTTAGCCCTGGCAGGTACTTCAACATTCAGGGCTTTTTCAACGGCAAGGGAACATGCCTGATTGTTTATATGGGCCGACAGGTAATCCATACGGCTGGTAAGATAAATAAATTGCTTATAACCTAACGATTCAGTCATTTTTTCTATTCCCCTGTGGATATAACCTAAATGAGGGAGTATATCCATTATGGTTTCTCCATCCAAAGTAGCCTGTAAACGGAGTACCCCATGTGTTGAAGGATGCTGTGGCCCTATATTGACAACAAATTCTTCAGTTAATCTTTCCAGAGGAAGATTAGAATTAGTATTTTCCATTTGTATAACTTACAAGGTTAACAGGTTGACATCATCAATATAATCTTTTCTAAGTGGATACCCTGGCCACTCGTCACCCAGTATAAATCTCCTCAAATTCGGATGATTTAAGAATTTTATTCCAAACATATCATATATTTCATTTTCATAAAATTCAGCAGCCTGCCAAAGGGAATTCACAGATTCAATTGAAGTATTATCAGGTTTTTCAAGCTTAACTTTTAAAACCATATCATGATGAAAGGTTGTAGAAGATAAATGATAAACTACCTCAAAATGACCCGGAAAATCGACAGCTGTTTCACAAAAAAGAAAATTAAAATTTGTTTCTTCAGAATACTTTAATTTATACGCTACTGAAAACAGAGCATCTCTCGCAACCCATAATAAGGGAAAATCAAATGTATCTTCTATTGTACTTTCCGGAAATGTTTTTCCCAAAAATGATTTTAATTCCAGTTTATTCATTACTCTTCCTCCGGCTTTTCCAGTACATATGCCTTCGACCCCATAATTTTTTTCTGCAGTGACATCATACCGTGAATCAATGATTCCGGTCGTGGCGGACAGCCGGGAATATAAACATCTACAGGTATAATATTATCAACCCCTTTAACTACTGAATATGAATTGTAAAAAAAAGGTCCGCCTGATATTGCACAAGCTCCCATTGCAATAACGTATCTGGGTTCAGGCATTTGGTTATACAACCTTTTAAGTACAGGAGCCATTTTATAAGTTATTGTCCCTGCAACTACTATAAGGTCGCATTGGCGGGGACTGGCTCGCATAACTTCAAATCCGAAACGTGACCAGTCGTACTTGGCTGATACAGTAGACATCAATTCAATGGCACAACAACTTGTGCCAAAAGATAATGGCCATAAAGAATTACTTCTGCCCCAGTTTGCAAGAGCATCAACACTGGTAACTATAAAACTTGTCCTGCCAATATCATCTTTATATATATCTCCCGGCAGCGCCGGAAGGAAATCATCTTTTACATCCATGATAATGCTTTCATTTTATATGCATACAAAAGGCCCATGAAAAGAAACAAAGTAAAAAACAAAATCTCAATAAAAGCTGTAATTCCAATTTCCTTTAATACTGTTGCCCATGGATATAGAAAAACCAGTTCCACATCAAATACAAGAAAAACAAGTGAAAACAAATAATAGCCAACATTAAACTGAACCCAGGTAGTTCCCTGTGTTTCTATTCCACATTCATATGGCTGGCCCTTTTCCGGGTTAGTGGATGTTAATCCAAAAATTCTTCCAATTCCAATAGTTACAGCTGCAAATATTAAACCTGCAAATAATAAGACTATTATTGAGACACTTCCCATGGTAGTTATTGTAAAAAAAAGTTCCCAAATGTAATATTTATGAATTATTTCGCCGTCAAAAAATGTACAATTTTCAGAAAATCATTATTGTGAAATATTTAACAATTGCTTTTTTTATGCAAATCAGGATAATATGTCCTGAAATATTTTTAAAATTACAACAATTAGCTCTTTAAAGCATTAATTAAATGAATAAATTTATTATCGTCATGAAGAAATATTTATCCAAACACAAAACAATAATCGGAATTTCCATTTTTATAATTTCTCTTATTTTTTGGGCTCTGTTTTTTTCACTTCCTTTCATGAATTATCAATTGAAAGTTAAATTAAAATTAGGTACTTTTTACCTGATAATGGGTGAAATTTTGTTTTACCTGTCTACCTTTATACTGGGACGTGAACTATATTTAAAATATAAAACCCGGCTTAATCCACGTTACTGGTTTAAAAAAAGAAATAAGGATGTGAAGTTGGAAGTGACACATAAAAGTGAAGAAGAGACACTTAACTTTAATAATAATCAGTAATGCAAAATAATTTACTTAATGAAAAAATATCGTTCAATTTTTGCGATTTTTTAAACCAGTATCACTGTAATAAACTAATTGAATTAATTGATCTTTACATGAAGGATCCTATGGGTAATGCCAAGCCTTTAAACCAGGATCAGCAGAAAGCTCTTATTGAAGGACTTAAATGTCACACTTTCTCTTTTATTCTCTTTATAGCAGTTAATGGTGATATTGTAGGATTAACAACATGTTTTATAAATTTTTCAACTTTTAAAGCCAGGTATTATATTAATATTCATGACATTATAATAAAAGATGAGTATCGTGGAAAAGGTCTTGGCCGGAAATTACTTGAAAAATGCATAGAAATATCACAAGAAAGAGGGTATTGTAAAATTACTCTCGAAGTAAGGGACGATAACCATAATGCAAAATATTTATATCAAAGTCTTGGTTTTAAGGAAAGTGAACCCATTATGCACTTTTGGACTAAAACATTATAATTTATGGTAAAAACTATTGTAAAAAGCATCCCGATCACAGGTCTTCATTGTGCATCATGTGCTCTTAATGTTGAAAATAAAATTAAAACACAAAACGGAGTCATTAATGCAGTTGTGAACTTTGCTTCTTCTTCAGCACTGATTGAATTAAATCCTGTTTCAGGAGATATAACAAAGGTTAAAAAGGCCGTTCAATCAATTGGTTATGATTTACTTATTGATGCTGACGGAGAAAGTAAACAAAAAGAATTACAGACAAATGAATATAAAAATCTCAAAATAAATGTAGCCTGGGCTTCAGTCTTAACCATTCCAGTTGTATTAATTTCCATGTTCATGATAAATATCAAATATTCTGATATTATTATGCTTTGTTTGTCTGCTCCTGTGGTTTTCTGGTTTGGACGGGGTTTTTTTGTAAATTCATTCACACAAATCAGGCACCGTAAAGTAAACATGGATACCCTGGTAGCACTAAGCACAGGTATTGCTTTTATTTTCAGCATGTTTAACACAATTTTCCCGCATATACTCAGCCATGGCCATGCCCATCCATTAATATATTTTGAAGCTTCTGCAGTAATTATAGTTTTTATTTTAACAGGGAGGTTACTAGAAGCAAAAGCAAAATCGGGTACATCATCTGCATTGAAAAAACTTATTAGTTTACAACCTGATACCGTTAACCTTTTATACGAAGACGGAAGTGAGACAACCATACCGGTGTCGCTGGTAGAAATTGGTTCCAAAATCAGGGTTAAACCAGGAGAAAGGATACCTGTTGACGGAAAAATAATTAAGGGTTCTTCATTTGTGGATGAAAGCTCTATAACCGGAGAACCTGTTCCGGCAGAAAAAGAACCCGGTAACATTGTGTATTCAGGCACCATCAATCAAAAGGGAAGTTTTGAAATGGTAGCAAATAAAGTTGGCAGTGACACAATGCTTGCAAGGA
This sequence comes from uncultured Bacteroidota bacterium, assembly GCA_963766305.1. Lineage (GTDB taxonomy): Bacteria > Bacteroidota > Bacteroidia > Bacteroidales > JAAUTT01 > JAAUTT01. Next base: position 4,880 of record CAVYAE010000003.1, read on the forward strand.
TAATTGAGCAGGTGCGGGAAGCTCAGGGTAGTAAGCCTCCGGTACAAAAAATGGTTGATAGGGTGGCCTCCGTCTTTGTCCCCGTAATAATAACTTTATCAATATTAACATTTTTAACCTGGATAGGTTTTGGAGGAATTCAAGCCTTGCCTCAGGCTCTGCTTGCAATGGTTTCAGTTTTAATAATCGCATGCCCGTGCGCCCTGGGTCTGGCTACGCCAACAGCTATCATGGTAGGAATAGGAAAAGGAGCCCAGCATGGGATTTTGATAAAAGATGCTGAAGGTTTGGAAATTATGCATAAAATCACCCATATTGTATTAGATAAAACAGGTACAATAACAACTGGAAAACCTGTTGTAACTGATTTTATCTGGGTTTCGGAAAATTCCATGTTTCTAAAGGAAATTTTATTCAGCATTGAAAAATTATCTGAACATCCGCTGGCTGAAGCAATTGCTAAATATTTAAAATCAGAAGCAGACAAATCCCTGGTAGTTGAAAATTTCACAAGTATTACAGGAAGAGGTATAATGGCTTCTGTTCAAAATTCAAATTATATAGTTGGTAATGAGGCTTTATTAAAGGACAATAATATTCATCTTACAATTGAAAATCTAAACCTGAATCTGAAATTACAACAACAGGCAAAGACCATTGTATATTTTGCAGATGAAACACATATTTTGGCAACAATTGCCATCGCTGATAATATAAAAACAACCTCTCCCAGGGCGATCACCCTGCTTAAAAATATGGGTATTGAAATTCATATGCTTACAGGAGATAATACTCAAACAGCAAAAGCAATTGCTTCACTTTCCGGAATAACTAAATTTAAAGCAGAATTAAAACCTGGTGAAAAAGCAGATTATATAAAGGATCTACAGTCTAAGGGCTATATAGTGGCTATGGCAGGAGATGGTATCAACGATGCCCAGGCGATGGTTCAGGCTGATGTTGGCATATCTATGGGTCAGGGCTCGGATATTGCTATAGATGCATCAAAAATGACAATAGTATCGTCGAACCTGGAATTAATTCCTTCTTCTATAATTCTTTCTAAACAAGTAAATAAGACAATTTATCAAAACCTTTTTTGGGCATTCATTTATAATGTTATCGGCATTCCTGTTGCCGCAGGAATGCTATATCCTTTTACAGGTTTTATGTTAAATCCCATGATTGCCGGTGCTGCAATGGCATTAAGCAGTGTCAGTGTTGTCAGTAACAGCATCAGGTTAAAATATAAACCAATAAAGTAAATTTTACCGTTATTTTTACTGATCTGATTATAGAATTAATTCAATAATAGTTTTTTTCTATCAACCTTAAGGCAGCAACAAAATCCTTTTCAGATTTTATATTTACGTGGTTTTGTTTTAATAATTTTTTGACCTCATCCCTTCGTAATTCAAATAACCCTCTGAAAGAATTCATATTAATTCTGGTAAAAGAATGTATTGATTGACTATCAGGAAATTTAACATAATAAACAGGAGAATAACTGAAATTATTTTTGGGATAAATTATATTATTTTCATTTACCATGTCAATTTTCTCCAATTTTATTTTACGATAAACGAATAAGGATATTTTATTTTCATATAGTACTTCAGCAAAAATTTTTATAGAATCTGAAAGAGTTTTAATACTGATTTGACGAAAAGAAGCATGCAGTTTTTTAAAATTTACTTCTTTTATATTTTCCTTTTCAATCTTCACAAGCTTCTCATCTGGTGTTAGCCAAATCATTTCATTTAAATACCCGTCATATCTTAGTTTTTTATTAATAACTGTTTCTCCGTTATTAAAAACAATATCTGCATAATCCCAATCATAATAATAATTTGAGGAAGGAGTAACCGTGGAACTTATAATTTCCCCTGTAAGTTTCCTTTCAGATAATCCTGTATTCAGGCTATCATATTTAATTTCATGTTTCACTTCCTGACTGCAACCAATTACTATATTAATTACCAGGCTCATTGTTAAAATCCACTTGAGTATCATATAAGTTTATTTTTCAGATGGTAAAATGTTGATTTCGGAACATGTACATATTGGTTTTCCATCTGATGTTAACCCTTCTACTTTAATTATATATCTCCCGTTAAGATCAGAAGTAATAAATTCAAATATTTTTTCAGAATTAGCTTGAAGTTCGATTGAAGGGTTCCAATATAATAATGAACGAAAATCAGGATAATAATTTTCCTTATGTCCTTTGTCGTTGAAGTCACTATGGAAGGTACCGGAATGAAGGGTTGTACCGGCAACAATTCTGACATTATTTAAATTCTGAACATTATCAATTTCATGTTTTTTGGTATATACTGATAATATACCATCAAGATACATTCTTCCCAGAGCCCATGGTTTACTCAAATATTCTATTCCTTTAATCTGGTCGGAGTTTAAATTAATTATTTGATTTATATCATCAATGAGCACACCATCGAGGAAAATCAAAGGACTGCCGGACATGAAATCATTGATTTGAGAATTGAAGAAATTACAGACATATCTTCCGTCTTTTTTTCTTATCCTTAATGAAGGAATTAATTCTTTTGAAATCTCAAATAAATTGGGCAAGGATACATAATCTGAAGGATATAGGATAACATCCGGACTATTATAAACATGGCCATACCACAATTTATTAAAGTAATGGATTGTATCTTCTACATACAGTTTAGTTTTATAAACCTTATTTATATCCGTGATGTTTTGACACTCAAGAATAAAGTTCCTCAATTGCGAGGTATCCTGAAATCCTTTGATTAAAAATCCTGAATTAAAATCAAATTTATCGTCAAATAAAATATTTACCTTTTGGTTTGCATCTGTAACTTTAATATTAAGGATTTTATTGTCATAATAATCATCGAGCAAAAAACGGAACATTCCTGAGGAATCAGTATATGTATATTGCAAATTTGTAACACTGTCTTTAGCTGACAGAAATATGCACGAATTGGGGATCTTTTTACCATCAGTAGCTCCCTGTATATATCCTTGCAAAATTTGTCCATGGATTTCAGGCAAAAATTGGTTTGGGAATTTAATTTTACGAATATCTTTAAGTGATTCATAATTAGAATTCTTATTCAACAAGTCCGTTATATTGACCCCATTGAGAGTCTGCGGAGCAGCTTTAATTACAGAAACAGATAATTCAGTCAAATCTGCAGAATTAATAGTTCCCTTTGTAGCAATTTTAAAGGTAATTTTTTCCCGGTTGTGGTAGTTGGTTTTGTCGGTGGTAATTTTTACCAACCCTGGTGTATTTAATTCATAGGATGTATTGGGTGTTATTTTTACTTTTGCAGTATCATCCTTTGAAATATCAGGCCTTGTAATTTTGCCAACTGCTAACTTATTCAGTTCCTGATCAAACCGGTTAGCAATAAAAAGTTCGCGTTTGAAGTAAATCGATTCATTTGAATTTCTTATACAGTTCGTAAATGAAAGCAATTGATAATAACCTGAACTTAATGTGTCGGATAAATAAATACTACCATAAGCCATTCCATTTTTCAGCTTAACATGTAAATTTATAATATTTGTGCTATGTTCGTTACGTAAACTGATATATGCTATTTTACTTTTATTGGTAAGTTTAAGAGTAGTGCTGTCGACGACGTATAATTTAAAAAAAAGGTAATCTCCGGCAATGTATATTTCACGGTCGGTTTGCATGTATAATTTTTCGCTGACTCTTTCATCAAACCTGGTTTCACATTCAGCACTACTGAATATGGACGTATTAATAAAATTTAGAAGCAGGAACAGACCTATAGTCTTTAGTATAAAATTCAATTTGTTCATTTTAATTATTACCCTTAATTAACCCACCAGGAAGGAGGAATTGCCTTGGTTACCCCCTGAAGTGGGATTATTCCTAAATTGTTTATATTTATAAAACTATATATGTTACTACTTGTAACTGTATTAAGAACATATGTATAAGTCTTGCAGGCTGAAGCTTGGAACAATCCTAAAACAGTAATCCCGGTTTTACTTGTGCATACAATATTTCCGTTAACCTGTGAAATTATGGTACTAAAAAGTTCATTCCCTGCAATTAGCTGAGCATTAACCTGTTCATAAAAATTGTATGTATCGTTATTAATGGCATATTCCTTAATAGTTAATACATCTATAATTTTATCAAGAATGAGATTATTGGAATTTGTAAAACCATATGTAAAATAATTTACCTCATGATCTATAATATTGGAAGTACTTGTCGCATAATTGGAACTTGTTATATTAACACTTTGGTTATTTAAATTTGAAGAATACCATCCATAATAATTAATCGGCGGCCCTCCTCTTGGTTGTTCAATATACTGATATTCAAGTAATAACAGGCTTTCGAATCTGAAATTTGTGGAGTTCCCCATTGGTCTGTTAATATTTACATAAGTATTTATTTGAGGTTGAGTTGATATGCTATTATCAACTAATATCTGGTTATTCACAAGAACCCCGTAAATACTGTCAATTGGCAAAGTCTGTTCCATTATCTGGGGTGACGATTGATATGTATTGCCGTCACTGGTCTTAATGTTCAAAATATATGTCCGCCCCGGAACGCCGGTAAACTGATCGGGATAAGTTTTATACAATCCTGCAGAATTCCCGTTCAAAATATAGTTGTTACCTAAATTGTCAGTTAAAGTAACTATAGCATTTGTAACAGGCACTGGTGTGACATTTGAGTTATTATAAGGCAAGGCCCACGATAAAATCACAAAATTAGTATCCGGGTTATCGGTGATCAAACCGTCAACTACAAGTATCTTATCATTACCTGTAACATCAGGTATGAATGATTCCTGGCAACCCGTTATAAGCAGTGTAATAAATATTAATATTACTGTTATTATTTTTATCATGTTTATGTGGCAAATTAAAGATTACAGGTTTAGAAAACATATTTTATAAATTTATCGCATATATAAAAATTTTAACTAATGCTTATATTCAGAAAGTAAAATTATATGTTAAAGTTGGTAGCGGTTGTCCAATTATATATATCTTATACATACTATATGTTTGATAATTATTTGATTCAGATGGAACCGAACTTTGGTAAAAAACTGAATAAACATTTTTCCTTCCATAAAAATTTATAATTGAAAAAGTCCAGCTTCCTTTCCACTTTTTTTTCAAACGAAGTGATTCGTCGAAAGAAATGGATAAATCGAGCCTGTGATAGTCAGGTAAACGGTATTTATTTCTTGCCGACCATTCTACAAGTTGGTATCCCTGTCCAAAATTCATTTGAGGATAGGCTGAATATTGGTCTACATTATAAGTATATTCAGGATAAGTAGTCGGACGACCAGTACAATAAGTAAATATTCCCGAGAATCTCCATCTTTTTGAGTAATGATAATTTGCATTAACAACCAAATTATTAGGCCGGTCAGTCAGAGAGGGATAGAAGCTGTTATTATTTACCTGGTCAACTGTGAAATTACTTGTGGTTCTCTGCCGGGCAACAGAATATGTATAACTTAACCAACCTGTAAGCTGTCCTGCATTTTTTTTAACGTAAATCTCTGCTCCGTAATTATATGCTTTGTCATCAAGTAAACTTGATTCCAGTTGAGGATTCATGACAATATTTGCCCCATCCTTATAATCAATAACATGATCAAGGTTTTTATAATAAACTTCACAGGAAGTTTCATAGGTATTATGTCTGAAATTCCGGAAATAACCAAAAGCCAGTTGATCGCATTGTAAAGGGGGAGTATTTGGGTCACTCAGTTTCCAGACATTTGTAGGAGCTACTACTATAGTATTGGATATAAGGTTAATAAACTGGTTAACCCTGCTATAGCTTAGTTTAAAAGAACTTTCGTCATTAAGGGAATACCTTATTGAAAGCCGGGGTTCAAGCCTGGGCAATTTCTGTACAATTTTATTATTGCCGTACATTAGGACCTTGATTATTGAAGAGGTGTCACGGGGAAGATCAGGGTTATAAACGTTTACACCCGCAGGCCCTAAATACAGGTATTCAGTAAACCGTAAACCACCTTCCAATGTCAGCTTTTTATTAATAGTATATCCGTCACTTACAAATAAGGCAAGCTCAACAGCTTTTTCTTCAGGTAACTGCAAGTGTGCCACTATTGATTCAGGTCCGTTGGGAACTTGTGTACCAGGATTCAAATTATAACTTATTGCCTCGAATCCTGTGTTAATGTTTTGTCTCTCGCCGGCAAGCCAGGTTATATTCCCTTTAGCCTTATAATAATTTATAGTTGAGGTCATAGTATTTTCATTTTCGGGCTGTAATGTGTCTACTGCAGATTGATGATAAATATAGCTGCTTAGGCCTGCCATAAGATAACCCGATAAATCACTGTTAAAGGTGTGGTTCCACTTAACTGAAGCTAAAATGTTATTGTAATTATATTCTATTTGTTTGTTATAGTTAAATTGATCATTGCTGTAATAACCAAATAATGACAGTTTATTTGAAGAATTTATATTATATTTTAATAAAGCATTAAAATCGTAAAATCTACATGAACTGTTCATCAGGTCTACGTTTGGTATACTCTGTAACAACCAGTCGGAATATGACGATCTTGCACCTACCTGTAAAAACAGTTTGTTATGAAACATAGGTGTTTCAAATGATAATCTACTGAATAACAGACCTATGCCTCCCTTAACTTTAAGTTCATCCGGAGTGGTACTACCCATTTCAATATCCATAACCGATGCAACACGTTCTCCATACTGTGCAGGTATATCTCCTTTAAACAAGGTGACACCTGTAACATTATCGGTATTTATAGCAGATGTTAAACCAAAAACATGAGATGAATTAAATAATGGAACATCCTGCACAAGTATAAGGTTTTGGTCCGTGCTGCCTCCCCTGACATTAAAACCACTGCCAAATTCACCTGTGGCCTGAATGCCCGGCATAAGTGTAAAGCTTTTAATTATATCCTTTTCTCCCAGAGATACAGGAAGCTCCTTTATCGTTTTTGAATTTAATCTGATAATGCTCATCTGTGGTTGCAAAACATTGGCATCCAGCTTTTCTCCAGTTACCAAAATTTCTTCTATATGGACTGATTTTTCAAATAGTTCCAGGTCAACAAATCCGTTACTTACAAGTTTAATTTTCTTAATATCGTCTTCATAACCCATATAAGAGAGCCTGACTTCAAATTCGCCTACCGGAAGTGATATGGCAAAAAGACCATTTTTATCAGTAGTAAGTTGTATTTTTTGATTTTTTATAATCAATATTGCTCCTATAAGTGGCTCCCCTGTTTTCCCGTCAGAAATTTTACCGGATAAGGTAGCGTATTTGTATTTACCATATTCATTTGGGTTACCTACCACATATAAAGACTGATTTTCATGAATTGGGGCTTTATTCAATTCAAATTCTACCGGAACAAATACATAGGAGGAGTTACCAATCTTTAAAGTGCCATAACCCGTAAGCTTTCTTATACGAATCAGCAACTCATTTAAAGGAAGGTTAGCTAATTCCGTTGGAAACTTTTTATTAAGAAACCAGTCTTCATTATAGAAAAACTTTACACCTTGTTTTTGTTCTGTCCTGGTGAACAACTGACCTATGGATAGGTAGCCTGCAGAATCAATGCTTAAGCTTGACTTTTGACTCAATTGCTGAGTCTGACCTGTTCCGGAAATTAAAATCAATAAAAATGAGCAGTTAATTAAAAAAAATTTGCAGTACATTGAAATTTTACCCATAAACAATTTATAAACAGCTTTTTATTGTTTGCGCTGAATAATATGGTTTTCTTATCGTTAGGAAAGTTCCCATTGAGCTCATGCCTTTGCTTTTTGACTTTGAAAGTTTAAGACCAATAATATGAACTATATCACAATAAAAACAAAAGCCGACCCTGAAGGGGCCGGCTTTATGTCTGTTAATTGATATTAGTTATAGTTACCTTTAACCTGAGCATTCAACACCGGATTGGCATCTCTTTCTTGTTGAGGAATAGGCAAAAGTACCATATAGGATTGAACTGGTTGTATACCATCAGATATTAGTTTTTCAGCATTTATTGTACTTATTAAGGTACCCCATCGTACTAAGTCAAAGTACCTGGTTTGTTCGCCGGCAAGTTCAAGTTGACGTTCCCTCTGGAGCAGGGTAAATGCCTGGCTTTGGGAATAAGATTGCATATATTGGAAAGCACCGGAACGGGCCCGAACCTGATTAATCAAAGGCATTGCCAAATTAACCTGATTGTTTTGAATATAACATTCTGCCAGCATTAAAAGTACGTCAGCATATCTAATAACCTGGGAATTGAGAATACCATCAGGTTGGCCGTAAGCTGTCGGCCTCCATTCGTACTCTTCATATTTTCTCCATGAAATTTCTCCTGTTTTTACGACAGTGTCGTAAATCATCGTGCCATTAGGACATTCGCTGCAGAAAGTAGTATCGCCTCCCTGTGCTGTATTGCTGTAATAAGTTAATTGAGCACGGGGATCATGATAGGTATTGTTACTTTCATCTTTATAAGTAAAGGCACTAACCAGGGCCTGAGAAACCACAGTATTCCACCAATCTCTGAATCCGTATTCCATTTCTCGGTCATCCGCTGTATTTTTAGCTCCCCATGTTTCCTGTCCCCCAAACATATAATAGGCATTTCCAACTCCCCAGCCCTGCCATGTATCGTGTATCACACAAAATATTTCTTCAGGGTTTGGCAATGGTTTCTTATTTACAAACAAATCATCAAGAGATTTAGTTAATGCATAGTTGTAAGGAGACTGGGTAAGCGATTGAAACTGGGTTAAGGCATCAGTATAATCTTTGGTATACAGATAAGCTTTACCAAGTAATGCTACAGCAGCTCCTTTTGTAACTCTTCCATAATCAGCGGCATCATAGCTTACGGGAAGCCTTGTAATAGCATCTTTCAGATTACTAATAATATCAGCCCAAATAGTATCTACAGGAGTCCTGCCCTGCTGAAGATTATAATGGTCAGCCAGCTTTTTCTTTAAAGGAATTGCTCCAAAGCAGTTAACTAACCAAAAATTAGCCTGTGATTTTAAAAATTCTGCCTCTCCGACTACACGTACTTTCAGGGCTGAATCTGTAGAGTTGGTGGTCTTCCAGGTACTGCAGGTATTGATAAGGAAATTAGCCCTGAAAACCATATCATATGAAGAAGTGAACAGTTCCGATACTTCAGCATTGGTTGGAGCAACTGCATATATCGGGAAATCTATCAGATCTCCTTCCAGTGGAAAATTTCTGTCAGCATCGTCGCCAAGAAAATCAAAAATGTAATAGAATTCCCTGTCGTACATTCCGGGATATAATAAGGGGGTATACATGGCAGTAGATGCTTCAGTTATAGTAGTGTTAGTTGTGAAAAATGAACTACCTGTATAATTGTTCTCATTTGGTACGTTCAGAGTATCTTTGCTGCATGACATCACAAAAAAGATTATTACCCCGAATATTGAATAAATAATTTTATGTTTCATAGTATTTGTTTTTAAAAGTTAAGTTGTAATCCACCTTTGTAAATAGTTGGGTTAGGATGCTGAAACTGGTCAACTCCATGGTAGAAAATATAATTGCTAGCATTGGTTGGAGCACTTGAAGATACTTCAGGATCATAACCAGGGTAATTGGTTATAGTAAACAGGTTTTGCACTGATGCATATATCCTGACTGAAGTGTTAGGATTTTTAATCAGGCTTTTAGGAATAGTGTAACCTATTGAAATATTTTTACATCTTAGGTAAGCACCGTTGCAAACATAAAAGGTCGACATAAGATTGTTTAAAGCAGGATCCTGGCCGGCTGCCGGATAAGGTTTAACGTCGCCTGGTTTTTCCCAGCGGTTGAGCACATTTGTGGTTTGATTAAAAATTCTTGGCATACCTTCCGTCCAGAAACGGTCGTACAAAACATCCACTTTTGCAACACCCTGGAATTGCGCGGTAAAGTCAAAGTTTTTAAAATTAGCTCCCAATGTTAATCCATAATGAAATTTTGGACTTGGGTTACCAATTTCGGTACGGGAATTTGTATTTATATATCCCTGATGTGTAACATCCTTCCATACCCTGTCTCCTGGTTGTAAACCAACCTGGTACACAGTAACTGCACCACCTGTAGCCTTAGAAGCCTGTGCATTCAGGTTATTGATGTCATTCTGATCTATAGCAATGTGGTCAAATACATAACCATAAAATGATGCAATCGGATGTCCGATTGTTGTAATTGTAGGAGTACCCATACCACCTTCAACATCAGCAACTTCAATAGGAGTATTGTTGACAGTTCCTAACCCGGTAACATTATTTACACTGTAGGTCAGATTAAACGCTGCATTCCATGTAAATTGATTTTCTTTACTTGTATAGGAAATTGAAGTTTCAAACCCTGTATTTCTCATACTGGCTGCATTAATCCACTGTGTTCCCTGGGAACCGGGACTGACCGAATTTGTTGGATTTCCTATACCTGTAGAAAGAGGTAACAAAGTATTAATAAGCAAATTTAAATTATCACGGTTGTAATAATCAAATACAAAATTTAACCTGTTTTTAATTAACCCCACGTCCAAACCGGCATCCCACTGGTCCGTCTGTTCCCATTTGAGGTTAGGATTAGGCAGAGAATTAATTGTGGCACCATTTTGATATGTACCATTTTCACCAAAAGAATATACTATATTGTTGCTGCTTCCTGTCCAAACAGTGGCATAAGTTAAGAAAGGCGGGATATTATCATTCCCGGTTACTCCATAACTAGCCCGCAGTTTTAAATTTGTAATCTCAGGAATTGCGCTCATGAAACTTTCCTTGGTAATATTCCATGCCAGCCCTAAACCATAAAAAGTACCCCATTGGTTATTTGTTCCAAATACGCTTGAAGCATCCTCGCGTAAAGTAGCATTGATAACATATTTGTCCAATAATGTATACCCCAGTCTTCCGTAATATGATAATCTGGATTTCTGGCTATTTACCTGTTCTCCTGTGATTGAGTTGCTATTAGCAAGTGAAATATTGGTAGTAATAGCAGTGCTTGGGAAACCTGATCCGGAAAGTGTCAAATTACTGATCAAACCTGCCGGTTGGTATGAATTACCTGCAGTAAGACTTATAGCATGAATCCCAAAAGATTTTTCGTAGTTGAGGAAATTTTCCAGGATAAACGAATAATTGTATGTATACTGTTCATTCATGGTTGGTGTTGATAATGTAAAGTTACCACCAACATTTGGATATTCAAATTCTGACCAGTGATAATTTCCAGCCGTAATTCTGGCCTGTGATTTTAATGTAAGACCCTTTACAATTTCTAGTTCACCGCTTAATTCTGTTTCTACACCTAAAGTTCTGCTGGATTGTGGATAAAGATTAACTGCTGCAACTGGGTTATCAGCGTCGCTAAGGTCTCTGGTTTTAATAGTGGTGGCATAACCTCCTATGTTGGTTGGATCATATACAGGAAGATATGGAGGCATTTCCAATGCGTTCAAAAGGCCTGTTGTGCTGCCATTGTTGTATTCACTTTTTACCCGGATATCTTCGTTAAGTCTGAGCCTGTTATTGAACAATTTTTCAGACATTTTTCCTTCCATGGTAAATCGTTGAAAATCAAGAGATATGATTGTAGACTGTTGATTTGTATAACCTCCTGTAAATAAAAAAGTCATATTGTCGGTACCTCCACTAAAACTCAGACTGTGCTGGGTAACGGTACCTTGACGCATAACTGCTGATTGCCAATTGGTCCGGTCAACCTGGCAATAAGGACTCTGTAAAAAAGGTGTTAAAGTAGAATTTGTATTTGTTTGATAATCTGATGCAAAAGCTATGTATTGCGAAGCATTAAGCATGTTTAAACGTTTATTAATTACTGAATTCCCTATACTGCCATCATAACTTACCTTTAATTTCCCGGCTTGACCGCTTTTGGTCGTAATAATAACAACTCCGTTAGCACCTGCCGTACCATAAATTGCAGTGGATGAAGCATCTTTAAGAATAGATATACTTTGAATATCGGATGTCGGTATTGCATTAATATCACCACCAGCTATACCATCAATAACATAGAGAGGATTTACATCTGTGAAAGACCCCATACCCCTGACTATTATCTGCGCACCGGAATTTGGGTCACCACTGTTATTTATTACCTGGACCCCGGCAACTTTTCCCTGCAATGCCTGGTTCATATCAGTAGTTGATAATCCGACAATTTCATTGCTGTTTAATTGGGAAAATGATGCTGCCAAATTTTTCTTCTGGGCAGTTGTATAACCAATAACAACAACTTCGTTAAGGTTAGTAATTTCAGGTTTAAGTTTTACTTCAATTGAAACCTGTCCGGCAAGTTCAATATTTTCTGAAGTATAACCTACAAAAGTAACGACAATAGTTCCATTTACATCAGGAACGTCAATTGAAAATTTTCCATTGGCATCTGAAACAGTGCCAAGTGTAGTGCCTTTAACCGTTATACTTGCACCGATCACCGGCTCACCAGTAGTGTTATCTGTAACACTACCGGTAACTTTTGAAGGTTGTGTCTTGGACTGCCCTGATGCGGATAAAACAGGAAGAACCAACAATAACACAAAAATCGTCAATGTAGAAAATAAGTGGAATAATGACCCCACCTTTGAAATTTCTTTAATCATAGTTAATAGTTATTAAGTTAGTTAATTAGTAAATTTATTAAAATAAAACTTTTTTAATTTTTATTTCAATTTCTGTGAATTAATGAAGCAAATTTTTATTCCATAGGCTATTGATTTTAATTAAACTATAAAAATTTAGTTTTTGGTTTGTTAAATTTATGCTTAAAAATGATCCAAAATTAAGTTAACCATTATTATCAATAAGGGTTTAAACGACTTAAGTTTGAACCAAACAAATATATATAAGTAGGAATAATCATTGTTATAACTATAATCTCATTATTTTATTTATTATCTCAGAAAGTATTCTAAATTGATCAGAAATCGTCTATTCTTAATTTTTCGTATAACCCGGGTTAAATATAAATCCGCTTATCCTCAAACTCAAAATGCAAGCTTTGCCGAGGCAGCATTATATGAAAACTTTCCTGATATTATATTTAATTATATAAAACAAATATATGATTTAAAATTTTATCTTACTAAAATTTTTTGTTAAGCTTGGAGGTAGTTATCGTTTATATTTAGAAGGAGTGACTCCAAAATAATCTTTAAAACTTTTTGTAAAATAAGCAAATGAATTAAACCCAACTTTTTCAACAATTTCTGAGATTGTTGATTGAGAATTAGCCAATAAATCGGCAGCTTTTTTAAGTCTTACTATTCTTATGAACTCGTTGACAGACTGACCGGATACCGCATTAATTTTACGATAAAGTTGTGCCCGGCTCATTCCAATTTCAGATGAAAACATCTGAATGTTGAAATTTGGATCAACAAGGTATTTTTCAACTATTTCATAAGCATTTTTCAAAAACCGTTCATCGTGGATTGAAGGTGAAATTTCATTAACTGAAGCCTCAGGATCTTTAATAAATTTCCTGCGTAACAATAGCCTGGATTGGTAAATGTTGAATACACGTGCCTTCAGTATTGAAGTATTAAATGGTTTTGGAATATAATCATCAGCTCCATTTTGCAAGCCTTCCAGAGTGCTTTCCTCTGAACTACTGGCAGTAAGCAATATAATTGGTATATGGCTTGTCCTGTCATCGGTTTTCAGCCGCCGGCACAGCTCAACTCCATCCATTCCAGGCATCATAATATCACTTATTATTATATCAGGGATTTCGTTAATACTCATTTTATATGCTGTATTGCCATCAGAAACCTTAATAATCCTGTAATTTGATTTGAATTCCTCTGAGATATAGGATAGCATATCATTATTGTCTTCAGCAATCAGCATCAGGGGTACATGATCATTTTTAAGATCACTGTAATTATTTGTTTTTAATATAATTTCCTGAGGCTGAGTAAATGTCCTGGATTCAAAAATCGGGGTACTGTTAAAATCTTTCAGGGAAGAAACTATTTGTGATGGGTTTTCTCCAAATTCCTTTTTAAAACAAATGGTAAAGTAATTTGGATCGCTAAAGCCAGTTTGATAAGCAGCTTCTGAAACCCTGGAACTTCCATTGCTAATAAGTTTATATGCCCTTTTCAAGCGGATGGACTTAATCAGATTATTGGGGGTTAAGCCGGTGAGCAACTTTATTTTCCTGTGCAATTGCGCAATACTTATTGCATAATGGTCTGAAAGTAATTCAACTCCCAAATCAGCATTCATAATATTCTCTTCAATAAAAAGTCTTAGTTCGAGAATAAAGTCAATATCTTTCTGCGGCAAGGTTTTTTCAAGGTTTTCCGGCGTTTCTATCCCTTGAAATTTATTCCTGAGCATTTTCCTGATTTCTAACAATGAATATATCTGTGCATCAAGTAAATTTATGTCGAAAGGTATGGTCACATAAACATCAGCCCCGGTCGTTATTCCTTCTATCTGTTGTTCAATGTTATTGTTTGTTGTTAACATAACTATGGGAATATGAGAAGTATCAAAATTATGCCTGAGTTGTTGGCAAAATTCATACCCATTCATCTGAGGCATCATCACATCGGTTATAATGAGGTCAGGACAAAATTCTTTTGCAAGTTTTAAACCTGAGGAACCATCTTCAGCAGTAAAAACTTTAAATCTTTTTTCAAAATGCCCGGCTAAATATTCCCGAAGCTCGGAGTTGCTCTCTACAATTAAAATCCCAAGCAGGTTGTACTGTTTTTTTCCATCGTAAAGCGGCCTTATAAGCAAATTTTTAATATTATCATTATCAGGCACCGGATAATTAAAGTTTTCAGAAACAAGTAATTCATTGTCGGAATAACTTTCCTTACCGGAAGGAATAACAACTGTAAAAGTTGTGCCTGTACCTAAAGCACTTTCAACCTGAATATTACCATAGTGCATTTCCACCAGTTCCTTTACTATGGAAAGTCCTATTCCGGTACCTTCCTGATTCACAAATTGAGAATTATGTGCTTTATAAAAACGATCGAATATTTTGTTTTTATCATTTTCAGAAATCCCTATTCCATTATCACTTACCACCAGTTTTAAGTACTTTTTGTCATCCATTACAGGTTCGTCTGCAATAAAGGTAATGCATCCCCCTTTTTTAGTAAATTTTAGAGCGTTTGACAAAAGGTTCCAAAGTATTTTTTCAACTTTTTTAGCATCGACAAAACCAATTAGATTGTTGTCACAATTACATTCTAATTCAATTAGTTTGTTTTTACATTCTTCCCTGAAGGCTTCGCATACATCCTTTATAATATCAGAAATTTGAGTTTCCTTGACTTCCAGTACATATTGCTTTTGTGCTATTTTTCTAAAATCAAGTAAATCGTTAATTAATTTATAGAGGCGTTTTGCATTCCTGTTAATTATTATCAATTTATTAACCTGCTCAGGAAGAAGATTTTCTGACTGTAATAAATCATTAACCGGAGCATCAATAAGTGTTAACGGAGTTTTTAGGTCGTGTGATACATTAGTGAAAAATTCCAGTTTTTTTTCACTAAGTTCATGCTCTTTCTGAATTTTAAATTCCGATACTTCTTTCTCTCTTTTTAACTCTATTCTTTTTAAATATGCATATACAGACAGATATAATATCGTAAAAAATAAAATTGCATAAGATAAATAGGCAAACCAGGTTAAATACCAGGGCGAACTTATATGCACAGTCAGCCGGGTTGGTATCCCTTCCTTAGTTTGATCCGCTGTTTTTATCTCGAAAATGTAAGTCCCCGGAAATAAATTGGTATAATTGACATGATTGGCTTCCGTAAGATAGGTCCATTCCTTTTCCAATCCTTTTAACCTGTATGCATAATTATGATATTTAATATAACTCTTGTTTTTAGCAAAAAAATGAATTGAAAATGAATTTTTATTATAATGGTAACCATATTTCCTTAGTATCCTCCAGGGGTTGTTTTAAATATTGCTTTCCTTTAGGTGTTCTTATACTTTGGTTTTGAAAAGTTATATCAGAGAATATAATTTTAGTCATAAATGCATTTGGATTGACTTTTGACGGATCAATGATTGTAAAACCAGCCATAGATCCAAAAATAATTCTTCCGTCTTTGTTTTTGAAGAATTCCTTTCCATAAATTCATTTGCAGGCAGACCATCGCTAAAATCGTAATTTAATACTTCGCCTGATTCGGTATTAAACCTGCAAATACCTGAAATAGTGCCTATCCAGAGAAAGCGATCATCAGCCGACTCTATCCTTATAAGCGTGTTTGAAGGAAGTCCTTCCTTAACAGTATACTTTTTATAGTTTTTACCATCGCCTGAAATACGTATAAATCCATCTCCGGAAGAGGCAAACCAGTAATAACCTTTTTATCATTATAGAAATCGAAAATATTACTGCCAATTCGATGATTCATTTCCGATAATTTATTTTCCAGTATATTATCTTTCGAGTTTACATAAAATAAACCTTTATTGTAAATCACGGCCAATAGGTTCACCTTGTTGGTTTTGCCTGATGGAATTTATAAAACAATCGGACATATCTATTTTATTTATTATTTAGTTCGAATATACCGGTTGTTCCTTTGTCAATGTCGAAGTTTAATAAAATATGATTTTGATATTGAGTCAATATTAATAAATTACTATTACTTATTTGCAGTAACTGAACAATCCGTTGCATATCATTATGTCATTACTGCATGGATGGTAAGCTTTTATAAGTTTATAATCATAAGTGTATTTCCCCAAAAGCCCGTCATAGGTACCCACCCATATATTATTGTTTTTATCTACATTAATTCCTGTAACTTTGGTCCCTTTGAGGTCATTTCTTAATTTTTCACTCGAAAGATTTTTAAACTGCTGTGTATTCTCATTCCACACTGACATCCCATAATTTGTACCAAAATAAATGATTGGGCTTTTAATAAACACTGAAATCCCTTCATTGGCAACCAAGGAATTTTCATTTCCCTTTTCGGGAAGTATATTTTGAAATAACAAATTATCGGGTAATATACATGTAAGCCCGGCACCATAGGATGCAAGCCATATTTCATGACTGACTCCTGGTAAAATATCGTAGATACTGTTACTGTTGATATTTACATTGCTGTTTGTGCTTCTGCTTAAAATTCTCGACAATTTGAGATTTTTATCCAGTATAATTATCCCATTTCCATCTGTCGCTATCCAGAATTCCTCGCCAATTTTTACTATTTTTTTTATTAAATAATGATTATTTATCTCTATTTGTAATACTTTACCATTGCTCAAAATTGCGTATAACTGACCATTATAGCAGGCTGCAAAGAGCTTGTCATCAATTTTACTGATTTGGACTACATATTTATTTTTAAGATATCCGGAAACAATTTTCTTAAAACCACTATCACGGCTTAGAAGCCATACTCTGTTAGTGATTTTATCCAGCCAGATTCCTTCTTTTGAAAAACAAAAATCTATAAGACTTTTATCATAGTAAATAATAACAATTTTATTACCCTCAATTTTATTTATACTCTGACTCGATATGAAATAAATATTGCCATTATCTTCCTGGATTTTGTTAACATAACCAGTGATTTTAATTCAAAATAGTTGGTCATCCGGTTATATTGATACAATCCTTTATCCGTTCCGGCCCAAAGGATATTCCGCGAGTCATAATGTAGACAAACTACGCCAACACCTGATAATTCCTTATAAGAATAAAAATCCTTTCCATCATATCTTGCAATGCCATTTGTAGTTCCAATCCACAAATACCCATAATGGTCCTGTTCAAGACAGATAGTTATATTCCGTGGCAGACCTTCAGTTTCTGTAAAATGCAGGTATCTTTCCTGTTCCGAAGAAAAACCATTTAAGGTATAAAGAAGAATTACTAAATGTATAATTACCCATTTAAGGATTACTGGTAATTTCATTTAATTTTTAGCTAGTTAATGTATAAACCCCTTGAGATCCTTTACAATGTAAAAATAGTAAGAATTAATGATACTATTATTATAAATATTATCTCATCAATACTTAATAATTTATACTAAATATGATAGAAACCTTAAGATATTAGAGATTATTTTAAAGATATATTAAAATGATTGGATTTAAATTTGAATAAGTTTTAATCAGATCCAAAATGAAATTAACTTATTTTTTATTGTTTAATATTTTTATCCTGTTATCCTCTCCTGTTTTTGAGCAAACCATAAAAAACAAAAAAATAAATATACCTGAAAGGGACATTAACATTAATTTTAATTTGGCAAAAGGTCCCCTGAATAAAATGTTCAGGGAATGCGTGGGTGCCGGAAGAGCTAATGAAGGCCTTCGGGCTGACTGGCAGCAACAACTTACTTATGTGAAAAATCAATGTGGCTTCAAATATATCCGAATGCATGGTCTTTTGTCCGACGATATGGGTGTATACAAAGAGGATAAAAACGGGAGGCCGGAATACAACTTTATGTATATAGATGTGTTATTTGATTTTTTGCAAAGTATAGGCATGAAACCATTTGTTGAATTGAGTTTTATGCCTTCTGCACTTGCAAGCGGACAAAAAACAATATTCTGGTGGAATGGCAATGTAACACCTCCAAAAGATTACCAGAAATGGGGAGATTTGATTATGAATCTGACCAGGCATTTTACAGAACGTTACGGTGTTGATGAAGTCAAAACATGGTATTTTGAAGTTTGGAACGAACCCAATCTTGATGGTTTTTGGACAGGGAGCCAGGAAGAATATTTTAAATTATATAAATATAGTGTTAATGCCATAAAGAGCATTAATTCATCTTACCGTGTGGGAGGACCGGCTACTGCGGGAGCTTCATGGGAAAGCGAAATGATTGATTACTGCACTAATAATAACCTTCCTGTCGATTTTATCAGTACACACTCTTATGGTACAAAACAAGGTTATCTGGATGAGTTTGGCAATGCAGGTACGGTCCTCGATAAAAACCCAATGAGTGTAAGTGGCGATGTAATTCGTTCGCGTCAGAAAATTGCCCGATCCTCAAGGCCGGATCTGGAGTTGCACTATACTGAATGGAGTGCCTCATATACACCTTTTGACCCAATCCATGACAGTTACCACGAAGCAGCCTATGTATTGCAAAAGCTAAAGCAAGTAGGTAAAGCTGCAAATTCAATGTCATACTGGGTTTTTACTGATATTTTTGAGGAAGCTTCACCTCGTTTTACCCCTTTTCACGGTGGATTTGGAATGTTAAACATCCAGGGGATAAATAAACCCGTATTCTATTCCTTTAAATACATGAACATGCTGGGAAATACCGAACTTGTAAATTCTGATTCGGCTTCATGGATTTGTAAAGATTCAAAGGGTGATATCCAGGCTTTGGTTTGGGATTTTACAAACACTCATCCCGGCGACTCTGTAAACAATCAGATTTATTATATACGCGATTTACCTTCTAAATCGAAAGGAAAGATAAAAATCAATATTTCTGATGTTCCTGAAGGTATATATTCGCTGGAGGTTTATAAGGTAGGTTATCGGTGCAACGACGCCTATTCCGTATATCTTAAAATGGGTAAGCCTTCACAGTTAAACAGGATTCAGGTAGAGCAAATAAAGAAACAGACTGACGGTTCACCGGTATCCTTTGAGATTATCAAAATAAATAAAGAAACCCCTTTTACAAAAGAATTGGATATCAGGGAAAATGATGTTTTCTTTTTAAACCTGATTAAACTATAATAAATATTTGTACATATTCCTGGCCGGTATTTTTATTAATTTGCAAAATGTCATATAAATTGAATCAAAAATTAAGTTGTTCATTAATAATAACAGGGATTTTCTTCTTTTCATTTATATGCGGAAATTCACAATCACTATACATTGGAGCAAATTACCATCCACATGATAATAAAAACACAGGGAAAATAAATAAGGATATTGAACTGATGAGGGCAGCCGGTTTTAATGTTGTACGAATGGGTCATCTGGCGTGGGACAGCTATGAACCTTCAGAAGGGGAGTTCGATTTTGGTTGGTTCGATACGGTAATGGATATGATGAATCATGCCGGGATAAAAGTTATTTTGGATATTGCAATAAGGCCTGCTCCAATCTGGTTACATCATAAATATCCATCCATTGATATAACGGATGCAAACGGAAATAAACTATATCCTAACCATCGCTACATGGAAGATATAGGTGATACTATTTACCAAAAGTATGCCTTGCTGTATGCAGATACCCTTACAAAACGTTATGGGAAACATCCTGCCTTACTGGCTTTTGGTATTGATAATGAATCCGGCGATGGCCTGATATCCTATTCTGGAACAGCAAAAGAAAGGTTTATAAACTGGTTAAAGATAAAATATACTACTGTCGATAATTTAAATAAGGCCTGGGCAACCCAGCGCTGGTCAAGACGAATTAACCAATTTGACGAAATAAGCTTCCCTTTATCAGCCCACAATACAGATGTGCCGGAAAGGATGCTCGATTTCAGACGTTTTGTTTCTGATGAAATTAATCGGATCCTTTTTAAAGTTATAGAGAAGGTAAATGCCAACGCCCCCAATATATTAACTAATACCAATGCATGGTATTACAGCCAGATGAAGTATTTTGACTATTCTCAAATTGCTTATTCGGGAAAAATGACACGCGAAGGTTGCGGCTTCTATCCTGGACCGTCGTTAACAACCAATTGGGGCATTATGAATGCCTTATTTGGAATTTCACGCATTCAATTCGAAAGCATAAACCCTTTTTGGTGCAGCGAGTTTACAACCATGACAGCTGTCCCAAATTCAATAAGGAAATCGGCCTATGCAACCTTAATGTATGGTAACCAGATGGTTTGCGGATGGACCTGGCAAAGTATGCACAGTGGAGAAGAACAGTATTTGGAAGGTATGATGGATTGGGATGGGATTCCAAACCGTAAATACTTTGAATATAAGAAAATTGCTTCAGAATTCAAAAAAATTGAAAAATATTTTCCTTATAAACCTCTGGCTGACATTGGTTTGGCTTTTTCATTTCCCAGCCAGATTGCAAGCAGTTATTTCCCCGAACAACACGATAACCAGCTGCAAACCTGCTTTGATTTGTTTTATATACGTAACCTTGATACACGGATTGTGGAAATAAGCAGAAGTTCATTGAATTTTAAGTTATTATTTATACCGGGTGTTGCTGTAATGGATGAATTAACAGCCGGTAAAATAAGAGACTTTGTAAAAAACGGAGGAATAGTAATAATGACGAGTAATTCTGCAATTGTTGACGAAACGGGAAAGGTATTTGAATCGTTACATCCAGGCCGTTTAAGCGATGTATTTGGCATCCGTGTAGGAAGTTATGAAGAAACTGAAGCTATTAACGAGATTTCAAGGAAATCCTTTAAAGGCAAAAAACTTGAGTTTAATTATAAAGGAAAAGCAATAGAAACAGAATCGTCAAGGTTTGATATTATTGATTCTAAAGGTGCAGAAATCATTGGAAACTTAACCAGTTTAGACAAAGATTATCCAATTATGACTTCCAATAAATTTGGAAAAGGCAGGGCCATTTATGTCGGCCTCCCGGCAAATAAAGATGTACTTAATCCATTGGTTGATGAACTGATAAACGAGCTGTCAATAAGAAAGGGCCCCGTTGTTCCCACAGGGGTTATGGCAAGGCAAATAGATAAAACCCATTTCCTGTATCTTAATGTAAGTGGTGTGCCAAAAGAAATTCCTTTAAAAGTTAGCTCGAGGAGTATATTATTTGATAAAGAATATAACGGTAATTTTATAATTCCTCCTTATGAACCTGAATTTATTGAAATTAGATAATTTACAAGTCATTTTAAATTACAGGAAGGATATGATATTTTTTAAGTTTTGTGTTTTTAAATTTTGGGTTTAGTTAGTTGTATTTGGTTGGTCGGAGACTACAGTGATTATTTCTGTAGTCTCCCTTGCCACTTTCAAAATTATTGTATTGGTATAAATAAAATGAAAAACTAAAAAGTATTATGCTTGAAATAAAACTACTAAATACAAAAATTGTGCATGCCTTGGCCAATTCTGGTCACATGGATGAAATTATAATTTGTGACGCAGGTTTTCCTATACCAAAGGAAATTGAAACTATTGATATTTCTTTAACAGATTATGTACCTACTATTTATGAAACTCTTGAAGTGATAAAGGAATATTTTTCAGTTGAAAAAGTGATACTGACCAACGAAACATTTGAACACAATCCAACTTATTTTAAAGAAGTTAGTTCTTTATTTGGTAAAGATGTAGAAGTTGAAATAATACCGCACATTGAATTCAAAAAACGAAGCAGAAACGTAAAGGTAATTATACGTACCGGCGATTTCACAGCCTGGGGAAATATATTACTTGTGTCCGGGCCTGGTAAAAAATGGGAAAAAGAAAAAGAATAATAAATAACCCCCCCTGTAAATTTTAATTATTAATATATAAATTCCAATTTTTGTTAAGTAACCCCAATTTTATAACGCCGGTTTAAATATTTTTGTTAATTATTGGATAATTGTTAGTATTTTTAGCAAAAATAAAAAATATATTTCTATATGATTCATGATAAATATAGCCCCGTAGTAAGCAAGCTTACCAAGGATGTTATCAAAGCCTCATCTATACCTTCAGAATTGTTTGAAAAATTTGGAGTCAAGAGAGGCTTGCGAAATGCAGATCATTCGGGAGTATTGGTAGGACTTACCAATGTTGGTGACGTCGTTGGTTATTCCAAAGAAAATGGAATAGTGGTTCCAATAGATGGAAAATTAATATACAGGGGAATCAACGTGGAAGATATTGTAAATGGAGCAAAGTCGCAAGGCCGGCATGGGTTTGACGAAGTTGTCTATCTTTTACTTGCAGGTAAACTGCCTAATAAAAACGGATTAGATGAATTCATGGCATATATTGGATCATTGCGTGAACTGCCGGACAGTTTTACAAATGATATGATTCTTACAATTAAAGGAAATAACGTGATGAATATGCTTGCCAGAACAGTTTTGGGTTTATATACACTTGATCCAAAGGCTGAGGATGGAGCTATAGAAAATATTGTAGATCAGTCACTCAATTTAATAGCTAAACTTCCTACTATTATAGCATATTCATATCATGCAATGCGTCATAAATATCAGCGTAAAACACTATCTATACGACATCCAAACCCTGCACTCAGTACAGCCGAAAATTTCCTTTTAATGTTAAAAGGTGAGGAAAAATATTCTAAACTGGAAGCAGACATATTGGATTTGGCTTTAATTCTTCATGCAGACCATGGTGGTGGAAATAATTCAGCATTTACAATACGTGTTACCAGTTCGACTGGTACAGATACATATTCTGCTGTAGCCTCAGCAATTGCTTCTTTGAAGGGACCTTTACATGGAGGAGCCAATCATGAAGTACTTGAAATGATGGAGAATATAAAACAAAACGTAAAGAACTGGAGTAGTGAAAGTGAAGTAAAAGATTACCTTTATAAGATTCTTAATAAAAAAGCGCATGATGGTTCTGGTAAAATATATGGAATAGGACATGCAGTTTATACAATTTCGGATCCAAGAGCTATATTGTTGAAAGATATGGCCCATGATCTGGCAGTTGAGAAAAACAGGCTTGAAGAATATGAATTATATCTTCAAATAGAAAAACTGGCACCTCAGATTTTTTATGAATTCAAAGGTGACAAAACGGCTAAAAGAGTTTGTGCAAATGTTGATTTTTTCTCAGGTTTTGTTTACAATTGCATAGGGATAAAAGAATCCCTGTATACTCCTTTATTTGCAATGTCACGAATTGCAGGATGGTGTTCTCACAGATTGGAGGAGTTAATATTCGATGCAAAAAGGATTATTCGCCCGGCTTATAAAAATGTTTTTGAAAGTCAATCGTATATCAATCTTGTTGAAAGGCCTTAACTAATGACACCCCAGTCTACAGGACGGTTTTTATTTCTTTGTAAATAATGTCTGAGTACATGATTTTCTGCGCTTTGTAAGTAAGGGTCGGAATTTAATACTTCTACAGCCTTATCTCTGGCAAACTGCAGTATCTGTGAATCCCTGGAGAGGTCGGATATTTTAAGGTCGAAAGGCATGCCGCTCTGCATAGTTCCTTCCAGGTCACCGGGGCCTCTCAGTTTCATGTCCAGTTCAGCCAGTTCAAACCCGTCATTGGTACTTACCATGGCATCAATACGTTTACGTGCCTCACTGGTCAACTTATAGGAGGTCATTAAAATACAATATGATTGTTCTGCCCCACGTCCCACTCGTCCTCGTAACTGGTGCAACTGCGATAAGCCAAACCTCTCGGCACTTTCTATTACCATTACAGAGGCGTTGGGTACATCCACACCTACTTCTATAACTGTTGTAGCAACCATAATCTGGGCTTTACCGCTTATAAATAGTTGCATGGCAAATTTCTTATCTTCGTTTTTTAATTTACCATGTACGGCTGTAACACAATAATCAGGTGGGGAAAAAGCCCGTGAGATTGCTTCATACCCATCTTCAAGAAACTTCAGATCAAGATTTTCAGATTCCTTAATGAGTGGATAAACTATGTACACCTGTCGTCCGGCTTCAATTTGCTTCTTTAAAAATCCGAACATATTTAGTCTCTGTGAATCGAAATAATGAATTGTTTTTATTTGCTTACGTCCGGGTGGCAGTTCATCAATAACAGATATATCCAGATCCCCATAAAGGGTCATGGCCAGGGTACGTGGAATAGGAGTTGCAGTCATTACAAGGACATGAGGAATCTGTTCATTTTTTTGCCATAGTTTGGCCCTCTGTGCCACTCCAAACCGGTGCTGCTCATCTATAATTACCAGACCCAGGTTATCAAACCTTACCAGATCTTCAAACAAAGCATGTGTTCCGACCAGAATATGTATGGAACCATCCAGTAACCCGGAATGAATCTCCTTTCGGGCCGATTTGAGGGTAGACCCGGTTAACAGCCTTACCTGAAGACCTAAATTATTTAAATATTTGTAAATATTATTGTAATGCTGTTGTGCCAAAATTTCAGTAGGCACTACCAGACAACTCTGAAAACCGTTTGCAGCAGCCATGAGCATGGTCATAAATGCAACCAGGGTCTTACCGCTGCCTACATCACCCTGTAACAACCTGTTCATCTGTTTACCGGAGCCTAAATCGCTCCTTATTTCTTTTAAAACACGTTTTTGAGCTCCGGTTAACGGAAAAGGAAGATTATTTTTATAAAAATTATTAAGGTATTCACCGGATGTTCTAAATAAAAGCCCTTTTAACTTATTTATTCTTAGCTGTTTTTGATACAATAAATCCAATTGTATCAGAAACAGCTCCTCAAACTTTAATCTTAATTCAGCTTTTTTTAATAAGTCCTGGCTCTGAGGGAAATGAATATTAAACAAAGCTTCATGCAGAGAAACAAGGTGTACTTTCTCAAGCAGGTATTCGGGAAGGGTTTCTGGAATTTTTACAGATAAAAGTTGCCAGAGGTTAGTGATTATTTTATGAATTATTTTGGAAGTTATAAAATTTTTTTTGAGCTTTTCAGAAGTGTTATATACAGGCTGAAGATTATATGATATGCTGTTATTTGCTTTAACGGCTTCTTCCAACTCAGGATGTACTATATTTAAAATCCCGTTAAATAATGTAGGTTTACCCAGTAAAATATATTCTACATCAGTTTTTAAATTTGATAAAATATAATTTATTCCTGAAAAGAATATCAAATCCACAGTACCTGTATCATCACTGAATTTTGCAATTAATCTTTCTTTTGGTTTTTTACCTTCCTTTAAAAACGATCTTATTTTTCCGCGTAATTGTATATAGGAAGATGTTAGATCTATTTCACTGATACTGTAAAAACGGGACCGGTCAATATATTTATAGGGATAATATCTTAATAAATCTTCAAAAGTGTAAATCTGAAGTTCTTTGTTGAACAAATCTGCCCTTTTAGGTCCAACACCATTCAAAAACTTAATATCCTGCTGAATATTTTGAACCATCCTTTAAAGTAAATCTCAAATTTAACAAAGGAAATTTATATTTTAGTACATTGATTGAGGACACAATGATTAAATTTAAACTAAAGAGAATAGTTGTATTTATATTTTACTTTATTACCCGCCCCCACAGTAAAGGCCATGGCATTCACTCTCCATTTCTGTATAGCTTTACTGTAAATGTTTTAAATAATAAACATGATAATCAAAAAATTTCTGATATAATTCAATTTAGAAAACAATTGTTGGTAAACAATAAATTATTGAAAATTAATGATTTTGGAGCAGGGTCAAGGAGGTTAAGAAAATCTCTGCGTCCAGTTAAACACATAGCTAAATATTCATCTACATCTGTAAAATACGGTAAACTACTATACAATACCGTTGAATACCTAAAACCCGTAACAATTCTTGAATTTGGCACCGGACTTGGTATAGGTTCAATATTCATGGCCTCCGCCGATCCCGGAGCATCAGTAATTTCATTGGAAGGTGCCATGCAATTAGCGCAGGAAGCTCATAAAAATTGTGAACTGCTGGGATTAAGTAATATTAAAATCACTCTGGGTACATTTAATGAATCTTTGCCAAAAATATTACAGTCAAATAAGAGATTTGACTTGATTTTTATTGATGGCAACCATACAGGAAACGCGACTATTGAATATTTTGAAAACTGTCTGCCTCACCTGAATATTCCCGGGACCTTTATTGTTGATGATATTAGGTGGTCGCAAGATATGCTCAGTGCCTGGAACAAAATAATAAAACATGAAAATGTGTCAGTATCGGTCGATTTGTTTCAAATGGGACTGGTTTTTATTAATCCTGCCCTTACAAAACAACATTTTAAAATATATTATTAATAAGGAAAGGCGACTAATACCGCTAATTAAACCCTATCTGTTGTGAATCAGCATCAACCACCGACTCAATGAAACTTCTGTAAGCAAGATAATCAGAAACCGGCACCTCATCATATTTATAAATCAAAGTCCTGTTTACCACTAAAGTATTATCAATAATCTTAAAACTCAAGGTATATTCCGCCTGTTTACAAGAAAAATGTACACTCTTTGGAACTTCTGCTAATTTTTTATGTTCAGGGAAAGCTACAATTATTTTTTCAGATACAGTGTCGGCAGAATAAAATTGCCAAACTTCAACCGGGAATTTTCTTTCATCCAATGATAAAAAATCCATAGGAATCAGTTTATCCACAAGCGGTAATTTAACGATCGACAACCCGTTTATATTTGTAAATACCTTGGGGGACACACTGGCATAAGAATAGCTTAGTGTATCCGAACAGTCTTTTAATGAAGGGTTAAATTTTAAGTTTAATAATTTTGTGTTTGAATATGAATCAGTTATTGTTTTATTAAACTTTTTCTCCTGTTCTTCCTTGCCTAAGTCACGGTAGGCATACCTTATTTCAGCAGCCATAATTCCGGTACGTATGGTATTTACATAGCTTGTTAAACTGTCTCCGTTAAAACTGACCTTTGAGTATCTGATGACATTATTGGCCTGCCTGGTATCGGGGGATAATATTTTAGGAGTTACATTTTCAGAAGAGTCATTTACAGCCTCAAGAACTACTGCCTGTAAATCCTGTTTGCCTAATGCAGCAAAAGGCAGATAATCAGAAGTAAGTTCTATAAAGTATTCTTTTCCGTCCAGTGTAGCTTTGGAGATTGCATGGTCAAAATTATAGCAGGGTAAGGTCATCCAGTTATTTCCGTTTTTTCTGGTTATCACCAATACAATTTCGGTTTTAATCCCCAATACTTTGCACATGGTATTAAACAACACTGTAAGGTCTTTGCAGTCACCTATCCTTGTAATAATAACATCTGAGGCTTTTTGAGGAACAGTGCCGTTTTGCCTGAATGGAACATAGCTGTAATGTATGTTCTGTTCAATAAAATTATAAATCAGATGTGCCTTTTCTAACTCTGATAAGTTTTCCTTTCCTTTTATAAGATCATTTACCGTTTCTTTAACTTCCCTGTCCGTTTGGGTTTTTGATTTTGAAATGTCAAAATACCATTTTGATAAGTAATACCAATCCGGGACCGTAGATAAACTTATTACTCCACATACATCTATCATAGCAGGCATAAACGATTCAGGACGGATTGGTTTATCTGAAGCAGTTTTCCAGGAATATAAAATAAATTCATCCTTATCAGTTTTCTCAGGAAGAACATTTGCATTATCTATTTTATAACTGAATTTTATTTTTTTATCAACCAATAAATTGTATTCAATATTTAAATTTGGGATCCAGCTATTTAAGAACCACTTTTCATAAAACTGTTTTGATATTTGATCTGAAACCTTTCTGGTTTGCTTATATATAAGCAGCACCCCGTCACCTGGCTCCAGTGAAGTGTATACTATAGTGTTACCATTAATTTCAGCCCTCAGCCGGTTACCGTTTTTTTTAAGAACCTCGGCTTTTTCAATTATTAAATCTTCATTAGATGAATAACTTATCTTGTATTCTTTTAAATTATCAATACCTTTGGTAGTTAATGCTTTATATAAAAGTATTTGCCTTGATTCAGATCCACCATTTTCATAAAGAACTATTTGTTTTTCATCAGCTAAGGAAATTATATTGTCCGATTGATAATCTGATGCTGACGGAGCATTCTCGAATAACTTATAATAATCTTTCACAGGAAAATAATCGAATATATCCTTTTTAGCCTGAATTGAACGTAATTTTTTAATAGCTTCATAATCATCAGGCTTATAAACAATATTCAATTTATATTCATTAATGGCTTTTTCAATATCTCCGGCTTTTAAAAGAACCCTGGCATAATTTCCATGATAAGGACCATAATAGGGAGCTATTTTCAAACATCCTTCAAAATATTGCCTGGCTAATAAAGTATTTCCTGTTTTTAAATACAGGTTGCCTAATTGTTTGTAATAATCATCGTTATCAGGGTTATATTCTATTAATTTTTTAAGTATTTCAATACTTTCCTGCACCTGGCCGGATTCTATATATTCATCCGCCAATACTTTCAAAGCATCAGGATTATTAAATTTCCTGGTGTAATTCCTCAGCACTTCAATACCACCTTTTTTGTTTTGTTTGCTTTCCTTCTCATATTTATACTTCAAAAACACACAATCATAATCGTCAGGATACAATAAAAAAGCAGAATTAACAAGTTTGCCATATTCATCAGGTTTATTTTCAGATGATGCCAGCCTGATTTTAAAAAAATATAAGTCTTTATTTTCACCATAAAGTAATTCCATCCTTTCAATGTATGAACGCGCATATTTGATATTACCTGAATTAAAGGCGTCTATGGTATTATAATTTAATACATTAGGGTTATCCGGATCAATAGCTTTTATCTTTTCCTGAGTTAAACTGTTAGAGGTTTTTTTCTTGTCCCTGACGTAAAGTTCTGATAACTGATTTAAAATAAAACTGCAATTTGGAGCAATTTTAAGGGCCTTTAGTATTATCTCCATTGCATCCTGAATTTTATCATTTGATAACAGAGAGTTAGCCAATACTAAATAATTCACAAGTTTATCAGGGTGTTCATTTATTTGATTTAACAAATAAATTTCTTCATATGAAGTGACAACCGGTAATATTTCCTGCCTGGATTTATTATATGACTTAAAATTCCTTGAAAAAAGTATATTATTTTCCGGATTACCTGCTACATCGGTAGCCCTGGCCATAAAATTACAACTGCTTATTTTACTGCATCCTATCTGCAGAAGTATCCTGTTGTTCCCCTGCAATAACCTCACCGGAACGACATATGTATCTATGCCGTTATTTCTTTCCTCAGGTTCGTTAAATATCAACTGATCGTTAACCCATAACTTAACAGATCCTGAAGTGCCTAAACGCAGGTATATTGTTTGATCGGAAGTACTGTTACAAAAGGTTTGTGCAAAAACCAGTGTATTGTCACAATTGAAGTTATAAGTAAAATCTATCCATTTGCCTGGTATTTGCTTATTTAAATCAAACCATTTAATATCTGCATTCAATTTGTTTTTAAATATATAATCAGGTTCGGGATGATATACTGGATCATAGTTTTTATCAAAACCACTTGCAGATATATTTTCAAAATCTCCTGTTATTTGCCATTCCATTATAGCACCAATCATTGAAAAATATTCCCTCGATTTCTTAATATCATGAACCATCTCATAATATTTGCCCAATTCTTCAAAAACCTGAGCCTTCAATTTTGGATTTAACCTTGGGGTTTTTATTAATTCCATCAGCCAATTTAACTGTTCCTTGGTTTTCAATCTATTGTATCCCAAAACACCCTTACTGTGAATTAATGCCAAAACATATGGCTCAGCATTACCTGAATTTTTATAAAAATCCATGAAATAATTAAATGCTTTGGTTTCATCACTATAAACTGAAGCAATGACTGAAAGCATCAGGAAGGCTTCTGACCTGTTGTCCTGATCATGCGTTGCAGCAATAAAATGTTCATTGGCCTTTTTAATATCATTGTTAATAAATGCAGAATAACCTTCTGTAAGTTCATCAGCAGATAGTTTCAAAAAAACAATAAACATAAAGGTTATCAGAGAAATTAACTTTTGCATAATTATTATTTAATGTTTTATTTAAACTGTCAAAAATAATAAAATATTATGCGCCCCTTTAATAATATTGGCCTTTAACATATGAACAGGTCGGATCACCTTATAATTAAAGATTAATTAAATTAATCCATTATTTTTGTAATTATTATTAACTTAATAATAACCCAATGTTACTGACATCAGATTCACTATAAAATGGCACTTAAAAACCACAAAGCATATATTTTACTTTCCGGAGGACAGGATTCATTTGTATGTCTGTTATGGGCTTTGGATAGATTCAATAAGGTTGATGCCATAACAATAGATTACGGTCAGAGTCACAGTAAGGAAATAGAATATGCCCGTAAAATATCGCAACACTTTAACATTAGTCATACATTATATAATATAGGGGATTTTTTAAAAAACCTTTCAACCAGCTCTCTTTTAAATACTTCAGATCATAATACTCATCATAAACAATCTGATAACCTGCCTGCCAGTTTTGTACCCAACAGGAATGGGTTGTTTTTAACTATAATATCAAGTCATGCATTCAACCAAAATGAAAAACGAATAGAATTGATTACAGGTACCTGTGAAACTGACTTTTCAGGTTACCCCGACTGCCGCGATACTTATATCAAATCAAAAGAAGTGGAACTTTCCCTGGGACTCGATCTCCCGGTTACCATACATACTCCGCTTATGTGGAAAACTAAAGCCCAGACCTTCGCAATGGCAGAAAAGGCAGGGAAACTAAAAGAACTGATAGAACTTACTTTAACCTGCTATAACGGTGTTGAAGTTCTAAACGAATGGGGCCGCGGCTGTGGTCATTGTCCCTCCTGCCTGCTCAGGAAAAAGGGGTTTGAAGAATTCAGGAAAAATAACGGGTTATAAGGACCATAGTGATTGAGAATTAGTGTTTGAAATTTGAAATAATGCTTTATTGCATTAGCCAGATAAACTAATTCTTTGGAACTTTCAACTTTTGGTGAGCTATTGAGTCATTCTGTTGAGTAATATCATTGCTTCATTATTACTAAGCCAAATGGTTTATATTTGCATTAAATGAAATAAACCGCAGTGCGGTCATAAATTATAATTTATACATGTCAGGCAACACTTATAATATATCCGAATACTTCGAATCTTTACAGGGAGAAGGGAATTTTAGCGGGGTAAAAAGTTTGTTTATCCGGTTTCAGTTTTGTAACCTTACCTGTTCATGGTGCGATACTAAATATTCATGGAATAAATATTCCGGAAACTTCAAAGAATTTTCATATTCCGATATTAATAATTTAATACGGGAAAGCAAATCACATCATGTCATTTTCACTGGCGGGGAACCATCGCTTTACCGGCTTGATTTACTCACTGAAGCAAGCCGGAAGTACCATGTGGAATCAAATGGAACAATTATTCCGGTACATCCTCTGAATATTACCCTCCCTGATGGGTCAGTATTTAAACGTGAAGCGATGGATGAATCGGTTGTTTCTTTTTTTAACTGGGTTATATCACCAAAACTTTCAAATTCCAGACAAAAGATTAATGATCAAAGCATCCGGTTTTGGGCTCAAAAGAATTGGGGAATATTTAAATTCATAGCTAAATCAAGTGAGGATGTAACTGAAATAAATAATTTTATTGAAAAATATTCAATAGATAAAACAAGAGTTTATATAGGTATTGAAGGTACAACCAAAGAATCGCAGCTTCGCGGAGAACTGGTTGACGTAATATTATCAGAAGGATTTAACTATTCCCCCAGGCTGCATGTATTACTTTGGGGAGACGTGAGGGGGCGGTAGAAAAAATGTCGGATTGCAGATTATTGATGGCTTTCGGCTAATTACTTATTATAAAAATTTTTATGAAGTACCAGATTTCAAAAGAATTTTCCTTCGAGGCAGCTCACAGGCTTCTTAGGAATTATAAAGGAAAATGTACAAATTGTCATGGTCACTCTTTTAAGGTAAAGCTATATCTCGAAGGCTCAAAGCTGGATGATAAGGATATGGTAATAGATTTTAACGAAACTAAAGCATTAAAGGACTGGGTAAACGACTGTTTTGACCATGTAACAGTCCTTTGGGAAAAGGATCCACTGGTTAATTTACTTAGGGAAACAGGTAACAAAGTATTTACAACAAAAAATAATCCCACATCGGAACATATTGCAGAAATAATCTTTCATAAAGCAGAGGAAATGTTTAATAATTCAGATGTAAAGGTTTATTGTCTGGAAATTAACGAAACCTGTACAACAGGTGCAAAAGTATTTGCTTAATTTATTAAAATCATTTTTATGAGTAACAAGGAATTTAAATTCTTAGGTACAAAAGAAAGCAAACCATCAAAAGTTCTGGATGTATTTTCTTGTCCTCCAAATATTTCACTAGTAAAATTTGAAAGCGAAGAATTGACAAATTTTTGTCCGGTAACCCACCAGCCAGATTTTTACCAGGTTTCTATTGAATTTGCTCCGGATAGTTTGTGTATAGAAAGCAAAAGCCTTAAACTTTATCTATGGTCGTTCCGTGAAGAAGCGGTATTTGCTGAAGGTCTTGCCAGTACAATTGCTGACGATGTATTTAAGGCTATATCTCCATTTTGGTGTAAAGTTATTTTAAATCAGAATGTCAGGGGGGGAATTCAGCTGTCCGTTACTGCAGAGAAAAAAAAATAATGACATGTTGTCATACAAACTTTAATGTATTTTTGGTAGAGAATGATCCTTTTTAAATTATTTCAGCGATTTGTCAGTTTTTAATTACTGGCACAATCATTGAATATACATGTCTATAATTTTCGAATAAATTACACAAATAAGATAAATTAGAATATTATGGGCAAAATTATTGGAATAGATTTAGGTACAACCAACTCGTGCGTTGCTGTAATGGAAGGGAACGAACCTGTTGTAATTGCAAACAATGAAGGTAAGAGAACTACCCCGTCAGTAGTTGCTTTTCTTGGCAATGGTGAACGAAAGGTTGGTGACCCGGCCAAACGTCAGGCAATTACAAATCCAAAACATACAATATATTCCATTAAACGTTTCATGGGCGAAACCTACGATAAGGTTGCCAATGTGGAAATAAGAAGGGTACCTTATATAGTGGTTCAGGGTGAAAACAATACCCCAAGAGTGCAAATTGATGACAGAAAATATTCCCCTCAGGAAATTTCTGCTATGATTCTTCAGAAAATGAAAAAAACAGCAGAAGATTATCTTGGCCAGGAAATAACTGATGCTGTGATAACTGTACCGGCATATTTTAGTGATTCCCAACGCCAGGCTACAAAAGAAGCCGGTGAAATTGCCGGTCTCAATGTTAAACGTATAATAAATGAACCAACAGCAGCTGCCCTTGCCTATGGTCTTGATAAAAAGCACAAGGACATGAAGATAGCTGTGTATGACCTGGGTGGCGGTACATTCGATATTTCCATCCTTGAATTGGGTGAAGGGGTTTTCGAAGTGAAATCTACAAATGGTGACACTCACCTTGGTGGTGATGACTTTGACCAGGTTCTTATAGATTGGCTGGCAGATGAGTTTAAAAAAGATGAAGGTATTGACCTGCGTTTTGATCCTATGGCACTTCAGAGACTTAAAGAAGCTGCTGAAAAGGCTAAGATTGAACTTTCAAGTACAAGCACCACTGAAATAAATTTGCCTTATATTATGCCTGTAAATGGTATACCAAAACACCTTGTTAAAACTCTTAGCCGTGCTCAATTTGAAAAACTTACAGATAACCTTATTCAAAAGACAGTTGAACCGTGCCGTATGGCACTCAAAGATGCCGGGCTTAATGCTTCAGACATTGATGAAGTTATTCTGGTTGGTGGTTCAACACGTATTCCTGCCATACAGGCAATAGTTGAAAAAACATTTGGCAAGGTTCCTTCAAAAGGAGTAAACCCGGATGAAGTGGTTGCAGTTGGCGCCGCAATACAAGGTGGTGTGCTCACAGGTGAAGTAAAGGATGTTTTGTTATTGGATGTCACTCCTCTTTCACTTGGCATTGAAACTCTTGGCGGGGTAATGACTAAATTGATAGAATCAAATACAACGATCCCTACCAAAAAAACTGAAACCTTTACTACGGCTGCGGATAATCAGCCTTCTGTTGAAATACATATCTTGCAGGGTGAAAGATCTTTGGCAAAG
Source organism: uncultured Bacteroidota bacterium (assembly GCA_963766305.1). Lineage (GTDB taxonomy): Bacteria > Bacteroidota > Bacteroidia > Bacteroidales > JAAUTT01 > JAAUTT01. The sequence goes on from CAVYAE010000003.1 coordinate 39,841, forward strand.
GATAACAAAACTATAGGAAGGTTCCACCTGGATGGTATACCTCCATCACCTCGCGGAATACCACAGATTGAAGTGACATTTGATATTGACGCCAATGGAATCCTTCACGTTTCTGCCAAAGATAAAGGAACGGGAAAATCACAAAGTATTAGAATTGAAGCGTCTTCTGGTCTCAGCGACTCAGAAATTGAAAAAATGAAAAAAGAAGCTGCAGCCAATGCCGAAAGTGACAGAATAGCAAAAGAAAAGATAGATAAATTAAATCATGCGGATAGTTTAATATTCCAAACAGAAAAACAATTACATGAATTTGGAGATAAGTTACCTGCTGATAAAAAAGCACCTATCGAAGCAGCTCTTAATAAACTTAAAGAAGCACATAAAACCCAGGACTTAGCCGGAGTAGAAAAGTATACCACCGAATTAAACGAAGTCTTCCATAAAGCTTCCGAAGAAATGTATAAAAACACCCAGCCACAGGATGGACAAGGTAACGAAGGCCAGCCTCAGGGAGGACAAAATACAACCGGTAACAGTTCAAAAAAGGACGAAGAAGTGCAGGATGTAGATTTTGAAGAGGTGAAATAATAAATCTTAATTTTATTAATTAAACCCATGCCAGAATTTCTCCTGGCATGGGTTTTTATTTAATATACAAAATATTTTTTGAACAACAAAAAAAACATGATAACTTATATCATAGTTTCATTTGATTGATATTATAAATTTAACAATCAATAAAGTTCTTTTATTCATACATTTACTTATGAACAACAATCTTACTATTAAATTCAATATTAAATACCATGGATAACGTTATTACAAATATTAAAAAAAGTGTCGAAGTGAGTATTGATCTATCATTTAATACTTTACGGAAGTTAAAAAAAGATTTTTATAAGAATAAATTAACAAATGATTTTATATTGACTGTAAATCATGCCAAAATAGAACTCATTTATGTTTGTGGTGAATATACAATGGAAAGATTTAAATCTAATAACATTGAAAAATCACCCCGTCCCTTAGTCAGGTGGATTGTAGAAGTGGTAAATGACCGCTTTGATAATTTCATTGAAAAAGAAGTTGTTGTTCTACCTGAACCTGCATATATTTAAAAACAATTAATACAGATTATTGGTTTCCGCTAAAATATTATTTAATCGAATTGTTAACTTTGGATAACAATTTAAATACTTATTTTATGCGTTTGTACATTTTATCAGTACTGCTTATCTTCCCATTATTTTCTTATTCTCAAAATTCTGACAAAAAGGACACCCTTTTTAACCAATCCGACAACCAGGGCCATAAACAAGGATTCTGGAAAGTAAAATACGATAACGGAATAATAAAATACACTGCTTTCTTTAAGGATGATAAACCAATCGGATTGATGAAAAGGTATTTTGAGGATGGAACGATAAAAGCTGTTATGTTTTTCGATCCATCAGGTGTTACCAGAACTAAAATTTATTATCAGGATGGTCCGCTGGCAGCCGTAGGCAACTATATTAATTCAGCCAAAGACAGCACATGGAACTATTATAGTTATTATACAAAATCCTTGTCTAATACCGAATCTTATGTTAACGGCAAAAAAAATGGCAAATCTGTTTGTTATTTCTCAAATGGCAGTATATCTGAAGAGTCTGAATGGGTCAATGGTATAAGAAATGGAATCTGGAAACAGTATTTTGAAAACAACAGTCTCAAATTTTCTACTTCTTTTTCTAATGGTATGCGTAATGGTGAATTCGATTTTTACTATCCCAATAAATTAATTGAATGGAAAGGAACCTATATTATGGACAAAAGGGAAGGACCATGGGAACATTTTGATCCTGAAGGTAAAAAAGATGTTACTATTGAATATAAAAATGGAAATCCAACTAATGCTGCAGAACTTGATGCAAAAGAAACTGAATTGTTAAAAGAAATTGAAAAACAAAAAGGTAAGATACCTGAACCCGACGAAACCAATTTTTTACCACAGCCAGGAACCAGGAACCAGGAGCAAAAATAACTTGCAAATAGATTACAAATGTCTGATAAAAAATACATATCGCTGTTCGAATTGCATAGTCAGTTGAAAACAGGTATCAAGAAGGCTTTTCCTGATTCATACTGGGTGGTAGGTGAAATCAGTGAAATAAATTTAAATCAGAGTGGACATTGTTATCTTGAACTAATTGAAAAAAATCCTGACAATGAACAACTTATTGCTAAAGCAAGAGCAACAATATGGTCCTTTACTTTTAGAATGTTAAGGCCTTATTTCGAATCTATAACCAAACAAAAGTTATCTGTTGGTATTAAAATTATGGTACAGGTAAGTATAGAGTTCCATGAATTGTATGGTTATAGCCTTAATATTAAAGATATTGAACCTGTTTATACCCTTGGTGACCTTGCTCGGATCAAGGCTGAGATAATCGAGAGATTAAAAAAGGAAGGTGTTTTTCATCTTAATAAAGAACTTGATATACCAATGGTGCCTCAGCGAATAGCAGTTATTTCATCCGGAACTGCAGCTGGTTTTGGTGATTTTACAGATCAGCTTAAAAATAATAAAAATGGTTATGTATTTAATATAAAGCTTTTTCAGGCATTAATGCAGGGTAACGAAGCTGAACAATCAATAGTCCAGGCACTTGAAAATATTTTTCACTCGGATGAAAAATTTGATTGCGTTGTTATTATCCGGGGGGGAGGATCACAAACCGACCTTAATTGTTTCAATTCATACTGGCTTTGTTACCATATAACGCAGTTTCCGGTGCCAGTTATTACAGGTATTGGTCACGAACGTGATGAAACTATTGCAGACCTTGTTGCACATACAAGCTTAAAAACACCAACGGCTGTAGCCGAATTCCTCATAGAACGTGTAACCTCATTTGATAACTATATCAACGAATTAAAACAAAATTTATTTACAATTGCAAGTGATCATATTAACTCCTTAAAGATTAAACATGACCGTATATCACGAAGTGTTGCTTCGTTGATAAAGATTCATATGAATACCAAAAAACAAAGTCTGGAATCGTTAAGTTTACTGGTCAGGCAGGCCTTCAAATCGACTCTTCAGAGTAACATGCTCACTTTAAATACTGTAAATACTCGGATGGCAGGTTCCTTTAAACGCTTTGTGGTTAAATCATCAGAATATTTGACAGTATCTCAAAAACAATTGCTGTATCTGACTAAAAATAGTATTAAAGAAGAATTTAATAAACTCTTCCAGTTTGAAACCTCTGCAAAACTTCTCGATCCGGCTTTGGTGCTTAAACGTGGATATACCATGACATATCATAATGGTAAACTAATAAAAAATTTATCCCTGGTAAAGGCGGGTGATATTATTGAAACTGACTGGCAGGATGGAACTGCATCGAGTACTGTGAATTACATAAAAAATAATGAGAAGATTTGACGATGTACAAATGAGCATCACCAATTAAATAAATTATAAATGCGAATTCGACCTGACCTTAGAAATCGATTATAACAGGTCAAATGAACATATTGTTGATTATTAATGACTAATGAAAAAGCTGTATGGAAACCAAATCACCTACCTATAAGGAAGCTGTAACCGAAATAGAAGATATTCTCGAAAAGCTTGAAAATGAAGAACTCGATGTTGACGAGCTCACACTGAAAGTAAAAAGAGTATCTGTTTTGCTTAAATATTGCAAAGAAAAACTTACAGCTACCGATAAAGAAGTTCAGTCAATAATTGAAGATCTAGACAAACCTGAAACTACAGAGTAACAAAATTTAATCGTTGAAAACATTTATTTTAATATCAGTATTTTACCTTTTGAATTTAACCTAAACTTTTTATCCTTGACTTACATCAAATTATAGTTTATTTTATACATTTATGTTGCTTATTATAAGTGAGATAAATCAAAGTTAAAGGCTTATAACTAACATACATTAAACCCCATGAAAAACAATTATTTAACTTTTATAGTTGTCTTAATAGGTATATTCTTTTTCACATACACACAGCTAGATGCACAAGATAAAACCCTTATCTCCGGATTTAGTAAAAAGTCGTCTGCAGACCAAATACTTTTGGAAAGTCAGTTTGACACCCTGTTAAGCAGCACTGATATTGGACAAACAATTAAAGATTTCTCTTCAAATCCTCATCATCTTGGTTCTCCAGGGGGAAAGGTTGTTGCGGAAAAGATTTTAAAAAAATTTATAAGTTACGGTTGGGATGCAAAAATTGAAACATACCATGTGTTGTACCCTACTCCCAGAACCAGAGTACTGGAACTGACTTCTCCCAAACATTATAAAGCAATCCTTGAAGAACCGGCAATGAAAGAAGATGTTACTTCTGGAGTTCCTGGCAAACTTCCACCCTGGAATGCCTGGGGTGCCGATGGTGATGTTACTGGTTCATTGGTATATGTAAATTATGGATTACAAGATGACTACGAGTATCTTAAAAGATTGAATATTGATGTAAAAGGGAAAATAGTAATTGCACGTTATGGTCATTCGTGGAGGGGTATTAAACCAAAATTAGCCTGGGAACATGGGGCTATCGGGTGTATTATATATTCCGACCCGCAGGACGATGGTTATTATCAGGGAGATGTGTATCCCGCAGGTCCATATAAGAATGAATATGGTGTTCAGCGTGGTTCGGTAATGGATATGGTTATATACCCCGGGGATCCTTTAACACCAAATGTGGGTTCTACTGAAAATGCAAAACGTTTAAACAGGAATGAAGCAGCTACTATACTAAAAATACCTGTAATTCCAATAAGCTGGCACGATGCCCTGCCTTTGCTAAAAGCTTTGGACGGACCTTTACCACCTGAAAATTGGAGAGGAGCCCTGCCGATAACGTACCATATTGGAACAAATAATGCGCAAGTCCATTTAAAAATTGAATCAAACTGGGATATTGTCCCTGCTTATGATGTCATTGCCATAATTAAAGGATCCTTATACCCCGATGAATGGGTAATTCGCGGAAACCATCATGATGCATGGGTATTTGGGGCAGAAGATCCGTTAAGTGGATTGACAGCCATGCTTGAAGAAGCAAAAGCTATTGGTGCCATCTGCAAAAACGGATACAGACCAATGAGGACCATCATCTATTGCGCCTGGGATGGTGAAGAACCAGGCTTGTTAGGATCTACTGAATGGGCTGAAGATCATGCAACAGAACTTCAGGCTAAAACCGTAGCGTATATTAACAGTGATGGTATTGGCAGGGGATTTTTTTACGCAGGAGGTTCACATGCCCTGGAAAACACGGTTACTGAAATTACTAAAGCTGTCAGCGATCCTCAGACACATACCAGTATTTATGAAAGATATAAAGCTTCTAAGATTATAAGTGCCGGACAGGTGAATGAGAAAAAGGAGTTAATAGCACAATCTGCGTATCCATTGAGCGCTTTGGGCTCTGGATCCGACTATTCAGTTTTTCTTCATCATCTTGGTATTCCAACTCTTAACATGGCCTTTGGTGGAGAAGATGGAGGAGGAGAATATCACTCCATTTATGATTCTTATGATCATTATTCCAAATTTAACGATCCGGGATTTATATACGGGGTTACCTTATCGAAAACCGCGGGAAGAGCTATATTGAGATTAGCAAATGCCGACATTCTTCCATTCGATTTTCGCAACCTGCAAAAAACCATTGACAAATATCTTACCGTCATTATTAAATATACAGATGATTTAAGGCAAACCACAGAAATGGAAAACCAGCTTATTAATGGTAATTTTTATAAGTTGGCAGACGATCCTGCAAAACATCTAAACCAACCTGAATTAAAATCCGAAGTACCTTTAATTGATTTTTCGGAATTAAAAAAAGCTGTAGAATATTTATCTATTTCAGCAAATCTCCTGGAAGAAACAATTGCCAGCCATAATTCAGCTGTTAATCTGAAGCAGTTGAACGAAGCACTTTACACGGCTGAACAAAATCTGTTAACATCTGAGGGGTTGCCTTTGCGGCCCTGGTACAGACATGCCATTTATGCTCCTGGTTTTTATACAGGTTACAGCGTAAAAACATTTCCGGGTATTACCGAAGCCATAGAACAAAGAAACTGGGAGGAAGCCAAAAAACAAATTGTCACTGCAGCTAATGCCATAAATAAATTTACTTTAGGCCTGGATAAAATAATTGAATTAGCCAAATAATTGCATACTGCAACCATATATTAAACCTGCCAAATTTATTGTTATGAATAAAATTAAAATTTTAATATGTGCATCGCTAATAATGAACAATATCACAGTAATATCTCTGGCTCAAAAGACGCAAAATGCAGATTCTTTAAATAGTATAACTCCCAAAGCTGAAAAATTTGTTACCAGGCACAGTATAAAGATTGACAATACTCTAATTAATTATACTGCTACTGTCGGAACTTTAATTCTAAAAAATAACGAAGAAAAGCCTATAGCCGTTTTTGGCTACACTGCCTATACCAGGGACGGGGAAACTGACCTGTCGAGAAGACCAGTTACTTTTGCATACAATGGAGGGCCGGGTGCTTCATCCATATGGTTACACATAGGAATATTAGGACCCAGAAAAGTGGTTTTAAACGATCCTTTACCTAATGGTTCCGCACCATATAAAATTGAGGACAATAAGCTTTCAATTCTGGATGTATCTGATATTGTAATGATTGACCCTATAGGAACCGGATTGAGCCGGACGGCAGGAAAATCAAAATATTCTGATTTTTGGGGCGTCGAACAGGATTTAAAGTCTGTAAGCCAATTTATAAAGATTTATATAAACGAAAATGAAAGATGGAATTCTCCAAAGTTCCTGTTTGGTGAAAGTTATGGGACCTTTCGTTCTGCCGGGGTAGGCAATTACCTTTTGAATAATTATGGTATAGCAGTTAATGGTATTGTTCTGCTATCAACAGTTCTTGATACCCGCTTGATTGACTTTTATAATGGGGATGATATCTCCTATATAATTTATTTGCCAACCTATGCTGCCACGGCATGGTACCACAATAAACTTGCAGATAAACCTGCAAATCTGGATGAATTTTTAAAAGAAGTAAGAACTTTCGCCTTTGGAGAATATGCTTGTGGATTAATAAAAGGTGATAATTTAAGCGCACAAGAAAGAGAACATCTGTTAAATAAACTTGCAGCCTATACCGGAATAAGCAAAGACTATTGGGATAAAGCTGACCTTCGCATAAACCAGCCTCAGTTTTGTCATGAATTGTTGCTTGATTCAGTTTTATCAGTGGGTCGTTTTGATTCAAGATATACTGGTATAACCCAGGACAGGTTAGGGGAATATGCATGGTACGATCCTAATTATGAAGCTGTTGCACCGGCTTTCATTTCGGCTTTTATGAATTATTATACAACTGAACTCAAGGTACCCAAGGATAAAACATACAATATATGGGCAAGGGATGCCGGTGAGGATTTCAAATGGGATTGGACGCGAAATGGGGCAGGATTGAATAGTAGTGTCCCTCCGAATGTTGAACCGGATTTAAAAAATGCCATGTCAAATAATCCCGGGTTGAAAGTACTTTCATTAAATGGCTTGTTTGATCTGGCCACTCCATTCGCCGGAACTGAGTATACCTTTGATCATTTGGGATTAAGTAAGAAATTAAAAGGGAATGTAATATTTAAATACTATCAGGCAGGACATATGGTTTATATTCAAGGTGAATCGGCTGAAAAGTTAAAAAAAGATGTTGGAGATTTTATACTTGGCTGCTTAAAATGACATAGCCATTTGTTTTTCATAGTAATTACTATTCAACCTTACAAACTGACACCATATCAATATAGTAATACGCCCATCTGTTTTTTTTCAGTTTATATTTCATAAATTTACTTATACCACTTAAATCCATAAGCTTATACCTGGTTTGACGGTCACTATAGAAATTACCGATAGTAATATATGTCTCCCCTCCCCTTGCTTTATATAAACCTGCAATTTCGTGCCAGGCATCACGTTCAGTAACAATAACGGAAGTATCCATAGCAACCTGGGGGAAATAGTTAAGTACCCCGACAAAAGGAAGTGCCATTGTTACTTTTTTTAATACTATGTCTTTGGAAAGATAAACTCCAAGCCTGTTGACAGCATATGTAGAATAGGTGGCTATGTTATAATAAAATGAAACCTTATATGTACTGTCCTTTTCAAGTGGAGAGGTTAATTTAGCTTCAAGGTATTCTCTGTAATTATCCTTTACCTTTGACAAAGAATCCGGAGGAGGATTGGAAAGAATAATAATCCCGGCATAAGCCTGGCCTTCCTTTGGTAGGCAATAACCCATGTAATTTTGAGGAACTCCAACCTGTATGCGGGTGCAGCTGTTAAAATAGTCGGGTGTTGAACCAGTAGGTATGTACCAGCCGGGTATCAGAAATTTTCGGTCTGTTAAAAGATAATTATCAGGGCATTTGTCATAATTCTCAAAGCCAGGATTGGGGACCAGGTTTTGAGCCTGAACCGGAAAAAGAGAGAATAATATTGCGAATAATACAAAATATCTGTTTAATAGAAAATTCATTAATTGAAGATATTTATTTGCACATTATTAATCACTGCCCTTCACTTTCCCCAAACCCCAGCTTTGGAATGTGCCTCCAGAATATCTGTACCCCGAGGCATACCCTGGTACCTTTTGGATCAACGTTATCTCCTGCTTCCATTATAATCTCCACTTCAACATTTACATTTGTGGTTTTTTCCATGGCAAAACCAACATACTGATTATAATCGTCCTGCTCATTATCATAAATTACTTCTTTTGTATCGTTATCTGTAAGTTTAAAATGGAGTGGTTTGAAACCCGGTTCAGTGCATAAACTAAAAATAAAATCCTTTTGTCCATACAGGACAACCTGAAAAGTATATAATTTATTGACTTCTATTGCCGCACTTTTGGATTGGCCGTATGTCTTAAATCCCTTAGCTTCATTTACATAGCACCCCTTGGTTTTATAGAAACCCTTGCATGACTGACTATATCCGGTACATAATGTTAGGAGTAATAATAAACAACAAATTAAAATTCCAGGGTCAACTTTGCAAATTCTCATAATATGAATGGGAACTAATTAATATCCTGTTAATAAATGTAATTTTCATTTACTGAAATTAATTGGATATGTTAATAATGTCCTTCCGGGTTTTTATTACATTATCCTTAAATAACCTGAAACTTTTTTCTGTTACTATGATTTCATCTCCCCCATTAATTTCAAATTTCTCTTTATTGATAGTTTTAACTTTTTTTTCTTTAGTTTTTACTCCTGACACCTTTAATATATCCCTAAGCTTTTCAATTTGCATCAGAACTGATTTTACGTCAGGGTCATTTGAGTACTGATTGGCAAAATCATAGAAATTAGTCAGAACATACTTTTGTTCAAATATTTTATTTGCAACAACATCATAATCCGAATAATTAGTCACAATCATGGTGGAGAGGTACAAGGATTCAACCAAAGCTCCGGAAGCGATTAAGGCGTATATATTGTTTCGCCTTGATGATTCGAGAATAGATAACATATTATAATAAATTTCCTTGGATATAACATTTAGTGAATCCTTATTAGTGAGGTTATTTTCCAGCCTGTTAAGTATCTTTTCATTAAACAACCCGTAAATGTTTACCTTTTGAGACATGTTACGGATAATTCTAAAGTAATCCAGGGCATCAGACTTACTATCATTGAGATTCAAATAAGCAAAATCTGTAATATAAATACCTAGATTCAATGCAATTTTTTTATTATTTAAATATTTGTTGGAATTATTGGCCGGATTTATCAACTCCGGCTTAAAAACTATTTTGTCACCAAAGATTTCAGAAAGTATTTCATCCGGAGATGGCAGTAAAAAGCTAATATTACTGACTGTATCTTCTTTTATATTAGAAGCAAAGTTTGAAGAGGTATCCTTTGCTGAAGAGGCTATAAATGCCGATGTGTCTATATTATGAATTGAATCATTATGTTTGTTTTTATTGCCTGATTTACATGAAGAAAATAAAGCTACAGTAAATAATGTTCCTGCAAAAATTATAGTTATTAAACCAGCAGAAAAATATATTTTAATGTATATAAATAACTTACATTGAACAAATTTAATTATAAGTTTTTCGGGTAGATTATGTAGAGTTTGCATCATATTAAAGTTAATCCGGATTATTCTGCTTTTTAGGGTTATTTTTTTACTTCTGATTTAGCTGAAAGTATCTGTATTCCCAGACAAATTTTACTTGCCACAGGATTTTTTTCTTTGGTTAATATAGTGACTTCCAGATCGAGAGGTTGTGTTCTTTCAATTGTGAAATCAAAGGATTCTATATAATCAAATTCTTTATTATCATATAATACCTGTTTGGTATTACTGTCAATAATTCTTAACCAGATTTGCCTGTAATATTTTGCTTCTGCACATACTCCGACAATAAAATCCCTCTTACCAAACAATATTACTTTGTAAATATTTGTTTTACCAATTTCGGCATAGGCGCTTTTAGCCTGATTGTATAATTCAAAGTCCCTGTCTGGCGGAATGTATACATAACAATCCTGACTTTTGTGGAAGTCCTTACAGTCCTGGCCAAAATTGCTTGCTGGAATTCCAAGACCAAGGATTAGCCATAATACAGTTTTTGGAAGTGTATTCATCATTAAATTTATTTGTTTGACACATTTACCATATCATTTCTAATAGTTTCAACTTTACTTTTAAATTCTTCAAATAATGTATCTGATATCTTTATTTCTTCTCCTCCTTTAATTTCAAGGTGGTTGTTTTTATTATGAACTATTGATTTCTTTACTGACTTCCTCTCAGCTTTATCCATAATTGAAATCAAGCTTTGAATTTGATCATATACAACTTTAATGTCCTGGTCGCCCTTAATCGTGGAAATAAAAATATTTGTATTTTTTAGTAATTTTTCCTGTTCAAATAATTTTTTCTTAATTTTCTCACTATCCGAATTTACAGATATATTCATTATTGCCAGATAAAAGGATTCAATTAATGCCCCGCTCGATATTAAAATATAAACTTTAGGCCTTTTTGAATTTTCCAGAATATCTGTCATATTGTAATACATCTCTTCACTAATTCCTATCAGTGAATCCCTGTCTGCCAAATTATTCTGGATCCTGTTAAAAATAGCTTCATCAAAACAGCCGTAAATATTAATTTTCTGAGCTAATTCACTTATAATTTTAAAATAATCTAATGCGTTGGTCCTGTACCCGGATAAATTTAAATAGGCAAAATCAGAAATATAAATTCCCAGATTGGTAGCCTGACTATTGCTGTTGATATATTTTGAAATATTGCCTTTCGGATTTACTATATCAGTATTGAATGATTTATTGTCGGCTAAAATTTCATTAATAATCTCATTTGGAGAAAGAACAAAATTAATAACAGTTTTTAATGAATCAGAGTTAACAGTTTCACTATTTTGAGAATTATTTTTAATCCCTGAATTGTGGCGTATACATTGAACAAAAAAGATCAGCAATAAAATATAAATAAAAACTATACCCTTCATATTAATTTATTTTTGAAGTATCTTTTTAGGTTTAGATCTAAAATTAGGAAAAAATATTAACAACACATAAACCAAAAATGACATAACCCATATTGCTAACATATTAAACAGCATACTGTCTATTTTAATTCCAAATAATAACTTTGAAGAAGAAAGAAATTGCGCACGCCCATATTTGGAATCAGGTACCTGGTAAACAGGTTCCATCAACCTGATTATTTTATTTTCGGCTTTTTCAAATGATTCCAGTTCCTTTCTTTTTAAAACTATGTCTGCCAGGCTATTATTATAGTAATTATTTTTAAATTCAAGGTAATTATCAACTCCACCATACTTAGAAACAAGATTATTGGTTATACTGTCTTTTTTATGACTGAGATAAGTCAGTTTATCAGGCAAAATATCATTTATTTGGCTAATTGCCTTGCCTGTCTGCAAAATTTCAGGGTAACTGTATTTAACTCCTGAAAAATAATCAGAATATTCTGAATTTTTTAGAAGCTTAATTTCGTGGTATAATAGTTTTAAATCATCCTGATGGTTCTTAATTTCACTACCTTTTAATGATTTTAAACTATACAATGTCTTTTTTAGTTCCGGTAGTACAAATAATAACTTAAATTTATCATTGCTTTCCTGTTTTTCAACTTCAAAATAATTTTTTTGATATTCATTATGATCAAATTGTGTTACCATTAATGCTTCGTACGCCCAACGTGATGCCATTATATCCCCTACAAAAGGTACAAATTCTTTAGATGCAACCAGATTATTTAATTTATTATAATTAACAACAACACCACTCAATAATATCTGAGGTACAATAATGAGTGGCACCATAATGTATATTGCCACCACAGAACTGAAAACTGAAGAAATAGACAAACCCAGCATATTTGCGAAACAGGATGTAGTAAATAATATTACCCAATAATTCAAAAGCATCCCGTGAATCCCAAGTATCCAGTTTCCTATTACAACGTATAAGAAGGTCTGCACTATGCTGAGAAAAAAAACAAAAACAACTTTAGAATTCAGGTAACTAAACTTGGAGAGTTTAAGATACGATTCCCTCATTAATATTTTCCTGTCTCTGATAATTTCCTCGGCACTTATTATCAAACCAACAAACAATGCAACTATAACACTCATAAATAAATATGAAGGAATATTATCGTTTGATGCAAAGACATATTTATTACCGAATTCAACGACATTACTGTAGCGGCATAAGGAAGCAAGAAGAAGTGCCAGTAAAGGTGAAATTAACAATGCTAATAATACGTACTGCCTGTTAGCCAGTTTAGATAAAATATTCCTTTCACCGAATATTACAAACTGTTTTAAAGAATTGGGTTTATTAAACTGGATTTTCGGCAGGGTATTTTCAGGATTCTGTTTTTCTGAATTATTATTAATAGATTTAAGGAAATATTTGTGCCAATCTTCAGGTAAAATTCTTCTTTCTTTAGTATACTCCCCAAATTCATTTGTTTTTTTCTCTTCCAGTATTTTAAATATAGATTCTGGATTTATATTTTCACAAACATTGCAAAACTCAGTAGTAGTGCTAATGCGCTGGTTAAAATCATTAAAATACTGTATTGAGTCCAGAGGGTTACCAAAGTAAACAGGATATCCTTCCTTATCCAGTACAATAACTTTATCAAATAATTTAAAAATATCTGATGAGGGTTGATGAATATTAACAACTACAAGCCGTCCCTTTGAAGTCTGCTCAGTTAATAACTGCATAATTTCTTCAGAGTCTGATGATGATAAGCCAGATGTGGGTTCATCCACAAACAATATCCAGGGCTCCCTTATCAGTTCAAGTGCTATATTTAACTTCTTACGCTGACCTCCGCTTATAAATTTATTAAGTGGCGAGCCAACCTTAAGATTTCTGGCTTCATATAAGTCCAGATCGACCAGCAGGTTATTTACTTTGTTAATTAATGTTTCGTGTGTTAAATTGTCAAAACACAGTTTGGCATTAAGAGAAAGATTTGTAAATACAGATAGTTCTTCAATGAGCAAATCGTCCTGAGGAACGTATCCTATCAATCCGTCTAATTTCTGACTGTCGCGATCGAGTTCCAGTCCGTTAATTGTAATTTTGCCACTTTGCGGTCTTATATTGCCTATTAAAAGATTGATCAGGGTGGACTTCCCCACTCCGCTTCTGCCTATAATACCGATTAACTGTTTCGATTCCATATTACAGGTAAGCTCATGTATTCCATTATTGCTATTTGCAAACCTGAACTCAATCCGGTCGACTTTAACATTTAAAAAAACATCATTAATTAACTGAAACTTCCTTATTACCTGGTTATAATAGACAGGCTCTATGGTCTGTCCCTTTATTGACGATCCTTTGTTAAAAAAATAAATATGATTTGAAAAAATAACCTGGTTATTTATAAATAAGGTATCATGCCCCTTATAATTAAGAAGAATTGTATTTGTACTATCTATATACAGAAAAAGTAATTGTCCCGGAAAATTATCCCTTTGAATGAATAGAATATCTAAATCACTGCTTTTAACATCTTCAAGTATAAGCAGCCTTTTTTTGTTTGGAATTTTATAAAGTTTATCGCTTATGAATCCTCTGCAATTCATATATTCCAGGGTACTGATCTGGAAGTTTTCAAGAATCAGGTTTAAGATATCAGAGAAATCCACTTGTGAAGCACTTACAGTTATGTAATTGTGAAGAAGGGTCTTTTCAAATAATAATAACCTTATAAGTATTAAAAATTTCTGTTTGCCCGGAATATCTTTGTCAATAAGCTGTATCGTTTGTAACAGTACCTGAAGATTAATCTGATCTTCGCGTAACTTTTTCAAATCAGAATATTCATTATAATATTCTGTAAATAATTTAAGGCTCTCACTTTCTATTTCTACGCTTAATTCCTTTAAAACAGAGGACTTTAGAAAATCCTTAATATTTTCGATTAACAAATGAGGATATAAGTTTGCTAATAAAGCAAAAATCCTCAGTAAATAATCTAATAATACTATATCCATGGCACTGGAACTGTTTATGTACTGATTAAGTTTATAAAAATTTTATAAACTATTTCACCTGTTCTTATGCAGCTGCTTATTGTTGTTTATTAAATACCAGTTCAACATGCGCCCCTGCATTCTCTTTATTTTTAATAATAATTTTACCTTCGGTCAAATCCATAATCAGTTTAACCAAATAAAGACTTAACCCGGAATTTTGTGAACCCCTTGTATAGTTTATCTGAAGCGGCCTGGTTAACATGTTCAGTTGATCCTGGCTAAAACCTGCACCATAGTCTACAATACAACATGTTACTGTTTTTTCGTCTTCTGAAAAGTTAACTTCTATTTTACCTTTCCAGGGCGAATAATCTATGGCATTTTCCAGGATGTATACTAATGCTTTAAATAGTAAATCCCTGTCAGCATTAACAAATAATATATTATGAATTGCCTGAATATCAACTTCAACTTGTTTTTCTTTTACTTTACTATTTATTTCTAATAATGCAAACTGAGCTAATTCTCTTATATTCAAAGGAGTGATTTTAATCCTGTATTTTTTTTGAGATAACTGAGAAAAAAGGAAGGCTTTATTAGTATAATCTTCGAGCTTAACAACCGATTCATTTAATGTTTCTATCAATTGTTTAATTGCAGTGGAATGATCCTGGTTTTTAATTAAATTAAGGGTGCTCACCACTGCGTCCAGGGGGGTCCTTATTTGCTGACTTATAAATACAAGGAATTCGGTTTTTAAATTATCAATATTATTTAATTCTTCATATGCTTTTTCCAATTCCCTGGTTCGTTCTTCAACTTTCAATTCAAGGGCTGTATTTAACTTTGCAATAAGGTCACTTTTATGTTTAAGCAATATATGTGTATTCACTCTTGCAAGAAGTTCCGTGGAATTAAAAGGTTTGGTTATATAATCCTGTGCTCCGGCCTCAAATCCCTTGATAATATTTGAAGTATCGGTATAAGCCGTGAGAAAAATAACCGGGATATCCTTTAGTCTGTTGTCCGCTTTAATTGCCTTGCAAGTTTCAAAACCATCGAGTTCGGGCATTTCAATATCAAGTAGTATTAAATCATAATCCCCGGAATTTTTAAGTTGTGTAATTGCCTGGTTGCCATCCATTGCAAATCCCAACAGATAACCTGATTCCTTTAAAATATTACCTAAAACCTGAATATTTTTTGGATTATCATCGACTACCAATACATTAAATTGCTTATTTATATCTAATTCCATGTGGATTCCCCTCTTATTTTAATTAATTGATCTACTAATCCAGGGTATATTTTAAGTAAAACCAGTAATTGTTCAATATCAAAATTAGTAGCCAGGATTTTAATCTTTTGCCCATAATGTACCAAAAAGGGTAAATTGTACTTTTCACCAGTAGTAATTATTTTATCACCAAATGTTTCAATCTGATCTATTTTCTGACTATTTACTGAAGCATTATAAACAGGGGATATTTCTTTTTCCATAACGTCAATTAATTCTGCTACAATTGCCTGATGTTCATTGCCTAAATAAAATTCTTTCAGATTAAACTCATCAAAAGTGTGATCCTGTGTTACTAATTCATACTTAAGAAATTTTTTTAATGACTCAACCAGGTCAACTAAATGTATAGGCTTTAATAAAAAGTCATCGAATAAATGTTTATTTTCTTCTTTTAAACTGTTTACTTTTCCTGAAGCAGAAACTACTATAATAGGTATAGTTCTAGTTCCTGATGAATTTCTTATAATATTGGCAGCTTCAATACCATTCATTTCAGGCATCAGAAAATCCATTATTATTAAATCCGGATGTTGTTGATTAGCAATTTCCAAAGCTGAAACACCATTGTCAGCAACTAAAAGCCGAACCGGATATTTTTCAAGAAAATCAATAATCAATTGCCTGTCAGATATGTTATCATCGCATATAAGTACTGTTGCATTTAAAAAGATAATTGTATCAGGATTAAATGATTTTTCAGGCTTTATTAGTAATTTTTCATTTGTAAATTCAAGGCCTGGTATTATTAATTCAAAAGTGCTTCCATTACCGGAACTACTTATAACATTGATTTTCCCCCCCATCATTTCCACGAGCCTTTTGGTAATTGTAAGCCCCAGACCTGTGCCGCCGTATTTTTTTGTATTCTGTCCAACCTGTTGATTAAATGCTTCAAAAATAAGTTGTTGCTGTTCCTTCCTTATTCCTATTCCAGAGTCCTGAACCGTAATCTCTAAATCTAGGTATGCGTCTGAAGAGGATTTATAAAGTACTTTAACAGAAAGTTTTACAAATCCCTTATCAGTAAATTTAATTGCATTTCCAATAAGATTGAATAATATCTGTCTCAGCCTTATCTCATCAATGAAAATGGTATTTGGAATTTGTTCATCTATGTAAGTACTGAACTGCAACCCTTTATCTTTTATTTTTTGAATAAATATTTCTTCAATATCTTTTATTAAATATTGAATATTAACTGGTTCGAATTCAACATTTAATTTACCTGCTTCTATTTTTGACAAATCAAGTATATCATTTATAATTGTAAGTAAGTTTTTAGCACTGTTCCTGATTGAATCGACCTGCGAACGCTGTTTTTCATCCCTGACAGACAAAGCAAGCAAATCTGCAAATCCAACAATGGAATTCATAGGAGTCCTTATCTCATGAGACATGTTGGCAAGAAATTCGCTCTTGGCCTTAGTGGCATTTTCTGCTTCCTCTTTGGCTTTTTCAAGTTCCGAGGTACGCACTTTAATAAGTTCTTCAAGATTCTCCCTGTATATTGCCAATTCCTTTTCGGATTTTTTCCTTTCAGTAATATCCTGAGAGGTACCAACTATAAGAACCTCTTCAGTATCTTTACGTTTAATCCTTGCTTTTGATAATAACACCCTTTCATCTCCATTGGGTCTCTTTATATTCAATTCCATTTCAAACTCCTGACCGTTTCTTTTTAAGTTTTGAAGTTCTTCAAGAAACTTCCCCCAATCCGTACCGTTGAAATATTCTTTATATTCATTAATATTTGGGGCATGCAGGTGTGAATCAATACCATGTATTCTGAACAACTCTTCAGACCAGGTAAACTCACCGGTTTTTGGATTTATAGTCCAGCTGCCTATATGTGCAACCTTTTGGGCTTCATTAAGCATGGCTTCACTTTCCCTGAGAGCTAATTCAGCAATTTTAATCTCAGTAATATCTATTATTGATACTAAAACATTTGACCATGATTTTTCATTATTAGGAGATGCAGACCACCTTACTATGTTATGTCTGAACTGATTGTCAAAGGTTTTTACCACCTGGTTAAAATCAAATGTCCTGACACCCTGGGCTATCATTGCAAGCTCATATCTGATTGCGATATATGTCTGATCAGTAAAGACTATGGTAACATCATTAAATATATCTTCTTTATTATATGCATTATGCAGTTTTAATACAGCTTTATTAATATCCAGAACCTTAACTTTTTTAATAAGTGACTTTACCATACCAGGATTATTTTCAAAATAAGCTGCAAAATCAGTGATGCCTGATTCTTTTAATTTATCTATTTCAATCTTTACTTCTGAAAAATCCTCTTCCCACATGGGAGTTGGTGAATCGTCAAACAAACTTTTATATCGCTTTTGACTTTCGGATAAGGCAGCCTCAATTTGTTTCCGTTCTATGGCATAACGTATTGATCTGATAAGGAGTTGTCCGCTTACCTGCCCTTTAATTAAATAATCCTGAGCACCTTCCTGAACAGCACGTAAACTTATTATTTCATCATTCATACTTGTCAGGATAACAATTGCCAGATCAGGAGCAAAGGAGTGAATTTTTGTAAATGTCTCTAATCCGTGACTGTCAGGCAAATAAAGGTCAAGTAGCACTGCATCAAAGCTGTAATCTTTACGGGACAATAAATTCATCCCGTCACTTAAGCTTTCAGCACATTCAAGATTAAAACCCTTGTTAATTTCGGTAAATATCTCTGTGATTAACAGTGTATCTACCGGATTATCTTCAATTAATAAAACCAATGGTTTTCCAGACATGTATGAATCATTAATAATGAGCAATTAATAATGAATATTAAGGTAGTTTATTTTTTATAATTTTCTATGGAATTACCTTATAATTTTTATATTCAAATAGCCTTACTCCGGTGAGATTTTCAACAAACTTTACGACAGATTGCTTTAACGATAATTTTTGTTTTGTTTTGGAAAGTTTAAAATGCCAGTTTAATTCTGAGATAAGTGATTGCATTACCAATGGATGTGTACCGGTAAATAAAGCCAGGGAATCTACTTCTGAATAATCGAATGTATCCGAATGTCCTATATTTTTTTCCACCCATTCGTTGTTATGCCATAATTTATTTATACTTTTTATTTTATCCATCATAACTTCGGGTCTTCTAACCCAGCCATAATGATAAACATAAGCATCCAAAGGTTTTACTTTTAGTTTTTTCCCGTTTTTACGGAAGCCCTGTGCATCCAAATAAGAACGGATAGATTTATCATTGCGGATTATCCTTATTTCATTTCTGTACCATTGACTGCTGTCTCCGATATAATCATAGGTACCCCAAAAATGAAGGTATTTAAACAGTAACCCTTCAACATTGTAACTGTCTTTCCACAATTCCATGCCTTCAATAATTACAGGATAATACTTTTCATGAATAATTTCATCGCCCTGTATATATATACACCAGTCATATTCATCTTTAATTGCATCAAAGGCCTTATTTGTTTCGATAGCCAGGACTTTTCCCCCTTCCCTTATATTATCGTCCCAAACTGTTTCGATAATTTCAATTTTATTTGATCCTATTGATTTGATATGATCCAGAGTATTATCTTCAGAAGCCCCAACCGCAATTACAAAATGATCACATAATGGTAATATAGACTGAATAGATTGAATTACAGGATATTGAAATTTTATAGCGTTTTTAATAAAGCTAAAACCACAAACCTTCATGTTGTTATTATTACTGTTAATTTGTACTTATGAGAACATCTGCAGATCATGAAGTTTCTTATATGTTCCGCCTTTTATCAAAAGTTCACTGTGCTTGCCTCTTTCAACAATTCTGCCTTCATATAAAACACAAATTTCGTCAGCATGTATCACTGTGGATAACCTGTGGGCAATTACAATTGAGGTGCGGTTCTCCATAAGCTTACCCAGGGCATCCTGAACAAGTCGTTCTGATTCAGTATCCAGTGCAGAGGTTGCCTCATCAAGAATCATAACTGGAGGGTTCTTCAGGACCGCTCTTGCAATAGATATTCTCTGCCGCTGTCCACCTGATAATTTTGAACCGCGATCTCCGATATTAGTTTGATACTGATCTGATGTACCCATGATAAATTCATGTGCATTGGCAACTTTTGCAGCCGCAATTACCTCTTCAATGGTGGCATTATCGACACCAAATGCTATATTGTTGAATATTGTGTCATTAAACAAAATAGACTCCTGATTTACATTACCCATTAAATTTCTGAGATCGAAAAGTTTGTAGTCTTTAATTGAAATACCATCTACCAGAATTTCTCCTCTGTCTATGTCAAAAAACCTTGGCAACAAATCAACCAGGGTCGATTTACCCGAACCTGACTGACCAACAATAGCAATTGTTTTACCCTTTTCTATTTTCAGGTTAATGTTTTTCAGTACGTCATTTTCCACATACTTAAAAGAAACATCTTTATATTCAATTGAATCCCTGAATTCTTTAATAGGTATGGCATTTTCCTTCTCCACAATGGTATTTTCTGATTTTAATACCTGATCGATCCTGTCAGCAGATGCCAAGCCTTTTTGAATACTGTAGTATGCTGAGGAAAAAGATTTGGCCGGATTAATAATTTGGGAAAAAATAATAAGATATGCCATAAACTCCTGTGAAGAAAGGTCGCTATGTCCGCTTAGTATATAAAAACCCCCGTACCACATTACTATGACAACAACCAGTGTACCAAGAAATTCACTCAAAGGTGTGGCAAGCACATTTCTCCTGGTTACTTTGATTAACAGTTGAGTATACAAACTATTTTCACTTGTGAATTTTTTATTTATTTTTTTTTCTGAATTAAACGCCTTGATAATTCTTAAACCTCCCAGAGTTTCTTCTACAATTGTGTTCAGAGTACCTAATTTTAACTGAACCTGTAAGGACTGTTTTCTTAACATTTTTCCCAGGCGGCCAATTATAAGACCAGCCAAGGGTAACAAGATAAGAATGACTAAAGTCATCCTGAAACTTAAAATTATTAATGAAACAAGATACACTATAATAGTTATAGGCTCTTTAAAGGCTATTTCAAGAGAACGCACCACTGACACCTCAACTTCAGTTACATCGTTGGACATCCTTGACATGATGTCTCCCTTCCGTTCATTGGTGAAATACCCCATCGGCAGGGTTATAATTTTAGCGAAGATGCTGTTCCTTATATCTTTTACTACATGATTCCTTATGTGAACCATATAATATTGGGACAGAAACATAAAAAAAGTCTTAAACAATACCATTACAACCACCAACCCTATTATTAAAAGCAAAGAATATCTTTTATCATGATGCTGAACTATCTGACTCAGCATGTAATTAAAATTATGCGATATTGAAGATATTGAGAGTTCAAAAGGTACTTTTGTATTTTCCATTTTCTGGTTATTAAATAATATACCTAAAAAAGGGATAGCCATGGTGAAGGAAAATAATGAAAATAAAATGGACAAAATGTTACAAATAACACTGTTTATAACCTTAAATTTATATGGTGTTATGTATTGAATCAGTTTTCGGATATTATTCATTATATTTTTTGTGATTTATTGATTTATAACTCCAGTGTAATTCATTGGGGTAATATTCCTTAATTCATTTTTTACATCCTCATTAACATCCAGTGAATCAATAAAATTGGATATTTCAATCCTGGTTATAATTTTATTTGTGCGGGTAAATTCTTTTAGAACTTCATAAGGATTCGGGTATTGTTCCCGCCGGAGGATGGTTTGAATACCTTCAGCAACCACACTCCAGTTGTTTTCCAAATCGTGTGATATACGTTCATGGTTAACAATAAGTTTGTCCAATCCTTTCAGCAAGGATTTAAATGCAATAACAGTATGGGATACAGGAACTCCTATGTTTCTCAGAACGGTAGTATCAGTAAGGTCACGCTGCAGCCTGGATATAGGTAATTTATTGGCCATATGTTCAAATATCGCATTTGCAATACCTAAATTACCTTCAGAGTTTTCAAATTCAATAGGATTTACTTTATGAGGCATGGTCGATGAGCCAGTTTCATTTAAATTAATTTTTTGTTTGAAATATTCCATGGATATATATAGCCAAATATCCCTGTTAAGGTCAATTAAAATTGTATTTATCCTTTTCATGGAGTCAAAACACGCTGCAATATTGTCGTAATGTTCAATCTGAGTTGTATTTTGACTTCTGCTAAGTCCAAGAATCCCATTTACAAAGGCGTTTCCGAAGGAAATCCAATCTATCTGAGGATATGCAACCAGGTGTGCATTAAAATTTCCGGTAGCCCCACCAAATTTAGCAGAATAAGGTATGGCAGAAAATAATTCTATCTGTTTTCTCAACCTCTCAACAAAAACAAATATTTCTTTACCCAGCCTTGTAGGTGAGGCCGGTTGTCCGTGTGTATGAGCCAGCATTGGAATATATTGCCATTCAGTACCAAGGTTTTCCAATTTGTCAACTATCTCATTCAATAAAGGCAGATACACCTCATTTACAGCCATCTTATATGAAATTGGAACAGCAGTATTGTTAATATCCTGTGATGTTAACCCAAAATGAATAAATTCCTTAAATGGTTTTAAATGCAAATCATTGAATTTTTCTTTAAGAAAATATTCAACAGCTTTAACATCATGATTGGTAATTTTTTCTATCTCTTTTACCCTTGTTGCATCTTCAATCTTAAATTCCTGGTATATTTCCCGTAATTTTTTATAAATATCCTTATCTATTTGATTTAATTGCGGTAATGGCAAATCTACAAGAGAAATGAAATATTCAATTTCAATATAAATTCTATATCTGATTAAAGCAAACTCTGAAAAATAAACTGCCAGCTCATCAGTTTGAGTTCTATATCTCCCATCTATTGGAGATATAGCAGTCAACATAGTTATATCCATTATAATTTTTTTAAGTAGGGCGTAAAGTTATAAAAAATTATACGCTTCATATTATTAGTTAAAAAACTTTAAGTTCTTGATTTTATGATAAAATATTACATATTATTTACATTTGCTTACAATATTTTACATAAAATATTTTGCCATTTGGAAAAAAAAACTACAAAAATCTTTTGAGGGTATTCATTTTATTATAATTTTGCACTGTATCTAAAAACAAATATATATTATGAAAAAATTATTATTATCTCTCGCTGTTATAGCTATGATAGCTGCTTCATGCGGAAACGATGCAAAAATGAAAGAAAAAGCAAAAGCTGATTCAATCGCTAAAGCTGATTCAATTGCTAAAGCTGATTCAGTTGCAAAAGCAGCTATAGCTGCTGCTGAAAAAATGAAAGCTGATTCAATTGCTAAAGCTGATTCAATTGCTAAAGCTGGAGAAGCTAAAGGTAAAGGTAAAAAGAAATAATTTTACCTTAAATTTAAATTAAAAGGAGTGATATATCTTTCACTCCTTTTTTTTGTAGTATATTTACTGAATTATCGCTCTCTCTAATAAACTAATACCTACACTAAATAGTCAATAATCAATATTCTATTAATATGAGACAATTACGATCCCATACTAAAGTTGTAGCCACAATTGGACCATCTTCATCATCTAAGGAAATACTTAAAAGACTTTTTGAGGAAGGTGTAGATGTGTGCCGGTTGAATTTTTCTCATGGTACACATGAGGATCATTTACAGGTTATCAATTATATAAATGAATTAAATCAGGAGTTAAAAGAAAATGTTGCAATATTAGCCGATCTTTGCGGTCCTAAAATAAGAATTGGAGAAGTTGAAAATAACAATATAGAATTATTGGACGATTCTGAAATTATCTTTGTTAAAGATGTCTGCATAGGTACTGCAAAGAAATTACATTTAAGTTATCCCGATTTTTCAAAAGATGTTTCTGTAGGAGATTCCATTCTTATTGATGATGGCAAGATCAAGCTTGTTACAATCAATACCAATAAATCTAACACTGTTACTGCCAAAGTTATTCATGGGGGTATAATTTCATCCCGCAAAGGTGTCAATTTACCGGATACAAAAATTTCCATACCCAGCCTGACCGAAAAAGATATTGAAGATGCCAATTTTGCTCTTGACAATAATGTTGACTGGATAGCTCTTTCCTTTGTACGGTCTGCCGAAGATTTAATAAATTTAAAAGAATTAATCCGGCAGAAAAAGAAGTTTGCCAGGATAATTGCCAAAATAGAAAAACCGGAAGCTTTGGATGACATAGAAAATATTATAGATACATCCAATGGAATTATGGTTGCCCGTGGAGACCTTGGAGTTGAAGTTCCTTTTGATCAGGTACCTCTTATACAGAAAGACCTGGTAAAAAGATGTCTTTCTAAAGCAAAGCCGGTAATAATTGCAACACAAATGCTTGAAAGTATGATCACTAATTTCCGGCCTACAAGGGCCGAGGCTAATGATGTTGCTAATGCTGTACTTGACGGAGCCGACGCTCTTATGCTTAGTGCCGAAACTTCTGCTGGGAAGTACCCTGTTGAATCAATAGCCGCAATGCAAAAAATAATTGACTGGACTGAGAAAGGATTTAGTTACAACAGGGAAATTTTGCCTAAACTTAATTCTCCTTCTTTTCTGCCCGATTCCATCTGTTTAAATGCCTGCCGCATGGCAAGCCAGTCGAATGCGAAAGCTATTGCTACCTTTACATATTCCGGTTATACCGCTTTTTCAATCTCAAGCCATCGTCCTGAAGCAAAAGTTTATGTTTTTACCAGAAATAAGTACCTCCTTACAAAAATGTCATTGGTATGGGGTGTGAGGGCATATTATTATGATGAAAATGAAACTATGGATGATGCCATAAAATATTCCATTAATTTTATGAAAGAAAATAAATTTGTGGAAAACGGAGATGTAGTGGTTCATGTAGGTAGTACTCCATTTGAAGAAAAGGGTCAGACCAATATGATAAAACTTAGTTACATATAAATAATCCCCGTTTATTTAATATTGATAGTTCCTTTTAATTTGGAGTCTTCTGAAGAACTTCCTATAAAAAAGTTTACAGTACCTTTTTCGAGTTCAAAGGAATTTTTATTGATATCCCAATATTTCAATTCAGCAGCATTCAAAGGTATTGTTACTTTAATGGTTTGACCCTTTTCTACAAAAACTCTTTTAAACCCTCTCAGCTCTTTTATAGGTCGTTCCATTTTCGAACCAGGAAAACTAACATAAAGCTGAACAACTTCATCACTATCATAATTACCAATATTTTGTAAATCAAACGAAATTTTGACAGTCTCTTCATTTTTTAAGGTTTCCTTATCCACATTTAGGTTTTTGTAGTTAAAATCAGTGTATGTAAGTCCATAACCAAAAGGATATAATGGTGTATATCTACTATACATATAGGTTCGTCCGTGACGGATATTGTAATCAAGCATTGGTAACAACTCATCTATTGAAGCCGTCCAGGTTTGAACCAGCCTTCCTGCAGGGCTGACCTTTCCAAAAATAATATCAGCCAATCCATTACCCAATTCCTGGCTTGATTGTGTAATATGTAAAATAGCAGGAACATGATCCCTGGACCAATTTATGGCATAGGGGAAGCTCGATACCATAACCAGTACTGTTTTAGGATTGGCAGCTAAGACAAGTTTAACCAGATCTTCCTGTTCAATAGATATTGCTTGTCTATCAACATCTTCCCTACCTTCACTGGCAACATAACTTTTACCCCAGGCCACATTATTGCTTAAAGGATGGTTACCAATGCAAACAATAGCTATATCAGCCTTTTTTGCAGCAATAATAGCTGAATCAGCTTTGTTACTGGCCGCGTATAAAACTTCAGTCTGGTTGCCAACGGAATTTTTAATTCCCTGAAGTACAGAAACAGAATAAGGTGGTGTGCCGGAATACCAGTCAGAAATTACACAATTAGCTACGGGGCCTATCACTGCAATGGTTTTTACCTTATTTTTTTGAACAGGCAATATATTATTTTCGTTCTTAAGTAAAACCACTGATTCTGTAGTAGCCTTGTAAACCAACATGCGACTTTCGGGTTTAGTCCATGGAGCAATAGTATCTGAAATTCCTATGCCTGCATAAGGATTTTTGGTTGATTGGTCCAGCAATCCCAGTTTAAGCATTACCCTGAGGTTTCCAAGAATGGATTCGTTAATGTCTTGTTCTGTTATCAGTTTTTTATCTATGGCATCATTAATATATTTTTTGTAATCATCCAGGAACATTGTGATACCCGCT
>CAVYAE010000004.1:2500-111210 GCA_963766305.1 uncultured Bacteroidota bacterium
AATAAACTCAATAATCAATTATCAATTATTTTACTCTCTCCTGTTTCGTGCCCTTAGGAACTCAACAAACATATTTATGGCCAGAGTTATAAAAAATAAAACAATTCCCAAGGCAAATAAAGCCTGATAATGAACCCCTCCCTGTGATGTTTCACCAAGTTCAGCAGCAATTGTGGCAGGTATAGTTCGTACAGGTTGTAAAAAAGTGTGAGGAATTACTGAAGCATTACCGGTGACCATTAATACAGCCATTGTTTCACCTACAGCCCTGCCAATTCCTAAAATTATAGCAGCAGCAATTCCCGATTTGGCATAAGGTATAACTACTCTGTACATTGTCTGCCAACGCGATGCGCCCAAGGCCAAACTGGCTTCCTTGAGGGCTGTGGGAGTGGTGAGGATGGCATCTTCGGCTATTGTGATGATTGTCGGTAATGCCATAATTCCAAGAATTATACTCCCAACAAGTGCCGTTTCACCTACATTCAATTTAAAAAGATGTTGAACCAATGGAACTATAACAACTAATCCAAAAAATCCATAAACAACTGAAGGAATGCCTGATAATAGCTCAATAACTGGTTTTAATACATTACGTAACCTTCTATCTGCAACCTCAGCAAGATAAATTGCTGTGGCTAAACCAAGTGGTACTGCTATTAAAATAGCTCCGAAGCTAACCCATAAAGTACCCAGTATTAATGGCAATATTCCCAGTATTTTGGCCGGTTCATTGGTTGGATACCACTTGGTACCCGATAAAAAATCCCAAATGCTTATTCTGCTTACAGGAACAATTGTACCTTGAAAATCACTGGTTTTAAATTTATCCGGGAAATATGCAATTACTCCTTTATGGTTTTTAATAAACTCATCAACCTTCTTTGGTAGCAATTCATAGTTTGCCCCCATTGAATCCTGTGAAATATAATTTGTTACATTATTAAGTTTGAATAATATAATTGAATCGTTATTGCCACCCAGTTTTTTCCAGTTGGTTACATCCTGGTTAAATATCATATCTATTTGTTCAGCCGTCAGCCTTTTAACAGGATTACCGGCGTTAACCGCTAAAAATGTTCCGGGTTCAATAGGCTTACTTGAGAAAAGTCCGATACCTTCCCTGAATAAAAAAATTATGATGAATATAACAGCAATACTTGTAATTGTACTACTTGAAAAAAGTACACCATGAACTATTTTTTCCAAAGGTTTTCTGACAGATTTCTTCACTTTTTAACTTAGGATATAATAAATTAATATTTTAAAATAGAGCTTGTTACATTTTATAAAAAATATAATATTTTGCAAGTATATCTTTTACAAATAAAATATATTTTTCTTGTGGCAATATTATCTTATGGTTACTAAATTGTTAAGTTACTACTCACGACTTACAGCTAACTACTTATTACTAATTACTACTTTTGAACCAAGAAATTTGGGTTTAATATCTGTATATATGTCATAAAATACCTTAACTCTGGCGAAGCATTCCCTTAAAAGTGTTTTTAGGGAAGCAGCCAGATCAACATTCTTGGCATTATATCCAACAACATCTAATCCAAAGTAACGTCCGATAAAAACAGCTCTTTGATTATGGAATTTTTGAGAAATAATTATAAAAGAAGACTGCCCAAATACGGAATGACACCTTACAACGGAATCATAAGTGCGAAAACCAGCGAAATCCATGAATATTTTACTTGCAGGAAGGCCTGATTTTATTAATTCTTTCCGCATCATTTCAGGTTCATTGTACTCTTTCAGATGATTATCCCCACTTACAATTACAAAATCAATTTTTCCGGCCTGGTAAAGATCAACAGTTGCCTTAATACGATTACTAAAAAACGGGTTTAAACTTCCATTTGTATGGTATTTACTGGTTCCTAAAACCAGGCCTGTTTTAGTATGTTTTAAACTTTTTATATCATCAAAAAGAAAGTTTTTAGTATTCGAATTAATAATCCAGTTACAGATAATTATAATAATAAGAAAAACAACAATTATTATCCCTGCTAAATTTAATAATAACTTGTAAGAGTATGTTTTAGATTTTGATATTCCCCGTTTAAATTTTATTACCATCAAATTAACAGTTTACTTGTATCCATAATTGTAAAATTACAAAATAATATATAACTAAATTATTTATTCAGAATGTACCTATTTTAGGTTAGGTATAAAAGCTAACTAAAATTACGATTTTATACTAATTGATTTACAATGATTTTGATTTTATGTTTGTGCAATTATAAACTTAATAATACACCTGAATTATTTCTAAAACCTATGGAAAATAAAAAGACAGCTTGTTTGAATATAATAGTTATGGTCACCATTTTTTATTTATGTTCATGTTCATTTGTAGCGGCACAAAATTCAGAATTTAAGCCTTCCGGGAACTTATGGGGATTAATGTTTGGTGATTACTATTATATGGCTCATTCGGATTCTTTGGGCAGAGGTGCCGGTAATGTTCAGTATAAACCATTCTCACTAACATCTACATTAAATGCAATTACAAATGTTACAGCCTCGGCAACAACAACAGCTTCAGGTGATATTACAAAACTTACAATTGCAACAACAAAAAGTAACATCCTTGGGTCGGGTACAAATAACTTTACATCGGCAAATGCCTTTCAAATAAGGCGATTTTACCTCGGATATGATTACCAGTTTACCCCCAAATTAACTGCATACGCTCTGCTATCTGACGAACAGGATCTTGATGCGTCAGGCAATAATACTGTTTATTTAAAGTATGCATATTTAAAATGGAATAATATTTTCCATGGAAATAATTTACTTATTGGTCAGCAGGCAACCCCTGCGTTTTCATTTATTCCTTACAGTATAGGTACATTATGGGGTTACAGGTCAGTAGAAAGAACAATTTCTGATATGCACAACAATGAATCTTCAAATGATCTTGGTATAGCTTTGGAAGGTTTGCTTTGGAAAAATACTAGTCCTGACACCCTAAATCACAATTTAATTGGATACTTTTTAATGCTTGGGAATGGCAATTCAGCTAAACCTGAAAATGACGGATATAAAAATGTAATGTTTTTATTGTACACCAGTTTATTTCAGCAAAAATTAACACTTGGCTTTTACTGGGATTATCATATTGCATCATTAAGTCCTTTAAATCAAACTGTTCATACTTATAAAGGTTTTTTGGATTTTAAGATATCAAAATTCAACATTGGTACTGAAATATTTACTCAGGACTGGACCAATAGTAACCAGTTGTCTACAGGCGTCTGGAGGGATTGTCAAATATTCGGATGGTCAGGATTCATTACAGGAAAAATTCTTCAAAACCTTAATTTCTATACCAGGTTAGATATTTATAACCCGGACCTTCGTTTTCATAACCATAATATTTACACTTCTGTACCATCAATTATTCTTCCATCCTATACTCAGGTACAAACGGTTACAACATCACTTTCTCCATTTTCGCTCACTGCTTCACCTGTCAATCAGAGTGTTGTGTTTTCAAGACAAACTTTTTACCTTATTGGATTGGATTATACTCCGGACAAAAGGTTTCACATAATGCCAAACCTATGGGCAGATGAGTTTACAAGCCTGGTTAACCTTCCGCAAAGTGCCAAACATGCTAGAAATGATTGTGATATTGTACCAAGAATAACTTTTTACTTTATATTTAACTCTGTAAACAAAGTATATAATAATGGTATGGATAACTAAACCTATTCAATAGTAAACACATCACCACTATTTAGAAGATCGTCAACACATTTAATTTTTCCATTTACCTTAGCCGAATTTATCTGACTCTGTACTAAGCTATCGTATGAAGTCATATTTGAACAACGAATAATTCCAACAGCTACAGGAAAATCAGGCAGAGCCATCTGAACAAGCTTAAGGTGTATACCGGGATCAGCCTCGTAAGGATTGTGAACAAGAATATCCTTTTCAGTAATTCCATTTTCGCCAATGGTTACTACTTCAGGATCTGATCCGTTAAGCCTTATAGCTTTTTGTTTGTTCTTACCAAATAACATTGGTTCACCTGACTTTAAAACCAACTGATTATCATCCCTTAAATCACGTGATGTAATCTTTGCATGGGTCTTATCGGCAAATATTACACAATTCTGTAAAATTTCTATAATTGATGTGCCTTTATGCTGTGCTGCCTCATACATTACTTCAGACATAAGTTTCTGGTTATTGTCAGGAATTCTTGCAAAGAAAGTACCGTTGGCGCCTATTACAAGTTCCCCTGGGTTAAAGGGGTGTTCTATAGTACCGAGAGGTGATGTTTTAGTTACGGTTCCCAGAGGTGTGGTTGGAGAAAATTGTCCTTTTGTAAGTCCGTATATCTGGTTATTGAATAATAGCAGGTTAACATCTACATTTCTGCGTATTAAGTGAATAAAATGATTTCCGCCAATTGCCATTGAATCGCCGTCTCCTGTTGCTATCCAAACACTTAATGAAGGATTTGATAATTTCACCCCTGTGGCTATGGCAGAAGCTCTTCCATGAATTCCATGAAATCCGTAAGTATTAACATAATATGGAAAACGTGATGAGCATCCTATTCCTGAAACGATAACAAAATTTTCTTTTCTAAAACCTATTTTTGGGAATACTGCAGCTACGGAGCTAAGGATGGCATGTGCACCGCAACCCGGGCACCAGCGTACCATTTGATCACTTACAAAGTCCTCTTTTGAAAGTTCAACATCACTCATAGGAACTGATGTAATCATATCAAGTGTTTCATTCATTTTTCCCGGGTTATTAGATTAAACTTGGAAACAAGTTCAGAAACCAAAAAAGGCAATCCCTGAACTTTGTTAAATTGAATATATTTATAGTCAGGCATTCTCATTCTTAAGTAATTAACAAACTGGCCACTGTTAAGTTCACAAACTATTATTTTTTTAAATCCTGAAAAAATATCATTTGTGTTTTTAGGAAGAGGCATTATATATTTAAAATGGGCATGTCCAATTTTACCACCTTCATTTTTAATTGTTTTAACTGCATTAGAAATGGCGCCATAGGTACCCCCCCAGCTTACTACAAGAATATCTCCTGATTGATCACTTTCTACAGTTTGAAGATTAATAAAATCTGCTATTTTATTAATCTTGGCATCTCTTAATTCAACCATCAACTGATGATTTACCGGATCGGTAGTAACCGTTCCTGTAATATTTTCCTTTTCCAGTCCTCCAATCCGGTGTCTTAGTCCTTCAGTACCCGGTAAGGCCCATTTTCGAACCATGGTTTCAGGGTTCCGCAAAAATGGTTTATATTCAGAGTCATTGGCTTTTGCTATGGGAGGATTTATTACTTCAAGATCAGCCATTTTTGGTATTTTAAAAAGCTGGGATCCATTACCAATATACCCATCTGTCAGCAGAATTACCGGTGTCATATGTTCCATGGCTATTTTACCGGCTTCAAAGGCTGCATAAAAGCAATCTGTGGCGGAAGAAGCAGCCATGACCACTGTCGGACATTCACCGTTTCTTCCAAATAAAGCCTGATAAAGATCTGACTGTTCGGATTTTGTAGGTAATCCTGTAGAGGGTCCCCCACGTTGAACATCAACAATTACAAGCGGTAATTCTGTCATTACAGCTAATCCTATTGCTTCACTTTTAAGTGATAATCCCGGACCGGAAGTTGAAGTGACAGCAAAGGAACCTGAGAAACTGGCACCAATAGCTGAACAAATACCTGCAATTTCATCTTCAGCCTGAAACACCTTGGCACCAAGTGATTTATGCTTAGCTAGTTCTATCATTATGTCAGTAGCAGGAGTTATTGGATAGGAACCCAAAAATAACGGACGTCCCGATTTTTCAGCTGCAGCAAGTAAACCCCATGCAGTGGCAATATTTCCCGTAATATTTCTGTATCTGCCTTTGTCAATTTTTGCAGGAGCAACTGAGTAAAAAGATGGAACAGCTTCAATAGATTCCGCATAATTATTGCCAGCCTGAAGCACCAGTATATTTGCATTTACTAATAAGGGGTTTTTGCCAAATTTAGTTTTTATATATTCTATGGTTGAATCAAGAGATCTTGAAAATAAAAATAGCAGCATCCCCAAAACAAACATATTTCTTGTTTTATCTGCTGTTTTAGAGTCGGAGTTTATTTCTTTTAATGCATTATGAGTCAATAAAGTAATTGGAGCTTTAATAATATTGTATTCTGATAGGCTGCCATCATCCAATGGATTTTGGTTGTAGCCGGCTTTTATAATTGAATCTTCTACAAAGGTATCGGCATCCAGTATTATAGTTGCACCTGATTTTACCCATTTAAGGTTTGCTTTTAATGAAGCTGGATTCATCGCTACAAGTATATCGCAATAATCCCCGGAGGTATAAACTTTGTTTTTACCAATATTTACCTGAAAACCCGAAACTCCTGCAACCGTATTATGTGGTGCCCTGATTTCAGCAGGATAGTCAGGAAATGTAGCCATATCGTTTCCTGCCTTGACTGCCGCATCTGCAAACAATGAACCGGTAAGCTGCATGCCATCACCTGAATCACCAACAAACTTGACAACTACTTCATCAAATTCGTGAATATTAACACCATTACTCATAAGTTACAAATTCAAAAAAAATTATTAAAATGCCGGAAAATAAGAACCATCAAAAATAAACTTTTCAAAGGTTTTTTTATTACATATCAGTAAAATGTTTAATAATGACTGGTATTTTTGCGTACTTGTAAGTTAATATATTTATAACAAAAATAAAATCAATATGGCAAATATAAAATCAGTAAGAGGATTTACTCCTGTGATAGGTTTGGATTGTTTTTTAGCAGATAATGCAACAATTATAGGAGATGTAATAATTGGTAATGGATGCAGTGTCTGGTTTAACACAGTGGTCCGGGGAGATGTAAATTCCATAAGAATAGGTAATAATGTTAATATTCAGGATGGAGCAGTTTTACACACGCTTTACCAAAAATCGGTCATTGATATAGGTGATAATGTGTCTATTGCTCATAATGCCATTATTCATGGGGCTAAAATTCATTCCAACGTACTGATAGGTATGGGTGCTATTATACTGGATCATGCTGTTATCGGAGAAAATTCAATCATAGCAGCCGGGGCAATAATACTTTCAAAAACTATAGTTGAGCCGGGAAGTATTTACGGAGGCAACCCGGCCAAAAAAATTAAAGACATTGATCCTCAACAAACAACCGAAATGATAAATAAAATTGCTGTTAATTATCAAATGTATGCCAGCTGGTATAAAAATAATGACTGATAAAAACAAACTATTAAAGGACAATACTCTTTGATTTAATGGTCTGGCCAAAAAATATGCCTGCCTGCCTGTCAAAAAGTTCGGATGAATCGGTAGTTAAAAACGAAATTTGTCCCTTTTTAGTGCATTTGATTTCGATTTCAGGATGACGTAAAAGGTAATCCTTTAAACTTGTGGCAACAATTTTTCCCTGAGACACAACTGTAATACCGGAAGGCAGAAACTGCTCAATTTTATGAATCAACAACGGATAATGTGTACAAGCTAATATTAATGTATCGATTTGATTATTAAGACTAAATAGATTATCTATATTTTTTTTGACGAAATAATCAGCTCCTTCCCCATCATATTCATTGTTTTCAATCAGAGGAACCCACATGGGGCATGCTTCCTGGTATACTTCAATATGTGGATACAACTTATTTATTTCAATGATATACGAATTTGAATTTACTGTTCCCCTGGTACCTAAAATACCAACTTTGCCTGATTTAGAATAAAGCCCTGCCATTTCTGCTACAGGCCTAATTACCCCCAGAACCCTCCGGTCCGGATCAAGTTTAGGCAGATCATTTTGCTGGATTGACCTGAGTGCTTTTGCTGAAGAAGTGTTACAGGCAATTATTACAAGTTGGCACCCAATTGAAAATAATTTACAAACCGATTCAAGTGTAAACTTGTACACTACCTCAAATGACCTGTTTCCATAAGGAGTGCGTGCATTGTCTCCCAAATAAATATAATCATAGGATGGCAACAGGGCTTTTATTTCTTTTAAAACTGTAAGCCCGCCATATCCTGAATCGAAAATGCCTATTGGTGCAGATCCCATAAATATAAAAACAAAATAGCCATACTATTATATTAGTATGGCTATATTAATATGGTAAATTTTTATTTTTTAAGGCCTAACTTTGCTTTGACAAGAGCTGAGATATCCTGACTATCAGCAGAGAAATAAAGTACATTTGTATTGCCTCCAATATCAAATATGTAAATAAACCCTCCTTCTTTTCCTACTTCAGATATTGCACCTTTAAGTTTTTCAATAATAGGCTGCATAAGTTCTGATTCTTTCTGGGGTATCTGCTGGTTAGCTGTTTCCTGGAATTGCTGGATACGTTGTTGCATTTGTTGTAATTCATCATACCTTGTTTTCTTAACCAGGTCGTTTAAAGTTTTTTCTTCTTCAAGATATTTTTGATATTTTGTGTTGAGTTCAGTGTTTAACCCTTCATAAGTATCACTAAGTTCTTTTCTGAATTTTTGTAATTTGTTGACGGCACTGTCTCTCTCAGGCATTGCCTGAATAATTTCTTGTGAATTAATATGCCCGAACTTTAGTATTTTCTGAGCATAATTAACCGTTGGAACCATTAAAATTAAAGCAACCAGGAGCAATTTGATAATTTTTCTCATTTGTTTTTAGTTTTTTGTTTTTGCAAACCTACATGATTTTTTTTAAAAATCAATCAATGTTTATATCCAAGTTTTTGAAGTATCTCATCGCTTTTATCATTTTTAGGATTTGAATAAATTATCCCTGTATTTGTAGAAGTATCGAATATAATAGTAAAACCTTGTTCCATTGCCATGTCCTTTACTGCATTATATACTTCATCCTGAATTGGTTTGACTAACTCCTGACGTTTCTTGAACAACATTCCGTCGCGACCAAAATATTTTTTCTGCAAATCCTTGACGTCCTGTTCCTGCTTGACTATCTCATCTTCCCTCTTGGTTTTCATTTCATCGGTAAGAAGAACTTTTTCAGTTTGGAAATTTTTATACATCTTATCAATATCCGCATACTTGCTGTCTATTTCTTTTTGCCATTCACTTGATAATTTATCTATTTGATCCTGTGCAGATTTATATGCAGGGATGTTGTTCAGAATATATTCAGAATCGATATACGCAAACTTCTGGGCAAAGCTAACACCTGAAGTTAAGGCTACTATAAATATGAATAATACTAATTTTTTCATGGCTATTTGTATTAAATTTAATCTGTAATGCAAATATATGTTCTTTAAATGTTTATTCGTTTATTCGTTTATTCGTTTATTCGTTTAAAATCTAAATCAATCTTCAATTATCAATTTTCAATTTTCAATGATACCTTTAAAATCAATACTTTATCAGGTGTAATCGACAATACCTTAAAAATCAATTGTTATATTGTCAATTATACCTGATGCCTTTAAAATCAATACTTTATCAGGTGTAATCGACAATACCTTAAAAATCAATTGTTATATTGTCAATTATACCTGATACCTTTAAAATCAATACTTTATCAGGTGTAATCGACAATACCTTAAAAATCAATTGTTATATTGTCAATTATACCTGATACCTTTAAAATCAATACTTTATCAGGTGTAATCGACAATACCTTAAAAATCAATTGTTATATTGTCAATTTTCAATTAAAAGGTCTGTCCCATTGTAAAATGGAATTGGCCCTTATTAGCTGAAGGATTATTGGGAATTGGATCAAATCCGTATCCCCAGTCAATCCCAATAGCTCCCACCATGGGTAAAAATGCTCTGATACCCAATCCGGCTGAACGTTTCAGAGAAAAAGGGTTAAAGTCTTCATACCTGTACCAGGAATTTCCTGCTTCAAGAAAGGTCTCAGCGTATATAGTTGCCGATGGTTGCAAGGAAATAGGATATCTTAATTCAATTGTAAGTTTCTCGTAAAGATTTGCAGAACTTGACGTCCTGGTAGATTCAATATTATTACTATAATATTTTACAGGCATTTGAGGTGTAACAGACTGGTCAGCATATCCCCTTAATCCAATTATTTCTCTTCCACCCAAGGCATTCCATGACATTCCACTACCTCCAAGTACAAAACCTTCAAATGGTGAGTATCCTAGGTTCCTGCTGAAATAACCAAGATATCCGAATTGTGAATTAAAATATAAAACTAAATCTTTAGCTAGTTCGTTAACCCAAACTCCTCTGTATGACCATTTATGATATTCAATAAACTGGTATTTATTGGCCTGTTCAGTATTAAATATCTCCTGAGGTGTAAGATTAACTGATTGGGTAGGTGTCAAAACCCAAAAATTCTGGTTTCTGAATAATGAAAATGGAGGGGTTATTTGCAAACCTAAGCTAAACATTGAACCACTTCGCGGATAAATTGGCTGGTCAGTGGTTTGTCTTGAAAACACAGTTCCAAATGCTATAGTATTTGAGTTACCGTTTGAAAAGGTAAACCACGCATTATTATAATTATCCAATAAATAATGCTGATAAGATAAACTGTTGGATAATTGAAAGTTATCGTCAGGCCATTGTAATCTCCGCCCCAAACCAACACTTACAGATGTCATCTTAAATTTTCCTGCGTTATTTGAACTGAGAAGTGTTGATACACCATGTGTCTGGTCGTAAACCTGGTTTGATATTCCAAAGGAAAATGAATTTGGTTTTTTACCTCCAAACCATGGATCTACAAAGGAAAAGCTCATTGTTCTCATCCAGGTTCCATTGGACTGAATCCTGATAGCAACACTCTGTCCGTCACCTGTTGGCACAGGTCTCCATTCTTTCCCTTTAAACAAACCTGCGGTAGAAAAATTATTGAATTTTATACCTACCGATCCTATCAGGGAATTATAACCCCACCCACCTGAAAGTTCAAGTTGATCGTTTGCTTTTTCTACGAGTTTATATTCAATATCAACTGTTCCGTCTGATTGATTTGGAAGTGGCTCCGGGGATATTTTTTCAGGATCGAAGTTTCCCAAAGCTGCTAATCTGCGAACGCTTGATACGATATTTGTCCTTGAAAATAAATCGCCGGGACGGGTATACAGTTCCCTGCGAACTACATTTTCATTCGTTTTGGTGTTGCCTGTAATAATTATTTTATTTATTGTTGCCTGTCTTCCTTCAGTAACATAGATATCCAAATCCACAGAATCGTTTTCAATTCTTGATTCAACGGGGTTTAAACTTGAAAACAGGTACCCGTTATCATAATAAAGGTTATGCACAGCATCTTCATCACTGTTTAACCTTTTCTCAAATGTCACCTGGTCATAAACATCACCTTTCTTAAGGATTAACACCTTATCGAGATATTCAGAAGGATATTTGGTATTGCCTATCCATGTAATGTTTCTGAAATGGTACTGGTTACCCTCATGAATTTTAATTTTAAGATTTATTCTGCTCTCCGAAATAAAGCTTATAGAATCACTTAATATGGAAAAATCACGGTACCCGTTTTTTGAATAGAAATCCTTAAGTTTATCCTTATCTTCTTTATAGTCTTTTTCAATGTATTTTGAAGGTTTTATAAAATTCCAGCTTATTTGTTTAGTTTTTTTCAAGACTCTGCGTAACCTGGCCTGGCTGAATTTAGAATTGCCTTCAAACTGAATTGATTTAATACGTACTTTTTTACGCTTGTCTATCGTCAGTGTAAGATATACCCTGTTTTTAGAAACCGAATCAGGTGTTTGACTAACAAGGACCTTAGTATTAAAAAATCCCTTTTCCCTGAAATGTTGTTTGGTCAGATTAACAAGTGTATTTATAACATTATCTGTAACCTGATTTCCTGGTTTAATCTTGTACATATCATTTAAATCGTCCATTTCTGATTTTTTAACTCCTTTAATTATCAGCTTGGTTAACCTTGGACGTTCCTTAAACTGAATTTCGAGCCAAATTTTATCGCCTTCTATTTTAGTGGCATTTATTTTAACATCAGAGAATAATCCCTGATCCCAAAATTTATCAATGACTTTGGAGATTACTTCTCCTGGTAGGGTAATTTTTCTTCCGACCGTGAGTCCCGACATTGAAAGTAAAATTTTAGTATCAAGAAATTGAATACCAGTGATTTTTACATCTTGAATTATATATTCCTTTGGTTCGGAATAATCGATTATGGATAGTTTGGCTGTATCGGAATTTTGAGCATGAACAAAAGAGGCTATATACAATAAGGCTAAAATAAATTTTATTCTATTTAACATTTGATATTTCTGATTAATAATTACTTACTACTTGTTCACTGGTTTTTCCAAACCTACGTTCACGCTTTTGATAATCTAATATTGCATTATATAAATCCTTACGTCTAAAATCGGGCCACAGGGTATCTGTAAAATGAAATTCAGAGTACGCAATTTGCCATAATAAAAAATTACTTATCCTGTATTCACCACTAGTTCGAATTAATAATTCAGGGTCAGGTATATTGGATGTTGAAAGACAACTTGTAAACAGATCGCAGGAAATATCAGCAGGAGCTATCTCCCGGTGTTCAATTTTCTCTGCAATTTTTTTTATTGCTTCAATTATTTCCCATCTGGAACTGTAACTTAGTGCAAGGGTCAGAGTTAATCCGTTACTCCCTGAAGTTACTTCCAAAGCTTTTAATAATTGTTTTTCAACATCTGCCGGAAGATTTGAAAGATCGCCTATAGCATTAAGTTTAACATTATTTTTAAGTAATGTTTCTGTTTCACCATGTATAGTATTAACTAACAACGACATTAATGCATCAACTTCTATTTTAGGCCTGTTCCAGTTTTCTGTTGAAAAAGCATATAAGGTCAGGAACTTGATACCGAGTTCAGCACAAGCTTCTACTGTATCCCTTACAGCGGCAACACCATTTTTATGGCCAAATATTCGTGGGTTCCCCCTTTGTTTTGCCCATCTTCCGTTGCCATCCATAATAATGGCAATATGTTTTGGAAGTCTGTCTGGCATAATTTGGTCTCGATCCGGCATAATATTCAACAATTACTGATAAGCAGCACAATTGCTGTTATCAAAAAGGCGGAAAGATATAAAAAATCCTGCAAAAGAGTACCAATCATTATTATTTAATATCGATTTGTATATATTTCCTCCAGGAATGCCTATTCCATCAATTTGGTCCTGAAATGTTTTTCTGAAACTCCATTCAAGTCCAATTACTATTTTTTTTGTAAGCAGATATTTCATGCCCATACCAAACGGAACGGTAAAATGATTGGGAATATTGTATGTTGATTGTACTATAACTTCGTAGCCTAAACCTACAAATAAAAACGGTGTAAATGCATGATGTCTTTCTTTGTAGCGGAAAGGTAAATAATTAAATTCATATAATGCATCAATATCTATCAAATGTGTAGTGAATGAGATGTCCCTGTATTGTTGGTAATCGTTGTTAAAATCTCTGTCTGATGCACTTAACTGCGCATTATTTACCTGAAACCTGAATGCCTCCCGGGGATCGAGAACATAACGAAAAGTAAATCCATAAGCCAATGATGGATCATAAAATTGAGTGGTTGGATTTATATTACCCAGGTAATAGGATACACCCCCAAAAACGCCAAGTTCTATTTTATTTTGTGCAGCAAGTTGTTGTATAAATAATAAAATACAACAAGTTGCAAAAATATAATTCAATAATCTTTTCATTTTAAATTTACTCAGGTATAGTATAACGAATAACTATATCCGAGATTGCTTATTTTACAAAAATAATAAAATTACTGAATGTGAATTTTAGCAGAGGATATGGATTAAAGCAAAAATGCAGAGCAGGACTTAATAATATCTGCTTCTTTGGAAAATGATAGGTATTCCGTTACGATCAGTTTCAAGTTTATAAATAAGATTGAAAACACCAAAATAATATGTGTCCTTAGCTTTGGAGTAAATGGTGTTGATCCCCTCAAGATAAGAGGAAAATGTAAATCTCCGGCCTAATTCAAACCCCACCGACCAGGTTTTACTCAAAGCCATTTTTATTCCAACTCCGACAGGTATAACAGGTGTAAGTTTACTGTAGCCACTAATAAATTCAACTTGTTTGTTCTGATTATTAATTATATATTCCTTTTCATTGAGGTGAAGTTTAGGATCAAAATATACCCCTCCAGCCCCTAAAAACAAGTAGGAACTAACAACAGAGTAATTGTTAATCATTCCACGTCTGTTAAAAAGATTACTGGGTCTGAATTTGCGTTCATCTCTCAAAAAATAATATTCATATTGTACTGATAGTTCAAATAAATTTGTCGAATAGCTATAATCCCTGACAGCATTTACAGATCCTGCATCAGACCCGTCCCCGTGTCCGTAAATCAGGTTTAGTTTTACTGCCGTCTCAGCTGTAAGCTTGTACCTGGTAGCCAAATAAAAGGAAGGTCCGGTATCGCCTATTCTGATATCCTTTAAACCGTATAAATTGTTTTCTGTTGCAGAGCCTCCGATTTGTCCAAAAATATCCGTGGTACCAATTCCGAAATGCACTTCATACCGGTCTAGTTTCCAACGTTGACCAAAACAATCAATATAGCAGGTCAGAATAACTAACAATAAAAATTGGATCCTGGGATTCACTCTTATATGTTTTAATTTATATTGGATATCACCGAGCATTCATATAATTTTTCTGAAACCTCCGGCTGATATTATATAATTCTGTAATTTAATACAATGTAAATAATTATAGTATTGTATTTACAAATGTAAGTATATTTAATACATAATTACATATATACCTGTTATGACTTAAACATTTTATAACTAAAAATACAATAAAGTTTGAGTTCCTGACCAATAAAACGTTAAATATTATTCCATGTCTTGTTAAAATTTTATATGTAATTCCTGTTTAGAATTATATGTTATTTATTATTAATTAATTATACTAATATGCGATAAATTTATTAATTATCATCACTTTATTTTGTTAATAGTTCCTCTTATCAACTCCCCACATTAATTTGTTATAAAGTGTTGAATAGAAGTTAATCCTTGGTAATTTAATCATTCTGACGCTGAAATCAGCTTTTTGAATATGTATTACAGAGTTTATTTCTATGGAGGCCGACCTGGAATCAAGTGTAACCTGAAAATCCTGTGTCCGGCCTTCCACTGAAAGTTTAAGAATTGCATTATCCGGGATAATCAGGGGGCGTACATTTAAGTTATGCGCTGCAATAGGAGTAATAATAAAATTTTGAGACTGTGGAGTTACAATAGGGCCACCAACACTTAATGAGTAAGCGGTAGATCCTGTAGGCGTAGCTATAATTAAACCGTCAGCCCAGTATGATGCTAAATAATCATCGTCAATACTTACATGAATAGTTATTAATGAGGGTCCTTTTTTTTGTATTGTGAATTCATTCAGGGCAAATGAAAACTCTTCAAATGTAACATTCGAAGATTTCATTGAAATTACTGACCGTTCTTCTACTTTATAGTTGCCACATAATAAATTGTCAAGGGCGTGATCAACTTCACTGCTCGATATGTTTGCAAGAAATCCAAGCCTTCCTGAATTAAAACCAACTATTGGAATATTGGAATCGCGGATAACTGTGATTGCTTCAAGAAAAGTGCCGTCCCCTCCTATACTTATTAAAAAATCAATGTCTTGTGGTAAATTATTATAGCTGTCAAAAACACCTGTAAAATTAAAAGTGTAATTTTTTTTTTCAACTAAAAAATCCAGAAATGGCTTGTATATGTATGTAGAACAATTTTGGCAATATACCCTTTTTAAAAGATTGTTGACTGACTCATTATAAAAATCATCAAAATTCTTACCAAAAATACCAATGTTCACAGTTATGATTTTAGAATAAGTAAAAGATTAGGCTATCATATATTAAGGAAATGCATAAACTGTTCATAACGGTTACTGTATAATGATTCTAAATTATTATCCTCAGAATATGTAGCTTTTACCAGATATTCAAACCTTATAAAGGTTTGAATTAT
This sequence comes from uncultured Bacteroidota bacterium, assembly GCA_963766305.1. Taxonomy (GTDB): domain Bacteria; phylum Bacteroidota; class Bacteroidia; order Bacteroidales; family JAAUTT01; genus JAAUTT01. The sequence continues at coordinate 18,586 of CAVYAE010000004.1, forward strand.
TCCACCCAGATCTATCCTGTTTATTTTCAAAGTCAGTTCCATTAGTTTGGAGTCTGGGGATGTTTGAATATATAAACTCAATATTTTAGCATCATTGCTTTCAACTATCTGAGAAATTTGTGACAAAGAATAATCATTTAAGTTTAGTTCAAGAACAATTATGCCTCCCGGATTTTTTACACCAAACAAATCGCCCATATATTTTACAAAACTTTGAACTGTAATCAGACCCAGGTAATTTTTCCCTGTGTCAAGAACCGGAACTACAGATAATTTTAATCTTGAAACCAATTCAATAGCTTCGTAAATATGCTGATAATCGAATACAAAAGGACTGAACAAGGATAAATTATGATTACCAATTGCTTCATCCGGTGTATTCATGTCATATATATCGGTATCTGAGATTAATCCTAAAAATTCTTCATTATTCACTATAGGTAAATGTGAAATTCTGAAAATATCCATCCAGTACAAAGCTTTTATTCCTGTATCAGAAGTTTTTAATGAGGGTACTTCATCTGAAATCAATTCTTTTGTAAGCATAATTGTTTCTTATGTGACGAATTCCTTTTAGCTTTACACAATAAATTTAACATAAAATTGCATAAATTAAATAAAAGATTCCTTAAAAATGACTATTCTGAGTGTAAATATTAATAAAATTGCTACAATCCGTAATTCCCGCAACGGTAATATCCCCAATGTATTAGAAGCAGCTTTAAGTTGTGAAAAATTTGGAGCTCAAGGTATTACTGTTCATCCACGGCCCGATGAAAGACATATAAGGTATAGTGATGTACGTGAAATAAGACCTGAAATATCAACTGAATTCAATATAGAAGGCAATCCTAACTATAATTTTATTGAACTTGTTTTGGAAGTAAAACCAGAGCAGGTAACTCTTGTACCTGATGCTCATGACGCAATTACATCCAATCAGGGCTGGGATACTAAAAAGAATTTGGGGTTCTTGACTGATATTGTTAAAGAGTTTCACAACCATGGTATTGTTGTTTCTGTATTTGTTGATGCTGATACGGAAATGGTTAATTATGCCGCTAAAACAGGTGCAAACCGGATTGAATTATACACAGAACCTTATGCAAAAGCTTATTTTAAAAACAGGGAAAACGCAATTAAACCTTTTGTAAAATCAGCAATTGTTGCCAGGGATCTGGGATTAACTGTTAATGCGGGTCACGACCTTAACCTTGATAATTTGCAATACATTGCACAAAACATTCCTTTCCTTAATGAAGTATCAATTGGACATGCGCTTATCTCAGATGCCTTATATTATGGTTTGGAAAAAACAATTGGAATGTACCTGGAAAAACTGAAATGAAATTATATTATCAAAAAATCGGGAAGGGACAACCTGTATTAATTTTGCATGGCCTCCTTGGCTCAGGAGATAACTGGATTACAATGGCGAGAAAGTTATCAGAAAAATATGAAGTTTATCTTGTAGATATCAGAAATCACGGTCGTTCCCCACACGATGAGATACATTCCTACAAATCTGTAGTTGAAGATATTGAGGAATTAATTTTAAGTGAAAACATTAATAATATACATATTGTAGGTCATTCAATGGGAGGAAAAGCTGCAATGCTTTATACAGCATTCTATCCTGAAAAAACAAGGACATTAACTGTTATTGATATAGCACCGGATGGATATAATATTAAGCAACAGTTTAAAATTCAGGAAGATTCAAATCTTTTTATCCTCAACTCCATGCTCAGCACCGATCTGGCAAATGCTAAAAGCCGGACTGAAATTGATAATTATTTGTCGGGGTATATTACAAACATTACTATCCGTCAGTTTATTATGAAAAACCTGCAGAGAAATTCGGATAAAACTTTTTCCTGGAAACCTAATATACCTGTACTTATCAAATTTTTACCTGAAATAATGGGCCCAATCGACATAAACCCCATTGATAACATCCCGGTTTTATTTTTAAAAGGTGAATTATCCGGTTATATATCTGAGAATCACATTAGATCAGTATTTGATTTTTTCCCTGAGGCTAAAATAATAACTGTTCCAGGTGCCGGGCATTGGATACATTCTGATAAACCCGATTTTGTAATTTCAGAATTATTAACTCATTTTAATCATAAATAAGTCATTAACCATTTACCATGAATCCTGGAAATTTTCATACACATACATATTATTGTGATGGATCCAATGATCCCCTTGCTTATGTTGAGGAAGCCATTAAACTGGGGTATGGAGCACTAGGATTTTCATCCCACGCACCTGTACCATTCCATTGTAAGTGGACTATGCCTGATGATAAATATGAAAATTATACAAATTCTATTGAAAATCTAAAATCGGTATATTCAAATGAAATTGAAATATATTGCGGTCTTGAAATTGATTTTATACCTGATTTATTGGAATATACAAAAGAATTTATTCATAAAAAAAAATTGGATTATATTATTGGTTCCATACATTTTATAGACCAGTTTGATAATGGTCACCAATGGGCTATAGATGGGTCCAAAGAAGAGTTCAAGAAGGGGTTGGATGAAATATTTTATGGGGATTATCACGAAGTTATACGCAGATATTTTAAATATACCCGATTAATGGTTAAAAATATGAAACCGGATATAATTGGGCACATTGATAAATTAAAAATGCAATTTCCTAATGAAATTATAATTCCCGAAAACGATGCTGTTTACAAAAATGAAATTTACAATACTCTTGAAGAAATTGCCTTGTCAGGTTGTATAGTTGAAATTAATACAAGAGGAGTTTATAAAAGAAGAGAAAAAGAATTTTATCCGGGTTCATGGATTATTAAAGAAATGTCAAGGCTTAATATTCCTGTTATAATTAGCTCTGATGCACACAGACCGGCAGAACTTTCCGGATTGTTTCCAGAGGCAGTAAATGAACTAAAAAAGGCAGGATACAAAAGTTTATTAACCCGTAAAAATAACAATTGGATTAGCTTGGATATTAATGACATAACTAATTAAAAGCGTACATTTTAAAATAGAAAATATATCATTTTATTGTTGACTTAACGTTATTTTTATTGTAACTTACATAAAAAATAAAAAGTTATGGCAACTCAAATAATACTAAAAAAGGAACAACTTGTTAAACCAAGTTACAGCGGATCGATAAACGAAAGTAAAATAATTGGGTTTCCTAAGGAAGAAAGTCCGGTTAAGCCATATTCAAGTATATTTTACTGGTCACAATTAACCTCTGATTTTGGAAGTGTTATAGCGGAGCATCCTATTATAGGATTTGAGATACTTACTTATGTTATACAGGGTACCTATAATTCATTCGATAAAATAAGTGACGAATGGACCAAATTAAAACAAGGTGATATTCAAATAATTCAAGCTGGTAAGGGTATCAGATATTCAGGAAAGCTTTTGCCTATGACTCAAATATTGCAGATTTGGTTAGACCCTGATTTCAATATCCAGAAAAAGACAAATCCGGCTTTGAGTAAGTATTCATCTGATGCAATAACATATAACCCGACCATAGAAAATAACCGTCAAGAATTTAAATTCAGAAAATCCTTAATCAGGCTGACAAGTAAGAACGTTTCTGTTCAGGTATTGGAATTACTTGCAGGATATCATAATATACCATGTCCTAAGGATTCGGTATTATCGGGATATATGCTGGACGGGTTTGCCGAACTTAACGAAACTTTAATAGGTGCCGGTGATTACTTTAAATTTGACGGTAAAAACTTTATGAAACTGGCCTCTCTTACAAATACAAAAATATTCCTTTTATCTTCTCCTTTAAAGCCTGAGTATGTAACATATTCAGAATTGGTTTCTTAAAGACAATTAATAATTTATTATTAAATTTATAAGAATAATTATAGCAAAGATAAATACAACAATAGCCATAATTTTATTTAACCACCATATATTTTTAAGCTTAATCCTGTTTCTGAATTTATTAACCAGGCTGCTTAATAAATACCACCATAACATTGCACCTGCAAATATACTTGTAATAACGAATAATCCTGATAGATAATTAATTTTCCCGTTAAAAACCTTCAAACCTGCAAGTAATGCGATAAAAATAAAAAATACAGTTGGATTAGACAGGGTAATAAAAAAAATAGATAAAAACTCCCCCATTGGTTTGACTTTTTTGTTTTTATTATTTCTAACCTCAACTGCCGGATTTGAATAAAAAATTTTTATAGCTATCAAAATCAATATTATAGCACCAAAAACCTGAATCCAATATATTTGTTTTTGAATAAAATTAAAGATAAAACCAAGTCCACAACTTGCTATAATTGCATAGAATGTATCTGCTGAAGCTGCACCTAAACCTGTAAATACTCCGGACTTTAAACCTCTGTTTATAGTCCTTTGAATGCAGACAACCCCAACAGGCCCAATTGGCACCGACACCATCATTCCAATTAATATACCCTTAATTATTATTAATATAAATGGCATTTGTTATCAGTTAAGCGAACAGCCGGTGCAAAAGGTTTTTTGAAATTTAATTATCTGGCTCTGTTATTTAATAAAACTTTATACGTTTATCTGTTATGTCGGCCAATTTAACTAAAGAATTTTGACCCTCATAAACAGCACGTTGCGATAAGGTGTAATAATATTTTAATTTTTCATCACTAAAATCTTTCCCGGGAGTATACTGGACATCAGTAATATAAATTACATATACTCCATTATTTCCTCCAATAGGAGATGAAATCTGATTTTTAGGATATCCTGAAGCAAAGCCGATAACATCAGGCTCAATACCACTGTTTTGAAGGTTGTATGAGTTAAATGAAATATGACTGGCTGTTTGAACACCAGCTTCCAATTTTAATCCAAGATCCTGAATAGAAGAAACATGGGATTTTTCCTTATTTATCAGGGCTGATAATTTATCTATTTTCTTTTCTTTTCTTACCTGTGCTTCAACATCATTTCTGACAATTTCAAATGGAGCTGTTCCCTTTAACCTTATTTCTGATAAAGCTGCTATAACAAACTGATTTTGTATTTGCTTGGGTTCCGATATCTCTCCCTTCTTTGCTTCAAAAGCCCATCGTAAAATTGGTTTAGGTGAATCCAAACCGGGAATGGCTCTTTCACCTTCTACAAGATTAGATGCAAGTTTTTTCACAAGTTTTTGTTTTTCAATAGCCTGAATAAATTTAGGATATGTTTGGTTTTCATTGGCAAATTTCATAACCTTAGCATATATCTGATTGAAAGTTTGCTGACTATAATTTAACTTGCGTTCTAAAAAGGCAATTCTGACTTTCTTTTCTTCCTTACTTTTTTCAGTTACCTGAAGGATATGAAATCCAAAATCAGTTTCAACTAGTTTAGTATCTCCGGTTTTTGCTGAAAAAGCGGAATCATTGAAAGGTTTTACTGTAAGCCCTTCCTTTATCCAACCAAGATCGCCCCCCTTAACTGCGCTACCTTTATCATCGGAATATCTTTTGGCTAATTCACCGAAATCAACTTTAGAATCTTTTAAAATTACTTTCATTAAACTATCAGCTAATGACTTAGCCCTGGAAAGATCTTCTTCTGTTTTTCCATTGGGAGCAATTAAGATATGACGTACTTTAATAGAATCAGGCATTGAAATTTTTTTATACATGCGGGCAAGTTTAAATGACGAACCGTTATAATACGGTCCATATACTTCACCAACTGGAGCATTATAAAAATTACCAAGTGAATCGGGTATTTCTGTTTGTTTGTATGATTTATTAACATAAGGCATATCTGAATTTTCATTGACAAATTGCTCAACATCAGCAGTGGATTCAAAGTCTGGTTTAATTTTGTTTATCCATTCTCTTGCGTCTGCAGTATCAGCCTTTGAAGGTTGTATATCAAATGTAACATATTCCAGATCCCGTGAAGCTGTTTGATTATATTTATAACCATGGGTTTTATAATACTTTTTCAAATCTGCATCGGTTACGGATATTTCTTTATCCGGAACATCTGAATATTTTTTTTCTATAAAGTCAAAATCTATATTATAATTAATGTCCTTATATGCAGCTTTGGCAGCAAAAGAAGGAAGGCCGAGGCCTTTTTTTATTAAATTATAGTATTTATTTTTAATAAGGTCATTTGTAATAACATATTCAAGATAAATCCTGAATGGTCTTTGCTGGTCTGTTGGTTCATTTGTTTTCTTTAAAAACTGAATTACAAAATTTTTATTAAACTCTCCTGTTTGTGGGTCGGTAAATACCTGTTTTACTATTGGATGTATTTTTGATCCGGTTAAATATTCAATAAGTTCATCCGGACTTATAACGAGTCCTAATTTTGTATATTCAACCTCGAATACATTTTCAGAAACTATTTCCTGCCAGGCTTCATCGCGCAAACCATCCAGAGCCTTCTCATCTATTGATGAACTTCCTGATTTTATTTTATAAACTTCAGTCAGCTCATTTACTTTTTGTTCGTACTGCTGAACTTCAACTTTTTTCCCGTTAAAAATGCCTATTACATTATCAGTACGTGAAAACATACTTTTTTTTGCACTAAAAAAATCGGTTAAAATAAAAGCCAAAAGTGATAAACCAATAATAGCTGAAACTAATACGCCAGCTTTACTTCTAATTTTCTCCAATGTTGCCATTAATACTCAGTTTTTCTTAAAATTTAAAGGTACGAATATAAGAATTTTGTTAGCAAAACCGAACAATCAAAAATTAATATATGTTTACATTCTTAATTCTTCCCTTTATCAATATATTCCCGGGCTATATTTAAAATATATTATTTTTACAACGAATACAAATTTAAACCCCACTACCATGACAACTATATATGCCCTGCTGGATGAAAATCAAATCAGATATATTGGTAAAACAACTCAATCTGACTTAGAAGAAAAATTAAAGCAACATATGCTTGAAGCTTTTTCATTTCCTGAAAAATTTCAATGGATTAACGACTTGTGGAAAAAAGGAAGTGCACCTAAAATAAAACCTATTTTTACCTATAATGATAACGAAGCAGAATTTTATGATAAAATGTTCATCGATAATTATAAATTTTTTTCAGGTCTTAGGATTAATAGTGTAAATACAAAATTACAGGGGATAGAGATGGAGTCATTATTCATATTCAACTAATTCAAACGGAACGTCAACCACGCTTTGATAATCCAAACCCGATTCTACCATTTCTTCGTCATATTTATTAAACAACCAGATTATTTTTATATCTGCTATACCTTGACGATGTATATTTTCTAAAAGTTTAAAAATATAAAGAATTATTTTACTCGTACTTGTATTAAAATATTCTAACCTGACAGTAAGTGTCATTGCTTTAGGACATGCACTTTTAATATCTTTAATCCAATTGATAATTGGCTCAAAAAATGGCACAGGGTCTTCGGGAAATGATTTACCTGTTATAGAAAGTTCGCCTGATAACCTGAAATCAACCAAAGGTGTCTGATTAACAGGATTATCTAAAATATACAAGTCGTTCATCTGCTTCCGGTAAAAATTATATTATACGAGACATTGTATTTTTAATAGCAATTTAAACATTTTTTTTCTATTTAAGGTATTAAATAATTTATTTGAAAGCAGGAAATCAGCCTGCTGTTTTTTTAAGTAAAGCGAGTTCTATCCTGTTTTTGGACATTTTTAGAATTTTAATATTAAAATTATCTATTACAATAACTTCATTAGGTTTTGGTAAATTATGATAGTGATATAGTATAAATCCGGCAAGTGTGTCATAGCTTTCACTTTCAGGTATTTGTAAATTAAATTTTGAATTTATATATTCAATTTCCAGTCTGCACGAAAACACATATTCATCCTGCCGGACTTTTTTAGCTACTTCATCTATCGTATCATGTTCATCCTCTATCTCCCCGAATATTTCTTCAATAATATCTTCCAAAGTAACTATACCAGATGTTCCTCCATATTCATCAACCACCACAACAATACTACGATGGTCTTTCATGAATTTTTTCAATAAAACACTGGCTGGCATTGTTTCCGGAACGAAAGATACTGAATTAAGTTTTTCTTCTATATTAGAGGGGTGTTTAAATAATTCCTTAGAATTGATGTACCCGACTATATTGTCGATATTATCATTGTAAACAATTAATTTTGAATAACCTGACTTAACAAAATCGCTTGTAAGTTCCTCAATATCTGTATTAATATCTACCGCTTCTATTTCAGTACGTGGTATCATACAATCACGAACCCTGACTTTTGAAAATACAAGGGCATTTTGAAATATCTTGAGTTCCTGGCTTCCATTATCATCCTTATTTGGTAAAAGCTCTGATTCCATAGGCCATTGATCGCCGGAGGAGATTTCATATATACTGTTAAACCCGTTTTTAAATTTTTTATCCGGTAACATTTGAACTATAGTTTGTATAAACCAGTTTATGGGTGAGAATAAAATATAACAGAAATATGCAGGTACTGAAAAATATGTCAATGCCTTATTTGAATTAATCCGGAAAAGAGTTCTAGCAATAATTTCAACAAAAAATACCAATAGAAATGTTACAACTAAAATCTGTAAAAAATATCGTAACAATATATTGTTTGTTAACATACTAAAAACCGGAATTGTAGAATCAATGAACAGGCATTCAAGACAGGTTATTGAAAATATGTACCCTAAAGACATGGTCATACTGAATTTCACAAGATGTTGAAGAAAAAGATATTGTATCTGCAGTGAAAAGCGACCCTGATAACTGCCCAGCTCAATTTTCAATTTATTACTTGCAGCAAGGGCATGACCCATTCCTAAAAAGAATGTAGCAATAAGCAGGGCGGGAATAATTAACCAAATAGAATTCATTAATCGTCATTCTTAAACATAAGTGATCCGGAGCTTCCGAATAACTTATAATTACTAAAATCCTGTTTTGCTTCAAAGCCACCTTCTCCAACATGCACACTTCCGTCAGCGGATGTTATTTTTGAATATTTTTTTGAATAATATATTTTCTTTTTGACATCCCAAAATAGCTGTTCTGTGTTAAGTTTTTCGCCTTTAGGATTATAAGCGATAACGTTACTGCGAGCCTCCCAGATATCATCCAATTTATTATATATTGCGTAATTAGACATTAACTCACCTATTACGTTACCGGTATCGCCATAAAAATATGTATGAATTCCTTTGGGGAATTCAGAATAAGGTCTTGCATTTGTTTCAAAATCATAAAATTCAGGGGCCAGCACCCGGACTTTTAATTTAGCGGAATCACTGTAAAGAGTTTCAAAATTGGTACCCGAAATATCAGGCATAACTTTGGGGTTTGTTATATTATTAACCACATCTATATTATTCTCACATGCAGATAATAACAAGGATATTACAAATAATAGGGATTTTACTTTTGGAATTAAATTCCTTCTGGTGTATATCATTAATTACTTTTGACTTATACTTTCAACATTATAGTTCAATATCCTGTTTAATCCAATCATTACAAGATTTTGTACTTCAAAGATAGTATTTTTTAACTTTTTACTGAAAAATGATGAATCGCCTCCTGTCAATATAACCTTTTGTATCTCAAATTCCCTGATATAGAATTCTATTGTTGCATCCATCTCAAACACCACTCCCTGCAAAACACCTGCAATAATAGAATCCCTGGTATTATCTCCAATTGATAAATAATTATCAATACCTGTTATTAATGGTAATTTACTTGTAAAGCTGTTTAAAGCTTTATATCGCATATTAATTCCAGGTGATATTTTGCCACCAATAAATTCTGATTTATTATTTATTATATCATATGTAATAGCACTTCCTGCGTCAATAACCAATAAGTTTTCAGCCGGATATACGTACGAAGCCCCGGTAACTGCTGCCAGACGGTCATTCCCCAGGGTTTCTTTTGTCATATATTTGTTTTCAACCGGCACCTTTGTTTTATGATCCAGATTAATAAAATTGCCAACATTTTGTTGAACCAAAGCTGTAATATGTTCAGGTATATCCGTAACTGCGGAGAGAATAGCTGCATTTATTTTATATTTTTGAAGTATTTCATTCAGAAAATTATATTCCACTTTAATTGCTGAGTGAAAATAACAGAGTTTGTTATTCTCGAAAACCCCAAATTTGGAAAGGGTATTTCCAATATCAACGCATAGTGTAAACATTATAATTTTATATTTTATATTTTAGTTGCAGATTTTATACAAAATATTCATTTGACTTATACGTAATTAGTCATTTATCATTTTCACATTTGCACATCTTCAAATCTTCACATTAAAATTTGTTATAATTACTATATTCCTCCCAAAACTATATCCACTACAGCTTCATAATTTTCATTATAATGATGGCTACCCGGCAGTAACTCCACTTTTATCCCATTTGATTTAAAATGGTTTGTGGTTTCAGCATCTTCCTCTTCACCGAATATACAAACTGGTTTAAAGGCTGCAATTTTTTTCAGTTCACCTATAACATCATATTTTTCTTTACTCCCAAAATTTAACATGTCGGATATATGAATTTCAAAATCGCCTGTTTCATCAGGGGACAAACAAAATACTCCTTTGAGGTTTGTTTTTTCCTGCAGGGGTATATTATCTGCAATAAATGGAACAGCACTGGCACCAAAAGAATATCCAATCAAAATAAAGGTTTTTTTATCCCATTGATCAGAATAGTAATTTATAGCTTTAAGAATTTCCAGGGCGGTTTCTTTGGGTTGTTTTTCATTCCAGAAATATTTTTGAGCGTCGAGCCCTATTACAGGTATACCTTTTTGTGAAAGTTTTTCACATAAGTCCTGGTCAAAGCTTGTCCACCCTCCGTCACCTGAAATTAAGAAAGCCAAAGGTAAATTATTATTTTTGTCAGTTGTATTAATAATTAAAGGCATATCACTGGCAAAGGGTCCTTTATTTTTGGGTCGAACTATTTTGTTCTGTGAATTCAGTTTTTCAGTATATCCTTTATCAATTAAAATTTTTCTGTATGCATCTATGAATTGCGGTAACCAGTTTTTAGTAACTGAAAATCCATGTCCTACCTTTGGCAGGGATATCAATTCAGTCATAGGCATACTTTCAAGAAAAATTTTTGTATCGTTATACGAACATACCTGATCCAGCAAACCTTCAAGAACAATAAAAGGTGCTGTTAAATGGTTATTGGCTTCGAGGTAATAGGATATTCCGGGTTTAAGGACGTGGGATGAAAGTCCTGCCCCAGGGCAAAGAGGCCTGTCTGTTTCAATATCCGGACAAAAGCCAAGGGCTATGGCACCTTTAAAAGTGTTGGCCGGAGCTTGTGCCAGTATAGCATAAACCAGGGTGGCCCCTGATGAATAACCTGCCAATACAGGTTTTAAATATTCCTTAAGCTTATATTTTTTTTGAATAGTTAAACTCAGATTTTCAAAATCACTTGCCGGATAATAACATTTGGACTTTATGGTCTTTATTTTCCTGAAATAAGTCTGAATATCAATCCCAACAACCAAAGCTCCCTGAACTTGAAGGTTTAGAGCCATATCTACCACTCCCTTATTCCATCCTCCATCTCCTGATATAAATAAAACTACAGCTTCAGGCTCTTTGGCAGGATGATAAATGGTAACCTTACCAAATACGCCAAATAACATTGAATCAACAACAGTTGCATTTGCTTTAATACCCATAAGCAATAATACACAAACCAAAATAAAACTCTTCTTCATTATTAATTTAAATTACACCATTATCAAATCACTTAAAAATCTTATTGTCTCACAAATCTTAAAATATAAAATCAATATCAGACTTTAATAACATTAGCCAAAACTGAAGGAACCTGTAACAGGTCAAAATCGTGCTGGTAAATTAAATATTTATTATACCAAACCGGTGAAAATTTTTCCTTGTAATCTCTAAGCCCTTTGTAATGAGAAAATGATTTAATTTTTTCATAAGCAAATTTCATGGAACGTTCCGGAAAAGTATGAGGATCGTCCAAGCCGCTCATAGGAGCAAAACCCAGGTTAACATACTTTATATCCTGTGCTTTTAAATAATTGAACAATTCAACCATAATAAAATCCATCACCCCATTTGGAGCATCTTTTGTCTTTCTTATCAAATCATATGTTCCTTCATTCTTGACATAATCAGGTATAATATTCAGGAATGCAATTATTTTTTCCTCCTCATTCTCAACAGTAATTATGGTTTGTTGTTTTAATTCCTTCCATCCAAACATACCCTGTGAAAAAATTATCTCACTCCGGCCCGTTTCTTCCAGCCATTCGTCACTTACCGCTTTTATTTTCTGAAGAATCCCATCCTTCACAGGAGGAGTATGAACAGTCGATTTATAACCCTGGTCGGTAATTTTTTTAATTGCATTGCGTAATGACTTCCTGCTTCCACCTTCAAGCTTAAAGGATGCAAGGTCGACAATAGCTTCCTGCCCTAAAAATAATTCTTTCTTTTTCAGCTGCTTATAAATATCCAATGAATTTTCAGGTACCCTGTAGAATATACTTTTCATTCCATTTTGGTAACAAAAAACATCGAATTCTTTTATGCAGCTTTTCATTTCCTCATCATTCTGTGATACAGGATTTTCAAGAACTACAGCATAATTGCCTGAAATACGGTACGATAAAAATGATTTGCAGCTTTCTGAAAAGAATATATTCTTGTCAAAATAAGTTTTAAAATAATCCAAGGCAGAGTTACCGCACGATTTCATCAATCCGCTTGCCAGTATTAAATCCTCTTCAGTAACATTTTTGCGGGTATTATAGGATTGAACCAGGGTATAAATAAAAAAAGATATGGATAAAAACCCGCTTATCTTGATAGAAATTAAAAAGTGTTTTGCGAAGGACCCTGCCGGCACAAGATCTTTACTGCCAATTAAAAAGTAATTAAGAAGAGTGTACCTTACCGACTGGCTTAAATTGAAATTAATGTTAAAATGGCTCTTGTCAAGAAAATAAAACCCGGCTATACCATATATCAACACGGCTGCTGTTAATATCAAAGCTGTTCTTAACCCTACATTTCTTAATTTAGGATTCGATTTGACAAAATATTCCTTTCTTGTAAAAATTAATCCGGCCAGAACTATAATTGCAACAATTGCTTCTTCATAATCTATTGCCTTAGTTATATTTCCTATAATTGAAAGTATGGTCAAGACAATTGCCAGCCACCATGCATTACGCAGACCTTTTAGCATAAACGCTGCAGTAACAAGCAACAATAACCCGGTTGTCATTACCAGGTAATTTGAAGCATGTATGATTTCCACAGGCAAAAAATCCTTTAGCCTGGCTAATCTTTCATCAATAGCAGGAGTAAGCACAGATACAATATTTATTATTCCCAACCCCATCAAAAATATGGAAGGAAGAACCCTCATGAGAAGCTTGTTTATTTTGGATAAAAACGCAACTACTCCTGCCAGTAAAGGAACCCAGAATTCAAAGAACCTGTATAAAAAAGTGATGGAGATCGATTCCACATTCCCAAAACCAAATTTTATAAGTACAAAGGACATAGAAACCTCTATTGCACCCAACCCCCTCAAAAATGGTGATATTATCAGAAATATAACTGAAATAAGGTAACCCATAATTGCAGCAAATAGTGAGGGTTGATACCCCAGGGCTATCATTGCAACGTATAAATGTGCAATACCTGTAAATTCAATTAATATAGAAGCAAAAACTGTAAAAAGAAATTTATTCCGGTCAATTTTATTATTCTGCAAATCGTTCATAAATACCTCTGCAGAAGGGTATACTCTTACAATAAATTTATAAAAAGTTCCTTTTTTTATTATAGACCTGTAAAGGATGAAAATAAATACTATAAGCAAAATAATTCCTGTCAGGGCGAACCATTCACCAGAACCTATGGTTCCTTCAAGGATAGCATAAATAAAGGCAGGCACAGCAACTATTATTACTGAAAGTATTCCAACAAAACCATAAATGGATGAAGCAAATTGTATTTGTGATTTTTTAATACCCTTGCGTTCGAGGGTACCGGTAAAAAAAGCCAGGGAACTTACACCACCGGCCGGCAGGAAAACGCTTATAAAGTTCCTCTTCAGGAATAAAATTACAGAGTCTGATACCGATACCTTGATTTTGACTGATTCAAAAGCAAAGATGTACATGAACCCTTGCAATAAAATATAAAATCCGGTAAGACATAACCCTAACAACACTAAAGGCCATCGTGCCGCAGTCAATACGGTTTTTACATCAGCAAGCTCTGCACCCTCATGTTTAATAAACCAAATTCCTAGGCCAATAAACAAAAGGGTAAAACTAAACTGTGCAATTATCCTGCTGTTTTCCCTTATAAAGGGATTGATACGTTCCCTGTAATACCATGATAAATAATTAACAGCGATCTCTTTGGCCATAATATCTTCCGTGGTATTTGTATTATAAATTATATTTTACCGAATAGCTTTACAACTTAACCGTTTTCCCTTTTTTTGCTGATATTTTAGCAGCTTCAAGTATTTTAACAACTATTAAATTGTTTTCCAGGGAATATAATCCATAAGGTTTCATTTTTATTTTACCATGAATAACATCAATAAAATAAGAAAAAGGATCAGTATAAACCGGAATATCCTTATCTGAAACATTTGCAATTTTCTCCAAAGTCATTTTACTGTTCCTCAACCGCAGGGTATTGTTATTTTCAGAAATCACATAACCTGATTCACCGTAAATTTCCATATCTTTTCTTCCAAATGGCCAGTTCCAGGAGGCTTGTATAATACATTGCGCTGTAGGATAAGTTACAATTACAGTCGCTTCGTCCTCAACTTTCGGATAAATTTTGGGCTTGAAATGTTGCACTACTGCTGTCACTGATTCGGGCATCTGTCCATTCATAAGATATGTCATAAGATTTGCACCATAACATCCAAAATCAAACAGTGCTCCGCCTCCATTTTGCACCGGATCGGTGAGCCAGTTCAGAAATTCCTTATTACATCCTATTTCCACTGGTCCCTGGTGACCATCGTGGATAACCACTTTTTTTATATTTCCTATAAAATTGCTGTCGTTAACTAATTGATATGATTTTGCTGTTGTAGGGTACCACGATGTTTCATAATCTGTAAGGATATAAATTTTATATTTTTTAGCCAGTGCCACCATCCTTTCTGCCTGATCTACGGTAGTAGCGAGGGGCTTTTCAACCATCACATTTATTCTCCTTGGAGCACAAGCTTCCACTACTTCCATATGATCCAGGATGCTGCCGAATGCCACTACCACATCAGGCTTAACTGCATCAAGCATTTTTGGCAAGTCATTAAATATTATGGATGTGCTAAATCCATACTTCTTGGCATAGGATTGAGCCAGCTCAGTATTTTTATCACAAACACCTACCAATTCTATGTCTCCCGGACCTTTCCTGCCAAGAACAAAAACAGCATGACCATGTACAATCCCGGCCACCGCCATTCTTACCGGCTTAGGGGATAAATTTTGAGCCTGAAAACTAATATTAATCAGGAATAGGAGCAAACTGGTTATGTAGACAATCTTTAATTTACTCATACCGAAAATTTTAATGCTGGTTCTTCAGTTTTTCTGAAATCAATACTCCCCCACTTGCCATACTTTCATAAGGATGTTCCTTAATAATTACTATGAATGATTCCTTAGGAATATTTGTTACTTCACTTGCTATTTTTGTAAATTCCCTGGCCAGAATTTCTTTCTTATCTACTGAAAGTTCAGGTCCGTCTAATGTGATTACAGGCATGGTATTATTGATTATTGATTATTGATTATTGATTATTGACAATGGCATAATTGATTTTATTTGTATTGTCGATTACACCTGATAAAATATTGATTTTAAAGGTATCAGGTATAATTGATTATTGATTATTGACAATGAATTAATTTATTTATAAGGTATTGTCGATTTTCAATGATAAATAATTGATTTAAATGGTATCATGGAAAATTGATTATTGAATATTAATAATTGACAATTTAATCACTTTTTTCGAAATATCTATATTGCAAAATTGATTAAAATTGCAATATAGACATGTCAAAAATTCAAGGTGAAAAATAGCTTATCCTTGCAATTTAAAAACAATTGGCATAGTAAATATCTGACGAACAATATTACCATTAATTTTAGCCGGTTTCCATTTAGGCGACTTTTTAATTAAGCTTACAGCTTCATTATCAATTAACGGGTCTATACTTCTTAATACTTTAACTTCATCTACAGCTCCATCTTTGTTAACTACAAACTGTAATTCCAGTCGGCCTTCAAGTTGCAAACTTTCAGTCTCATTTGTATATTTTAAATTATTTAAAACCCATCGGCCAAAAGAGTTGATATCTTCACCCTGAAAGGTTGCAGGTTCAGTTACAGTTCTGTAGGGAATGTCAGTATTTTCATTATCAGTTGGCTCTGTATAATAAATTAAACCCGCCCTATCTATTGGTGAGTCAGTTGGGATATTAGGTAATTCATCATTATCAATCAGTACTATTTCTTCATTAGCCGGATTCTCCACAGGAACAGGAACCTGGTATATAACCATGTTGGTTAAACTGCCAATGACCGGAGGCGGAGGAGGAATAATAGGTTTTTCAGTAACAGGAGCACGATCAAAATCTATTGTTACATTTTTATCAATTGGTTTTTTTGATGCAACCTGATTTATAAAAAGGTTTGTGATTAAAATAGCGGTAAGAATAATGCTGAAAGTAAAAATCAAACCCAGGAGTAAATGCCTGTCATAGTTTTTTCTCAGTTCATAGGAGCCATAATTCCGGTTACGGTTTTCAAAAATGATATCATCAAGGCTTGCAAGCTTTACATGTTGATTAATAATGGTTTTCATAAGGAATGTTTTTGGAAGGAATTGTAAAATAACCTTTAGTATATAGCCGGGTGTTACTGGCTACTTCAAGAACTTTGCACACGACTCCAAATAAAGCTTACAGTGCTTTTACATCGTCTGCATCTGGGGATGTCCTTTGGTTATCTTACTCCGGAGCGATAATCATTATTATTATACATTAAACAAAACCTATGCCAGATTAATTGATTATTGATTATTGATTTAAAATGTTAATACATTGTTGAAAACAACAATCTCATATAATGGTACGTTAAGCAATAATAATCCTAGTTTAGCAAATTAATACACTATATATGCGGCATTGGATGGTTTTGGGATTTATTGTATTAATCAACCTGATAGCATTTGCAGAGCAAAAAACCAGGTTATCTGTAAATGATTATTATCATAAATATAAACATATAGCTAATGTACAGCAAAAAACCAGGTTATCTAAAGACGATTACATTGACAAATATAAAGATATAGCTATAGCCGAGATGAAAAGAAGCGGTATACCGGCAAGTATTACCATTGCCCAGGGTATGCTTGAATCTGACAATGGAAATGGCAAATTAACGGCACTTGGCAACAACCACTTTGGCATTAAGTGTCATAACTGGGATGGTAAAAAGTTTTATATCGACGACGATATAAAAAACGAATGCTTCAGAAAATATAACAATGCCGCAGAATCGTTTCACGACCACACTGATTTTTTGCTAAGCCACGACAGGTATAGCTTTCTTTTTGGCTACAAATCCACCGATTACAAGAGCTGGGCGCATGGCTTGAAAAAGGCCGGTTACGCTACAAATCCCGCTTACGACAATATGCTTATTAAATTAATAGAGGATAATAAACTCTATGTTTTTGATCATGATTACATTCCGACAAAGCGACCCGGAACAACTAAAAATGCAGCTTTTTCCGAACCTGGAATGGAATTCACCCTGCGTCTTACACGTCCAATTTTCAAACGTAACGGTATAGATTACGTTATTGCGAAGAATGGCGATAATTTTGAAAAGCTGGGCCGCGAACTGGATAACATCCCATGGGAATTAATACGTTACAACGAACTAACCAAAGACTCAGTTCTTCATACAGGCCAGATCATATATCTTGAACCTAAACACCGGAAGGCAGAAAACGGAATGGAATATCATACAGTGCAGACAGGTGAAACAGTGTATTCTGTTTCTCAACTTTATGGCATTAAAACAAAGTTTTTACGTAAATGGAACAACCTTTCTCCAACAGATGTTATCCATGAAGGCGATGTTTTGAACCTGAGAGGAAGGAAAAAATGATGTTCAAATGATTACAAATTGCCTGTTATACATGTTTTTCAAAAGCCTTAAAACTACAGTGAATGGCTTATTTATGAGTTATTAAGACGTTACATTAATAAATTCATATTAATATAAACTAGAAATTTAAACATCATTTACTTTTAATTTTCAAAATGATTGAACTAGCTTTTAAATTATTGTTAACATTTACAATAATTTGTATAAATTCATTTAAGTTTGAATTGGCAGCCCAGGAATGCTTCCCTTTCAGAATAGGAGTAAAAGCAGGCTGGCCGGAGGTTGCAGGGCTGGATGCCGAATATGTTTCTCCCCTGTTGAATAAAAAACTCTCTATAGATGTCGACGTAAGTTACATCCCCCTGCCATTAAGTGATTTTACAACCACTGCCAATGGGAATGTTACATATACAAATTATTCAGGAAGTTTTAATTATTATATTTTTAAGCAGGGTGAAGGCATTTACGCCGGAATCGGAATAAGCATTATGAACATTGATGTATCTGGTAATCAAATTGATTCAATTCCAAAAAAAATTCCGTTTATTGGTGGTAATAAATTAAATTTTACCGGGACTGCAAGTAAAGTGATCGACTCCTATTTCATAAAAATTGGAGGTAAATACGGTAAACACTATTATTTCAGCTGGGAGGTGGGGTATAAAATATCTCCCGGTAATAATACTGATAAAATTATTGTTTATGGATCATTACCCGGTTTACCTTTCCAGGCATTAGTAACTACTGTAAACATTCCTTCTTACCTGATATCCGGTCCTGTAGCCGATGTAGGTTTCGGAATAACATTTTAATTTTATATTTTATTTTATTGGTTTTATATTTTTGATTTGTTGATAATGTTTACATATAAATCACTAATCACATGCCGTGACTCGTTTATCCCCATTTGCACAAATCAAATTAGTAATCTGCACATTTTTAATCTGAACATCAAATCAGTATTCTCCCAGAATATCCTTCACCCCGTCCGGAGAAACCCTTCCATACACCTTCTCTCCTATCATAACCACAGGCGCCAGGCCACAAGCTCCCACACATCGAAGGCAGCTGAGTGAGAACTTACCATCTTTTGTCGTTTCACCTACCTGAACCTTTAAAATCCGTTTAAATTCATCCAGAACTTTTTCTGCACCTCTTACATAACAGGCTGTTCCAGTGCATACTGAGATAGGATGCTGACCCTTGGGCAGCATGGTAAAAAATGAATAAAAGGTAACCACACCATAAACTTTTGCCACAGGTACCTTCAATTCTTCGGCAATTACTTCCTGTACTTCAGCAGGCAGGTATCCGAAGTTCTGCTGTGCACTGTGCAGAACATTTATCAGTTCGCCACTGTCGTTGTTAAACGACCGGCAGATCTGTTTTAATTGTTCCACATCCTTATTTCTGAGTTCTACTTTTATACTCGACATTGTATAATTGTTAATTGTTTATTTTTTATTTGTTTATGTTTTTATTTGTTAATTCGTTTATAGGGTTTATGGAGTTCATTTGATATTTCATGAACCCAATAAACAATAACTTATAAATCTAAAATCTTAAATCTATAATTGCCAATCGCAATTCGCAATTCGCCAATCATTTGCACATTTACTTCATTCCTCACTCTTCTCGTTCTTAATCACAATAGGAAGCCTGCTGCGATCGAAATAAACAGTATGTAACAGGTGATGCGATTTTTCTCCAAGTGGTTTACCAAGGTATTCCTTATATAATTCAATTATAAAAGGATTCTCATGGGACTTGCGAATTGGTTTACCAGCATCTTCCCGATATATAGCCATCTGTCGTTTTTTAAGGATTTCTGCCTTCCCGTGATGTAATGGCTGGCCTCCTCCACCTATGCAACCACCCGGACAGGCCATAATTTCAATGGCGTGGAATTTCGATTTTCCATTTCTTATATCTTCCAGCAATTTACGGGCATTGCCCAAACCATGTGCTATACCAATATTAATAGGTAACCCGTCAAAATCTATTGTAGCATTTCTGATACCTTCCATACCTCTTAACTCGGTAAAATCCAGTTTTGGAAGTGGCTTGCCAGTGTGGAGTTCATATGCCGTTCTGACAGCTGCTTCAATTACTCCACCTGTGGTACCAAATATTACTGACGCACCTGTCGATTCTCCCAGAGGTTTGTCAAAATCTTCATCCGGCAGGGACAGAAAATCTATATTGGATTGTTTTATAAGCATGGCAAGTTCGCGGGTAGATATTGAAAAATCCACATCAGGGTTGCCATCAACTTTAAACTCATCGCGTGAACATTCATATTTTTTTGCAAGGCAGGGCATGATAGACACAACTACCATTTCTTTCCTGTTCACTCCTATTTTTTCAGCAAAATAGTTTTTAGCTATTGGACCAAACATCTGCTGAGGTGATTTTGCCGTCGAAGGTATATCTATCATATCAGGGAACTGATGTTCAAAAAACTTTACCCAGGCAGGGCAACAGGAAGTAAGAATAGGCAGATGAACTGTCGTGTCTCCTGCAAGGTGCCTGGAAAGTCGGTTCAGCATTTCAGTACCTTCCTCCATGATTGTTAAATCGGCTGCGAAATCTGTGTCAAAAACATAGTCAAACCCAAGTCTTCTTAATGCTGCAACCAGCTTGCCTGTCACAAGTGTTCCCGGTTCCATGCCAAATTCCTCACCCAGAGCTGCCCTAACCGCAGGGGCTGTCTGCACAACCACTGTCTTGCCAGGGTCGGCCAGAGCTCTCACCACTGCATTGGTATGATCCACTTCGGTCAGTGCACCTGTTGGACAAACTGCAACACACTGACCGCAATATGTGCATACTGAATGGTCAAGGTTCATTTCAAAGGCAGGTGATACCACAGACATAAATCCCCTGTTAATCCCAGACAATACCCCTACAGTTTGTACTTCATTACACATCATCTCACAGCGGCGGCAAAGGATACACTTATCCATCTCCCTGATTATGGATGGTGAGGTGTCTTTGCGATAGTGCGATTGCTCCCCTGTATAGTGCAACTGCCTTATACCCATTTTCTGAGCCAGGGATTGTAATTCACAATTGCCGGATTTTGCACAAACCAGACAATCGGTTGGATGATCGGAAAGAATTAACTCCAGAACAGTTTTACGGGCATTTAATGCTCTTATGGTATGTGTTTTTACTTCCATATTGTCTAAACATTCCGTGACGCAGGCAGGAGCAAGGTTCCTGCGGCCAGTCACCTCGACAACACATACCCTGCAACCTCCGGGCCTGTTTTCTATGTGCATATCCCCCAGCTTAAAATAACATAAGGAAGGAATATCTATACCATTGGAGCGGGCTGCATCCAAAACGGAAGTCCCGGCAGGCACCTCAATGTTTTTGTTGTCTATTGTAAGTTTGACGTTACTCATATATTTATTGTATGTTTTAATGTTAGAATCCAAATATCAAGCTACTATTATAGCATTGAATTTACAGCGTTCTATACAGGCGCCACATTTAATGCAAATACTGGTATCTATAAAATGAGTCTGTTTTCTTTCTCCTGAAATAGCATTAACAGGACAGTTACGGGCGCATGCCAGGCATCCTACACAATTTTCAGGTATAACCACATATTTCATTAATGATTTGCACCTTCCGGCAGGACATTTATGATCACGCACATGAGCAATATATTCATCCATAAAATTATCGAGTGTCGACAATACAGGATTCGGGGATGTCTGCCCAAGACCACATAATGAGGTGTCCTTGATAACAGTACCCAGATATCTTAACCTGTCTATATCTTCCTCAGTGCCATTGCCCTGGATTATTTTATCAAGGATTTCATTAAGCCTTTTATTTCCAATACGGCAAGGTGAACATTTTCCGCAGGACTCTTCAACGGTAAAATCCAGGTAAAACTTAGCCATTGCCACCATGCAATCGTCTTCATCCATCACTATCATTCCTCCTGAGCCCATCATAGACCCGTTTGCAATAAGACTGTCGTAATCTATAGGAGTCTGGAGATGTTTTTCTGTGAGGCAACCTCCTGAAGGTCCTCCTGTTTGCACTGCCTTAAATTTTTTGCCATTTTTGATTCCTCCGCCAATTTCAAATATTACATCATGCAGGGTTGTGCCCATAGGTACTTCAATAAGACCTACATTGTTTATTTTACCGGCCAGGGCAAATACTTTTGTGCCTTTGGACTTCTCAGTACCTATTTTTGCAAACCAATCTGCACCATTTAACAGTATGGCAGGGACATTTGCGAATGTTTCGACGTTATTCACGTTTGTAGGCTTCTTTAGATATCCGGAAACTGACGGAAAAGGAGGTTTTACTGTGGGTTCACCCCTCAGACCTTCCATTGAATGTATAAGGGCTGTTTCCTCACCGCAAACAAAAGCTCCGGCACCATAACGCAGTTCAATGTCGAAGTCAAACCCTGTTCCCATTATATCTTTACCCAACAGCCCGTATTCATGTGCCTGTTTTATTGCAACCTTTAACCTTGTTATGGCCAGAGGATACTCTGCACGTATGTATATCAGTCCTGTATTTGCACCTACACAATAACCAAAAACGGCCATCGATTCCAGTACGCTGTGTGGGTCACCTTCCAGGATGGACCTGTCCATGAATGCTCCCGGGTCACCTTCATCGGCATTGCAAACTATGTATTTTTGCTCATCAACACTTTTCCTGGTCATTTCAAGTTTCACTCCTGTAGGGAAACCTGCCCCGCCACGACCCCGTAACCCTGATTTTTTAATAACTGCAATGGTTTCCTCAGGAGTCATTTCTGAAAGTACCATTCCCAAGGCCTGGTATCCGTCACGAGCAATGTATTCTTCAATGTTTTCGGGGTTTATAAAACCGCAATTGCGCAAGGCAATACGTATCTGCTTCCTGTAAAAACCAATTTTATCAACATCTTCGGCATACTCATTGGTTTCAGGATTTTCATAAAGTAATGCAGTCACTTTACGTCCCTTGATTACATGTTCTCTGACTATTTCCCTGGCATCTTCGGGTTTTACTCCTGTATAAAAGGTATTGTCCGGCATAACTTTTACTATAGGACCTTTTTCACAAAACCCAAAGCATCCTGTCATAATAACCTGGACTTCTCCGCTCAAACCCTTATCTTCCAACTCTGTCCGCAAGTTTTCAAGTAAAATATCGCTGGCCGATGAGCGACAACCTGTACCTCCGCAAACGAGAATATGCATTTTGTATTTAGACATATAAAATCCTCCAGTTATTTTTTATCAATTGTTTCATAATTCTGAGGAATAACGCCTTCTACCAATTCCCCGTTTTTTATATATTTTTCAATAATGTCATCAGCCTTTCGGATATCCACATAACCAAATACAATTGGTTCAGATCCGGGAAGGGTTACCTCTATCGTCGGTTCAGCGTAACAATAACCCATACAGCCAGTTTGAGTAATTACAGACTCGATATTTCTCTTGTCGAGTTCTTCAACTAAAAATTCAAATATTTTTTTTGCTCCGGAGGCAATACCGCATGTGGCCATTGCAACTTTTATCTGTACATGGCTCTGAGGATCCAGTGCATTCTCCCTTAGTTTTAATGTTTGCTGGTAATCGTCCTTAATTTTCTTAAGGTCTGCCAACGTTTTTACTTTAGTCATATAATTTAAAATTATTAATTATACATTATGCTGATATTTTTATATCTGATAAATTTTCAACAATCATTTCCCTTATAAACCTGGTAATCTTTATATCGGTCAATGGCACATTCTCCAGGATATTCCTCAATTCAACAGTATCTATTTTATACGTGCCGGAATTGGTTTTGTGTTCATAAATAAAATTTATTTCCGGGTTTGACCTGATTAATATACAAATGACACCTGCAATATCACCCAAAGGCTGCCTGTCGATGTGATTGTATGAAAATGTTGCTTCAACCCTTGTGCCTTCACCTGGTTCTGACTGTATATCAAATGTACCATTGCACTGCTCTGCTGCCTGTTTAAACAGCGGTAATCCTAATCCAACCTTTCTGGTTGTACGGCTGGTAAAAAAAGGGTCTGTGGATTTTTCCATTTCCTCCTTACTCATTCCTTTTCCGTTGTCAGTAATTTCTATTGAATACAAATCTTTTGTTATATCCTCAGTTATGCACAGACTTATCTTTTTTGCACCTGCTGCAACAGAGTTCTCAATTATATCAAGTATATGCAATGACAATTCCGTCATGGAATGGTGACCTCCCTTCCATGCTTATGATTTAAAGCTAATCCAACTTCGACGAATGAAATATCTTCCAGAACATAATCAGTATGTCTTTGTCCTATCTGGGACAACATATGGGCATCAGAATTTTTAATCAGTGAATATTGGTTAAATTCAGGATGATTATTGATAAAGTCCTTTTTTTCAACAGGTCCGTTAATCTCTATTGCATCCGGAGTTATATTGTCAGGCATAAAACCCAGCTGACTTAAAATACTGTTGCGGGGTCGGTCAACATGCGCAGGTATAAATATTCCGTTTAATTTTCTTACCATATCCTGGACTTCGGCTATGGATTTATTAATTCCAACTATAAGTAAAGAATCGATTTCTTCAAGAATATTTTCTTGCTCATCAACAACCACCTGATATCCAAAATAATCAGTGTCATTTTTTATATAAGGTAAATTAGATTCCAAATATTGTTGAAATTCATCCAATATTTTATCATTTTCAAAGAACGCTAAACAATGTACTTCTTCCCGGGTAGTTACTTCCACACCCATCATTACATAAAGACCTTGTTTTTCTCCCAGTTGTCTTATTATTTTGCAATGTCTGGTGGAATTGTGATCTGTTACACCAATTATATCCAGTTTTTGCTCTTTTGCTTTTGCAACAATGTTTACAGGACTCATTTCCAGGTTACCACATGGAGAAAGAACAGTATGTATATGTAAGTCGGCCCGGTATACTTTCATCAATTATTACATTAATTTAAATATTTTCCCTGACAATTCAAAGGAATTATCGTCAGATCCAAGGACAGGAACAGCCTCCTCATTGCTTTTTATTAAACAATCATTTTCGGGAGTCAATCCTTTAACAATTATAACAGCAGCCAGGTCCTTGAGGGAGGCAACAGCCATAATGTTTTTGTGTGTCTGCAGCGTTATCCATATCTGACCTTCCCTGGCATTACCCATCACGTCGCTAAGCAGATCACTGGTATACCCTCCGGCTATTTCATGACTGAGCCCGGCTTCACCAGAGAAAACTTTTAGCCCGAGTTTTTCAACTAATTCTTTAACTATCATTGTTGTATATTTTCTTTATCTTATAATTTACAATTCGCTTATGTATTTTCCTGCTGTTTTACTTTCCTGCTCTCCTACTTTCCTACTCTCCATTTAACCAATTTCCACTCTTTTATACTTTCCTGATCTACTACTCTCTATATTTATAAATTAATAATCCATTTTCTGTCTAGCTTATCCTTACCCCAGGTATTTTCAAGGTATTGAAGCGATTCTTCCCTGGAAAATATTTTACGCAACTCCAGTATCCGTTGCACAAAAATACATTGTGCTATGTTGCCCCTTCCCTGAACTATATCTTCTGCAAGTGAAGAACATGAAGGACATCCGCATGATCCGCAGTCGACCTGGGGAAGATAAATCATAAGTTCATTTACCTTTTTCATTTTACGGATTGCTTCAGCCAGTTCTTCATCAAGCTTCATCATAGACCTCGGCTTAACTTTATCCAGTTTGATTCTGTCTATAAGATATTCCTTGTAATCGGGTATTGACCCGGACTTTTTCATGCCTTTCATAATTTTTTTCCCTGCCAGGTCGGCTCTGTTGTGCATCCGTTCAACAGTAAGAAACCTGTTCCCTGAGGTTAACACTCCGCCGGCACAGCTTTCATCGCATGCTCTCAACTCGAGAAAATCAATATTTACGTCTTGCACATTTTCAAGTTTATCCAGAAATTCAATTACATTATGTATGCCATCCACTGCGAGGCTTCTCCCGCAGGAATTCACCGATTCACCCCTAGTCAGGCTCCAGACAATGCACTGTTCCTTTAAGGAATGTCTTTCGGAAACTATACAACTATCTTTTTTTGAATTTTTTATGCCGGTATATACTTTATTGTATAAAACATTCATGTTTATAACCCCAGTAATCTCTGAAAAATCTTCACCTACGGGACTTTTAACGGCAGCAATTTTTGCAGCGCAGGGAGTAATGTAAAACATGCCAATTTCTCCAGGCTTGTAACCTTTATCAGTAAATTTTTTCTTATTATATAATGCTGCAATATCCACAGGTGGCTTTAACAGCATTATATTTTCAACAAGTGCAGGAAATTTAACCTGGATTAAACGGACTATGGCCGGGCAATATGGAGAAATAACAGGTTTATCTGAAGAAGCATTCTGAACATAATTATAAATTTCATCAAGTAAAATTTCAGCTCCGTGTTCGACCTCACATACATGCGTAAATCCAAGAGCCAAAATTTCACTGTATATTTCATCTATTGTTATATCTTCAGGGAACTGACCCATGAATACAGAAGGCACAAGTGCTATCCTAATCTGATAATTGAAAATTTTTTCAAAATCATCCTGTTCTATTATTATAGCACAAACGGGACAGGATCTGAAACATTCTCCGCAATCAACACATCTGTTTTCAAATAATTCCGCCTTACCATTTCTGACCCTTATAGCTTCTGTAGGGCAAACTTTCATACAATGGGTGCAACCAATACAGATATCGGGTATAATTTTTAATGCATGGTAAAATGTAGCAGAATCTGCCATTATTGTTATTCGTTATAAACTAAATCACTATTTAATATATGTAGTAATCTCCAGACAGGTTCCTATCCCAACCTTACTGGAAATATCCAATTTATCCGCATTTTTTTTTATGTTCGGAAGTCCCATTCCGGCGCCAAAGCCCATTTCCCTCACCTCGGCCGTGGCGGTAGAAAAACCTTCCTCCATAGCCTGACCAATATCCGCAATGCCGGGTCCTTCATCCTGTATCTTAATATGAACTTTATCAGTATTTATATCCACTTCAATTACTCCTCTCCAGGCATGTGCAACTACATTTACCTCAGCTTCATAAGATGCTACAACTACTCTTTTTATCAAATTGGGGTCTATATTTAGTTGCTTCAACAATTTTTTTATCTGGCTCGAAGCATTTCCAGCATGTGTAAAATCGCCGCCTTCTATTTTGAAAATAAAATTCAAATTTTATCTTATTTGTTAACTCAATAAATAGCACTTATCCCTGCCTTGAATAATATTCCGCATGACCGGAACATTGAATATGAAGTCTCAATAATTACCTGATTATT
Organism: uncultured Bacteroidota bacterium; assembly: GCA_963766305.1. GTDB lineage: Bacteria > Bacteroidota > Bacteroidia > Bacteroidales > JAAUTT01 > JAAUTT01. Next base: position 46,201 of record CAVYAE010000004.1, read on the forward strand.
TTCACTCGCCAGTGCAACTATATCATTATTGGCCCTTTTATTCCTTACGAGCAGAATATAACTTATATCTGCCATTTCAGCAGTTCTAATTGTTTGAATATTAGACAAACCTGTAATCAGTAATAGGTTATCAGCGTGTAAAGTGAGAACATCGCTCATTAAATCAGAAGCAAAAGCCACATTAACTTCTTCATCTATCCTGTTTTCTCCACATATAATATTTCCCTTTATCAAATCGGAAATTTCGCGAAGTGTCATATATCCTGAATTAAATAACCGTATACTAAAATATATAAATTTACCTCTGGTATACATAAAAAATATTAAAATTGTTTCTATTTGTACTGATTCCAAATTACATATAAGTTGGTACAGCTTGATGCCTTAAGTTAGTATAGTTCTATATATCAATTATTCTTCATACCTTTGTTTAAGCCTGATAAAGGCTAAGTATTTTATTTAATCGATAACTTACTAACAGCAATAAAAATGAATCGAAAAACTTTTTTAGTTTTATTAATACTTATGGTTTATAATGTGTTATCTTTTAGTCAGGTTGACTTTCAGGCAAAAGATAAGGAAACATACAGACTTAATAAAGTCAAACAAATGCTTCAGTGGTCGTACGACTACGCGGATGGCAAACCCGGAACCAATGGTTATATAAGCAAAAAATTGTCGTTTGATTCGAGAGGCAATACTATTGAAGAAATAAATTACAAATCAAATGGAAGTATAACATCCTATATTACATATAGTTATAGTGAAAAGGGAAATTTAAAGTCATTTTCAAGATATTCGGGCAATAAAGAAAAGCTAAATTATAATCAGAATATTGAATATGATGATAAGGGAAATAAAGTGATAGAATCGGGTTATGACGGTTTGAGTACTTATTTAAATACGTTTAAATATGATATTAATAACATGCTTACTGAAATAAATTATACTTCAGACAAGGTTTTGACTGAAAAAAGGTCGTTCATTTATTCGGGCAATACCACAGAAATGACTGTTAGTAATATTAACCAGTCCATTCTCTCAAAAGAGATTTCAACCTACGATTTAAACAAAAACCTTGTTGAAGAAGTTAAATATGTACAGGATAAGCTTGCACAAAAAGCTGATTATTCATACGATCCATCGGGTAAACGTATAGAAGAAACCAAACAAAAAGCAGGTAACTTTTTATACAGAAGAAAATACACATACGATACAAAAGGGAATGTTTTGAAAATAACTGAAGAAAAACCGGAAGGTTCGTTATTCGATGCTTATATATATAAATATGACAATAAGGGAAACGTAACGGAAGAACGTTGGACAAAAGACAATACAAGTGAATATTCCTATAAAATAAACGAATACGATGAAAATAATTTACTTAAAAAAAGTAATTGTTATTTTGCATCTTATAAATTTTCAGTTTTATATGTATATACCTATGAATATTAAACTTCAAATTAATGACCTTTAAAAAAGAAACCGATTCGGTTCGCTATGGCGATTTAAGCAATCATAATCATCACATTAAGAATAACGATGTTGTAACTCCAATTCATATAACAACAACATTTCACTGGGATCAAATTGATAAGCCGGGACAATATGAATATATTCGCTCTGATAATCCAACAAGAAATATATTGGAGCAACAACTTGCTGTTCTCGAAAATGCCAGGTATGGTCTAGTATTCTCTTCAGGTATGGCTGCGGAAACAACTATTTTATTAGGATTATTAAAAAGCAATGATCATATTATTTGTTTTGATGATTTGTATGGTGGTACAAAGAGACTTATAAATTCCGTTTTTAGCAACTTCGGCATCACAGCTGACTATATAAATGTAAATGATGAAAATGAATTACTTAGCCATATTAAACCTAATACACGTTTAATATGGCTGGAATCTCCCACAAATCCATTAATGAAAATAGCAGATATTGAAACTATTTCCAAAACAGCTAAAAAATATGGTATTCTTGTTGTTGTAGATAATACCTTTTTAACTCCTTACCTGCAAAACCCTCTTGATTTTGGAGCTGATATAGTGGTTCACAGCGGAACAAAATATCTTGGTGGTCATAGTGATGTCCTGAGCGGAGCAATAATGCTTAATGACGAAATAATATATGATAAGTTATATTTAATACAAAACTCAACCGGTAATTGCCTGCCTCCTTTTGATTGTTTCCTTGTATTACGGGGTTTAAAAACTTTACATGTCCGCATGGCCGCGCATGAGCAAAACGCTTTCATTTTAGCCCAGTACCTCGAAAAGCATCCAAAGGTAAAACGCGTTCTTTATCCCGGCCTTACTTCCTTTCCACAATATGAGTTAAATAAAAAACAATCGAGAGGTTATGGAGGAATGATATCTTTTGAACTTCATGGCAATCTCGAATATGTAAAATCATTTCTGGGAAGTTTAAAGCTTTTTGTTTTGGCTGAAAGCCTGGGAGGGGTGGAATCTTTAATCGAACATCCTGCCACTATGACCCATTCTTCCATGACTCCTGAGGAACAAAGGCATGCAGGTATTACCGATTCTTTAATAAGGGTATCAGTAGGTATTGAACACGTCATGGATTTAATGGATGACCTTGAACAAGCCTTTAATTGCATTTAAAATAATATAATATTGTTAAACCAACAAAATTCCAATGTGAAACCAGCATCTTTAAATTTAAGCACAAACAATTATAAAACGAATATCACCTTATTAATAAATTATATACCGATGAAACTTAACTTTTTCTTTAATTGCGTTTTATTAAGTTTATTATTACCCAATATAATGAATTCTCAAACAGGGTCCTTTACCCTTGGTACAGGAGATACATTAATTATTACCCCTGGCATTCCCGGAAATTTTGAAACAGTTATAAACAGCGATACCTCTAATGGTAACCGAAATGATAAAAACCGGGTATATGTTTTGCAGGCAGGTGGTATTTATTATGAGAATGCTGGTTTAAACGTCATCGACTCAACAGGCACCGTTTCAATAGTTGGTGTGGTTCCAAACGGCAAACAAAAACCTGTACTTTTACATAGTGAAAAAAATGGCGTACAGGTAACATCAAGTAATATTAAGGGTAGTCTGACTATTAAAAACATACAGTACGAAAGTGAAGATTTACAAGGAGTTTATCCAAGTAATGCGGAGGGTGATTTTTTTATCAGCGGATCGAACCAAACTATAGATGTTGAAAATAGTCTTTTTGAATTTTGTAACATTGCCCTAATTAATGCACAATTTGTTCCTCAAGGTCTTAAGGCATATTTCAGAGGCAATTATTTCCGTGATTATTTCAATGGTAGCCAATGGTGGGCAGGCAGAGCCTTTTATGCAAAGGTTCCTGTTGATACTTTGGTATTCGAAAATAATACTTCAACCGGAGGTGGACTGCTGGTGCTGCAGCAAAATTCTCTCACCGCTTTTGCCTTAATCAATCATAATACAATTATAAACAGTATTAAATATCCATTTTTAGACGCCAGTTTCCTGGAATGTTATTTTACAAATAATCTTATAGTAAACAGTAATTTATCCGGCGATGATACTGTAAACATAGTTGCAGCAAAGACAGAGGATCCGGACGGTTTACCTGTTGGAATCATAGGAGTCGATACGATAAACTGTAAACTTATTCAGCCAAGGTACCTCCTAAATGGAAAACCTAACCAGGCTTTGGTTGGTATTGACCAGATCAAATGGTTTGCAGGTGATAATATAGTTGTTGCCGACACCACTAAAGTATTTGAAAATTATATACATGGCCTTCTGGATGATGGTATTGCAACAACCGCATCGTCCTATCTAGACTGGTCAGGTAAAGGAAAAGCACCTTTCAGGGTAATAAATGTACCTGAAATTTTTGTCAATTCCAGGGCCGTAGCTTTGGCTGCCGAACATAAAAACATAGCTAACAATCAGTTATATCCTAATTCAGTATATAATATTCCTGTAAGTGCACTAGGTTTTGCTCAACCCACTCTGGACACTGCCATGGCTAAGGTATTCATACAGTTTAACAGAAGTAAAAACGGATATGGTGTTCCAAATGCGGCAGTGCCTGTAGCATATCCCGGGGCAAAAAATACAAACCCCTATGCAAGGTTTGCCTTCGGAGATTTCGATCCGACAACCATTCCCGGTCCTGGTGGTGAAGAATATCCTGCTGCCACAGCAACAGGAGGTATTACTTCATTTACCGATTTAAAGGAAAATTTTGCTGTTGACTCTTCAAATGCAGATCTGTATTCTATGATTGATGGTTTGCCTATAGGTTCATTGATATGGTTAAAAAATCCCCCTGTCTTCAACGAAGCAGCTTTATTTAACAGTATAACAATAGCTTATCAAAATAATTGCATTGATTGTGAAGGCGTTAATACTACAACCGGTAAATTAAAAGTTTCATTAAATAATTACCCTAATCCGTTCAGTAATAATACAACATTATCATTTACACTTCCAAACCCAGCACATGTTAATTTATCTGTTTACAATTTGCAGGGTAAAATTATTTCCACCCTTATCGATGAAGACTTGCCTGAGGGAACACATTCAGAAAAATTCACTCCTTCAGGTTTACCATCCGGAATTTATTTATATCAATTAAGAACAAATGAGACCGTAATTACAGGTAAAATGGTATTTACCACTCAATAGTGTTGTCAGTTAATCAGTCAATAGTAATTAGAAATTAGTAATCAGTCATTTGTCATTTGACATTTGTCAGTGTAATCATTTGCACATCTGTACATCTGCACTTCTTCACATTTGCACATATACACATTATCTAATCTCCATCTCATTTAGCAAATAACCTGCTCCTGCAAACTTGTCAATTATAAAAAGAACATATCTTATATCAACTGATATATTCCGGCACTGATTTTCATCATAAAGTACCTCATTACTTGTGCCTTCCCAGTTACGGTCGAAATTAAGTCCAATCAGTTCACCATTGCCATTTATTACCGGACTGCCGGAACTACCGCCCGACGTTTGATTGGTAGCAATAAAACAAACTTTAATTTTACCGTCCTTATCGGCATACCGTCCATAATCTTTCGCCAGGTAAAGCTCTTTCAATTTTAATGGTACATGATAATCCAGGCTTACAGAATCATCCTTTTCAATTATTCCGTCCAGGGTTGTATAATATAAATAATCGACAGCATCAGCTACATTATAGCCTTCCACTTTTCCAAAACTTACCCGTAATGTCTGATTTGCTTCAGGGTATAATAATTTATCCTTATTTTTTGTCATCAGAGCTGCCGTATACATCCTTGTTAAGCTATCTTTAATTACTGTTAACCTGGTAAATGGTTCAAGGACTTTTTCCTTAAATACCTTTCCAAAGCTCTGATATATTATTATTGCCGGGTCTTTAAGTATTTCAGCAGCATTCTTTTCTGTCATATGATCCAGGTAAAACCATAATTTATCCTTTCCGGTAAACAACGACTTCATGTATATATTCTGAGCCCAGCGGTTAAAATCTCCCTTATATTTTTTATCAACCTCATCAAATATTGCGGGTTTAAAACGTTGATCAATGTTTAAATAATAACTCTGCATAAGTGTGCTGAAGGTTTCCTCATCTATAGTTCTGTTATAGGTTTTATAAAAATACCTCAGGCCGTTACTGTAATTTACAATTTCACTCCTTAATTTTGCAGTATCGCTCCAGGATGCACTTCTTATAAAATTATTGAATTTACCAGCCATATCCAGAAGTTCAACTGATTTAAATGTTTCAGCTAAATAGCTGTTAACCAGGCTGTAAAAAGCATATTTAGGAAATATTTTACTAAAATCGTCAAGAACCCTGCCGTATTTTCGCTTTAATGAATCGTTTGAATTTATCCATTTAACAAAGTCCGCTTCCTGTTGTTTTTTTACCCGCACTGCATCTGAATTGTAAAGTCCTCTTAATTCACCCTGCCATTTTTTCCAGGAAGCACTTAATCCGTAATATTTCTGAGAATATTCATTACTGGTTACCTTATCAGCCTTCATCATTTTTCCCATAATGGCTAACCTTTTTGTTCTGAGATTTATTAATTGAGGTATCTCAGTTTTAACCAGGTATTCAGTTTCAATTGAAGTAAGAAATGGTTGACCCGAAGCTGGATAACCATAAACTAATGTAAAATCATTTTCTTTTATTCCTTTAAGTGAAATGGTTATAAATTTTTTGGGTTTATATGGAATATTTTCCGGAGAATATGGAGCAGGGTCATTATTTTTATCAGCATAAATCCTGAATACTGAAAAATCTCCGGTGTGTCTTGGCCAAATCCAGTTATCAGATTCAGCTCCAAATTTTCCTATTCCTGAAGGAGGAGCTGCAACCAGACGTACATCCATAAAAACCTCATACTCATATAAAAAAAACTGGTTGCCGTTATATAAAGGTTTAACCTCAATCTTATGTCCATGAGACTTTAAAGTCTCTGATTTCTCAAGTGATTCCAGATTCTTCAGCAATATAAGGTTACGTTTTAATTCAGGTGTGGTATCAGAAATACCTTGTAAAATTTCGGCAGTAACATTTTCCATTCGTAACAGTAAAGATACTGTAAGTCCTGGGTTTGGCAGTTCTTCTTTTTGAGACATAGCCCAAAATCCTTTATTAAGATAATCATTATCCACATTACTGTGATTTTTTAATGACTTGGAACCACAGTGGTGATTGGTTAATAGCAAACCCCTGTCTGAAACTATAACTCCTGTGCAGTTCCTGTCAAATAAAACAACTGCGTCTTTTATACTGGCATGATTGATGCTGTATATATCATCAGCTGATAACATGCATCCCCTTTCTTTCATCCTGTCATAACAGTTTTGATTTAAGAATAAGGGTACCCACATACCCTCATCAGCTATTAAATTAGAAACAATTGAAAATGAAATTAATATGGATATAAATGTACATCGAATAATATAACTCATTTATTGATTTTTATATTACCTGTTTAATTTTTAAGATCTTATATGATTAATTTTAAATCTTTGTTTTGAGTAAAACCCAAATCAAAAATAGAAAATTCATATCCGGCTCTCCTACTTTCTCTACTTTTCTAAATTATATAACAAAAATATTAAATATAATATTTAAAATTGTACCCGTTAAAATTTGCCGGAATTGTAATTGCTTTTTATATGATTCAATTAATTTAAATCTGCATACAAAGTTTATGCAATAAATCAGAGGCATTAAGTACTGTTTAATTATGTTCAGGTTAATCTTTATCGTGGGTACCGGAAGTTTTATAGGCGGAGTGGCACGATTTCTGATGTCGCGTTACATTCAGAATGCTGTTTTATCAGCATTTCCTTTTGGTACTTTCATTGTAAATATAATTGGCTGTTTTTTAATTGGCATATTTTATGGCATTTCTGAAAAAAGTAATATTATCAATCCTGAATTACGCTTATTTTTAACTGTCGGCTTCTGTGGGGGGTTTACAACTTTTTCAAGTTTTGCCAACGAAAATATTGCTCTTCTCCGGGAAAATGATTTATTTTATTTCGCTTTATATACCAGCTTAAGCGTTTTCTTAGGTCTTCTGGCAGTTTACCTTGGCAATATTTTAATTAAAATTTTATAGACTTTGGAAACAAATACTGAAGCAAAACTATTAAGAATATTTATTAGCTCAACTGATAAATTTAAACATACTCCTCTATATGAAGTAATAGTTTTTGCAGCAAAAAGATACGGACTATCAGGTGCAACTGTGCTTAAAGGAGTTATGGGTTTTGGTGGAAGTAATATGATAAGTAATGTTAAATTTTGGGAATTAACAGAAAAATTACCTGTAGTTATTGAAATTGTGGATGAAGCCGGGAAAATAGAAAAATTTGCCGAAACTATTATACCCTATTTTGAAAAAATCCGTAATGGAGGATTGATTACTATAGAAAAAGCAACTATATTGCTATATAAACAAGGCAAAAACAAATAGTATTAAACCAAATAAATTGCAGTAATTATGAAAATTGAAAATGTAGAAGCAATCGAGATCCTTGATTCAAGAGGCAACCCAACTGTAGAAGTTAACCTCGAACTGGAAGATGGAACAAGCGCCCGTGCAATGGTACCAAGTGGCGCATCAACCGGTGAACGTGAAGCCTATGAATTAAGAGATGGTGATAAAAAACGCTATGGCGGTAAAGGTGTACTGAAAGCAGTCAGTAACGTTAATAAAATAATAGCCAAGGAAATTATTGATAAAAGTTTTGTTAACCAGCGAGAACTGGATTATTTTTTAATTGGGCTGGATGGCACTCCGAATAAATCCAAATTGGGAGCAAATGCCATTTTGGGAGTGTCAATGGCATATGCCAGGGCTGAAGCAGAAAGTGCCGGCTTACCACTATATCAGTATTTAGGAGGAAGCAATGCACATTTGTTACCTGTTCCATGCCTCAACATCATAAATGGTGGTAAACATGCAGATAACAACGTTGATTTTCAGGAATTTATGATAGCTCCTCACAATGCTGCAACATTTTCAGAATCAATCCGAATAGGAGTTGAAGTATTTCACTCTCTCAGGGCAGTTTTGCATTCAAAAGGTTATAGCACTGGTGTTGGTGACGAAGGTGGTTTTGCCCCGGATTTGAAATCTAATGACGAAGCCGTTGAGGTTATCCTGGAAGCAATTACAAAAGCAGGTTATAAACCAGGTGATGATGTTAGTATCTGTCTTGACCCTGCTGCCAGCGAACTATGGGAAGATGGAAAATACAAAATGTTTAAAAGTTCTGGCAAGCTGCTTTCAAGTGATGAACTTATCAAGCTTTGGGAAAGCTGGGTACATCAGTATCCTATTATATCCATTGAGGATGGTTTGGCAGAAAACGACTGGGCAGGATGGAAACAAATGACTCAGGTTCTCGGAAGCAAAATAGAAATTGTTGGTGACGATCTTTTCTGCACTAACAAAGCGATTTTATCAGAAGGTATTCAAAAAGGAGTTGCCAACTCTATTCTTATTAAACTGAACCAAATTGGAACAGTAAGCGAAACATTGGAAACAATTGAACTGGCTAACAAAAACAGCTACAATTGTTTTGTTTCACACCGCAGTGGCGAAACTACAGATAGTTTTATTTCAGATCTGACTGTTGCTGTAAATGCAGGTCACCTCAAAACGGGAAGTGGTTGCCGTGGTGAACGTGTAGAAAAATTTAACCAGCTCATGCGTATTGAACATGAACTTGGCATTAGCTCTAAATTTGCCGGTATAAAGGCATTTAAAAACAAGTAGAAAAACACGGAAATTATTATTAACTAACATGTCAAATCTTGTATCAGATTTCATGGCGAATATTATCGCCAAAAATCCTGGTGAAATTGAATTTCACCAGGCAGTGAGAGAAGTGGCAGAATCATTACTACCATTTATTGAAGAAAACCCAGTTTATAAACATGCTAAAATTCTTGAACGCATTGCCGAACCGGAACGGGTAATTATGTTCCGGGTTGCCTGGCTTGACGACAGGAATGAAGTTCAGATTAACCGTGGTTACCGTATTCAAATGAATAGTGCAATAGGTCCTTATAAAGGAGGGCTTCGTTTTCATCCGTCTGTAAACCTTGGAATATTAAAGTTCCTCGCATTTGAACAGGTTTTTAAAAATAGTCTTACCACTTTAGCCATGGGCGGAGGAAAAGGCGGATCAGATTTTGATCCGAAAGGAAAATCAGAACGTGAAATTATGAATTTCTGCCAGTGTTTTATGACGGAACTTTCGCGGCATATAGGTTCTGATACCGACGTTCCGGCAGGAGATATAGGAGTCGGAGGCCGTGAGATAGGTTATCTGTACGGACAATACAAACGTTTACGGAACGAATTTACTGGTGTGCTTACAGGTAAAAATACCGGCTGGGGAGGCAGTTTGATGCGACCTGAAGCAACGGGCTACGGACAGGTTTATTTTGCTGAGGAAATGCTTAATACCAGGGGCGACAGCCTGAAAGGAAAAACTATTACATTATCTGGTTCAGGTAACGTAGCACAGTTTGCGGCTGAAAAAGCAGTAAAAATGGGAGGCAAAGTTGTAACACTTTCTGATTCTAATGGTTACATCTATGACAAGGATGGATTGGATGATGAAAAAATAGCATATGTTAAATGGCTTAAAAATATTGAACGTGGGAGAATAAAGGAATATGCCGATAAATATAATTGTACTTATGTGGATGGGAAATCCGTTCCATGGGACATTCCCTGTCAGGTGGCCCTGCCTAGTGCTACGCAGAATGAAATAAATGAAAAGGATGCCTCTAATCTGATAAAAAACGGATGTTTTTGTGTTAGTGAAGGAGCTAACATGCCTTCAACCATAGAGGCTGTCAATGTATTTTTAAAGGAGAAAATACTGTATGGTCCGGGTAAAGCAGCAAATGCAGGTGGTGTAGCCACCTCTGGACTTGAAATGAGTCAGAATTCCATGCGCTTATCATGGACCCGTGAAGAAGTGGATGGACGTTTATTGCAGATTATGAAAAATATTCACAAATCGTGCATTGAGCATGGTAAGGAAAAGGATGGTTATGTAAACTATGTCAGAGGCGCCAACATAGCCGGATTTATCAAAGTAGCCAATGCAATGCTCGATCAGGGAGTAATGTAATCTTATTTATATGTGTGGTTAAATTTTTTAAAGATTGGATGTTTTTAGTTAACATCCAATCTTTTACAAAAAATTACTATTTGAATCAGATTTTTCTTATCAAGGTTTTATTTTTTCTGTTACCAGGTTTCCGGTTTTTACATCTTTCCCGGTTATCTCCACATAATGAATTATTATTGGTATGCCAAGTGCATTGTTATCGCATTTTATAAATAACTTGTTCAATACTGCAAGTGCCCCGTTTATATTGATATACATCCTGTAATTTCCTTCTATTTTTAAAAGGTATAGAGGTCTTTTTTTATAACTGTAAAAATGCAGTAAAAAATTCCCTTTTGCCGAATCGATTAATTCGGAATGCAAACCAAATCCTCTCCTTTGCAGAAAATTTAAATTTTCACTAATCCCACCTTTATCATAAAGTATCCAATGCATAAAAATCGGATTTTCATTATTAATATTACCATTTGGTAATTTATTAATTTCATATACTATAGTATTGGTATTACAGCTTCTCTGAAAATAAAACAGCAGCCTGTCATCCTTAACCGGAACAGGATAGTTGTTCTGACTCACAGCTTTTAAACCAACCAGTTGAAATAAAATTATTAATTGAATACAACGCATATGCTATTATACTTTAGCCTTTCACAAATCTGTCATTTGTCATTTGTCATTTGTAATCAGCAATTTACACATTTTCAAATTTGCACACCAGTACATCGTCCCTACATATACTTCAAATGCACCACTTTAAGGTATTTTTCCTCCAGGGTACGGAGTATTCTTCTTGCAACAGTTGGCCTAACTTCCAGCTCAAGAGAAAGTCCGGGAACATGGTGAGCCTGGTTAACCCTCATGCCTATAAGTAAAAATATTTCATCACTTTCAAGGATATACCTTACAATCTGATCAGCCGGACCATTACTGCGTCCATCTGTTTTGTTATATACTTTTAATAATTCATCCACCTTACTTAAAGTGAGTATGCCTTCAGTAACAAGATCTATGCCTTTCATATAAGAAACCGGAGGAAGATCTGAATTATCAATCGGTATCCCTGATTTAACAGGTATATTCAGCTGATGTGAAATGATGTCACTTGTAGTGGCACCACATATAATTCTTGCTCCATTAAAATTTTTAACTAATTCTGCCATTTCTGCATCATCAGCCGGTTCAACGGGAGGACCGCTGCAAATGAGCAAAGGTCGGGGATCTCTCAGATATATTGCGGCACAAGATGTATCATCCTTGCTGGAGAATTCATCGTTTTGATAGGATATATTTACCAGCTTGGATGAAAGTTCTTTAGCCGAAATTGACAAATTCTGATTTATTAATTTGCCAATATATTCCACCACCCTTTCCCTCTCCCACCCAGTAGGGTACTTAGACGATCCTGTTCCCGACTGGCTGACTCCATCGGAGAAAAATACTATCCTGTCTTCTTTTTGAGATTTAAACCTGCAGGTTGTTATTTCTTTACCTGCATTTGCACCTGTTAACAAAACACATTGCCATTCAGGTTCATAAATTTTAGTTCCTCGGTATATTACACATTGCGGATTACCATATTCTATTATTTGTGTTGTGCCATCAAATTCTATATCAACAATAGTAAACGTCGAATAACTCATTTTACGGTCGCTGCAGACCGGTAATGCCTTCATTACAGTATCAGCAATAATATTCGTTTCCTTATGTTCCTTTGTAAAATTAAGTGCCAGGGTCGATGTCAGTGTTGCCAGCACATTGGCTTTTACGCCATGGCCCATCCCATCCGAGAGTATAGTAATAATTCTGTTTTCTTCGGGAATTCTCCTTGAAAGAAATACATCGCCCGATATACGCTGACCTTCATAATTTTTCTGATGGCAATGAACTTCAATATAAAAGTCATTATTCATTTAATATAATTTAAAGTTCTTTAATATATACGATAAGAATCCCTTTTTATATTTAATAAAAGCAAATCATAATTTCGAATTTTTATACAACTGTACAATACTGTTAAGCATTTGTTCTGTTTCAGCAGCTCCTTCTCCTAATAAAAAACCTATTTTCTGAACCATTTCAAGGTTCTTGTCTATAGCTTCAGTTACACGTTTTATTACTTCTTCTTTTCTTATTTCGGGGGCATACATATCGCGTATGACACCTCCTACTATTTTATTTTTCTTTACAGAAAAAACAGATATGTTATACAATTCGTTATTCAAATGTATATCCCTGTTTTGAATATCCTCACCATTTGTCATTGCATATGAAAACAGGTTATAAACACCATAGGGCACAAGGGTTTTAATATCTGCACCAACCAATCCGGGAATTATTTCACTTATTTCCTTAACTTCCGGACCAAGAATATTAATAAGACTCTCATTTGCCCTCATTATATGGAGATTTTCATCAACAATTACAATACTTGTAGGTAGCTTTTGAAGCATATTTTCCATCGTTTCCATAGCCTCGTGAGCCAGTTGCTGTTCCTCCCTTGCAAGCTTTTCCGATTCCTGTAAGGCTTTTTGGGTAATGGTGAGCTTTTCATTAGTAAACCGTAGATTTTTAACATATTCCTGCCTGTTCTGAAATGAATAGGTCATACACATATCAGGTTTAGTGAGTCCCATACCTACCAAAGAAGCAAATTCGCGGCAGGAGGCAAAGCCACAGGAACCACAATCCTGTGTTTCAGCCATATTTTCTTTCCCCATACTTTTTAATATTTTAACTATTTCCTCTTCTGAGGGCATAGGTAATCGCTGATCGTCGGGTTTAAAGGCCGTGGTCAGATCAAGATTACTGAATATTTTTATGTCATTCTCCCACTCTTCCAAATTAAGGTTTCGCAATCTCTTACGTGTATAACTCACAATCAATGTCTGCCTCAGGTAACGTTTTCCTCCCTTGGTGGTACCAGGGCCCATTATACAACCCTCATCATAGAAAAGATTAAAGTGACGTTTTATATTTACAGGTAATTGTTCAAATTCCTTTACCGCCCTTAACATGTTTTCTTTTCCTTCAACAGTAATAACATTGCCATACATTAAGTCTTCATTAATATCAGATGCTTGAAGTAAACCATTGCTTATTGGATATAAGGAACCTTTGTTTCCAAACGGAGGATCATATTCTGAATATTCCGACATGTTTTCTTTAATGTTAAACTCTGAAAGCAGATCGCGTAATTCGCTGAATGTTAATACAGAATCTATCTGGCCATCCGTACCTTCATAGCGGAGAGCTTCTGTTTTAGTTGCAATACACGGTCCTATATATACAATTTTTGTTTCAGATCCATATTTCTGATGAACAACCTTACTGGCGGCTATCATAGGTGACACAAGGGGAGCAAGGTTTTCAACCAGCTCAGGATGGAATTTTTCAATGTAATAAAATACTGGAGGACAAGTAGATGTAAAATAATACTTCCCTTTGTTATGATTAAAAAGTTCAGCATATTTTTGTGATATCAAATCTATTGCAAAAGAAGCTTCCACAACAAATGAAAACCCTAACCTCCTTATCATTTCTACAAACCTTCTGTAATCTACTATATCCGAAAATTCTCCTGATATACTTAAAGCGAGCACAGCTGCTACCTTTTGTCCTGAGTTAAGCAGAGCCTTTGTTTCTTCCCTGGAATCTTTATAAACAATTGCCTCAGGAGAACATATAGTTACACAACTGCCACATCCTATACATCTGTTATGCAATATCAGCGGATAATCGTTTATGGTATCTACCTTTATTGCATTAACAGGGCATACCCTTACACAGGCATTACACCTTGTGCATTTTTGTTCTATAACATTTATCAATTCCATACCCTGATGCTTTAGATTTTAGATTTTAGATTTTAGATTTTAGATTTAATATTTTTTATTTTTTATTTTGGTGTGATTTGACTTAAAATATATACAATATACAATATACAAAATTCAAACAAATCATTAGTAATATTTATTAATATGAAATCAATATTTTGCACATATGCACATCATTCCAATCTTTAATCATATTCACATTATTTCATTATCTTTGATTAAAAGATAAATAATTAATGTTTTTACCTGAAAAAACAATTGAACGACTAAGTCAGTACAGAAGAAGCTTATTGAATTGCAGTGCTAAAGGCCAAACACATATTTTTTCTCATGAACTGGCTGCAATATTGAACATTACCGCTGTCCAGGTAAGGCGAGATATAATGTTTTTAGGTTATACGAGCATGCAGCGTAAGGGTTATAATATTCATGAGCTTATCCGTACCATAGGAAATGTCCTGGATAATCATGAAATATTAAACGTTGCTGTTATAGGTCTTGGAAACCTCGGTACTGCAATCACATCTTATTTTAAAGGTAAAAGGGACAAACTTGAGATAGTTGCGGCTTTTGATATTAACCCGGACAAAATAGGAAAGGTTATTGCCGGGGTAACCTGTTACCATCTTGATCATTTAAATAACATTATAAAACAGAATAATATTACTATAGGAATGATAACTGTTCCGCCTGAACAAGCTTCAGAGGTAGCTAATAAACTGGTAGATGCAGGGATTAAAGGAATTTTAAATTTTACCACAGTCCCTTTAAATGTTCCTTCAAATGTTTATCTGGAGGAATATGATATGATAACGGCACTTGAAAAAGTAGCTTATTTTGCTAAAAAGTAAAAATAACCGGAAAGAAATGATATATAACCCTCAAAAATATAACATTCCTGACAAAAGGATGGAACCATTCATTGATCCTGTTGAAATTTGGGATTATATTAACAAGGCTGAACCCAGTCCTTCTAAGGTCCGTGATATAATAAAAAAATCACTTGATAAAAACCGGTTGACCCTTGAAGAAACCGCTACTCTTATTCAAACAACAGAACCAGATTTAATTGAAGAGATAAAAAACGGTGCCCGGGAACTTAAAAAAAACATATATGGAGACAGAATAGTATTATTCGCACCTCTTTATATTGGTAACCTGTGTATTAACAGTTGTATATACTGCGGCTTCCGGAAAGATAACCCAAATCAGAAAAGATCTACTCTCAGTTTTGAAGATATCGTCAAACAGGTAGTCATACTTGAAGACACAGGGCAAAAACGTCTTATACTGGTATATGGAGAACATCCCAAGTATGATGCTGAATTTATTGCCGAAACGGTCAGAACTGTTTATTCTGTAAAAAGCAAAAACGGAGAAATCAGAAGGGTTAATATTAATGCAGCTCCTTTTGACATTGATGGGTTCAGGACCGTGCATGAATCTAAAATAGGAACATATCAGATATTCCAGGAAACATATCACGAAGAAGCTTATAGTCAGGTTCACCCTCAGGGTAAAAAAAACAATTTTAACTGGAGGCTTACAGCTCTTGACCGAGCTCAGGAAGCTGGTATTGATGATGTTGGTATAGGTGCCCTTATTGGTCTCTACGATTGGCGTTTTGAAGTAATGGGCCTCATCCGGCATGTTAATCACTTTGAAGCTGCTTACAATGTTGGACCGCATACAATTTCCTTCCCCCGTGTACAAAATGCCTCCGGTTTAAACATCAATAAACAATATCTTACAAGTGACAGTGATTTTACCAGACTAATAGCTATACTGCGTTTGGCAGTTCCATATACAGGAATGATCCTTACAGCAAGAGAACCGGAACATATAAGGGATGAGATCCTTGAATTTGGAATATCCCAGATAGACGGAGGAACAAATATTCAAATTAATGGATATTCAAAGGAAAATGACGCCCAGGATCTTAATGAAGAACAATTTCAGATTAACGATAACCGGCCTTTGAACGAAATTATTGAAGATCTTATCTCAAAAGAGATGATCCCTTCATTTTGTACTTCTTGTTACCGTCTTGGCAGAACCGGTGAGCATTTCATGGAATTCTCAGTACCGGGATTTATAAAGAGGTTTTGCCAGCCTAACGCCATCCTTACTATGGCCGAATATCTTGAAGATTATGCTCTAGTTTCCACTAAAGAAAAAGGATATAACTTAATTAAAAAGAAGATGGATGAATTCGATGATAAAAAATTCAAACATAACCTTGAAGAAAAACTTAAATTAATAAAAAAAGGAGTGAGAGACCTATATTATTGATTTTAGATTTTAGATTTTAAATTTTAGATTTTAAATTTTTCATTCGTCAATAAAAAAACTCCATTCATCAATCAATATCAACATTAATGTATAGCGGACGTAAATGTGTTAGATTTAAAAAATATATCTACCATGAAAAATCTGGCCGCTTGCACAACTTTATTAATCTCCGGGCTCTTAATAGTGCATAATTCTTATGCCCAGGACATAAATGACAAAGCCCTTGCTATTAATTTAACTTCAAATAACTCTGAAAGATTTAATAGTTCGCTTAATGAAAATGCTGCAACTCCTCTATTAAAAAAGGATGATGTGGTTATCAATATGGACATGATTCAAAGTTTCCACAGGTGCTATGATAAAATTCAACCTTTTTCAATGGTAGAATACTTCAAAGGTGACGGCTCTGAAATAAGCGTAAAATATATGGCTTATATGAGGGTCCGCTTTGACAATTCGGCTGAAACTTCTGAAAATTTCCAAAACGCCCTGAATACAGAAATTAAAAAAATAAACTCTGAAATAAAAAATAATAAGACCTTTACCGCTTCAGTTGCTTATTCGGAATGTCAAGTTAAAGAGCCCCCTGTTGAATTAGCCAGGTCTGAACAATCAGAAGTTTCAAAACAGAAACCTGTTTATTCAGATAAGGAAAAGTCCAAAAAGGTTAAATGGAATAATATAAAGAGTTAAATAACTAAAATCCAAAATTATTGCAGACACTAAATAATTACTTATCTTTGCAACCTATTTTTTGAAAAATAGGTTGCAATGATAAAAATTACATTTTCGGATAAATCAGTACGTGAATTCAATGAAGGCGTTACAGGTTACGATATAGCTTCCAGCCTTAGCAACAGCCTTGCCCGTGAAGTTCTCTCCATAACTGTAAACGGAGAACTTTGGGACCTCACACGACCTATCAATACTGATGCTTCAATAAAACTACATACCTGGGACGATGAAGAAGGCAAACATGCTTTTTGGCATTCCTCCGCACATCTTATGGCTGAGGCGCTTGAAAATATTTATCCAGGGGTTAAATTCGGCATTGGCCCGGCTATAGAAAATGGTTTCTATTACGATGTTGATCTTGGTGGTCAGAGTATCTCCGACGCTGACCTTTCAAGGATTGAAGCCAAAATGCTTGACCTTGTTAAAACAAAATCTTCATATTTGCGATCAGAAGTTAGTAAAGAAAATGCCCTGAAATATTTTAATGAAAAAGGGGATCCTTATAAAATTGAACTGATACAGGATTTGGCAGACGGTACAATTACATTTTATAAACAGGGTAATTTTACCGATCTCTGCCGTGGCCCGCATCTTCCGGATACAAGCCCAATAAAGGCAATAAAGTTATTATCACTGGCCGGAGCCTATTGGCGCGGAAATGAAAAGAACAAACAGCTGACCCGTATATACGGAATTACCTTTCCAAAACAAAAAATGCTTGATGAGTATATTGTTATGCTCGAACAGGCAAAATTACGTGACCATCGCAAGCTGGGCCGTGAAATGGAATTATTCATGTTTTCGCAAAAAGTTGGTCAGGGCCTGCCTATATGGCTGCCTAAAGGAACAAAAGTGAGAGAACTTCTCGAAAATTATTTGCGTAAGGTACAGCATGAATATGGATATGAACAGGTCATTACTCCTCATATTGGTCTTAAGGAATTATATGTTACTTCCGGACATTACGAAAAATATGGCAAAGATTCCTTTAAGCCAATTACCACACCTGCAGAGAACGAAGAATTTCTTCTAAAACCAATGAATTGCCCTCATCATTGTGAGATTTATAAAAATAAACCTCATTCATATAGGGATTTACCTGTGAGGTTAGCTGAGTTCGGTACAGTTTACAGGTATGAACAAAGCGGAGAATTACACGGCCTCACACGTGTTCGTGGTTTCACACAGGATGATGCTCATCTTTTTTGCAGGCCCGATCAGATAAAAGAAGAATTTTGCAAAGTAATTGATATTATATTCAGGATTTTTAAGGCCTTGGATTTTAATGATTATATTGCTCAGGTTTCATTAAGAGATCCTGAAAATAAGGAAAAGTACATAGGTTCGGATGAAAACTGGGAAAAAGCTGAAAGTGCAATAATTGAAGCAGCAAATGAAAAAGGTCTGAAAACCATTGTAGAAGTAGGTGAAGCAGCTTTTTATGGTCCTAAGCTCGACTTCATGATAAAGGATGCCATCGGACGAAAATGGCAACTTGGTACTATACAGGTTGATTATAACTTGCCGGAAAGGTTTGAACTTGAATACATGGGTTCCGACAACCAGAAGCACAGACCTGTGATGATTCACAGGGCTCCGTTCGGATCTATGGAAAGGTTTGTGGCAGTTTTACTGGAGCATACAACCGGCAAATTTCCTCTGTGGCTGGCACCCGACCAGGTTGTTATTTTACCTATAAGTGAAAAATATGAGGATTACTCTAAAAAAGTTTTTAATTTTCTAAATAATTGCGATATTCGCACCTTGTTGGACGACAGAAGTGAAAAAATAGGTAAAAAGATCAGAGACAATGAGTTAAAGAAAATTCCTTACTTAGTAATAGTTGGTGAAAAAGAACTTGAAAGCCAATCAGTTGTCTGTTAGAAAACAAGGTGAAGGAGATAAAGGCACCATGCAACTGGATGAATTTGTCAGTTTTATTCAGAATGAAGTAAAAGAACAATTGAAAGCTATATAAATTATATATACTAACCTAAATTTGAATTTATTTGGAAAATAGACCTGCAAGAAAGATGCTTAACCTGGCTTCAAAAAATCAAGAGCCTAAAAATGCTTTAAATGAAGGCATCAGAGCAAAGCAAGTCCGATTAGTTGGAGAAAACATTGTTAACCCTGGAGTATATTCCACAGCTGAAGCACTTAAAATGGCACAGGAGATGGAACTTGATCTCGTTGAAATATCTCCTGCAGTTGATCCTCCGGTATGTAAAATAATTGATTATCAAAAGTTTCTGTACCAACAAAAAAAGAAACAGAAAGAAATCAAAGCCAAAACGACCAAAATAGTGGTAAAAGAAATACGTTTTGGCCCTAATACTGACGATCACGATTACAATTTTAAACTTAAACATGCTATCAACTTCCTTGAAGACGGGTCAAAAGTTAAAGCTTTTGTATTTTTTAAAGGAAGGTCGATATTATACAAGGAACAGGGTGAAATTCTGCTTTTACGTTTTGCCCAGGAACTTGAAGAATTCGGTAAAGTAGAACAGTTACCAAAACTTGAAGGCAAAAGAATGATTATGACCCTTTCGCCTAAACCTAAAAAAAAGTAATTTATACAATTAAAAAGAATAGCAAATGCCTAAAATGAAAACAAATTCCGGTGCGAAAAAAAGGTTCACACTCACCGGAACAGGTAAAATAAAACGTAAACAAGCGTTTAAACGCCATATACTCACTAAAAAATCTACTGTTCAGAAACGTCGTTTAACAGCCTTTGCTTTGGTTGACAAGACTGATGAGAAGAACGTAAAAAGTATGTTGGGTTTAAAGTAAGTTTAACACAGGTAATAATAACAATAGTTAATAACCTGAATGAATAGCCTTATTAAGAGTCCTGTAGATAAAATTTATGCTTTTAGAAACTGTATCAGATAATAAAATTTAACTTTTTATTACTGACACTTATAATAGGAACGCTTTCATTCGAAATAAAAACAATTATGCCAAGATCAGTAAATTCAGTCGCATCAAGGGCCCGACGTAAAAAACTCCTCGCCCTCACTAAAGGAAATTTTCTTTCCCGTAAAAATGTCTGGACAGTTGCCAAAAACACCTGGGAAAAAGGACAGCAATATGCTTACAGGGACCGTAAAAATAAAAAGAGAAGTTTCCGTGGATTATGGATTCAGCGGATAAACGCAGCTGTGCGCCCATACGATTTATCATATTCGGAATTTATAGGGAAATTAAATAAAATGGGGTTAACTATTAACCGTAAGACTTTAGCCGACCTGGCAATGAATAATCCTCAGGCTTTTGAAGCTGTGGTAAATAAGGTTAAGGGTGAAGAAGTGAAAGCATGAATATAGCATTAATTGGATATGGCAAAATGGGTAAAGAAATTGAAAAAGTTGCCATTGCCAGAAACCATCATGTACCTGTTATTATTGATATCAATAATACCGTCGATTTATCAGGTGATGTGTTAAAAAAGGTTAATGTTGCTATTGAATTTTCTAATCCCGGATCAGTTGTCGATAATATTCTGAAGTGTTTTGTTGCCAATACTCCTGTCGTATGCGGAACAACAGGATGGATGGAACATTTTGAATATATAAGGCAACAATGCCTGTCAGGACAGCATGCTTTTTTCTATTCTTCCAATTATAGTCTGGGCATGAATATCTTTTTTAAATTAAACCAGTTTCTAGCCAGAGTAATGAACAATTTTGACCAGTATGAAGTTGAAATAGAAGAAACCCATCATATTCAGAAACTTGATGCTCCTTCAGGAACAGCAATAACTTTAGCCAACGATATAATAAAAAGTATTGAAAGAAAAAATAACTGGAAACTCAATACACAGGAACATGAAGATGAATTGAAAATAAATGCAATTCGCAGAGACACGGTTCCTGGCATACATACCATAAAATACGAATCAGTAAACGATTTTATAGAAATGACGCATAGTGCAAAAAGCAGACAGGGGCTCGCCCTGGGTGCAGTGCTGGCGGCAGAATTCCTTATCGGTAAAAAAGGTGTATATTCAATGGACGATTTATTAAAAATATAATCTTATGAAGTTAATCACCAACAGGTATATTAAATTTAGTATTGCTACTGCCATATTTGTGATCTGGGTTATATGGTTGGGAAATTACTGGTTTCTGCTTGGCTTACCAATTATTTTTGACATATACATAAGTAAGAAAGTTAACTGGACACCATGGAAGCAAAGAAACAAGAAAAACAGTACTCTGGTTGAATGGATAGACGCCTTAATTTTTGCTGTCGTTGCAGTTACACTTATTAATATTTTCCTGTTTCAGAATTACAAAATACCCACCGGTTCAATGGAAAAATCGCTGCTTATAGGAGATCATTTATATGTATCAAAACTTAAATTCGGACCAAAAATTCCGAATACTCCTATTGCCTTCCCATTTACACAAAATACCCTTCCTTTGACAAAAAATACCAAATCTTACATAGATTGGCCTAACTGGGGATATAAAAGGTTAAAAGGATTTACAAAAATAAAGAACAACGATATTGTAGTTTTCAATTTTCCTGAAGGTGATACTGTGGTTACGGAATACAGCACCATGAGCTATTATGCATTAATTAGATATCATGCAATGGATCTTGTTGAACTCGACAGGAAATCAAACCGTCCTCTCAAAACAAAACAGGAATATATGAATACATCCAGGCAATATTTCTGGAACCAGTTTGATATAGTATCCAGACCTATTGACCGCAGGGATAATTATATTAAAAGGTGTGTGGCAATTCCGGGTGATACTCTTAAAATTGTGGACGGAAAGATTTTTATTAACGGAAAGCCTCAGATAAATTTTACAAATATGCAGTACAAATATCGGGTTGTAACTGATAATACTCCAATAAATCCTCAGGCATTCGAACGTCTTGGCATATATCCATCCGATGCTCCTGAAACGTCTTATGGATATGAAATATTTTTAACAAATAAAAACGCAGAGATCCTTCGCGGTTTTAATAATGTTAAATCAGTTGAAAAAATTCTTGAACCCCAGGGACTTTATCAGGATGATATATTCCCTCATAGCCCTGACTATCCATGGAATGTAGATAATTTCGGACCTCTGTGGATGCCAAAGAAAGGAGTTACGATAAAACTCACTATGAATAATCTTTGCTTTTACGACAGGATAATCAATGCTTATGAAGGTAATAAGCTGGAAGTTAAAGGAAATGTCATTTACATAAACGACAAACCTGCAGATACATACACATTCAGGATGGATTATTATTTTATGATTGGAGATAACCGCCATAATTCACTTGATTCAAGGTTCTGGGGATTTGTTCCTGAAAATCATATTGTTGGGGCACCAAAATTTATATGGCTTTCTCTTGATCCTACAAAAAGCTTCCCTGCTAATATAAGGTGGAACAGAATTTTCACACCTGCCGAAACCTGCTTGTAAAGCTTAAATATATACTGCTAACCCATTTTCAAATTAATTTCTGATGAAAGGAGTAATATACTCGCTTATAGCTGCTTTTATGTGGGGTATCCTGGCAGTTTGCCTGAAGGTATCAAACAATTACCTGTCTTCCTTTGACATTGTTTGGGTTAGGTTTTCCATAGCCTTCATAATTATTTTTGTTTTTCATCTGTTCTGGCGTCCTCAGGCATTTGTTATTTTTAAAAAACCTCCCCTTAAGCTGGTAATAGCTTCCCTTTGTCTGGCTGTTAATTATTACGGTTATATGAAAGGCCTTGAACTTACCACACCTTCAACGGCACAGGTGTTTATCCAGCTGGGTCCTGTTTTATTTGCCCTGGCAGGAGTTTATATTTTTAAAGAAAAAATCACCTGGAAACATGTAACAGGCTTTATTATTGTTCTTGCAGGTTTTGGAATATATTACCATGAACAACTATTGACAACCACCACCCATAAGCTCCTGACTACAGGAATATTATTGCTTGTAATTGGTGCAATAGCCTGGTCTGTATTTGCAATTTATCAAAAGGAACTTACTGGTAAATGGTCGACCAGCCAGTTAAATTTATTTATTTATGGAATTTGTACCCTGATCTTTTTACCTTTTGTACATTTTGGAAATTATATCAATCTTAGTTTTGGAATCTGGTTACTTGTAATATCACTTGGCCTGAACACTCTTATAGCATATGGTGCTATAGCTCTGGCATTTAAATATCTTGAAGCAAATAAGGTAAGTGTAATAATTATCCTGAACCCAATAATAACACTATTAATAATGTACTTTTGCAATGTAACTGGAGTTAAGTGGATTAAGCCTGAACATTTCACTGTTTTGACTATTATTGGAGCAGCAATGGCACTTGGAGGCGGTGTCTTTGTAATTCTTTTTACAAGAAAAAAACAACCTGACCACTAAAGCTGAATAATATAATACTATTTGATGATCTGCAATACGTTACATTTACCTTGTCATCTGTCATCAGTCATCAGTAATTTATTGTCAGCTTTCACTTTTTTTACAGTGTTCTTTCCATGTATCAAAGCTTCCCTGTTTTTAGGAATAGTATGATGGTGTCGTGGCGGTAAGGATTTTTCCAACCCCTTAATAATATATTCCAGTTCTATAATGGGCTTAATTTGTAAAAAAGCTCCCAAAACTATCATATTGAACGATTTGGCCATGGATAAACTCACTGCATCCTTTGTGGCATCTACATAATAAATATTTATATCTGTGCGGACAGGATAACGGGTAATTCCATTATCATCATATAGCAAAGTGCCCCCGGGTTTAACCAAAGGCTCAAACTTATCAAGCGACTGCTGGTTTAATATAATTGCCGAATCATACTCATTCAAAATAGGAGAACTAATCCGTTCATCTCCTAAAATAACTGTTACATTAGCCGTTCCTCCCCTCATTTCCGGACCGTATGAGGGCATCCAGCTAACTTCCATACTTTGTAACATTCCTGAATAAGCCAGGATTTTCCCCATTGAAAGCACTCCTTGTCCGCCAAATCCTGCAATTATAATCTCTTCAGTCATTGAAATATCGTATATGAGTTTATTCGTTTATTTGTTTAAAATCACCAATTTGCACATCAATTTTCTTTATTCATTAGTAATCAGTAATTTGTAATCATTAATTTGTAATCATTAATTTGTAATCATTTGCACATCTTCAAATCTTCACATCATTTCACCAAAACCCCATCCACCTTAATGTCACCCAGTGGATATATCGGTAACATATTTTTTTCAAGCCATTTATTCGCGTCATTAGGGGTAAGTCTCCAGTTGGAATTACAATTTGAAACAACTTCAATAAATGAAACCCCACGTTTAAGTTTTTGATTTTCAAATCCTTTTTTAATCGCCCTTTTTGTTTTGTTTACGTTTACCGCATTATGAACTGATTGCCGGGTGACATAATAAGTACCTTGCAGCTGTGCAACAATTTCAGTAATTTTAAGAGGATAGCCCATAGAATGTACATCTCTCCCTCTGGGAGAAGTAGTTGTAGACATTCCATCCAGACTTGTAGGTGCCATTTGTCCACCTGTCATCCCATAAATACCATTATTAACAAAAATTATGGTTATATTTTCTCCCCTGTTACATGTATGTAATGTTTCGGATGTTCCTATTGCTGCTAAATCACCATCACCCTGGTAGGTGAATACATACTTATCCGGCAGTAATCTTTTGATAGCTGTGGCAACCGCTGGTGCTCTGCCATGAGCTGCCCCTGTCATATCTATTTCCATAAATTCATATGCCAGTACCGCGCATCCTACAGGAGCAACACCAATTGTTTCTGATTGTATTCCCAGTTCTTCAATCACCTCCATGATAATCTTATGAGTTGTACCATGTCCGCATCCTGGACAAAAAGAAAAGACTTTTTCATTTAATAAAGCTGACTTTTTGTAAACTAGTGTTCCGGTTTCTATTATTTCTTTGGTTTCCATTATGTATAGTTATGAATAGAATTGTATTCCTTTATAATCCAATCATCTCCTCCAAAGCATTTAAAACTTCTGAAGGTGAGTGTACTATGCCCCCATATCGGCCAAAATGTTTTACATCTGTTTTGAATTCAACTGCAAGCTTTATATCTTCTATCATTTGTCCTGCACTCATTTCTACTGACAATATTCCTTTTACCTTACCTGCCATTGCCAAAAGCTGCTTTTTTGGAAAAGGAAATAATGTTATTGGCCTGAATAACCCTGCTTTAATACCTTTCAGCCTGGCCAGCTGTACTGCTTTCTGGCATATACGTGCACTTGCTCCGTAGGCAACTAACACATATTCCGCATCATCACAAGAAATAGATTCAAACATAATTTCATTTTCTTCCATCGACCTGTATTTAGCCTGAAGAAGCTGATTATGTCGTTCCATAGAAAGAGAATCCAGATCCAGAGATGTAATGGTATGTTTTGCCCTTATGGAAGGCTTGCCCGTCAGTGCCCAGGTTTCATCAACCTTTGCCATCCTGGGTTTCTGATCAAACAATTCAACTTTTTCCATCATTTGTCCGATTACCCCATCCGATAATATAAGAGCAGGATTTCTGTATTTAAATGCAAGGTCGAAAGCTAAAGGCACAAAATCAGCCATTTCCTGCACCGAAGCTGGTGCCAGTACAATTAACCTGTAATCACCATGACCACCACCTTTTACAGATTGAAAATAATCAGCCTGTGAAGGTTGAATGGTACCAAGCCCCGGACCTCCCCTCACTACATTTACAATAACGCAGGGTAATTCCGCACCTGCTATATAAGATATACCTTCCTGCATTAAGCTGATACCTGGACTTGAGGAGGAAGTCATTACTTTTTTGCCTGTACAGGCCCCTCCATAAACCATATTTATTGCAGCTAATTCACTTTCGGCCTGAAGTACAACCATTCCTGTCCTGGATGAGGCATCTTCAGTCATTAAATATTCCAGGATCTCTGACTGAGGTGTTATAGGATATCCGAAATAAGCATCAACTCCTGAAAGTATTGCAGCTTCAGCAATAGCTTCATTCCCTTTCATTAATTTTTGTTCTGGCATTTGAAATAATGTAATTATATATCTATTAATTATATATGACGTATATTATGTTTATTTGGTTTATTATTAACTATATAACCTTTATAAACCTGCTAATTTGTTTTCTTCTTATACACTGTAATAACAGAGTCGGGGCATACAAGTGCACAATTAGCACAACCGGTGCATAATTCAGGTTTATCCATTTTTGCATATGGATAACCTTTACTGTTTACTTTGATCTCCATACTAATAACCCCTGTAGCACAATTGGCTATACATACTTCACAGCCTTTGCATCTTTCTATGTCAACTACTATTGCCCCCTGAATTTTTGCCATCTACTAATTATTATAAATTTATAAACATCATGTAAAATAAACTTATTGTATTTGCAAAGTTAGTTTATTTTCGAGGATGATGTTCTCTGAAAAGCGAAAGACGACGTCTCAGTTCATATTGTTGATCAATTCTGAACTGAGAAACACAAGCCCTGATACCATCTTTTTCACTACCAGAGATATCCAGGGTTACTGAACTAATTCCATAGTATAAAAGTTCTTCCATAATTTGCCCACTAGTGAATCCAGGGTAGTTTACAGTAAAATAAAACCCGTCTCCAATTGATCTTTCCTCATCTTTATCATATACCAGATAAAACCCGTTGTCTAAAAAAACTGATTTCATAATCCTGGCACGACTTTCATACTCACGAACCTCTTCAACAAAATTGAATGTTCCGTCATTAGCAGCTTTAAGTAAAGCGTGTATGGCATATTGAGCAGAATGGGCAGTCCCTGCCGTCATTGAATATAAAGATCCATATATGATTGCATGCCCGAATTCGTCAGTTCCGAAAAATGGTATCAGGTTTTCTGATTTGCGGTTAAAAAGTTCGTCAGTTATTGCCATCACTCCTATACGTTGACCTGCATAACTGAATATCTTGGAACCTGAAATCAATAATATGCAATTATCAGTATATCTTCTTACTGTTGGTTGATATGGTGGTTCACCAGGTTTAGAAATGTTATTCCTTAAATCCATACCAAAATAGGCAAGATCTTCAAGTACTATAACATTGTATTTTTCTGACAGTTCTGCTATAGATCTTAATTCATTTTCCGATAAACAAATCCATGAAGGATTATTAGGATTGGAATACAAAATTGCTGCAATATCCCCTTGTGCAAAAACCTTTTCAAGTTTAACTTTTAATTTTGACCCTCTGAAATTATAAATGTCAAAGGATTCATATGGTATATCAAGTGTCTTAACCTGTAGCTTATGTACCGGAAACCCAGGATCGATGTATAATATTTTATTTTTATCCTTATTTAGCCGGTTAATAACCATTATTGAAGACATGGAAGCCTCCATAGATCCCGTAGTTGGTATACACCCCCCGGGAGAAAAATCTGCATCAGCAAATAATTTTAAAAAACGCGAAGATTCATATTTAAGTTGTGGTATTCCTTCTATTGGAGGATAAATTGAACTAACACCATTCTTTAAAGCATCAATTTCAGCATTTAATCCAATTTTAGAACTTGGTAAGCCAGGCACTCCCATTTCCATCCTGAAAAATTTGACTCCCGATTCTTTTTCAATTGAATTAACCAGTCGTACCATCTCACGGATAGAACTTCTTCCCACGTCTTTGATTTCAAATTCCCTGATTTTTGCTTTTACTAAATCAATTCTTACTGGTGTTTCCACATTAATTGAATATTGTTAATTGAAAATTGAATTTTAGATTTTAGATTGATTTGCTATCTTTTCAACTCTACAACCTTTTTAATTAGTCATTAGTAATCAGTAATTTGTAATCACATTATTTTCAATATTTCCTCCTGTCAATCACCCTCTTTGCTTTGCCTTCAGATCGTTCAATTGTTTTTGGTTCAACAAGTTTAACATCAATACTTAACCCCAGTGTACTTTCCAGATTACCCTGTAATTTTTTTGACAGTCTCTGAAGTTCACTTATTTTATCCTGAAAGAACTCCTGTTCCACTTCAACCTGTAATTCAAGAGTATCCAGATTATTTATCCTGTCAACAATTAAAATGTAATGAGGTTTTATTTCACTCATTTCGAGCAATACGCTTTCAATTTGAGAAGGAAACAGGTTTACACCACGTATTATTAACATATCATCACTTCGTCCGGTACATTTTTTCATACGTACCAGTGTCCTCCCACACTGGCATAATGAATAATTTAAAGTCGTTAAATCTCTGGTACGGTATCTGATTAATGGAAGGCCTTCCTTAGTTATTGTTGTAAATACCAGTTCTCCTTCATCTCCTTCGGGCAATGGCTTTAAAGTTTTTGGGTCAATTATTTCCGGCACAAAATGATCTTCATATATGTGAAGACCATTCTGAAACTCACATTCGCAGGAAACACCAGGGCCAATAATCTCACTTAATCCAAAAATATCTATAGCCTTGATTTTCCATTTTGCTTCAATTTCCCTTCTCATGTTTTCTGTCCAGGGTTCGGCACCAAAGATACCAACTCTAAGCTTGAACTCATCACGGTTATATCCTTCGTCTTCAACAGATTCGGCAAGATATAATGCATATGACGGCGTGCATGCCAGAACTGTACTTCCAAAATCGTGCATAATCTGCATTTGTCGTTTTGTATTACCTCCGGAGACCGGAATAACTGTGGCCCCTATTTTTTCACTTCCATAATGTAGTCCCAAACCACCTGTAAATAAACCATATCCATAAGCAATATGAACCATATCGTGCCTGTGAACTCCAGCACTTACAAGACTTCTTGCAACAACTTCACTCCAGGTAGACAAATCACGACGGGTATACCCTACAACTGTGGGTTTTCCGGTGGTTCCTGAAGATGCGTGCACTCTTACAATTTCACTCTGGGGGACGGCAAATAAACCAAACGGATAATTATCCCGTAAGTCTTGTTTAGTTGTGAAAGGCAGTTTATTAAGGTCGCCAATTCCTTTGATATCTTCAGGATGTAAACCCAATTCCTGCATTTTACTTCTGTAAAAAGGAACATTATGATAAACCCTGTCAACTGCATCTGCCAGTTTTTCTGACTGCCATTCGTTCATTTCGCTACGGCTCATGCATTCACAACTCTTATTCCAGATCATATTATAGTAATTGCCTTTGTTATTTTTAGTCTATTGGCTCATTGCTTATCTACTGTAATTGGTAAGCAAATATTTTATTTTTTATATTATATCCAAATCTTCGGAATTTAAAGTCTTAAAATCATTTTCCAAAAGTACCAGTAAGGCCTTATCTATATTTTCAGGTCTTAAAATTAGTATAGCCTCACTACCCCATTTAAAGGCATACATATATTCAATACTTATATTTTTATCAGCTAATATTTTTAATACACTTGCAAATGAACCTGAATAGCTGGAAACTGATATTGCAATAATTTCTGTTGTATTAACAGTAAATTCTTTGGATTTAAGTATTTTAACTGCATTATTGGAATCATTAACAATGAGCCGGAGAATTCCATATTCAGAGGTATCAGCAATTGTCAGAGCATAAATTTTAATTTTCTGATTACCTAAAACACCTAATACTTCTGCCAGGCGTCCCGATTTATTTTCGAGAAATACAGAAATTTGCTTTATATGTTCCATTGGATAGATATTAGTTGTTAGTTCTTAGTAGTAAGCCTTTAGAGCAGACAATATATGCATGATTTTTTAAAAAACCGACAATAACACGTAAAAAAATAATTTGTTCACAAAATATCAAATAAATCCTGGAAATAATATAAGTCTATATATTCCATAATTCAGACAATTAATGATAATTGCATTTATTAGATTTTCAGGTTTTATCTGATATTTTATATATAATTGCTTAACCTATTATTTATTTATCCGTATAAATCTTAAATTGATAAACTCAACAAATAAAATAATAAACCTGGAATTACTTAAATATAAAATGCAAACGCCAATTAAATATAGCATAAATTATCAAATCAAATATAAGGCTATAATGCTTTTGGCTACTGTTTTTCTTTTATTTCACTTTCTTGAATATAGCAGGGCAGCAGCCCCGACAACTCAGGCAAGTAATCTGGCTTTTAGCAACTTAGGGACAACAACACTTACCGCTTCCTGGACAAATGGCAACGGTACGGCCCGTGCCGTATTTATATATCAGGGTACTTCAGGTAGTGCCGCTCCTGTTAATAATACCACCTACACAGCAAGTACCACTTATGGAAGTGGCACGCAAATAGGTGCTTCAGGATGGTATTGCATTTATACCGGTACAGGAACTTCGGTTACTGTTACAGGTTTAACTCCAGGTACAAGTTACAGGATCATGGTATGCGAATATAATGCCGGGCCTACCTACCTTACTACTGCCGGAACAAATGTAGCAAACACCACAACATACATTGCCCCCACCACTCAGGCCAGTAATTTAACCTTTAGCAACATAGGGACAACACAGCTTACCGCAACCTGGACAAATGGCAACGGTACGGCCCGTGCCGTATTTATATATCAGGGTACTTCAGGCAGTGCCGCTCCGGTTAATAACACAACTTATACAGCAAGTACCACTTATGGAAGTGGCACACAAATAGGAACATCCGGATGGTATTGCATTTACGTCGGTGCCGGCAACACTGTAACTGTTACAGGCTTAACTCCCGGTACAAGTTACAGGATCATGGTGTGTGAATACAGTGCAGGCCCTACCTATCTTACAACTGCAGGTACCAATGATGCAACAACAGCTACCTATATACCGCCATCTACACAAGCCGGTAATCTTACTTTTAGCAACTTAGGGACAACAACACTTACCGCCTCCTGGACTAACGGTAATGGAACTGACCGTGCAGTTTTCATTTATAAAGGTTCTTCAGGTAGTGCTGCTCCCGTTAATAATACATCTTACACAGGAAATGCCGCTTATGGAAGTGGCACTCAAATAGGATCCTCAGGATGGTATTGCATTTACAATGGTACAGGCACCTCTGTAAATGTTACAGGGTTAACAGCAGGTACAAGTTACATGATTATGGTTTGTGAATACAATACAGGACCTACTTACCTTACAACTACAGGAACAAATGTTGCAAACACTACAACATACATTGCCCCTACCACTCAGGCAACCAGCTTAATTTACAGCGGTATTCAGACCAATCAGATAACCGCTTCCTGGACAAATGGCAACGGTACGGCCCGTGCCGTATTTATATATCAGGGTACTTCAGGTAGTGCCGCTCCTGTTAATAATACCACCTACACAGCAAGTACCACTTATGGAAGTGGCACGCAAATAGGTGCTTCAGGATGGTATTGCATTTATACCGGTACAGGAACTTCGGTTACTGTTACAGGTTTAACTCCAGGTACAAGTTACAGGATCATGGTATGTGAATATAATGCCGGGCCTACCTACCTTACAACTGCCGGAACAAATGTAGCAAACACCACAACATACATTGCCCCCACCACTCAGGCCAGTAATTTAACCTTTAGCAACATAGGGACAACACAGCTTACCGCAACCTGGACAAATGGCAACGGTACGGCCCGTGCCGTATTTATATATCAGGGTACCTCAGGCAGTGCCGCTCCGGTTAATAACACAACTTATACTGCAAGTACCACTTATGGAAGTGGCACACAAATAGGAACATCCGGATGGTATTGCATTTACGTCGGTGCCGGCAACACTGTAACTGTTACAGGCTTAACTCCCGGTACAAGTTACAGGATCATGGTGTGTGAATACAGTGCAGGCCCTACCTATCTTACAACTGCAGGTACCAATGATGCAACAACAGCTACCTATATACCACCATCTACACAAGCCGGTAATCTTACTTTTAGCAACTTAGGGACAACAACACTTACCGCCTCCTGGACTAACGGTAATGGAACTGACCGTGCAGTTTTCATTTATAAAGGTTCTTCAGGTAGTGCTGCTCCCGTTAATAATACATCTTACACAGGAAATGCCGCTTATGGAAGTGGCACTCAAATAGGATCCTCAGGATGGTATTGCATTTACAATGGTACAGGCACCTCTATAAATGTTACAGGGTTAGCCATTGGTACAAGCTATATGGTAATGGTATGCGAATATGATGCAGGACCTACTTACCTTACAACTACAGGAACAAATGTTGCCAACATTTCAACTTTAAAGTTAAATCAGACTATAAACTTTACCCTGGCTTCACCTAAGGCCTTTTCAGCTTCAACCCTGGCTTTGGCAGCTACCGCCAGTTCAGGACTGACAGTCACATATACAAGTTCAAACACAAGTGTTGCTACTGTTTCAGGAAATACTTTAACATATACCGGGCTTGGAACCACTGCAATTACTGCTTATCAGGCCGGTAATGCCAGTTATAATGCTGCTACGCCTGTAACAGATAGCCTGGTAGTTACAATTGGATCGCAAACTATTACCTTTCCTGCAATCCCTGCAAAAATTCTTACCAGCCCCAATTTTTCACCCGGAGCTACAAGTAATTCTGCCCTGCCAGTTTCATATTCCAGTGACAACTTAAGTGTTGCAACTATAGTCGGTGGAATGGTTCAAATAGTGGGCGGTGGCACTGCAAATATTACTGCAAGTCAAAATGGAAATACTGATTTCAATCCTGCTACTCCAGTTACCAAAGGACTGTCTGTAGGTGTTCAAACGATAACCTTCCCTGCCATTGCAGCTAAACTGCTTACATCTCATAATTTCTCACCGGGAGCAACTTCGTCTTCCGGATTAATGGTAAATTATACAAGCAGTAATCTTAGTGTAGCAACTATTGTTAACGACTCAATTCATATTATTAGTGGTGGTACTACAACTATCACAGCTAGCCAGCCGGGTAATTCCTCATATATTGCGGCCACACCGGTAACACAAAATTTGACAGTTGGTGTACAAACCATAACTTTCCCGAATATTGCCACACAAATATTGGGAAATCCAGACTTCTCCCCTGGTGCAACTTCTTCTTCAGGTTTAACAGTAACTTATACAAGTAGTAACCTTAGTGTTGCAACCATTACAGCTGGTGGATTTATTCATATAGTCGGAGTTGGAACATCCACCATTACAGCCATTCAGACAGGTAATGCTTCCTACAGCCCTGCAGCTCTTGTAACTAAAACGTTGACAGTGGCCGGGCAAATTATTACATTCCCTGCATTACCTGCCCAGTTGCTTACTTCACCTGACTTTTCACCTAACGCGACAGCTTCTTCCGGCTTAACGGTAATTTATACAAGCAATAATACCAGTGTAGCTACAATAACATCCGCAGGACTTATACATATTGTCGGTGGAGGTACTGCCAGCATCACAGCCAGTCAGCCCGGGAATGCATCATATAGCGCAGCTACTTCGGTAAGCAACACTTTATCAGTAGGTGTTCAAACTATTACTTTCCCTGCTCTTGCTGCAAAAACTCTTGCTTCACCCAATTTTTCACCGGGAGCTACCTCATCGTCCGGTTTGCAGGTGACTTACACAAGCAGTAATCCTGCTGTGGCCACAATAGTTAATGATTCTATACATATTACCGGGCTAGGTACTTCCCAAATTGAAGCTACCCAGCCGGGTAATGCTTCATATAATGCTGCCACACCTGTTATAAATATTCTGACAGTAGGTGGACAAACAATTACTTTCCCGGCATTTGCTGTAAATATTCCTTCAGGTATTATTCTCAACCCGAATGCAACAGCATCTTCAGGTTTGCCTGTGACATATACAAGTGACAATCCATCTGTTGCAGTAATTGTTGGAAGTATGGTGCAAATAGTGGGGACAGGAATAGCTAATATTACTGCTAACCAGGCTGGTAGTGCTACTTACAGTGCTGCTGCACCGGTTACACAAGCTTTAAAAGCAGGATATCAAACAATAACCTTCCCTGCAATTCCTGTTAAAACCCTTACCAGTGCAAATTTCTCCCCTGGTGCTACCGCTTCTTCAGGACTACCAGTTACATATTCAAGTGATAATCTAAGTGTCGCAACAATTGTCAACGATTCAGTTCATATAGTTGGTGGTGGCACAGCAAATATAACTGCAAGTCAAAGCGGTAACGCTTCATTTAGCGCTGCAGTTACTGTTACCAAGGCATTAACAGTTGGTATTCAAACCATAACTTTTCCTACTATACCAGCCCAATTGCTTACATCTTCCAATTTTTCTCCCGGGGCAACAGCCACCTCCGGACTTCCGGTTTCCTATACCAGCAGTAATTTGGGTGTTGCCACAATAGTAAATGATTCGGTGCATATAGTCGGACCAGGTACCACAACAATTACAGCCAGCCAGCCAGGGAATTCGTCGTTCAGCGCTGCTATCCCGGTGGCACAAAACTTTACTGCAGGAGTGCAAACAATAACTTTCCCGAATATACCTACACAGGTGATGGGGAATCCTGATTTTTCACCCGGTGCAACTGCATCCTCAGGTTTACCGGTTTCTTATACAAGCAGCAATATAAATGTAGCAACTATCACAGCTGGCGGACTAATTCATATAGTTGGGAACGGAACATCAACAATTACAGCCATACAGGATGGTAACACCGAATATGGAGAAGCAACCAATGTAACCAAAACATTAACAGTAGCAAGCCAATTTATTACCTTCCCCGCCCTCCCAGCCAAGTTACTTAATTCTCCCGAGTTTTCACCCGGAGCAACAGCCTCTTCCGGTCTGACTGTTTCTTATACCAGCAGTAACACCAGCGTTGCAATAATAGTAAATGACTCTATCCGGATTGTTGGAGGAGGAACCACAAATATAACAGCCAGCCAGCCAGGTGGTGGCCCTTACAGTGCAGCTGCTAATGTAACTAATAGCTTGTCAGTTGGAGTACAAACCATTTCTTTCCCGGCTTTTGCAGCCAAAACACTAGCCAGTGCAGATTTTTTACCCGGTGCAACAGCCTCACCATCAGGTTTGCCGATAACTTATACAAGTAGTAATCCTGCCGTTGCAATTATTACTGGCACAAATATGATACACATTGTGGGGTTAGGTACTACCAATATTACTGCAAGTCAGCCGGGCAATGCATCCTATAGTCCTGCAACATCAGTTACCAACGTATTAACAGTTGGAGGACAAACAATTACTTTTCCAGCCTTCGCCACGAATATACCTGTTAATACTTATGTTTCACCGGGAGCAACAGCTTCTTCCGGTTTGACAGTTACATATACAAGCAGTAATACGAATGTGGCAACTATAGTTGGTAATATGGTTTATATTGTAGGTACAGGAACAGCAAATATAACTGCCAGCCAGGCTGGAAATGCATCCTATAATGCAGCCACACCGGTAACCAATGTGTTAAATGTTGGATTTCAAACTATTACATTTCCAGCTATACCATCTGTATTTCTTAATACCCCTGATTTTGCTCCGGGAGCTACAGCTTCTTCAGGGTTACCCATATCATATTCAAGCAATAATTCTGCTGTAGCTACAATTACAGCCGGTGGTTTGATACATATTACAGGAAGTGGTTCTGTTATAATCACAGCTAACCAGAGTGGCAATAGTTCGTTTAGTCCTGCCACTGCTGTAAGTGTTACATTTTCAGTTGGAGTACAGACTATAACCTTCCCGCCTTTGCCTACCAATGAAACAGTGGGTAGCCCTTACATTAATCCTGGTGCAACTTCCACTTCGGGGTTAACTATAAATTATTCAAGCAATAATACAAATGTAGCAGAAATAGTAGGTGGTTTGATCCAGGTGGTTGGAGTGGGCAGTGCTACTATAACAGCCAGCCAGGCCGGTAATTCAAGCTATGGCGCTGCAACTCCTGTTAATCAGGTCTTAACAGTAGCACCTGGCTCTCAGACTATAACTTTCCCTCCTTTGGATACAGTACAGATTGTTAATCCTGACTTTCTGCCGGGAGCTACTGCTTCATCTTTACTTCCTGTCACTTATACAACAAGTAATCCAAACATTGCAACTATTGTAAACGGATATATACACCTGGTGGGGACAGGTACAGTAGAAATTATAGCTTCCCAGGCAGGTAATCAAAATTACCTGGCAGCTACAAATGTTTCTCAACCTTTAGTGGTAATTATCGCAAACCAGACTCTTTCATTTGGTAACTTACCTTACAAAACATATGGAGATGCTGAATTTAGCGGAGAAGCAACTACAACGTCAGGTTTACCAATCACATATACCAGTGATAATTTAAATGTAGCTGTTATTGTAAACGACTCTATTCGCATAACTGGTGCAGGAACAGCAGATATTACAGCTTCTCAGCCTGGTAATAATAATTATAAACCGGCTGCCAGTATAACCAGGTTATTAACAGTATTTCCTTCACCCCAGACAATAAACTTTCAAACATTAAGTGGAAAATACTATGGCAGTCCGGATTTCTCACCTGGTGCAACAGCCAGCTCAGGATTGCCGGTAGTGTATACGAGTAATAATCATAATGTTGTAATTATTGTAAATGGGAAAATTCATATTGTGGCTCCCGGCACTGTTGATATTACAGCTTCACAGCCTGGCAATAACAATTACCTGGCTGCTGACAGTATTTCTCATTTTCTTACTGTATATCAGGATACACAAACCATAACTTTCAATAAGATTAACGCATTGGATACTTTGACATATGGTGATCCTGATATTGATCTGGTTGATTCATCATCATCCGGACTCACAGTAAAGGATTCGAGCACTAATACTGGAATTGCAACTGTTGTCAACAACAAGTTGCATATTGTTAAACCCGGTACTGTCACAATAATTGCTTTGCAACCGGGTAATACATACTATGCTCCGGCTACCCCGGTACAACAGCTGGTCACTATTATCAAGGCTAACGAGTCAATTACATTTAAGCCTTTACCCGTAATATCCTTCAGTGATACAACATTGATTCCGGTTGTTTCAGTTTCCAGCGGTTTACCTGTAAGTTTATCAAGCAATAACCCTTCAGTTGCTTCAATTTACAATGGGAAGATCATAGTGCATTCAACCGGCACAATCTATATAACAGCTTCACAACCAGGAAATGCATATTACGATTCAGCTAGGAGCATTACACAACAACTTATTATAAATAAGGCTAAACAAACCATTAAATTCCCGGCCCTGACACCTGAAATATACGGAGAGGCAGATATTAATCCGGGTGCAGTGTCAAATTCAGGATTACCTGTAACCTATACAAGCAGTGATACAAATGTTGTTGTA
This sequence comes from uncultured Bacteroidota bacterium, assembly GCA_963766305.1. Lineage (GTDB taxonomy): Bacteria > Bacteroidota > Bacteroidia > Bacteroidales > JAAUTT01 > JAAUTT01. The sequence continues at coordinate 84,009 of CAVYAE010000004.1, forward strand.
ATACTAAACGGTAAAATTCATATAATAAATGCCGGGAATGTATCTATAACTGCAACTGCAGCAGGAAGTATAAATTATGACACGGCGATAGCGGTTCAACCATTGGTTGTTAACAAAGCAACACAAATACTTACTTTCACAACTCTGCCTGTTAAAGAGTTTGGTGATTCAGCATTTAGTTTATCAGCCTGGACAAACGCAGGTTTACCTGTTAATTTCAGCAGCAATAATTTAAATGTAGCAACTATTATTGAAGGAAAAGTCAATATTACAGGAGCTGGTATTGCAAGGATTACTGCAAACCAGGCCGGTGATAATAATTATTTACCTGTTAGTGTGGTTCAGGTATTAACTGTCAATAAAGGTATCCAGAAAATAACCTTTAATCCTTTACCAATTGAGACTTATGGTATTGGAGATTTCAATCCCGGTGCATATTCAAGCGCTGGATTATTAGTTTCATATTCCAGTGATAACTCAAAAGTTGCAACTATAGTAAATGGTAATATTCATATTACAGGTGCAGGTACTGCAAATATTACAGCTTTACAGCCGGGAAACGCCAATTACAATGCAGCTGGCAGCATTACCAATATGCTTTATGTAAATGCCGGCAACCAGACCATAACATTTGCTCCTATTCCTGCAAAAACTTTTGGAGATCCGGATTTTACAGCACCAGCCTCATCCAGTTCAGGTGAACCTGTTTATTTATCATCTGATAATGCTAGTGTAGCTACAATAGTAGATGGTAATATTCATATTACAGGCGCAGGTACTGCAAATATTATAGCTTCAGTATACAGTGACAGTGCTTACAATGCAGGAACCGACGTTAAGCAATTACTTACAGTTAATAAAGAAAATCAAACTATAATATTTGGGAACTTGCCGGTAAAAACTTTTGGAGATGCAGATTTTGTTGCAGGTGCTATTTCAACATCAGGATTAAATGTAGTTTATTCAAGTGATAATGATAGCGTTGCGACAATTGTAAATAATATGGTTCATATAGTTGGTGCAGGTTCTGCACACATTACAGGATCTCAAAACGGTAGCTCCAACTTTAATGCCGCTACTTCAGTACCTCAGTACTTACAGGTGAATAAGGCTTCACAAACCATTACTTTCGGTCCTTTGGCAACCCAACAATATGGCAGCAGTGACTTTTATCCGGGAGCAACAGCTTCTTCAAAGCTCCCGGTTTTTTACTCAAGTAATAACCCGAATGTTGCTACAATAACTGATGGATTAATACATATTACCGGAGTTGGCACCGCAACCATCACTGCCACTCAAACAGGTAACTCCAATTATAACAGTACTGCGGTTACATATCAGCAGTTACTTACCGTAAACAAAGCTCAACTTAAAGTAACTGCCAATAACGCTTCCAGAAAATATGGCGAGCCTAATCCGGAATTTACATGCTGGTATCAAGGTTTTGTAAATAGTGAGGATTACTCGGTTCTTTCCAGTCAGCCTGTTGCAACCACAGATGCAACTATTACAAGTTTACCGGGCGAGTATAATATCGTACCATCAGGAGGTGCAGATGCTAACTATGAATTTGTATATGTTGACGGTACCCTTACCATAGGAGCTAATCCTCCTGTAAAACCAGGTACGCCTGAAGGACCAGAAAGCGTTTGTATAAGCACTCCGACGGCTGAATATTCTACTACAGGCGCCGGTAATTCCACTTCCTACATATGGGGAATTGTACCGTCAAATGCAGGCATTATAAATGGTACAGGCAAAACAGTTCAAATAACTTTCAGCAATAATTATACAGGAAAATGTACAATTTATGTATCCGGACAAAACCCGTCAGGTATAGGTGAAAGCTCTGATTCCTTATCAGTAGGCATAATTCCATTACCATCATCTGTAAAAATTTCAATGAATAGTACCTATTGCAGCAATCAACCAGGTGACACTATAAATATTTTAAATTCGCAGCGCGGATATATATATCAGTTGTATTATAATGGAAGTGAAATTGATACATCAGTACAGGGCAATGGAAGCAAGATCGACTGGTCAGGACTTAAACAGGGAACTTACAGAATAATGGAAAAAATATGCAATGTTGTACTGGCAGATAGTCTGACAATTAAAGAAATACAAAACACCACACTAAAGCCTCAGATTGCAGCAAAATGGAATGATGTTGTAATTTGTTTAAGTAATAAGGATTCTGTGTCGTCATATGAATGGTTTCAGAATGAAATACCAATTTCAGGAGCAAACGGACAGTACTACTGGACTCAGCAACAACCTGGATATTATTCCGTAATGACCACAGATATGAATGGCTGCCAGTCAGAAATGTCCGATTCCATATTCATACAGTCATCACTGGGCACAATATACCCAAATCCTTGCCAGGGACAATTCACGCTTACAGTGTCAAACTTTAATGATGGCACCATCACCTTAAAAATATACTCCCTAAACAGCGCACTATTGAAAGTATTGAATTTCAGTAAAAAAGGTGAATCGTTTCAGCAGCAGGTAAATGTGTCGGACCTTAATATAGGGGCTTATTTTGTAGAAGTTGATTTAGACGATCAAAGAGTTATCTTTGAAAAATTAATTATACAATAAGACAGTTAATTGATTATTGATTATTGATTATTGATTATTGATTATTGATTATTGATTATTGATTATTGACAATGGCATAATTGATTTTATTTGTATTGTCGATTTCCAATGATAAAAAATTGATTTAAATGGTATCATTGACAATAAATTATTGATTTTATTTGTATTGTCGATTACACCTGATAAAATATTGATTTTAAAGGTATCAGGTATAATTGAAAATTGATTATTGATTATTGATTATTGACAATGGCATAATTGATTTTATTTGTATTGTCGATTACACCTGATAAAATATTGATTTTAAAGGTATCAGGTATAATTGAAAATTGATTATTGATTATTGAATGTTATAATTTAAACAATTAACCCGTGACATGTTATAATTTTAAGTTAGCAGGATTAGTATACATATTATTATTATTAATTTTAAAAGATACATATTCCCAGGATAAATTAAATATGGGTTTTCATATCAGCCCCACGGAATCCTCAATTATTCCGAATATTCCAGCTACATTAACAGGATACACATCAAATAAAAGTGATGTTATTGATTTAGGATTTGATGTAAGATATTTTTTAGGCAATATAATAGGAATAGAATCAGGTTTGAACCTGCTAACATATAAATCAGTATATAAAGCCACCTCTTCTTCAGATAATTTTGAAACAGTTGATTCTGAAAATGATTCTTATTTAAGAGAAGTGAGTGGAAGTAATATTTCCGAGACTGATATAATCAGAAGTATTGAAATTCCTGTTCATCTTTTAATAAGATCCTGGATTTCAAATAAACTGATTTTAAAATTAAGTGCCGGTCCAGGTATATTTATACCTTTGCAAAAACAATGTCAGGAATCTGCAATATTTTCATATTCAGGTTATTATTCTAAATACGGAGGTGCTATTCTGACAAATATTCCTGAATATGGATTTAATCAGAATGTTAATGTAAATGGTAAAAATAATATTCCCTGCAGACCGATTAATTTAGATATTGGATGTTCTCTTGGAGCCAATTATTGTATCGACGACGATTATGAATTATTTGCATCAGTAAATTATAACACTTCATTAAGCAAACCAGTCACTCAGGTAAATAATTATCATATTTCCAACGAGTTAGGCAGTTATTACAGTATTTTAAGTAATGGTAATAATAAGTTTACAAATATCTCCTTCAGTGTAGGTATTCAAATAAATATAATCTGGTTTTCTAAGTATTAACCGCTAATGTTCAGGCCTGTGCTGTTGGTCCGCCAAAATTAAGTGGAATTGCAGTGCCCATTTCTTCAATACTTTTGATTGGACCATGAACAGATTCAAATTTTGCAATGTTTTCCTTAAGAGCAAACAATAACCTTTTGGCATGCTCAGGCGTGAGAATAATCCTTGATTTTACTTCAGCCTTGGGAACTCCCGGCATTATTCTTACAAAATCTATAACAAATTCCGAGGCAGAATGAGTTATAATAGCAAGGTTACTGTAAATTCCCTGCGCTATGTCCTCTTTAAGCTCAATATCTATTTTGTTTTCCGGATTTTCTGCCATGCTGCTTAAAATTAGTTGCTTGTTTTTACTTGGATGTCACTTAGTTGTTAATCAATTAATCACCTTTCCCGTTCTTCTTCGTATATTTCTTCATCTACAGGAGTTCTCTTAACATTGATTAATTTTTCATAATCTTCCATAGATCCTACAATTAACCTCTGGTATTCGCGGGACCCTGTACCTGCCGGAATTAAATGACCTACAATTACATTTTCCTTGAGTCCTTCAAGAGTATCTACCTTTCCGTTAATTGAGGCCTCGTTAAGTACCTTGGTTGTTTCCTGGAACGATGCAGCTGAAATAAAGCTTTGTGTCTGCAGTGCTGCCCTGGTAATCCCCTGTAATATCTGGTTTGATGTGGCAGGTACGGCATCACGTGCTTCAATAAGCTTGGCATCACGACGTTTTAAGAGTGAATTATCATCCCTCAGTTTTCGGGCAGTTATAATCATTCCTGCCCTTAGACTTGAATCGCCGGGTTCGATAATTACTTTCTTCCCATATATATAGTCGTTTTCATCCATGAATTCCCATTTATCCACGACCTGTTTTTCAAGGAATTTTGTATCGCCAGGATCCAGTATTTCAACCTTACGCATCATTTGACGTACTATTACCTCAAAATGCTTATCGTTTATCTTTACTCCCTGCATACGGTATACTTCCTGTACTTCGTTTACAATGTATTCCTGAACTGCAGTAGGTCCTTTTATTGCAAGGATATCCGATGGAGTCGTAGCTCCGTCAGAAAGTGGTGTACCAGCTTTTACATAATCATTCTCCTGAACCAGTATCTGACGTGACAGAGGAACGAGGTATTTTTTCACTTCTCCGCTTTTGGAGGTAACAGTTATTTCCCTGTTACCCCTTTTTACCTTCCCAAAGGTAACTTCTCCGTCTATTTCAGAAACTACAGCAGGGTTTGACGGGTTTCTGGCTTCAAACAACTCTGTAACACGAGGTAAACCACCGGTGATATCTCCGGTTTTACCAACAGCACGTGGTATTTTAACAAGGATATCCCCTGCAGCAACTGTATCGCCTTCATTAACAACAATATGTGCGCCAACAGGAAGGTTGTATGATTTGTGAGAATCGCCAGTCAGGGCATTAATTTTTATCATTGGGTTTTTCGTCTTATCTCTGGTTTCAATGATAACTTTTTCACGGTAACCTGTTTGTTCATCAGATTCATCCCTGAAAGTTATACCGTCGACAAGTGATTCAAATTCTACATTACCAGCTACTTCAGATATAATAACAGCATTGTACGGATCCCATTCACATATTAACTTACCTTTTTTAACTTCATCACCGTTATTTACATACAGTTTGGAACCATATGGCAGGTTATGAGTAGATAAGGTAATTTTTGTATTCTTATCTATGATTCTCATTTCACCTAAGCGGCCAAGAACAATTGCATGTTTATTACCTGTATCATCTGTCCTCTCCAGTGATCTGAGTTCTTCTATTTCAACAATTCCATCGTATTTTGTAATAATACTTGACTCAGCTGTTATATTTGAGGCTGTACCTCCAACGTGAAATGTTCTCAAAGTCAACTGAGTACCCGGTTCACCTATGGACTGAGCAGCTATTACTCCCACTGCCTCACCCATTTGAACCATTCTTCCTGTTGCCAGGTTACGTCCGTAACATTTTGCACAAACACCTTTCTTGGATTCACATGTCAGTACTGAACGAATCTCAACTTGTTCTATAGGAGATTCCTCAATTAAATTCGCTTTATCTTCTGTAATTTCATCACCTGAAGCAACTATTAATTTGCCTGTAAGAGGATGATAAACATCGTGAACAGCAGTACGGCCAAGTATTCGCTCCATTAAGGATTCAACAACCTCTTCATTATTTTTAATGGCTATGGCTATCAAACCACGCAGAGTACCACAATCAGGTTCAGAAATAATCACATCCTGAGATACATCCACAAGACGTCGCGTAAGGTAACCTGCATCAGCTGTTTTAAGAGCTGTATCGGCCAACCCTTTACGGGCACCGTGAGTAGAGATAAAATATTCAAGTACTGACAATCCTTCTTTAAAATTTGAAAGAATTGGATTTTCTATAATTTCAGAACTTGTAGATCCCGATTTTTGCGGCTTTGCCATTAAACCTCTCATACCTGAAAGCTGGCGAATCTGTTCTTTTGAACCTCGAGCACCCGAATCAAGCATCATATAAACGGGGTTAAAGCCCTGTTTGTCTTTTGATAACTTGTTCATTAAGATATGGGTAAGCTTGGCATTGGTGTGTGTCCAGATGTCTATAATCTGATTATAACGTTCGTTATTAGTTATAAAACCTAAGTTATAATTATTTAATACTTCGTCAACCTGAGCATATCCTTCCTGAACCAAAATTTCTTTTTCAGGAGGTACAATCACATCATCAAGGTTAAATGATAACCCTCCGCGAAATGCCATCTGAAAGCCCAGGCTTTTTATATCATCAAGGAACCTGGCTGTACGTGCTGTTCCGGCTTTCTTAAGTACAGTACTTATAATTTCTCGTAAGGATTTTTTTGTAAGAATTTCATCCAAAAATCCAACTTCCGGTGGCACCAGTTCATTGAAAAGAACACGTCCGACTGAAGTTTCAATTATTTTATGGCCTGAAATACCACCTTCAATGGTATCTATTCTCACTTTAATCATTGCGTGCAGGTCAACCCTCTTTTCATTAAAAGCAATAGTTACTTCTTCAGAAGAATAAAAGGTCATACCTTCACCCCTTACTTTAAGTTCCGGTGTACTCCTTTTCTGTTTAGTTATATAATACAACCCAAGAACCATGTCTTGTGAGGGTACGGTAATAGGAGCACCATTTGCAGGATTTAATATGTTATGGGCAGCAAGCATTAATACCTGGGCTTCAAGAATAGCTGCATTCCCAAGTGGGACATGCACTGCCATCTGATCGCCGTCAAAATCTGCATTAAAAGCTGTACATACCAGAGGATGCAACTGAATGGCTTTACCCTCAATAAGCTTTGGCTGAAACGCCTGAATACCTAAGCGGTGCAAGGTAGGCGCACGGTTCAGTAATACAGGATGACCCTTTAATACATTTTCAAGTATATCCCATACCACAGGATCTTTTCTGTCTACAATTTTCTTTGCTGATTTTACTGTTTTAACTATACCTCTTTCAATAAGTTTACGAATAATAAAAGGTTTGTACAGTTCAGCCGCCATATCTTTGGGTAAGCCACATTCATGTAATTGAAGCTCCGGTCCTACAACAATAACAGATCGGGCTGAATAATCTACCCTCTTACCTAAAAGGTTCTGACGGAACCGTCCCTGTTTACCTTTTAAGCTGTCGCTTAATGATTTTAACGGACGGTTGGAATCGGTCTTTACTGCATTTGATTTACGTGAATTATCAAACAATGAATCCACAGATTCCTGAAGCATCCGTTTTTCATTTCTCAGAATCACTTCAGGTGCCTTAATTTCTATAAGTCTTTTTAAACGGTTATTACGGATTATTACCCTGCGGTAAAGGTCATTAAGGTCCGAGGTAGCAAAACGTCCGCCATCAAGTGGAACCAATGGACGTAATTCCGGTGGAATAACAGGAATTACTTTCATTATCATCCATTCAGGTTTATTGGTAAGCTTTGATTCACGAAATGCTTCCACAACGTTTAAACGTTTTAAAGCTTCGCTCTTACGTTGTTGTGAAGTTTCTGTATTTGCCTTATTTCTAAGATCATAGGATAATTCATCCAATTGAATGCGCTGTAACAGTTTAAATAGTGCTTCGGCACCCATATCAGCGATGAACTTATTGGGATCGCTATCATCAAGATATTGGTTGTCTTTTGGCAATGATTCCAAAATATCCAGATATTCCTCTTCAGTTAAAAAGTCAAGGTATTTCACTCCGTCAGAAGCTTTAACACCAGGATTAATAACTACATATCTCTCATAATAAATTATTGCATCAAGCTTTTTAGTAGGTAAGCCAAGTAAATAACCTATTTTGTTGGGTAATGACCTGAAATACCATATATGGGCAACCGGAACTACAAGTTGAATATGCCCCATTCTTTCGCGACGAACCTTCTTTTCTGTTACTTCAACACCGCACCTGTCACAAACTATTCCTTTATATCTTATACGTTTATATTTTCCGCAATGACATTCATAGTCCTTCACCGGTCCAAAAATACGTTCACAGAATAATCCGTCACTTTCAGGTTTGTATGTTCTGTAATTTATTGTCTCAGGTTTCAATACTTCACCACTGGACCGTTCCAGTACTTCTTCCGGTGAAGCAAGACCAATAGAGATTTTTGTAAATGTTGATTTTACTTTATTCTCTCTTCTAAATGACATATATTGTTATATTAAATGTTAGAATTACTGTAAAAAGTAGTAAGATTATTGCAAATTAATACTTAATCCAAGTCCTCTAAGTTCGTGTAAAAGAACATTAAATGATTCAGGTACTCCAGGTGTGGGCATAGGGTCTCCTTTAACTATTGCCTCGTAGGTTTTGGCTCTTCCTATCACATCATCGGATTTAACAGTTAAAATTTCCTGTAAAATGTTTGCTGCTCCAAATGCTTCCAGAGCCCAAACTTCCATTTCCCCAAAACGCTGTCCTCCAAATTGAGCCTTACCTCCCAAAGGTTGCTGAGTAATGAGGGAATACGGTCCAATTGAACGGGCGTGCATTTTATCGTCTACCATATGACCAAGCTTAAGCATATATATTACACCAACGGTAGCAGGCTGATCAAAACGTTCTCCTGTACCACCGTCATATAAGTATGTTTTCCCATATCTGGGTAACCCTGCTTTATCAGTCCAGCTGTTAATTTCATTAACTGAGGCTCCATCAAAGATAGGTGAGGCAAACTTAACATTAAGAACCTGCCCTACCCAACCTAAAACAGTTTCATAAATTTGTCCCAGGTTCATTCGGGAAGGCACACCCAAAGGGTTAAGTACAATATCCACAGGACTGCCGTCTTCAAGAAAAGGCATATCCTCTTCACGTACTATCCTGGAGACTATACCCTTGTTTCCATGGCGCCCTGCCATTTTATCTCCGACTTTTACCTTGCGTTTCTTTGCTATATAAACTTTTGCGAGCTGAACTATACCTGCCGGCAGTTCGTCTCCGATAGTTATATTATATTTTTTCCGTTTATAAATGGCATCAATTTCTTTGTAACGATTCATATAGTTGTTTAACAACTCTTTAATCTGATCGTTTTTCTGCTTGTCTGTTGTCCATTTACCTGGATTTATATTCTCATAATCAAGCTCCTGTAATTGTTTAATTGTAAATTTGGAACCTTTTGCAATTACCTCTACATTATTATAATCCTTTACACCTTGAGAAGTTTTTCCGTTTACAAGGATAAACAGCTTGTCAATAAGTCGTGTTTTTAAATCTTCGGAATTTTTTATAAACTCATCTTCAACCTTTTGAAGAAGAACTTTTTCAGATGTTTTTCCTTTTTTATCCTTCATTGCCCTGGAAAATAACATCTTGTCAACTACAACACCAAATAATGCAGGAGGTGCTTTAAGGGATGCATCCTTAACATCACCGGCTTTGTCTCCGAAAATGGCTCTTAAAAGTTTTTCTTCGGGTGATGGGTCCGATTCACCTTTAGGAGTAATTTTACCTATAAGTATGTCGCCTGGCTCAACATGAGCCCCTATTCTTATAAGTCCGTTTTCGTCGAGATTTCTTGTGGCCTCTTCACTTACATTGGGTATATCAGAGGTAAGCTCTTCCAACCCGCGTTTTGTATCACGTACTTCGAGTAAATATTCATCAATATGAACAGAAGTAAAAATATCCTCGCGAACAACCCTTTCATTTATTACTATGGCATCCTCAAAATTATACCCTTTCCAAGGCATAAACGCAACACGTAAATTCCTGCCCAGGGCAAGTTCCCTGTCACTGGTACCATAACCTTCTGTAAGAATTTGCCCTTTGACGACCCTGTCACCTTTTTTAACAATCGGACGAAGGTTGAGACAGGTATTCTGGTTTGTCTTTTTATATTTAGGTAGTTTATAACGTTTTATATCATCTTCAAAACTAAGGAACTTCTGATCATCAGTGCGGTCGTACTCAACAACTATTTCATTTGCATCAACAAACCTTATCATACCATCACCCTCAGCAGCTACCATCAGTCGTGAATCATGCACAACCGAACCTTCTATACCTGTGCCCACTATAGGTGATTCAGGACGAAGTAAAGGAACTGCCTGACGCATCATGTTTGAACCCATGAGTGCACGGTTGGCATCGTCATGTTCAAGAAATGGTATTAAAGAGGCCGCAATAGAGGCTATCTGGTTAGGAGCGACATCGATCAGTTCAACAGTTTCCTTTTCAGAAAAGGGGAAGTCCCCGTTGTACCTGGCTTTAATCCTTGGAGTCTGAAACTCCCCGGTTTCATTAATCTCAGCATTAGCCTGTGCTATTATTTTTGATTCTTCTTCTTCAGCACTCAGGTATATAATTCCTTCATCGTCCAGGTTAACATTGCCTTCGTTAACTTTTCGGTAAGGTGTTTCAATAAATCCCAGCCTGTTAATTTTGGCAAAAACACAAAGAGAAGAAATAAGTCCAATGTTTGGCCCTTCAGGTGTTTCAATAGGACAAAGACGACCATAATGTGTAAAATGAACATCCCTAACCTCGAAACCTGCCCGTTCTCTTGATAAACCTCCTGGTCCGAGAGCTGACAGACGACGTTTATGAGTCATCTCACTTAGAGGGTTTGTCTGATCCATAAATTGAGACAACTGGTTTGTCCCAAAAAACGAATTTATAACAGAGGATAATGTTTTTGAATTTATTAGATCTATAGGTGTAAAAACTTCATTATCACGTACATTCATTCGTTCACGAATTGTACGTGCCATTCTGGCAAGGCCTACACTAAACTGGTTACCCAGCTGTTCTCCTACTGTTCTTACCCTTCTGTTACTCAAATGATCTATATCGTCAACATCCGTTTTTGAATTAATAAGCTGAATAAGGTACTTTATTATTGCAATCATATCCTCTCTTGTAAGGACCTTTGTATCAATTGCAATATCCAAACCCAGTTTTTTATTAATTCTGTACCTTCCTACATCCCCGAGGTCGTAACGTTTGTCGGAAAAGAACAACTTGTCAATTACATCTCTAGCAGTAGCTTCATCAGGAGGTTCTGAATTACGCAACTGACGGTAAATATGCAAAACTGCTTCTTTTTCAGAATTGCACGGATCTTTTTGCAGGGTATTATATATAATAGCAAAATCCGAAAGGTTCTGGTTTTCTTTATGCAGTAAAATAGTGGGAGCACCGGAATCAACTATCATATCCACATGTTCATTGTCTATAATAGTTTCCCTGTCAATAACTACTTCATTACGCTCTATTGACACAACCTCACCTGTATCTTCATCCACAAAATCTTCAACCCATGACTTTAGAACCCTGGCAGCCAGTTTACGGCCAACTACTTTTTTAAGTCCTGTTTTTGAAACTTTTAATTCATCGGCAAGATCAAAAATTTCAAGTATATCCTTATCGCTCTCATATCCAATAGCCCTTAGTAAGGTTGTAACCGGCAGTTTTTTCTTCCGGTCAATATAGGCATACATAACATTGTTAATGTCAGTGGCAAACTCTATCCACGAACCTTTGAAAGGGATAATACGGGCAGAATATAATTTTGTACCGTTTGCATGTGTGCTTTGGCCAAAAAACACTCCGGGAGATCTGTGGAGCTGGGAAACGACAACACGCTCGGCTCCGTTAATAACAAAAGATCCACGCGGAGTCATATATGGAACAGTGCCAAGATAAACATCCTGTATTACTGTATCAAAATCTTCATGCTCAGGGTCAGTACAAAAAAGTTTTAACTTCGCTTTCAGTGGTACACTGTAAGTTAACCCGCGTTCTATACTTTCTTCTATGGAATATCTGGGAGGATCGATAAAATAATCAATAAACTCCAATACAAAATTATTCCTGGTGTCTGTTATAGGAAAATTTTCTGCGAAAACCTTAAAAAGGCCTTCTCCTTTGCGGTTATCTGGACTTGTATCGATCTGGAAAAAGTCATAAAATGACTTTAATTGAATCTCCAAAAAATCAGGATACTGGAAAGGTTTTTTTGAAGATGAAAAATTTATTCTTTCAGTTTTATTCGACGACATTTATTTCAGGTTTAGTTGAACTTTAAATAATACTAATAGACAAGTATAGAATCCCTTATTTAGGATTCTATACTTGTCATATTCCTCATTTTGACCTAATTGTCAAATTATTTAAGTTCAACTTCCGCTCCTGCTTCTATTAACTGAGCTTTTAATGATTCAGCGTCTTCTTTTGATACACCTTCTTTTACAGGTTTAGGAGCAGCATCTACCAATTCTTTAGCTTCTTTAAGTCCAAGACCTGTTAATTCCTTAACTAATTTAACAACCTGTAATTTAGCTCCACCCGGTGCTTTTAATATTACATCAAATGTAGTTTTTTCAACAACTGCAGCTGGTTCACCGCCCCCTGCAACTGGTCCTGAGGCTACTACTGCAGCAGCAGCTGGTTCAATACCATATTCATCCTTTAATATTTTTGCTAATTCATTAACTTCTTTAACAGTTAAGTTAACTAATTGTTCTGCAAAAGCTTTAATATCTGCCATTTTATTTGTTTATTTAAAAAATTAATCTATTACGTTCTCTCTGATAATGTTTTAACTATACCTGCCAGTTTACCTCCACCGGATTGTAAACCTGATATTACATTTTTAGCTGGTGATTTCAATATACCAATAATATCACCAATAAGTTCCAACCTGGACTTAATATTAATCAATGCTTCTAATTGATTTTCACCGATATATACACAGTCCTCCACATAAGCTGCCTTTAAAACAGGTTTTGAATGTTTGCGACGAAATTCCTTTATAAGTTTTGCAGGTACATTACCGCCTTCTGTAAACATTATAGAAGTTGGCGTTTTTAAAATACCGTAAAGCTCTTTGTAATCTCCGTTGCAACGTTCAAGTGCTGCTTTTAGCAGAGTGTTTTTTACAACCTCAAGCCTTATGTTTTTTTCAAAACATTTCCTTCTTAGATCGCTGGTATCAGCAGCATTAAGTTCAGAAATATCAGCCAGATAGAAATTCTTATATTCGTCAATTTTAACGATCAGGCTTTCAATGATTTTAATTTTATCCTCTTTAATCATGATTTACTACATTCAAAAAATTAATTTAAAGCCTCTACTGACTTAGTGTCGATTTTCAAACCCGGACTCATAGTACTTGATAAATATACACTTTTAATGTATGTACCTTTAGCTGATGAAGGTTTAAGCTTCACAATCATATGGATAAATTCCTTTGCGTTATCTACCAACTGAGCAGGCGAAAAGGAAACTTTACCAATAGATGTGTGAACAATTCCAAATTTATCAACTTTGAAGTCTATTTTACCCATTTTTACTTCTTTGACGGCCTTACCAACTTCAAGGGTAACTGTTCCTGACTTAGGATTTGGCATTAAACCCCTTGGACCAAGAATTCGGCCAAGAGCACCAATTTTAGCCATAACAGTTGGCATGGTAATAATTACATCCACATCTGTCCATCCGCCCTTTATTTTTTCAATATAGTCATCAAGACCAACATAATCAGCACCAGCTGCTTTTGCTTCTTCTTCCTTATCCTGTGAACACAAAACCAATACCCTTACCTGACGACCAGTACCATGAGGTAAAGTAACCACTCCGCGAACCATTTGATTTGCTTTCCTGGGGTCAACTCCCAGTCTAACATCCAAATCTATTGAAGCATCAAATTTTGTCGTAGATATCTCTTTCAACAACTCAGCTGCTTCAGATAATTTATAGCCTTTGTTCGATTCTACCTTTTGTAATGCTAACTTCCTGTTTTTAGTAAGTTGTGCCATTTTAAAACAAATTTATTAAGTACTTTTATTAAGTATAAATCAAAATATTACATCTGACTTATACTATTTACCAAAAGGAGCTGTACCTTCAACTGTTATACCCATACTTCTCGCAGTACCTGCAACCATCTTCATAGCCGATTCAATAGTAAAAGCATTCAAATCCTGCATCTTATCCTCGGCAATGGTTTTTACCTGTTCCCAGGATACCGACCCTACCTTTTTACGGTTAGGCTCAGCTGACCCTGATTTTATTTTGGAATTTTCAAGTAATTGAATTGCAACTGGCGGAGTTTTAGTAACAAAGTCAAATGATTTGTCAGAATACACAGTAATTACAACTGGTATTACCTTACCAGCCTTATCCTGTGTCCTTGCATTGAACTGCTTGCAAAACTCCATTATATTTACACCTTTGGAACCCAGTGCAGGTCCTACCGGTGGTGATGGGTTAGCAGCACCTCCTTTAATCTGCAATTTTATTAATCCTGCAATGTCTTTTGCCATAATATTTAGATTCAATTAAATTTGACAGTTATCATTGGAAGCGATAAAACTGTCGTTATATGTTAAGTGCGTAACATTCATCAATAAGGTTGATACTATTCTTTTTCAACCTGCATAAAGCTTAATTCCAATGGGGTTTTTCTTCCGAAAATTTTAACCATGACCTTAAGTTTTTTCTTTTCTTCGTTAACCTCTTCAATGACTCCTGTAAAGCTATTAAAAGGGCCATCTGTAACCTTTACCATTTCACCGATAAAAAATGGTACGTTAAGTTCTTCTTCACTTGCAGAAAGTTCATCTACTTTTCCAAGTATCCTGTTAACTTCCGTTTGTCGTAACGGCACCGGTTCCTCATTTTTACCACCAAGGAAACCAACCACATTAGGCACGTTCCTTAAGATATGAGGAATTTCTCCAGTCAAATTTGCTTCGATAAGAATATACCCCGGAAAATAATTACGTTCCTTACTAATCTTTTTACCATTTCTTATCTGGTAAATTTTCTCCTGTGGAATTAGCACCTGGGAAACATATTCCTGAAGGTTTAGGCTGGATATTTCGTTATCAATATATTCTTTAACTTTTTTCTCTTTACCGCCTACAGCTCTCAGAACATACCATTTTTTTTCTGATTCGCTCATAATTTAACAGGGTATAAATTAGTAAAACTAATCAAAACATGCTGTATATGACAGACACTACATGTTCAAAGGCAAAATCCATTAAAAATATTATAATGGCAATAATAAGAGAGGCCACCATAACAACTATTCCACTATTCTGAAGTTCCGACCATGTAGGCCATGAAACCTTATGAACCAGCTCGGTATATGAATCCCTAATGTAAGATTGTACGCTCATAATTAAAAACTTTGCACGGGAGGAGAGACTCGAACTCCCAACCAACGGTTTTGGAGACCGCTACTCTACCAATTGAGCTACACCCGTCTACACCTATTGAACAATTTCGATTACCTGACCTGCACCAACTGTACGTCCGCCTTCACGGATTGCAAAACGCAATCCCTGGTTAATAGCTACAGGATAGATTAATTTAACTGTAATAGTAACATTATCTCCTGGCATTACCATTTCCCTGCCTGCAGGCAATTCAATCTCACCTGTTACGTCAAGGGTACGTAAATAAAACTGGGGTCTGTAATTATTATGAAATGGAGTATGACGACCTCCTTCTTCTTTCTTCAATACGTAAACCTCAGCCTTAAATGTTGTATGAGGAGTTATTGATCCAGGTTTTGCAATAACCATTCCACGTTTAATTTCCTTCTTGTCGACACCTCTGAGCAACAAACCAACGTTATCACCAGCTTCTCCTCGATCAAGGATTTTCCTGAACATTTCTACGCCGGTTACTACAGATTTTTTCTTTTCTGCACCAAGTCCAACAAGTTCAACTTCATCGCTTGTATTCACCACGCCGGTTTCTATTCTTCCCGTTGCAACTGTACCTCGTCCTGTGATTGAGAATACATCTTCCACAGGCATTAAAAATGGTTTTTCATTTTCACGCGGTGGAATTGGAATGTAAGTATCAACGGCATCCATTAATTCCATTACCTTATCTTCCCATTGTGCTTCACCATTAAGTGCACCAAGAGCAGATCCACGTATTACAGGAGCATTGTCCCCGTCATATTTGTAAAAGGTCAGAAGTTCACGAACTTCCATTTCAACAAGATCAAGAATTTCCGGATCATCAACCATATCTACCTTGTTCATAAAACATACTATTTTAGGAA
Organism: uncultured Bacteroidota bacterium; assembly: GCA_963766305.1. Classification (GTDB taxonomy): domain Bacteria; phylum Bacteroidota; class Bacteroidia; order Bacteroidales; family JAAUTT01; genus JAAUTT01. The sequence continues at coordinate 100,421 of CAVYAE010000004.1, forward strand.
CATTTACCTGACGTGCCAACAATATATGTTCACGGGTTTGAGGCATAGGACCATCCGTTGCAGCAACAACAATAATAGCACCATCCATCTGAGCTGCACCTGTAACCATGTTCTTTACATAGTCAGCATGTCCGGGACAGTCTACATGAGCATAATGCCTTTTCGCTGTTTGATATTCAATGTGGGCTGTATTAATAGTAATACCGCGTTCTTTTTCTTCCGGTGCATTATCAATTGAATCAAAAGACCTTATTTCTGAAAGACCTTTTTTTGCAAGAACCATGGTAATTGCAGCTGTTAAAGTTGTTTTTCCGTGGTCTACGTGTCCAATTGTTCCTACATTGACGTGAGGTTTTGACCTGTCAAATTTTTCTTTAGCCATAACACTAGTTTTAGATAATGTTTTTTATGATTAATTATTTATTGGTTAATGAATTAGCAATCTACCAGAGCTGATGATGGGAATTGAACCCATGACCTCTTCCTTACCAAGGAAGTGCTCTACCCCTGAGCTACATCAGCAAACTAGAGCGGGAGACGAGGCTCGAACCCGCGACCCTAACCTTGGAAGGGTTATGCTCTACCAACTGAGCTACTCCCGCTTATATATAATGCTTTCAGTTAAATCTGTAAGCCTAATATAGGTACTCTACTTTACAGGTTAAATCCCAGGGATAACAAATTCAAACCGTGGGGAGAGGAGGAATCGAACCTCCGAAGGCGCAAGCCAACAGATTTACAGTCTGCCCCATTTGACCGCTCTGGAATCTCCCCGGAAAATTAAGTGGTTCAACGGTTCCAATTTTAGTTTCGATATCAGAGTATTCAACAAAAATATCGAAACAATAAAAATTAAATACGTTTGACTGTTGAGAGCCGATGGAGGGATTCGAACCCCCGACCAGCTGATTACAAATCAGCTGCTCTGGCCAACTGAGCTACATCGGCAAATTCTCTGCAGAAGCGTATTAATCAACCCCCCCCTTTAAATTTGAGTTCGCAAATGTATGAATTTTTATTTTTCTCACAAATTCTTTATAATTATTTTTTGAAAAATTTATATACCCTTAACTTTATCCTTGTACTTAATAATTTGCTGGCGCAGTGCTTCTACAGCATTATCAGTAGCTTCCTCAAATGTTTTAGATTGTTTTTTAGCAAAAAAATCGCTGCCGGAAACTATTAATTTTATTTCTGAAACCTTATTGTCTAATTCCTGAGTATTTTCAAGTCGAAGAAATACTTCAGCACCAATAATGCTTTCATAAAATTTACCTAATTTGTTAATCTTATTATTTACAAATTTCAGTAATTTCTTATCTGCATCAAAATGCACTGAGTTAATTGTAATATCCATTTCAGCCTCCTATATTTTAAGCCCTTGGATGAGCCTGGTTATAAACTTTTTTTAGTTTCTCAAAGGAATTATGAGTATATACTTGAGTAGCAGCTAAATTAGAATGACCAAGTAATTCTTTTATTGCACCAATTGCTGCACCGTTATTCAACATCAGGGTAGCAAATGTATGTCTCCATACATGGGGACTTTTTTTATCCAATGTGGTTACCATAGATAAGTATCTGTTTACCACTCTGTAGACTAATCGCGGGTATAATTTTAATCCTTTCATGGTTACGAACAGGAAATTACATTTTAAAATTTTTATTTCCTGCGAACGATAATTAATATAATTATCAATTTCATTTATAAGACCTGTATCTATAGGTATAATTCTTTCCTTTTTACGTTTACCAAATACCTTAATTGTAAGGTTCATTCTGTCTATATCGTTATCCCTGATATTTATAAGTTCCGAAAGTCTGATTCCGGTCTGATAAAATGTTTCAAGTATTAATCTGTTTCTTGCTCCTGCAAAATCTGATTCAAACTCTACATCACTGAATAAGACATTAACCTGGTTATCTGTTATAAAACCGGGTAATCGTTTTCTTTGACTTTAGTGAATCAATTTTTATAAGTGGATTTTTTTCAATAGAGCCTGTTCTCAGCAAATACTTATAAAAAGATTTGAGGGCCGATATTTTTCTGTTTACTGATCTGTTTTCACAACCTTTTTCAAGTAAATAGATAATCCAGGCTCTTACAGTTTTTGAATCAATTTTGAGAATATCGTAGATGGAATTTTCTTTACAAAATTCATTAAATTGCAAAAGATCAATCTTATAAGAATTTATTGTTCTTTTTGAGTATCTATTTTCGAATTCTAAATGATTTAAAAACGATAGGATAGTATCCATATATACCCAAAATAATTGATTATTGAAAATCGATTATGACATTGTCAATAATAAATAATCAATTAATTAGCTTATTCTTCTTTTTGCTGAATTTTCTGTATATAAATAGCCTTCTTAATTTGTTCCCTCCGTTTTACAGAAGGTTTAGTAAATTCCTGGCGATTTCTTAACTCCTTAACAATCCCAGTCTTTTCAAATTTTCTTTTAAATTTTTTTAACGCTCTTTCTATATTTTCGCCTTCTTTTAAAGGAACTATAATCATAATTTTAACAAATTAAAAATGAACCGCAAATTTAGAAATTGTATGCAATTTTTCAAACTATATTTACAAATATATTCAAATAAAATTAAATGCAAATAAAGAATATAGAGCTGGAAAAGATGGTAAAAATATAAATGAGGTGTTTAGAATAAAATCCGGATAATTAAAATAATTAAAATCAAGCCAATTAAAACAATTATACCGTTCCTCTCACGACTGGAAAATGTAAAATATTCGTTTATATAATATTTTATTTTCCTTATTCTCATTATTTGCATTTTTTTTAAGTTGTTCAAAATAATCAACTATGACATTGTCAATAATCAATTAAAAAGGGTATCCAATTGCAAGTCCCCAGTTAATAAGAGTTTGATTGGCAGGTTGTCTGATGTCCTGAAATATCCACCGTTTACCCGGATCCTGGGCAGGATTTTTCATTTTCGCAGCAAAATCTAACCTTATTATAAAATAGGTAACATTCAATCTTACACCTACTCCTGAAGACACTGCCAGATCTTTATAAAACTTATCCCATTTAAAAAGTATACCTTGCCTTGTATCTGTAGGAGCCTGAGTTATAGCCCATATATTCCCGGCATCTGTGAACAGGGCACCTTCAAAATCCCAGAAAAGTTTAAATCTGTATTCTATATTTGTCTCAAGTTTAATATCTCCGGTATTGTTTGGAAAATATTTTGTGAGATTTCCTGTATCACCAAACTGATAAGAGCCTGGTCCTAAAAATCTTGGATTCCATCCCCGTATACTGTTAGGTCCTCCTGAATAATATTCTTTTTCAAGGGGTATAACATCGGCATTGCCATAAGGTACCGCTAATCCGGCAAATGCCCTGTAAGCTACAGAATTATTAAGATCAATATAATGATCGTACATAAATTCACAATCGGTTTTTAAATATTGAGAGTATTGCTTTCCAAATAAAGGATAGTAGTCTAAAAACTGGCCCTTATCTTTTGAATTCTTAAGTACATCATTAATTAATGTAAGCAGGTTGCCGGCTATTTCAAAGTTCCATTTAAAATAATGATAATCCTTTATCATTTGGGCAACCTGATTATTATACGTAAAGTTATATGCTGAACCAAGTATATATTGGCTGGTATATATGTTTACCAGGTAAGTGTTTTTAATATAATCATTGTAATAGTCATAATTAGTTATATTAACATCCAACCATGAAAATTCAATAGGTTTAATAGTATGGGTTATATAGGGCCCGCTTTTCCAATTATATCCAAATGAAGAGTTGAAATCCCTGTCAATTAACTCTGTCAGTTTTGTAAAGTTAAAAGAAACTGCAAAATCAGTTTTTGGATTATAGATTTTAACCAGTTCCGGCGAGGTATTTATTGGAAATAAAAATTTTGGAACATTTATGGATGCTGCTGATCCTAAATCCAGTGTACTTTGTTTAACTCCGCCATTTTGTACCCAGGCCTTCCCGCCGGTTAACTTTAAATTAAGATTTTCAGCATTTCCTAAAAGGCTTTTATGCTGATAATTAATACCTATATCCCCGCCTAACAGGAAATTGGATGAGGTGGATGTTAATTCTCCGGTTAAGGCGTATGACTGAATATTCAAAGAGGTAAGACGGATATGGCAATCCAGGTAATTAAATTCAGATGTATCTGATTGTGGCAGCTCATCAAAGTATATGTTTACAAGGCTGAAAGTATTAAGAGCTGACAGATGTTTTTTAGTTTCCTCCACATCTTTCAAAGAATAAAGTTTACCAGGGTATAGGTAGTTCTGCAGTAATATAGTGGAAGGATTGACCCAGAAATTATCAGGATAGATGAATTCAACCCCACTTTTAATTATAGTATCTTTTTTTGCTGAATGTATATTTGTAATCGGAGATACTGAAAATCCGGGATCATTTGTTATTAATACCTTATTGATTTTATAAAGTTTATATGCTTGCGGATTTGGCTGAATACTTTGTAAATCTGTGACATTTCTGACTATTAAGGTTAAATCCACCATGTTAGGATTAGTTAAGGTATCTACCTCGAATTCAAACCTTATATAATCTTTAAGAAACTGATAATATCCCTTATTTTTCAGATAGGTTTCAATTCTGGAACACTCATTTTTCAATACATCTTCATCCAGAAGGCTTTTTCTTTTAATCAGAGTATTTATTGTATCTTTTAATAAGACCGGCATAATTGTGGAATCTTCAAAAGAATAATTAATATTTCTTATTCTGTATGGACTGTTTGATTTTATCCTGTAAATAATATAAGCTTTTTTATCAATTAATTTTACAGAATCAGAAACAACTGCATTATAATAACCCTTCATTTTCATATAAAGCATTAATTGCTTTACAGTCCTTTCTGTCATTTGCGGGTCCCAAATTACAGGATCTTCACCTATTTTACGGAGATATCTCTGAAACCAGTTATTCTTTTTTATATTTGAAAGATTATATAAACCCAGGTAAAGCTTGAAACCAAATAATCTCTTGTTTTCTCTTTGTCTTATGTAATATCTGAGTTCATCTTTTTTTATGCTTTTATTATCGATTTTTAATTTAACTCTGGATAAAAGATATTTATCCTCTGGCACATACCTTGTCGTATTACATCCTGTTAATAATACAGTTATAACTATAATGGCCAAAGTACCTTTTAAGAAATAATATATTGATGATTTTAACAAGGTAGATTATTTGAATACGTTGTCAGGTAAATAAATAATTTTACAAAAATAATAACATGTTTGTTATTGAAACACAAAAACCATGCTAATACGAAATAAAATAAAACTTATAAAATCTCTTGATAAAAAAAGTGCAAGAGAAGAAACAGGTTTGTTTTTAGCTGAAGGAGATAAAATTGTGCGTGAGATTATTTCTTCAGACTTACAAGTAAATTTTATTGCAGGTACTGAAGATTGGTTTTTACAAAATAATAATTTAGTAACAGGGTATAATTGTGAAAAAATAACAGCAACAAAAGATGAAATAATTAAGGCCAGTTTGTTAAAAAATCCACAGAATGTATTATGTGTGGCAGAAATTCCACATAACAAATTCAATCTAACTGATCTTAATAATAAATTGTCAATTATACTCGATAATGTGCAGGATCCGGGAAATTTAGGAACAATTATCCGTATTGCCGATTGGTTTGGCATTGAACATATTATCTGCAGTAACGATTGCGCGGATATTTATAATCCCAAGGTAATACAATCCACTATGGGTGCAATTATCAGGATTAAGGCACATTATAAGGAATTATCGACATTGCTGAGGGATATAATAAATAATGAAATGTTTTTATTCGGAACATCGCTTCATGGAGAAAATATCTATAGCACCCAATTACCAGCAAATGGCTTGATAATATTAGGAAATGAATCTAAAGGAATTAATCCTGAATTTGAAAAATACTTTACAAAAAACCTTTTCATACCCTATTTCCCTGCAAATCAAAAAAGGTCTGAATCACTTAATGTTGCGGTTGCAGCTGCAATCATTTGCTCCGAATTCAGGAGAAGGTTATAGAATCTGATCATCGTATCAATGCTGTTTCGGGACTTCTCAATCCCACAGCCGTATTCAGGTATGCTTTAACTGATCCGATTAATATTTTTGCTTCAACAAGAACAGGAATCCTGTTATCATCGTCTGTAACATAAACAGTCATATCTTCACCACCTTTAAATATGGTGCCTGCTACAAGTAAAACTGAAAATTTAATACACCTGAACTGTTGTTTATCTTCATGGATTTTAATAATGTCTTTACCGAGATACCTTATATATAATGGATATATTTTATTTTCAATTATAAGACTAAAAGGTATTTTATCATTTATTTTGTAAGAAGAGAAGTTTATATTCCTGCAATAATATATACCCGACAGAACATCATAAACGCAATTGGAAAAGTAAACGGAATCCTTTGTTTCAGGCTTTTTAGAAGTCTGGGAATCAACATATATTTTTTTATTCGTATAGGAAAATACATAGGTTTGACAATCAGAAGTCCCTCCTTCATTCGTATTTGCTATCAATAACAATGGAGAAAAAGTCTCCATGTCAACATATGACTGATACTTATCCCGTACTTTATAGGCCCAGTCATAGGAAGGTACAGTATTTCCAATAGCCTCAAACTGATATACTTTTTTATTTTTATAAGGTTTCTGATCCACCGAGAATTTAATGTCCCCGGCATGAATCCATATAAAACCCCAATTATAATATGCCTGGTATGTTACTACTTCTCCCGGATTAAAAGAAGTAACCATTGAATTACATTGATTATATGCCGCAGTTTCAAAGCCAAAAATAATTAAAACTATTAAAACAGGTTTAGTAATAATCATGCAAGGGTTGTTAGTAACTGCTAACTTCTTTCACCAATAATGGTTCTTCCACCTTATTCTGTGAAATACGCAGCTCTGAGGCCTGAAGTATCATTTCCAAAAGCTTTGAATAACTTATATCGCTGATCCCCGCCATTTTAGCAAGATGCCCGTCCCAGCACCATCCAGGGTTAGGGTTAACTTCCAATAATTTAGGTACTCCGTTTGCATCCAGCCTCAAATCAAAACGGCAATAATCTCTGCAGTCTAAACGGGCAAACAGCTTAACACAATTTTCAATTACTGACTTTTCATCATCATCAGGTAATATTGCCGGAATTGATTTTAATAATTTAAAGTAAGGAGAATCCGGCAGCCATTTGGCTTCATAACCGCAAATCTTTGGTAATTCCGGGGAAGCTGCGAATAATCCTCTTCAACAATCGGAAGTATCGTGTACGATTCAGGAGGATTGCCAATTATACCTACACTTATTTCCTTGCCGGTAAGAAATTCCTCCACAAGAATTGGATTTTCATAACCAAAATTATGCCTGATCTTAAGTATTGCGTCGTTAAGCTCTTCTATCGAATTGGCAACGCTTTGCTGAGTAATACCAAAACTGCTGTCCCCAAAGTTTGGTTTGGCAATTACGGGAAAATCAATTTGAAGGTCAAATACATTGTCTTCTGACTTTACGAAAAAAGCTTCAGCAACCGGAATTCCCATTTCTTTGGCTATACCCCTGATTAGTGATTTGTCATAACAATATGCCAGACACTGCGGTCCTGAACCGGTGTAGGGAATATCAAGCATTTCAAGTAATGAGGGTACGTGAAGTTCCTTTTTAGCTTCATTGTTAAAGCCTTCGTCACAAAGATTCAATACAAAATCTATTTTTGTTCTTTGTTTTAACAAATCGTTGTAAAAGGTATGATGTGCATTTAAAAATGTAAATTTATATCCCGGAAGCAACTGTAATGCTTCTTTAAGATTGGTGATAGTAATAAAGTCATCATCATCAAATACATTTGAAGGTTTAATTATATCAGGTTTACTTGGATCGCCCAACAAAACCACTACATTCTTTATATCAGTTTTCTTGGATTTTTCAGGAGTCCAGTTTTTAATTACCTGTGCAGTAACAAGTATCCTTCGCTCCATCATTCCAAGATCCTGATTTCGAATTGAATTTGTTTCAATGGAACCATGAAAAGCAATTTTTTTATAGCCGACTTCAGTAAATATGTTCTCTAAAATATCCCTCGTGTACAACCTTTCTGCATAAAACTGGTCCACAAGGACACCTTTCTCAACATGGGAAATAACTTCTCGTGAAATAAGCCTTTCATCATCTTTAGCCAGGGAACGTTCCCTGCATACAAAGTGTTTTTTATCAATCCATTCCCAACTTCTGGGCAGATAATTATTTTTAAGGTATGCTCCGTCAGCAACATCAATTAAAAATATTCCTCCTGGTTTCAAAATCCGGTATACTTCCTTCAATATTTTAACATCATCTTCCGTACTTTCAAAATAACCAAAACTGTTCCCAAGTATCATCACCACATCAAACATATCGGTGGAGAAGGGTAGTTTACGTGCATCCCCTTCCTTAAAATTTACTTTAAGACCTTCAGCCTGCATGATTGATTTAGCTTTTCTTATCAGATAATGAGACCTGTCAAGTCCAAAAACATTTGAATATCCCTGCCGTGCCAGTTCAAGAGAGTGTCGGCCCTGTCCACATGCCAGGTCGAGTATGTTACTTTCTTTCGAAACCTGGAGTAATGAAGTAAACAAATCTATTTCATTCTTGGTTATAGACTTATCTTCAACTACATCAGCATCTGTTTTGAGGTACATGGAATTAAATATTCTTCTCCACCAATCAGGCCGTAAATGTAATTCCAGGTTATCTACCGGACCAAGTACAGCAGATCCATTTTTACCATTCTTTTTAACTTGAGAAACTTTATTATTTCGTTTGCTCATGATTGAAACCTATATAATTTCATTGATTATTAATAAATTAATTTAAATATTAATTATTAAATTAAAGACGAATTTATTATAAAAATTAAATAAGGGGAACTTGAAAATAACTTTTTTTAGCCTTAGTATTAAATACTTTTCAACAATTTTGCCTGTAATTGTTAGTTTATGATGAAATATCTTTAGTAACCAATGTATTAAATTTAAATAAAAAATGGGTAAGCCCCTCATATCGCACCGCTCAACCACCTACCCTTGCTTCCTTCCGAACCTGGGGGAGTTCAGCAGGAGCTGGTCGTATAAGACTTACCCGGCTCAAAAATACACATTTTGTGCTATAAAACAAAATGCAAAACTTTTCATTCAAACCTTTAAATAATAGTTAAAAGAAATATCTTTGCTGGATGAATCAGAACCAGGAGCCAGGAAACAGAATTTGGCTCTTGATACCTGGTCCTGCAGTAAGTAACCAATACTCAATTTTTATATATGGCACAAAACAATCAATTACTTTGGAAAAGCACAATGACATACGGTGCTATACTAGGTCTGGCATTAATTATTTATTCAGTTATTATTGTTTTTTTGGATATTACCCGATTTAACTACCTGATCATTATGACACTTATATACCTTCCATTTATTATAATTATAATAGGTGTAGTGTTGGGAACAAAATATTACAGGAATATTGCGCTACAAAAAAATATCAGACGTAACTGCTTTATCCGTTGGTACTTCAATAGTATTTTTTGCCACTATTATTACAGCATTTTATACTTACATTTTTAACCAGTTCATAGATCCTGCATATTCCGAAAAATTATTTAAATGTATTGGCGAAAAAAGTATTCAATATGCCAGGGAAATCAATGCTTCAACTGAAAATATAAAAAGTATGACCAATCAGTTCAATAATAGTACAATGCCAAGTCCGGTTGAATCAGCATTAGGTTGATCCCTTTAACTACACTTGTTGGTTTTATGATTTCTTTAATAACTTCTGCATTTATTAAAAAAGATAAAGATCCGGCATTGTATAAATGATGACTCATTACGAAATAGAAAATTGAAAAAAGAAAATAGAAAATTATTAAATGGACATTTCTGTTGTTATACCTCTATATAATGAAGAGGAATCCTTACCTGAACTTACAGCCTGGATAGACCGGGTAATGCTTAATTCCGGCTTTTCTTATGAAATAATTATGATTGATGATGGAAGTTCTGATTCTTCCGGAAGAATAATTGAAAAACTGTCTGAAACTAATAAACATATAAAAGCCATTCATTTAAGAAGAAATTATGGTAAGTCTGCTGCTTTATATTGCGGATTTAAAGTTGCAGCTTCGGATGTTGTAATAACCATGGATGCTGATTTGCAGGACAGCCCTGATGAAATTCCCGAACTGTACAGAATGGTAAAGGAAGATAATATCCTATTAAAATATTTTCTTTAAAAATTAAGCTAATTTTCTGAAAAATGTTTTAAAATTAATATTTTTTTCAAAAATATCTTAAAGATAATTCGGATTTTCTAAAAAATTATTAAATTTTAATAAAAAATAATTTTTAAAAATTGTTTTGACTAAATAAATAATTTAAAAGAATTTAAAAATTTAATTTTCTAAATATTTTTAATAAATTCTTTTAAAAGGCACTTCGTGATGAAGGCGGTGCTGCTGCCGGTTTTCAATCCGATGAACTTAATGCTGCACGTGTGTTGAGGCTGCTGTTACCGTGAAATTCGCCGTCTGGTAAAGCGTGTACGTGTACGAGGTGTCGTTGGGACCGCTGGTGACGGAAGGCGTGATAAAACCGACGGGCGTGCTCACAATGTCTGCAGGTTCACATACACCACCTTAAGCTCTTGGCTTTGGGTCTGATTGTTGGCCCGTGGAACAATACGCTCAAGTTCAGTGAGAAA
>CAVYAE010000005.1:0-62170 GCA_963766305.1 uncultured Bacteroidota bacterium
TGGATTTTTATAAGCATTTTTCGCTCTAAAATGTCTTGTTAATATTTTCAATTACTGCTAGTGTATATGGTTTACAGTTATAATTCCTGATAGATACTATTACAACATCCTATAATATAATAACATGATAGGAATTGTTAACTATTATTTTCACCGCAACTATCATCATATTCGACTCAAATGATTTTTTTCAAATTTTTCTCAACCTCCATTCGTTCAACTGATTTAAAATCATTGCCTTTTTCATTTTTTTTAATTCTATTATATACTTTTTTCACCTTTGATAAAATTTGTATAATCATTTGTAGATTGTAAAACGGTGTAAGAATTTATATAACAACATTATACAGGCTTGCGGTGGTAGTAAATATTAACATATTTGGTAGTAAAAATTAACTCGAATGGTAGTAATCGTTAACTACAATTGGTAGAAATAATAAATTACTTCAAAGAACCTGGTAGAAAAAGTTAACTTGTAATAAATTCGTTAAGTAATGCGTCAATAATGTATTTCTTTTTATGAATAATATTCGGATTACGCACATAGTCATTTAAGTAACCAATTTTCATAATTACTTCGGACATGTTTGGATGTTCAAATACGCCTTTAATCTGTTGAAAATCCCTTTCTTTAAAGCTATGGTAGCTTTGTAAAATATGTTTTATATAGTCTTTGCGTTTCTCTTCATCTTCCATAAATTTTGTTGTTATTACTCTAAAGAATAATTTAGTAACAGTATTACCGTCTCTGATTTCAAAATCGTTTGCCTCGCAATCAAACCAGCAATCAGCATTTATGTCTATTAATTCTCTCTGGACTGGTAAAAGGATATTTCTTTTTATGTCCCTGTAAAAATTGTACTTTTTTTCAATACCCAGGAATTTGCGGAAATCATCCAGGGACATTATAAATTGTCCTGATTTTCTCCAACTACATAATAATTTGTATATCCTTGGGGTATATTTTATCCTGGATTTGATAGCGATCTGGTATATGAATTTGGTATAGTTTATAGGTTTTCCCTGCTCATTCAAATCAATTTCAATGAGTTTTTTTGCAACCATTTTATCGATGTCAATAATTATGGTTGAACTTCGCTTACCTTCTTCCGGAATATCCGCACGAAATAAACCTACCAGTCGGATTCTGTTCTCTTTTTTAACTTCATTTCTATACCTGAGTTCGACAACAATACTGGCAAGTTTTTTTATTGCTTCTTTAACAAACCGGTATTGTGCCGGTTGTGCAATTTCATTAAGTTGAATTTCAATTGATATAAAGGGTAGATTCCTAGGTTCGAATAGTGAAAGTTGTATGTAATTTTCTCCATGCATCCGTTTTTGAATTGCCTCCTGTAATCCAAAAATAACAGCATTGATTAATCGTTCCTGAATTAATGTACAATGGTAATTGGCTTCAGTTAAGCAATTTGGTTGAAATATGTATGTTTTTATGGTTGGAAGCATGATAACCAATATTACCGATTGACATTTTTCCTGGGACGACGATAATATTTATCCTTGTTTTCATAGAAAAGATCAATTTCTTCTTGATAATAACGGCTTGATTTACCCTTTCCTAATTTATGCAGTAACCCCTGTTCGACATAGCTATCTAATGTCTGGCCAGTGACTTTTAAGGTTTCATAAGCTTTTTTTCGTGTGAGATAGCCTTTATCCTGTTTTATTGGATTTGTCTTTGATAGTATCGGAGTAATTTTGACCATAATCCGATCGACCAAACTATCAGCGAGTTGATTGATGAATGTTTCATCATTGGGTTCAATGAGTAAAAATTGAGTTCATTTGCGAAATGTTTTTATTCAATTCTTTCGCAATGATGCTTAAATTAACCCATTTAATTGTTTGTCAGGTCACCTGAAACTTTACTTTTTATTTTTATTAAGCTCTAAATCAGTTACTTTCTTTTTAATTTCAGAAACAATTTCTATTAGACCAACTTGATCAAAAACATTATTTACAGCTAATAAATTGGTTAAATTTTGATGTGGTTGTAATGCTCCACTTACATCCCTCCAATAATTATATTCATTAGAAGTAAGAAATTTTTCTGAGGGTTCTTTGCCTGATATGTAGGTAATTAGAAGTGCCTGAGCTTTAGCATTACCTGCCAATTCTTTCCATTGAATATATTCATGTTCTACTAAAAAATTAATGGCAATAAGTTGCTGCTTTAGTGTGAGAGCTTTATTTGATCCAGATATTTCACCGTATTTATTTATCAAATCTTTCAATTCTTTCTCTAACCATTTAATGAACTCAGCTTGAACACTATATAACCTCATATTACCTTGTAATTCTTTTTCTTTCTTCTTCGAAGCTACCTTGGCGATAAAATATTCAATTAATCTTTTTCTTTTTTCCCAATTTTGATCGTTAATAGGGTTTATTTTACATTTAAATTCGTAATAATAGATTCCTTCTTTTAAACTAATAAATATAAATTCTCGATTAAATGCTTCCCTTATAAAATAAACAATATGCTGAATTAAAAATTCAATACAAATAAGCACTTTATCAATTTTAGCAAATAATTTTTTATTAGTTACTTTCATAATCATAACTATTTAAGTTCAACAAATAAAACGTACCCCAAAACGTGCCCCAAAACAAAAATAGCTTTGCAAACACTTGGTTTACAAAGCTATTTTACGAATTAAAGTTGACCTACTAGGATTCGAACCTGGACTAACAGAACCAAAATCTGCTGTGCTACCATTACACCATAGGTCAGTGTTTTTACTATTGAGGTGCAAAAATAAAAAAATTATTCCGGCTCTATACTATTCATCTATTTATTTTTCTCAGACAGCATATTTTAATGTATAGCATTGTGTTGGTCCCTCTTTTAATGATTTATAAAATTGTTTGCCTATTTTAAATAAACTGGTATTTTTAATCAGAAATAGTAATTAATATCTTGATATTCTATTGCCTCTTTTACTTGAAAATTCTAACTTTGAAGACAATAATAATTAACTATTAAATGCAGCAATCTGGGCCAATATCCAAGATGATCTCAGTTTTTGCCAATCCTATCCAGTATCACATGCCAGTTGGGAATGGCAGGATATATATGAATGATTTAATAGGTCAGGAAATATCGATGACTTGGTTGGGACAGATACATTGTTTAAACTGTGGCAATTTAACCAGTAAATCTTTTGCACAGGGGTATTGTTACCCATGTTTTATATCCATCCCGGAAACTGAAGAATGTGTTTTAAATCCTGAAAAATGCAGGGCTCATGAAGGTATTGCACGTGACATGGATTATGCTACCGAAAATTGCCTTAAGGATCATTTTGTTTATCTGGCACTTACCAATCATGTAAAAGTTGGTGTAACCAGGCAGTCACAAATACCTACCAGGTGGATAGATCAGGGTGCATGGAAAGCTATAAAACTGGCAAGGACAAATAACCGTTACCAGGCAGGGTTGATTGAAGTGGCCCTTAAGCAGCATATTTCCGATAAGACGAATTGGCGCGATATGTTAAAGGATTTAACGGATAATACTATTTCATTGGTAGATGAAAAGAAAAAAATAAGATTGCTTGTTCCACAGGAATTAACTGAATTTATAACAGAGGATAATACTATAGTTGAACTTATTTACCCTTACTTGGATATTCAGAAAAAAATTACAAGTGTCGGTTTTGATAAACAACCTTCAATTAAAGGAAAGCTGATGGGTATTAAGGGACAATACCTTGTATTTGAAGGAGGAAATGTAATTAATATAAGAAAATTCGGCGGATATGACGTTATGTTGGAGTATTAATCAGTTATCAGCAATTTGTAGTATATATTTGTCTTTCATCATCGATCATCCGTCATAAGTATTTCGTAATAAGCGATATGCACATTTAATCCATCCTTAATTGGCCGTTCTTTAGTAATTATTTCAGTTTAAACCTGACTAACGACTTCATTACCCCCTCCTTAAGTCTTTGTATTTCAATTTTTTCGAAAAAGTTAAGTTTGTATAGGATTAAAGGGAATAAAGTGAGCATGATTAATTTGATTAAAGTATCCAAATAAAAATTTTTTATTTGGAAATATTGAACAAAGAGGAAGATAAATATAGCCAAGGCAAATATTTCAGATATCTTATTCCATTCAAATGCAATATACATGTGCCTGCCTGAAAAGTATGCCACCAGACCGGTATAAATAATTTGCGCCAATAAGACAGCTATTGCAGCACCAAACATACCCAAAGAAGGAATTAACAGAAAATTCAAACCTATATTTGCCATTAAGGCTGCAAAAGAAGGTATGAGGTAATATTTGGTTTGTTTCTTCAGAAATAAGCCAACACCTACGAAATAGTTCATACCCATTATCATAAAGCTTAATGATAATATAGGTACCACTCTCAAACCATCAAAATACTCTTTGTTTTTTCCAACTATCCATAATACATCCTGGTAAAAAAATAAAAATGCAAGTATAAGTAAAGAGATTATGAAGCAATAGTATGTAAGCATTTTCCTGTAATACCTGATATTATCCGATTTATTTTCATTACTCATAACAGATGGGAAATAACTCATTCCTATTGTCTGCACAAAAATGAGACTTACAAAATTGGCAATTTTAAACCCAAATGAATATTTACCCAGTTGCTCATTTGTACTTAACCATTCCAGCATAAACCTGTCACTTATCATAAAAAGGGTATATCCAAGTGTGGACAAAACATATGAAAACCCAAAAGCAATTGATTTATTCAGCGATTCTATGTTTATTTTAAAAGTA
Source organism: uncultured Bacteroidota bacterium (assembly GCA_963766305.1). GTDB lineage: Bacteria > Bacteroidota > Bacteroidia > Bacteroidales > JAAUTT01 > JAAUTT01. The sequence continues at coordinate 4,786 of CAVYAE010000005.1, forward strand.
ATCCTGGGAAGAATAATTACAAAAAAGGCCAGTAAAATTGTTCCAGCACCTCCTATTAACCGCGCATCCAAAATCCCATCTATGCCCATAGAATAATGAAGAACCAGATATTTTGTTAATGTGAAGGTAGATACCAGTTTAATTACATTTAAAAGAAGATAATAAAATGGTTTTTGTTCATATTGAAGCACCTGAAGTGGAATGATATACAAAATTTCAACTACAACAATCCACATGGTTGTCCTAAGGTTTGAAGCCTGTGATGCACTTTTACATATAAATGATGCCACATTACCTGAGAACACCAAAACCGGAAGAATAGATAAAGTAGCTAAGACCAAACAGCCAAAAAAATTATTAAACAGATAGGTTTTATAAGTATTTTCTTCGTGTTCAGAATAAAAAAAACGCTGGTGTGCAGGAGCAATGCCAAAATTCAACAAAGCAGTTAAAAATATTATTATTGTTTCGAAATAATTAAGGTTTCCAAAATCTCCAATAGGAATAAATTTAAGGTAAACAGGAATAAGGATGAACCCTAAAAGTTTATTTATAATGCCACCCAGGCCGTATACAAATGTTTGTTTGCCTACATCACGTATTTTATCCAACATTTTATTTTCCTGCTTCGTCATTATTTTTCAGGGGTCATTTCAAAATATATTTCACTGCATTGAATAAACCCCGTAAAACACTCTTCATAGAGTTCCTGTGTAAACCGGGAAAAATTAAAAACATAATTCGGAATTCTTTTTAGGAATTGACGAAATATAAACTGTGATTTAAAAATCAGCCTTCTTTTTAAAATTTTAAACTTTACAGTTTTATAAAAGTTGGGAACTGTCCTTCTGAGTTTGGACCCATCAGTAGCATAATAGTCAAATGAATACAACCCAAAGAAAATAGCATGCGTAAAATCAGAATAATAATATGGATTTGAAAAGTGTGGAACTACCGCTTTATGTATACCTCCTGGCTTTAATATACGGTAAATTTCGTTTAATAACGCATCTATATTTTTAATATGTTCAAGGAAATGAGATGAATATACTTCATCAACAGAATTATCTGGAATAAATGGCAATCCACCTTCCAGGTCAATAACAATATCTACATTATTAACAGGTAAAGAATCAATGCCTATTGACCCTGGTTTTTTTGAAGGGCCACATCCTAATTCAATGACTATTTTTTGTCTTCCCTCCGTCAGGCGAATATACTCTTCTGTAATCATTATACTTCCAATTTTTTAATTATGTTTACCAGCAATGATGAACAATAATCAATGCTATATTTTTCTTCAGCCAGTTTTCTACCGTAATTCCCCATTCTCATCCGTTCAAAAGGGTTTTCAATAAGGTAGGAAAGATATTTAATCCATTCTTCAGTCGAATGCGCCAAAAAACCAGTGATATTATTCAAAACAATTTCATCATTAATTCCAACAGGACTGGCAATAACAGGTAACCCGGCTGCCATATACTGGAAAATTTTGTAACCACCTTTACCTTTTGAATATTCATCAGTATTTAAAGGCATAATACCAATATCCATCCTCCCCAGTAACTCTGGCTCGGATTCATATTTCCAAAGTTCTTTTTCAATTTCAATACCTTTAAAATTAAATTCTTTATTACACCCTACAAATAATAAGGTAATATTATATTTGTTATAAACTGCGACTAGCGCTGGTTCAATTTCTTTTAAGTACTTTGAGGTAAATGGTGATCCAATCCAGCCTATAACAGTTTTTGTTCGGTTATCCTTGTCAATTACCCTAATTCTGTTTGTTTCAACCGGAGTAGTTATTAAAGAAACGTTATTATATCCATGTGATTTACAATAATTTGCCAACACTGGTGATGCTACTGTTATCCAATCGGATACGCTAAGCATGGCCAATGTTTTTTTTTCATTATTTTTTTGCTTTTTTGTATTTAAGTAAATTGCATCATCGAAGTCGAAAATTATTTTCGTATTTTTTAATTTTAATATATTTACCAACCTTCTTTGTAAAAAAGCTCTTTGAATGTAAGCGATACTATAATTGACTGATAAAATAAGTATTATTCTTTTAATAAGCAGCAACCTTTTAAATATTGGAAATAACAGCCATTTATTTACAAAGATCTTCTTACCCTCCAATCGTTCAGGTATCCAAGAAATACTGGTATTTAGCTTCTGCTTAAACCTGGGAAAATATAAAATGGCTCTTGTTCTGCTGCTGGCATGATCAACAGATCCATAGGTTAATACGAGTATTTTATTTGTTTTATTATTATCCAAATTATTCTTTAATTCATCTCTTTTCTAAAGATTTGCATTATGAAACCTTATAGAAAAATATACGGTACAATCATAAGGATTTATTTTGGTATATAGATCAAAATTTTTATTTACTTCTTTTTAATATATTTACCACATCAACATTTTATTAATAGTTAAATTCTTACGATTGTTTAACTTTAAGGTAAACCATAAGCTTCACATAATTATTTTAATAATTAATGGATAACGCCAATAAATCATTAATAATTTTTACTGACAAATTTCCATATAGTTTAGGAGAAAACTTTTTTAACGATGAATTAAGTTTTCTAATACAAGGTTTTAGTAAAATTACAATTATACCTTTTGAAAAAGGTAACACAAAAAATATAAGAGAAATACCCAAAAGCATAAATTTGATTCAACCTGTTTTTAATTCTGTTAAAAATAAAAAGGAATTAATTATAAGGGGTATTTTTAATTTCTCTTTTGTTTTTCCGTTTATAAATGAAATAATTGTTACTTTAAATAATAAGAAAACTTTCTCATTTTATAATTGGCTAGTTTATGTATTCATAATCAGAACATTACTTACATATATCAGAAAGGGCAAGTTAACAGAAAATTTCAAACAGGCCGATATTCTTTATTTTTATTGGGGATTACGATGGAGCCAGGTAATCCCTTTTATATCTGATGAATTTAATTCTAAAATTGTAGTAAGGTTTCATGGATCTGATCTTTACGAAAATCTTAACAGAAATTATATTCCTCACAGAGAAGTGCAATTGAGACAGCTGAAGCTGGCTGTGTGTGTTTCGGAAATGGGTAAAAACTATTTATCAGACCGCTACCCATTCTTAAAGGGAAAAGTCATTGTTGGCAGGTTAGGAACTTTTGATTATGGATTAAATCCATTTATTAATAATACTAAAATACACATTGTGTCTTGTTCTAATCTTGTACCAGTTAAAAGGGTTCACCTGATAGCTCAAAGTCTTATGTATTTTAACGTTAACATCAAGTGGACACATATAGGTGGTGGCAGCCAGATGAATGAAATAAGGGATTTAGTCAAAGACTTACCTGAAAATATTGAAACAGAGTTGACTGGAAGTATGTCACATGGCGATTTGTTAAACTTTTATAAAACCTGTCCAGTACATGTATTTTTAAATGTCAGCAGTTCAGAAGGAGTTCCAGTATCGGTAATGGAAGCCTTATCATTTGGCATTCCTGTGTTAGCTACCAATGCAGGTGGCACAAGTGAAATAGTTAATGATATGGTCGGCCTACTTTTAGATATAAAAATTACACCACAGGAACTTTCAAGCAAAATTATGTCACTGATTTATAATGAACAATACCTTAACTTTAGAATTAATGCCAGAAATCAATGGGAAAATTTATGCAGGGCTGACATAATTTACCCTGAGTTCATACATACATTGAAAAACATGGCTACTGGTTATAAAGACTTGTAACTTCTGCCTGAGTTAATGCCCTGTTATATATTCTTATTTCACACAAAGTACCGGGTAAATAATAATATTGAAAATTGGAATTTTCACTTCTGCCAATTAAAATATTTTCTCCGAAATCCTTCATTAATCCAGGTCCTGTAATAGGAACTGTACTTATTGGAACAGCATTTACATAACAAATAACATTTTTGCCATCGTTTACTCCAACAAGATGGTACCATTTACCATTAGTAAATGTATTAGGTTGTCCATGAGGAGAATATGAAACATTATTTACAGATGCAGAGAATCCGAAATGAGCAGGAACATTGATGTATTCACTACCTGTAACGCCTAATTGGTATTGATACCAAGGGTATACGAAATCAGGGGTAATTTTGGCTACAATGGCATCAAACCCGTCTCCTGAAAAAGCTATCGGGTAATACCAGGCAGACACTGTTATTTGAGAGTCTGGGTTTAATGAAGGTGCATCCGGTATTTGAATGTAGTTATCGACCCCATTGAAATAATATGCTGCATTTGCTACTCCTTTATAATTTGTTGCAGGAGTAAGGTTACCATATGCAGTTCCATTGTTGTTGTAACCACTGTAATCAAGTACGTCACCACTAAGTTTTAAATATAAAACTAGACCGTCATTTAAATTAGGAGTTGTTACAGCCTTTAGGATGACAACCAAGGGGCCTTTTTGTGTTTTAAGATAATATTGCCGTAGCTGTGCTTTGGTAAAGGTTTGGGTGTAAGTTGCAAAATTAGCTTTTGATATATTGATAGTAAAACTGTTATATTTTGCCGGCAGGGTTATCGGAGTTGTAATGCCAAGGCTATCGTAAGCTAGGCTATTTGCAACACTGTCTTTGCCTGCAACACCAAGTTGACCTGAATAAACAAAGGTAGAATCGCTGTAAACTGAAATGGTTGCGGTTGTAAGCTGGTAATTCTTTGCTGTTTGGTTATAAATAAATGCTCCAACTAGGAAGTTGAAGGTAGAATCGACTTTAAATCCAAAAGTGGCATATCCAAAATCTTGCGGAGTATAATTTATTGAACTTATCACATCCGGAATAATGTTAGTAACAATATTAGTTTGAATATCAAAATAAATAGGCAAAGGGTTTGATGAAAGGTATGCAAGAGGTGAAGATTTTAGTGGGGATGCATATATAACCTGATTATTCTGGTTAACTAACAAAAATTCAGTTAACTGGTAATTACCTGTCGCCAGTGATATAGGGTTGCTGATATAATTTCCGTTCAAATTTTCCAATGGAATAGTAACAGCATTCTGAACTATATTTCCTGATGCGTCTTCAATTGTTACAACAGCTGCCGCTAATGAATTAGAAACTGTGGAGTCCAGGTTGAGCTTTTTCTCCAATAGTTGAACATTACTTGTAAATGAAAACTTTACCTGACCTTTTGTTGTATTTAAATTATTATTATCCTTAGTGCATGAATTAAACAATAGAGATAAAGATAGACTGGTAAAGAGAATAATATAAATAACCTTTTTCATGAAATTTGGATTTAATGATTAATTACCAATTCTTTATTAATGACTTACAGTTATGTTTTACGTAATAACCGATAAATTGTTAATTTTTAAATATTAAATTTTATTTAATTTTAGTTAATGGCTTTTATTTGTAGACGCAATAATTCATAAATGTTCCAACATTTTTATAAATATTTTAATAATAAATTATCAATTTAGGATGTACTGACACATTTTTACAATAACACGAACCTAAAACAACAAGTGCATAAGGACTTTCTTCATTAAGTTTAATACAAAAGCCAAAGCTGACAGTGGGATTAGTAATCATATCCCTTACCATATTTGTAACATCTATGTTAAGGTATGATTGGTTTTCAAATGTACTTTTTGCCACAACTACTGAATCCAGGTTGCTGTATGATGGCTGATTATTCCAAGTTACGGTATTCACATTCCAACTTTGGGAAACTCTGTAAATTGTAAAGGCATTTTCACCAGTTTGGGCATTCAAATTTGCATAACTGTCAAAATAAATTGAAAGTTTTGCACTGTTTATTGCAGTATAGGCTTGAATTTTAGATAAATCAAAATAAATAAAAGACCTTCCAATATTGAAATATTCAGTATCTGTCCAGGCGAATGCAGAAATTATAGGATAATTCCCAAAATTCATGTCTGGCACTATACTTTCAACTATAGCATTTTTACCGGTAATGCTATCTGGTTGAATAACAGTGGCAATAACAGTAGTATCTGACTTATCGGAGCTTATTTGTTCTTTATTGCAGGCAATAAAATTACTTGAAATAATTATTAATACTGCTAAAATTATCAAACAATATTTTTTCCCTGGCATTTTAACTTATTTAAAATTCAGAATTAACCAAAATGAACAATAAATAAAAATTTATCATAAAAGAAAACTTAAACCGATATCCAGCCCAGTTTTTGAAAACAGGGTCAATGGATATTTGTTTGTATTATTTATTGAATGTGAATATATTGGTGCAAATATTAAATGTACTTGTCTGCTTAATAAAATATCTAAATATGGTTTAAATCCATATGAAAAATTTAAAATTCTAAATGACGTACTCTGAAGATCCTTATTTATTGAAAGATATGAATTTGGAATGGCGGTGTGTTGCAACAATACGTCAGAATTAAACATAAATGCAAACCCAGGGCTAAATATCCTGAAAGGCCACTGATAGCCTATTGTAAAAAATATATCCAGGTATTTATAGGAATTAAATGCAGTGACTTTATTCTGCAATAATAGAGAATCGTAATAAGTACTTCCACTTATTGATCTAGTATTTGAATAATACTGATTTTGATATTGAATTTCCTCGGAAAGAGAAGTATAACCCAGTCCTATAGTATAAACATATCTTGTTTTATGGTAAATAAAACCAACGTAATAACCCATATTCAATTCTTTGGTAAATGATGTAGAGTCATTAATTTTTCCATTTGAAATTAATCCGTTAATATACGGCTCCACATATAATAAAATGGACCAGTTATGTTTTTTTTCTTTACCAATGGATAAATCATCTATTGTATTTGTTTTGCTGGTATAATATAACCTGTTAAAAGGATAGAAAATATTTTTAATGCTGAAATTGTGTGAAACATTTTTTTTATGGGGGTTCTTTTGAATGTAATGAATTATCGTATCAACCATTTTAATGGTATCAGGTGTTGTGTACACGGTGTCATATTCGATAATTACCCTTTGTGCGGAAGTGTCGGGACTGGGTCTGCTAACATTGGTATTTTGTGCTTTTATTAAAACTGATAAAATGAATAAAAAAACAAAACATGAAATCGTAAATCGCATTTTATTAAACTACTTTAATTTATATAAATATTTATCATGTACATATTTTACCTATTTATGTATTTTATATATGTTAACCGTGTCTTTTATAACAACATCTTTTGGTTTGACAACTATTACCTTTTTAATTTTCTTGACCCTGTATTTTTGAGAAGTATCAGCGGGTAAGTTTGTTATCTGTACTTTTTTTATTGTATCTTTTTGATTAATTGATTTTGGTTGACTTACAATAATATTTTTAGAGGACATACTATCACCAGTATTATTTATTTTAGATGCAGCCCTTGTATCTATGTTATTTTTAATAATAACAGGTATATTAGACTGGTTAATGGGTTGTTTAACAGAAGGTTTATTATTTTCCGGTGATAGGGTATTTTTAGCATTTTCAATACTATTATTACTGTTTAATTTATTAGCTTGTTCATATATAGGCGAAGACTGTTGTTTTTGGTACTTCAACCCTGAATTTTTAACAATTGTATAAGTTAAAATACTTCCGGCAATAATAATTGCGGAGAGGTAATAAATATTTAACCTTGTAAAACTAAAAATAAGGTATTTATATTTATCACCTTTATCATCTTCGACTTTAAATGACTCAAATTTACTTGCAAAAAGTTCGTCAATGTAATTGTCTATATATTCCATTTCTATATTTTTAATTTTTCAAGACATAATGTTCTTAATTCTTTCTTAATTAGCGATCGTGCTCTTAGTAAGCGGCTTCTGGAAGTTGCAGTTTCAATATTCAATAATTTTGCTATTTCTTCGTGTTTAAGTTTTTCTATTGAATAAAGGTTAAACACAAGTCTGTATTTATCAGGTAGCCTGTTAAGAATATCAAGTAATTCAATCTCTGAAAAATCTGCAGATACAATTATATTAAAATCAATTGGTTCTTGTAATATTTCTTCTCTGGTAATTGTTTTGTTATAGTTGCCTGTGGAATTAAAATCTTGCTCTTCAATGTCAATGGTTTCAAGATCCTCAGTCTGAAATACCTCTTTATATCTGCTTTTTTTTCTTAAAAAGGATATAGAGGTATTAATAAAGATTCTTTTCATCCAACCTACGAACGATCCGGAATCATTATAACTGTTAATTTTAGAAAATACTTTAATAAAGCCTTCCTGAACAATGTCGTTAGCGGTATCAAAATTTTTTACATATCGCAGACAAACGCCCCGCATTAAAGGAGCATATTGTTCGTAAAGCATCTTTTGTGCAAACCTTTGATGTTTTTTGCATCCTATAATTAATTCGTCTAATGAAATCACAAACCGGAATTTTCTATTTTAAAAGTAGGAAATTATTCTAACTTATGCTTAAATTCTAATTCTAAAATATTTCACCACAGGTTTTATTTATAAAAATATTGCGGCTGTTAATTAAGGACGCATATTATTAATAATGTGCCAAAATAAATAATCAAAAATTCTTGTAATTTTAATTGAAAGCTATTACTTTCGCGACTCGTTTAGTTTTCAGTTATTAGTTGTTAGGTTTGAGGGTTCTAATACTTCTAACCTCTAAGGCCTAATAACTGTACACAAATATAATCCTCCTTAGCTCAGTTGGTTAGAGCATCTGACTGTTAATCAGAGGGTCCCAGGTTCAAGTCCTGGAGGGGGAGCGAAACAGATCAGCCACTTGGAAGGTAAAGCTTTTGGGTGGCTGCTTTATTAATATGCAAAATCGTAGTTTATTACATTTTTTTATTATCAAAAATTGGAAATAGAACATTATATACACATGAATTATAATGAATACAACAATTTTTACAATACTATTTTTAAATTATTAATTTCGTGCAGAATTTAAAATGTGAAACTACTAGAAATTACCACTTACTATAGAATTACGTGTTATTTGCAGTTTTTTAAGTAATGAAGTTATTTTCAAGTTTTGTTTAACTTTTTAAACCAGGAATAATATAACACTTTGATTATATGTTTGGTTTGGACGGGGGAATGACTGTTATTTTATTAGTTTGTATTTTTACAACATGTTTTTTCGAATTTATCAACGGTTTTCATGATACGGCTAATGCAGTCGCAACAGTTATTTATACCAACTCCATGAAACCCAGTGTAGCAGTAATATTCTCCGGATTAGGAAATTTTCTTGGAGTTTTTATTGGAATCGCGGTCGCCATGAGTATTGTAAACTTATTACCATTACCGATTTTACTTGATCAGAATATTACTCACGGCATTTCAATGATTTTTGCATTGATGTTAACGGCAATTTTATGGAATTTGGGCACCTGGTATCTTTCTATTCCTTGTTCAAGTTCACATACCTTATTCGGTTCCATATTCGGGGTGGGAATAGCCTTTATGCTCCTTGCCGAACCTGGTACACAAGCTTTGAATATGCAAAAAGTCAAGGATGTCTTTTTATCGTTGCTTGTATCTCCGGTTATAGGTTTTGGTTTAACCTTAGCTTTACTTAGTTATATTAAAAAGAAAATTAAAATAAAAAAACTTTTTACCGCGCCGGTCAGGAAAAAACCACCGCCTTTCTGGATTCGATTCACCCTGGTCATAACATGTGCCAGTGTTAGTATATTTCATGGATCAAATGATGGGCAAAAAGGGATTGGTTTACTGATGATTATTCTAATGATTTTGATTCCCGGACATTTTGCAATAGATCATTCTAAAAGTCCGGAATCTTTATTGATGTATGTTAATAATATTGAAAGTATAATTTTGAAAATTGATCAAAAAAATTTAAGCTCACAGAGCAGTGCTAGTATAAATATTATGCTGGAAAAAGTAAATAACATGAAGCATATACTTTACGGACGGAATGATTTTAAAAGCATTTCTAGGGATGACCATTTTCAAATCCGTAAAGATATTTTGTTATTATCGAAAGAAATTCATTCATTGCTAACAGAACAAACAGATTACCCGATACTTGTAATTCCCTCAAAAGAAAAGAGCGATTTGAAGAATTCAATTAGTGGAATAAAGAGATTCACAGAATATGCTCCATGGTGGGTAGTTTTGGTGGTTTCTATTTCTCTTGGCCTGGGCACTATGATAGGATGGAAGCGTATTGTAGTGACAGTTGGTGAGAAGATTGGTAAGGAAAGTCTGAATTATGCCCAGGGGGCATCAGCTAACTTTGTAACAGCTTTTACAATTGGAATAGCTACCTGGATCGGACTCCCTGTGAGCACAACACATGTTCTCTCCTCAGGCGTTGCTGGTTCGATGGTAGCAACGCATGGAATAAAAAACCTGAGAATGAAGACAGTCAAAAATATCCTGATTGCCTGGTTAGTTACTATTCCTGTTACTATGATTGTTGCAGGAAGTTTGTACTTACTTTTTCATTATTTATTTTAGTTTGCCAGTTGCCAATCTAAATTTTAACTTATTCAAATGATATTTCATCAATAGTTCTTAAATAGTAGGCTTAAGCTAAATATAAGCTTATAAAAAATTATTTTAAGACTCAGATTTAATTCTGTAATATGTTAAATAACAGGATATAAAAATTTGTGATTTCTTTAATTTCAGGTTATCTTTAATTAAATTTGTTTTTTAATCATTATTACTTTATGATTAAACTGTGTCAATTTAGATTATCCAAACAAAAGTCTTCATAACCAATATCCAGTTATTATGAAAATACCTTCTAAACAGTATGAACTTTTCTCAATCTTCCTGATTTTATTATTAAATTTTTCATATACAAGTGCCGCTGTACCGCCAGCCATCAACTCATTCACACCTGATTCCGGATCTGTAGGTACATTGGTAACAATTACCGGAACGAATTTAGATAGTATCACAGCATTTTCAATTGGTGGTGCAACAGCTATTATAATCTCTGATTCCGGAAATTCAGTTATTGCAATGGTAATGCCAGGAGCAGTTACAGGAGTTGTATCAATTACCACAGCAGGCGGTACTGTTACAAGCTTAAATAATTTTAATATAACAGCTACTCCTTATCCCTCTATTCAGCAAGGGGGTAAATTATCAGGATCAGATGCTAATGGTCAGGCTGAGCAAGGTTTCTCTGTATGCATAAGTGCCGACGGTAATACAGCCATAGTAGGGGGATTTTACGATAATTCGAATGTTGGAGCTGCATGGATATATACCAGAACAAAAGGTGTATGGACCCAACAAGGTAGTAAACTGGTAGGAACTGGTGCTTCAGGCAATGCTCAGCAGGGTATTTCCGTTGCTTTAAGTGCTGATGGCAATACTGCTATTGTAGGAGGATTTAGTGATAGTTCCGGAATTGGAGCTGCATGGATATTTACCCGAAATCAGAAAAATAATACATGGTCCCAACAAGGCAGCAAATTGACAGGATCTGATGCTGCTGGATACTCCCAACAAGGTAGCTCTGTATCTTTAAGTGCTGATGGCAATACTGCTCTTGTAGGAGGTTATACTGACAGTTCAGGTATTGGTGCTGCCTGGATATACATTAGAAATGGAAATTCCTGGTCACAGCAAGGAAATAAACTGACAGGTTCAGATGCTATCGGAGAAGCAGGGGAAGGGAGGTCTGTTGCTTTAAGCTCAGATGGGAATACCGCTCTCGTAGGAGGAAATGAAGATAATGGAGGTATTGGAGCTGCATGGGTGTATACTCGAAATGGGAATACATGGACCCAACAGGGTAATAAACTTTTAGGATCGGATGCAATTGGCGGCTCCGGACAAGGAATATCTGTCTCTTTAAGTGCTGATGGGAATACCGCAATGGTGGGAGGAGACATGGATAATTCAGATACGGGAGCAGTATGGGTATACACGCGAAGTCAGGGTATATGGACACAGCAGGGTAGTAAACTTGTAGGTACAGGTGCAACAGGTGAAGCATGGCAGGGCAGGTCGGTTTCACTTAGTGCAGACGGAAATACTGCTATTGAAGGAGGATCAAGTGATAATTCAGAATATGGAGCTGCATGGATATTTACACGCAGTGTTAGTAAATGGGTACAGAGGGGTAAAAAATTGATAGGTACTGGATCAATTGGCAACGCATATCAAAGTATCTCTGTATACTTAAGTGCTAATGGCTATACAGCTGTTGAGGGAGGATATTTTGATGATTCAAAGGTTGGAGCGGCATGGATATTCGTATCTAATATTTTACCCACTATACAGGCAAGCAATATAAATTTTTCAAATATCAAATCAAATCAGATGCATTTAAGCTGGACCAATGGCAACGGAGATAACAGGGTAGTATTTGTAAAACAGGGAACAGGAACCATAAGCTATCCTGTTAATGATTCAACATACATTGCAGATAATAACTTGCTTAACAAAGGAACTCAATTGGGTAATTCAGAGTATTATTGTGTATATAATGGTAATGGTGACAGTGTCACCATTACTGGTCTGAATACATCTACATTATACAGTGTGGAGGTTTTTGAATACAACGGAAATAGCGGTAATGAATTATATCTGACATCAGTTGCAACAAATAATCCTAGTATTGATTCAACAATTGCGATGCCTATGCCGACAATTCAGGCCTCAAATATCAACTTTTCAAATGTTTATAGTACTCAGATGATCATTAGCTGGACCAATGGCAACGGAAGTTCCAGAGCTTTGTTTGTGAAGCAGGGAACAGGGGCAATTACCAATCCTTTGGACAGCAGTAATTATGTTGCTAGTTCAAGCTGGATGTCCAAAGGGACACAACTGGGTAATTCAGGGTACTATTGTGTTTATAATGGTACTGGTAATACAGTTACACTTACCGGGTTAACAACCTTAACTGAATATACAGCGCAGGTTTTTGAATATAATGGTAATGCTGGCGAAGAATTGTATTTAACATCTTCAGCTACTAATAATCCTAACACCCAGGACACTCATGCCATGGTAAATACTATTACAGCTAACAAGCCAAATGTTTACCCTAACCCTACCACTGGTCTGGTTACGCTAGATGCATCAGAAGGAATAGTTACCATTATGGATTCTGAAGGAAGGAAAATTTCGGAAACAAATATTGGTGATGATAAGACAGTTAATTTTTATAATTATAATCCGGGAATATATTTCCTTATTTTAAAAACAAATGATTCAATATACTTTTACAAAATAATTAAACAGTAAAAAGAGACGGAAAGTTTTATAACTGTAAGGCGAACAATAAGTTACACCATGGCCAGGCAACCGAAAATAATTGCATATTGTCTGATCATACAATAATTGTTAATTTCTTGCCTGTGGAATAATTACCGGAAAACCTTCTGAATTAGCTTATACACCAAATCAAACCTTATACTTTAGTGAAGTATTCCTTCATAGGCTTGAAATAAAAATCCTGCCAGCCTTTTTCATAATCCTTCCCCTGACCTTCAGGTATATTCCATTGCTTAAGAGTTAATTTGCACCCTTTTTTAGTATCTTCCAACAATATTTCTAAAAAAGAATCTTCTGCATTTTCAGGAAAATCGGTGGTTCTCCACGAATGAAAAATTCTTTTTCCTTTTTCAAGTTCCAGAATTTTTCCTGAAATATAGCCATTCCACGCAGTAAAATTACTTCCTGCATTTTCACTTATGTTTGCCGGTCCTCCCCCGGTGAAGTCTTCGTGCTTTTTACTGTCAAGCCAGGCGGAATATACATCGGATGAGTTAACATCAAATATATCAGTTATTTGTATTTTTTCTGTTTTCATTTTTTAAGTATTTGTTATTAAAAAGAGTAATTAATTAATATAACAAAATTCACAGGTAATTAACAAAATTTAATGTCATTTAATTTCCAACAGATAAAAAAGGCTGCCGGTTATTCCGACAGCCTCTTATATGTTTATTTAATTTTTTAAAAACTTAAGTTTATGTCTACGCTTTAATAGCTTTTTCAACAAGGTGTATTGCTTCATCAACATGTTTAATTGCCCTGTCTTGTAAACCCTGAGCAAAGCCATTGTCTTCTTCCATTTTAATATCAGCTTTAGCTGCTTTAAGATAATCAACTGCTTTGTGCAAACGTCCTATATGGTCAGGAATTTCAGCCTGCATCGGGTGGTCGCTTAAATCTTTATGATCGTCGATAGAAGCTTTTTTTATTTCAGCAATAGTTTCATCAATACGTTTAACGGCATTTACTTCATCGACTGTTTGTGTCCAGTTTCCGGGACGATGTTCAATTTGCCACCTGGCAGCTCTTAAATTAGACAGTGCGTGAAGATAATGCGGATGGTTCTGTGCCATTACGCTTAACTGAATAAATAATAGGAAAACTCCTATACCAATAAATGACATCAACTTTTGTGTTTTCATAGAATTTTTTAATTAAATTAATAAATTAAAATACAATGAAATAATAATAAAAATAACAATTTAAACTTTAGTGAATTTAGGGATTTTGTTTTTTAACGTTTAGTTTTATCTGATTTTAATGCTACCCTTTAACAAAGTTTAACAAACTATGTTCACTTTTAAAAAAAATGGATTCCCATTTTTTTCATTAATAAGGAAGCATTCATACTTTTACAAATTCCTTTATTTAATAAATAATCGAAGTATAATTCATCATCTTTTATTTTCACATCAAAGTTAAAGTTTTCTATTCCTTCAGAGTACTCTTCCTTTAAGGATGCAAGTGCCAGGTCGTGAGTCGCTAAGATACCAACTGCCTTGTTTGCAAGGAACTGTTTTATTAATGCTTCTGATCCTATATGCCTGTCATTTGAATTGGTTCCTCTTAATATTTCATCGAGCAGTAGAAATACTTTTTCATTGTTTTCAACACTTTTAATTATAGAGGATAACCTTTTCAATTCTGCATAAAACGATGAGGTATTTTCTTCGAGCGAATCGTTTATCCTCATACTAGTTAATACCTTAACCGGGGATATTTCAAAGTATGCTCCACAAACAGGTGCTCCGGCCATAGCCAGTACAATATTTATTCCGCAGGTCCTCAGAAATGTACTTTTACCAGACATGTTTGATCCTGTAATTAAAATCAGTTTTCCGGTGCCCGTAATACTTATATTGTTGGTAACTCTTTTTTTTCCGTAATTAATGGATGTCCAAGCTCTTCAGCTTTAAACCGGAAATAATCAGAAGATAATACTGGATATACCCAAACGGGGTTGTTAAACTTAAGTGTTGCCAAACTCGACAAAGCTTCAAACTCTGCCATGGCATCAAACCACTGTATAATAAATGTCCGGTTTTTATTTTTCCACCGTTCCAATTGCAGGACAATTCTAATGTCCCAGATTAATAATAAATTTAAAACAAAACCTGCAATTATATTTAACCTGTAATCAAGTTTGTTAACCAAACCTGATATGATTTTAAGCTGGCCGGATGCGCCATTTTCTGTGCCTGTAAATCTAAGTTGCAGTTCTTTAAGTTTTTGAGAAGAAAAAGTTTCCTTTTCTGTTAATTCAATTATTGAGCTGTAGGCCATCAGCCATCCTACAGTATTAGATACTTCCCTGTGGATTTTATTTATTTTTTTATTGAACCAGCCTGCAGCAAATAAATTTATTATTATTGCAATTGTTAGATATACAGGCGATAAACCAAAGAACAAAAGCACAACTACAGATACAATAATAATACTCAACAAATCAATGAAGGGTTTTATGAATTTAAAATGAGCAAACAATGGTTCCTGTTTTGCCCAATTAATTATATTTTCATTCAGTGATTTTGCTTTGGGATGTTCATAACCAACAGCAAGGAGATTTTGACGGAAGTCAACTTTATGAGAAAGTTCTTTAATTGCTTCCTGCCTTAATAGGATCTCATCAATGTCTGCAGGGTTTTCTAACCATGCGGCCAGCTTCTCATTACCCGGTTCGCTGGTTGTCCTGTTTAACAGCTGAAAAAGGGAAGCTTTCCCAAAAATATCCAGATCACCGGTATAAGGATGTTCGGAATTTAAATATTCTTTTCCATCCGGAAAAATACTAAAGTTTCCGTTTAAGCATTCAGTTTCATGTAAATTTATCTCCTTAAGGTGTTGATAATATTGTTTTTGTTTAGATATTGTCAGGTTATATTTTATCAGGACAGTAAATATTCCCAAACCGGCTACAGCTAAGGCTGTAGCTAATGGCATATTATAACCGGCAATAAAAATAAAGAGTACTATAGCTCCGAAAAAGGTTAAAACCCTATAAACTACGATGCGGTTTTCGGTTTTTTGTAACCTGATAACATTTTGCTCAAAAGTTTTTATCCGGAATTTATAAATCTCTTCAACCGACTGATGATCCATCTATAAAACAATATTTATTATCTTGCCCGGAACAATAACTACTTTTTTAGGGGAATGGCCCATAATCCATTTCTGTGCCTCCTTATCTGACAAAGCAGCCTTTTCTATATCGGCTGGCTCCATGTCTTTTGGCAGTAGCAGTTCGAATCTTTTTTTCCCGTTAACTGAAACAGGATAATTAACCGTATCTTCTTCAAGATATGACAGATCCGCTACAGGAAATTTTTCATAAGAAATTGTATTCCTGTTGCCTAAAGTATGCCATAGTTCTTCTGCAAGATGCGGAGCAAAAGGTGATAAAATTTTTGCAAAGCATTCACCTGTGGTTATTGTTATCTTTTGCTTTTTCACACACAGGTTGGTGAATATCATCATTTGGGGAATGGAAGTATTAAAACTAAGATTTTCAATATCATTTGAAATTTTTTGAATTGTCTTTTGCAAAAGTTTAATAACTTCCTGGTCTTCTTCTCCATTAAAATAATTATCCTTATTTCCAAAAAACCTGCAGGCACCTGAAAGGAACCTGAATACTCCCTTCACTCCGGTCTCCGTCCATGGCTTGGTCGATTCCAGAGGACCCATGAACATTTCATACAAACGCAGTGCATCCGCACCATACATAGCAACGACTTCATCGGGAGTAACTACATTTTTTAAGGATTTGGACATTTTTGCCACTATCTGACTCAATTCTTCACCCGATTCCTTATGATAATACTTACCTTCGCGTTCTTCCACCATATCCGAAGGGACCTTTGCACCGGTTTTTGTTTCATATGCAAAGGCCAGTATCATCCCCTGATTAAATAATTTCTGAAAAGGTTCATCTGTTGATACTACCCCCAGATCATAAAGCACCTTGTGCCAGAACCTGCTGTATAAAAGATGTAGTACAGCATGTTCAGCTCCTCCAATGTAAAGGTCTACTGGCATCCAGTAATTTTCCCTTTTCTTTGAAAATGGTTCTTCTGTATTATCCGGATCAGTGAAACGTAAATAATACCAGCATGAACCGGCCCACTGAGGCATGGTATTTGTTTCTCGTTTACCTCGGCGTCCGTTTTTATCAGTAACATAAAGCCAGTCAACGGAGTTAGCCAGAGGAGACTCTCCAGAACTGCCAGGTTGATATTTTTCAAGGTCAGGTAATTGCAGTGGAAGCTCGGTGTCTTCCAGAAGGCTTATATCTCCATCATCCCAGTGTATTACCGGAAATGGTTCGCCCCAGTAACGTTGTCTGCTAAACAACCAGTCACGCATTTTATAATTTACTTTTGCATTTCCTCTGCCTGTTTTTTCTAGCCAGTCTACTACTGTCTTAATTCCTTTTTCTTTATTTAATCCATTAATTTTTAATAAGTTAGATTCATCTGAAGAATTAATGTAAAAACCATCCTCTGTCCAGCATGCTTCACCTGTCAGCACTTTATTTCTTAATTCATTACCGGCTCCCATAGGATCCATAATGCAAACAATATCCAGACCAAATTTTTTAGCAAAGTCAAAATCTCTTGTATCATGCGCCGGAACAGCCATTATTGCTCCTGTACCATATCCTGTAAGAACATAATCTGCAACCCATATTGGTATTTTTTTGCCATTAACCGGATTTATGGCATAACTACCTGTAAATACACCCGTTTTGGTTTTGGAGTTATCGGTACGGTCGATTTCCGATTTTAAGGAAGCACTGGTACAATAATTTTCAATAACTGCTTTCCTGCCTGGTATAGTCAATGAATTTACTAAAGAATGTTCAGGAGAAATTACCATATAAGTAGCCCCGAAAAGTGTATCGGGTCTGGTAGTATATACTCGCAGCTTAAGATCAGAGCCCTCAATTTGAAAATCGACTTCTGCGCCAGATGATTTGCCTATCCAGTTTTTTTGCATGTCCTTGACTCCTTCGGGCCAATCCAGTTGTTCAAGACCTGAAAGCAGACGTTCGGCATAAAGAGGTATTCTCAGCATCCATTGTTTGAGGTTTTTACGAATGACGGGGTTACCGCATTTCTCATGTGTTCCGTCGGTAAGTACTTCTTCGTTGGCGCAAACAATCTTGTCAAATTCGCACCACCACACCTGGGCATCATCGTAATATGCAAGTCTGTTATCATCTGTAAATTTTCTGACCGCTTTTTCACCATTTATTTTGATATTGTCAGGTATAACCAGTTCACTTATAGGTCTTCCTTTTTGCTGACCTGCGTCGAACCAGGTATTATACAGACGTTTGAAAATCCATTGTGTCCACTTAAAGTATCCGGGATCGGTGGTATTTATTTCACGGTCCCAGTCGTAACTTAAACCTAACATTTTTATCTGACGCCTGAAATTATCGCAGTTTATATTTGTAATTACAGCAGGATGAGTTCCTGTCTGAATGGCGTATTGTTCTGCAGGAAGACCAAATGCATCCCATCCCATAGGATGCAGTACATTAAATCCTTTCATGCGTTTGTATCTGGAAATAATATCTGTAGCTGTATAACCTTCAGGATGGCCAACGTGTAGGCCTGACCCGGAAGGATAAGGAAACATGTCCAATACATAATATTTTGGTTTTGCAGGATCGTAAACTGTTTTAAATGTCTTGTTTATTTCCCAGTATTCCTGCCATTTTTTTTCAATTTCTGAAAAATTGTATTCCATTGGATTTTAGTGCTTACTTTAATAAAAAGGACAAAAGTAAGAAAAGTAGAGAAATAAGAAATGATATGTTGTTTCAATTAGGATTGTTTTGTTAATTTGCATAAAATAAGTAGAAAAGTAGGATAGTAATACAGCAGATTTATTCTGACTATGAATTTTCTATAATATATTCAAGGCCCCGTAGTTCAATGGATAGAATGTCAGATTCCGGTTCTGCAGGTTGTGGGTTCGAGTCCCGCCGGGGTCACTAATATGAAAATTAATCCATTGTTTAATAATTTATTACAGAGGATTAGGTATCTTAATACAATTATTATAATACGCTTGGGAAATAAGTTTAGAGGAGTTTGTAAGTTTCCCTTATCTTACTGCCAAACTTTCTCAACTATTTATCTTTTAATATGATGATTTACCTGACAACCATCTTTAATACCTTAAATTTATCTTCCCCTTTTATAGCAACAAAGTATACGCCGGGCAGTAAATCATTTAATGAATAATTAAAGGTATTGTCAGTTGTATTGGTTTCAAACGAGGTTTTTCCTGTCACATCTGTTATGCTTATCTTTATAACTTTATTATCCGGATTTGAAAATTCAACAGTAAAATTACCGTCATTTGGATTAGGATAAATAACAGAGGCTTCCGTATAAACTGTATTTATAAGAGTACCACCTGATGGAGCCATTACAATTGTATTACTAAGAATCGTATCATTTTCAATTACAGCTTTGCAAATGATTGTATCAACATTTACAGGAAGATAATCAAAAATAGCAGAATCTGTACCAACATTTTTACCATTTACCTGCCATTGCAGAATTACTGGTTTATTTATAAATCCTGAAGCTGTAAAATGAACTGCAGATGCTGGTAATAATTCGTTCCTATAATAGGAAATCTCAATAATTGGCAATACATTGAAAGAATTCCATTGATCGGATTCTTTGTATGCGTTAACAGAACCATAGGGCACATATAATTGGCTGTTGTTATCTGAATCAAACACCTTGAGGCCAATATTATTATCTGTTAATGGCAACGTACTTAATGCCACTATTGATGTTAAATAGTTGCAATATCCAAATGCCTCATTTCCAATATATTTAACCGATGAAGGAATTATTAATGAACCTGTTAATCCATAACAATTCCAAAAAGCTTCCTCTCCAATATAAGTAACCGAAGATGGAATGGTTAAAGAACCATTTAAACCTGAACAACTCAAAAAAGCGTCAATTTTAATAGAATCAACAGAAGGTGGTATCGTTAAAATACCTGTAAATCCGGAACAAGCCGAAAAAGCATTATCTCCAATATAAGTAACTGAATTTGGGATGTTTAATGAACCTGTCAGACTGTAACACAAGGTAAATGCATTATTCCCGACATAATTAACCGTAGAAGGAATATTTAAGGTTCCTGTTAAATTTTGACATCCGGCAAACGCATTTTGGCCAATGGATTTGATATTTCCAGGAAAAGTAAAGGATTTCAATTTAGATACTAAAGAAACTGGTATGGATGCAAATGACAAATTCTTATAAAAAGCATCCTGTGGAATACCTTCAGCGGGATAGGTCTCTTCAAGAGTATCCCATGTACCTGCCCTTCCTGTGTATGCATCTATTTCAGCAAATTTAAGATTAATTGCTGTCAATAAAGGCATACTGTCTCTCATTGTTTTAAAGTCCCTTGCATCAATATTCCCTGTAACGGTGAGATTGGTAACTGTTGTTAAATATCCTTTAGCAACTATATTCAATGTACCAGGAGTAGTAACATTTGTGGTATCAAACACCTGTGCACTTGCAAAACTAAACAGGCCAGCCAACATAGCTGTTATAAATAAATTTTTCATAATTTAATCTGTTAGTTAACTGATTAAATTGAACTTAAATTTTATATTATTTACTTGCTCAACCAAAAAAGTTTATTTTGCCGTTTCATCATCATTTGTCTCGTTTTCAGCTGGTTCCCATAATTCTATTTTGTTGCCCTCCAAATCCATAATGTGTATGAATTTCCCGAAGTCGTAAGTCTCCATATTGTCCAGTATAGTTACACCGTTTTCCCTGAGTTTGTTTACAAGTCCTTCAATATTCTGAACTACATAGTTAATCATAAATTCCTTTTTTGACGGGGAAAAATATTCATCTCCTTTTTCGAAAGGTTTCCATTGAAGAGAGTTTATTTCCTCAGGCCTGTCAATATTCCTCGATTCAAAACCCGACGAACCCCAATCATTTATTTCAATTCCTAAATTTCTGGTGTACCATTCTTTTGTTTTATTCAGATTTTCTGAATAAAAGAAAATTCCGCCAATACCTGTTACTTTAGGGGTTACTTTATTAGTTGAGGCTGCATGCGTCACTTCTTTTTTTTGGTTGACCATTTTAATTATTTTTTGTTTGTGTTAAACATAGGAATGAAATTTTTTTATTTTAACAAAATTAAATAGAATTAGGGATTTTATTCAATATAAATTAATAATTCAATTAAAAATATGAAAAATGAGTACAAAAGGTAAAATTGCATTGGTAACTGGCGGCAGCTCGGTGGATAAACGGACAGCGCATTGAAGTGTCTGGTGGAATGATTTTGTAATCCTGCGGCATAAAGTAATATTGGCAAATTTGTCAAATCCTTATAAAATCCTTATACCAGGGTTGTATAATTTTATAAAATCTTTATAATTTCAATTGTATGTTTGCAATGTAATAGAATTATTATCAATGATTACAAACTTAATACAATAGATAATCAGGAAAGGAACTTTGTTATGAAGAAAAAAAATATTTTATGTAATAAATATCTTATGATTTTACTGGCAATATTGCCTCTCAATCTTTATGCCGGAGAGAAAAATATTGCTTTTTTGCAATCAGCAGGTTATAAAGCAAATATGATCATTACTGCTGTTTCCGTTAAACCGACATTTTCAAATGGTGCATTAAGTTACCTTGTAGGTGGATTTATTGCAGTGCTGCTTATGGCTTACCTTGTGTATACCTTATTAAGGCCTGAAAAATTTTAATGTCTGTGTCAACAGTCGGTTACTAATCACTGATTACAAATAAACTCTTAAACCAATAAACAAAAAAACATATGAACGAAGCAATTCAATTAATAATTTATATGCTGGCACTGGTAGCTTTGGCTCCTTTTTTAGGGAAATTTATGTACAAAGTTTTTGTCGGTCAGAAGCACATAATGACGCCGGTGTTTGGCTGGCTCGAAAGATCTGTGTACAGGTTATCCGGTATTCGCAGTGATGAAGAAATGAACTGGAAAAAGTATATGTACGGGTTACTTTTCTTCAATTTATTTGGCATGGTACTTTTATTTTTACTGCAATTCTTCCAGACGTACCTCCCTCTCAATACAGAGCATTTACCAAATGTTTCCTGGCATCTGTCTTTTAATACTGCTGCCAGCTTCATAACAAATACAAACTGGCAGTCTTACAGTGGTGAAAATACACTTAGCTATTTTGTGCAGATGTTCGGACTTACAGTCCAGAACTTTGCAAGTGCCGGTACAGGCATTGCCGTTGTGTTAGCCCTGATAAGAGGTTTAACAAGGAAGACCACTGAAAATTTAGGTAATTTCTGGGTCGATTTAACCCGGTCGGTGGTTTATATTTTATTGCCCTTGTCAATTATTTTTACAGTGATATTGGTAGGTCAGGGTGCTGTTCAGACATTTTCACATTATGTTACTGACACTACACTGCAGGGAGCACATCAGGTTATACCTCTCGGACCTGCAGCTTCGCAGATAGCTATTAAAGAACTGGGTACAAATGGCGGAGGTTTCTTTAATGCAAACAGTGCCCATCCTTTTGAAAATCCTACTCCTTTCATTAACTTTTTACAAATGCTGGCTTTAATAATTATTTCAGCATCCTTAATTTTTACCTACGGTCATTACGCCAATTCGAAACGCCAGGCCTGGACGATATTTATCTCCATGTTTATTATGTTTGCCTCAGGACTGGCAATTTCTTTATGGTCCGAATATGGCCTTAATAATGTACTGCATGTTACGGGGGCTATGGAAGGTAAGGAAACACGCTTTGGAGTTGCCAACAGTGTTTTATATTCTGTTGTAACGACAAATACCTCCTGCGGTGCCGTAAACTGCATGCACGACAGCCTGTCTCCCTTGTCCGGATTGGTAAGCATGTTCAACCTCATGCTGGGAGAAATAATTTTCGGTGGAGTGGGCTCAGGCTTATACGGTATGATAATATTTATAATTTTGACGGTATTCATCGCGGGACTTATGGTTGGCCGCACACCTGAATATCTGGGGAAAAAGGTTGAGGCCTTTGAGGTTAAAATGGCCATATTCGCAATACTCGCTCCTTCAATAGTAATAAAGGTTTTCTCAGCAATAGCATGTACGGTGCCCGCCGGGTTGGCAGGGCTTAATAATGCCGGACCTCACGGTCTTTCCGAGATATTATATACTTTTTCTTCGGCAGCTGGAAACAATGGAAGTGCATTTGCTGGTATAAATGCAAATACTGTATTTTATAACGTGATGATAGGAATTGGTATGATTATAGGAAGGTTTGGAGTCATCGTACCTGTTATGGCAATAGCCGGAAATATGGCAAAGAAAAAGATTACTCCCGTTTCTTCTGGTACATTCAGAACAGATAACTGGTTGTTTGTTCTGTTATTGATAAGCGTAATACTCATCGTAGGCGGTCTGACCTTTTTCCCTCCACTTGCCCTGGGACCAATTGTTGAGCATTTGCTTATGAATCTTGGCGTTACCTTTTA
The DNA here is from genome assembly GCA_963766305.1 of uncultured Bacteroidota bacterium. Lineage (GTDB taxonomy): Bacteria > Bacteroidota > Bacteroidia > Bacteroidales > JAAUTT01 > JAAUTT01. The sequence continues at coordinate 28,581 of CAVYAE010000005.1, forward strand.
ATAAAATACAAGCTAATTATAGAACCAATTATTTAAAAATATAAATATGAAGGAACGAAATGAAGTTAAATTGTTTACCGCAAAAATAGCCACACAAGCCATCAAAGATTCATTCATTAAACTGAATCCGGCTATTTTAATCAAAAACCCGGTAATTTTTATAGTGGGCATAGGTGCCTTGCTGACGACTGCTGTAGTAATTTCCGATATTTTCAGAAGTCATTATTCCAGTTTTAACTTACAGATAATGATTTGGCTATGGTTTACAGTATTGTTTGCGAATTTTGCCGAAGCAGTGGCAGAAGGCAGGGGTAAAGCCCAGGCCGATAGTTTACGTAAAAGCCGTACCCTTACAAAAGCACGTAAGATAGTGCAGAATAAGGAAGAAATTGTACTGGCTAATGACCTGAGAAAAGGTGATGTAGTAATATGTGAAGCCAATGATATAATTCCTGCTGACGGAGATGTTATTGAAGGTATTGCCAGTGTTGATGAGTCGGCCATCACAGGTGAATCTGCTCCTGTAATACGTGAAAGCGGTGGTGACAGGTGCGCAGTTACAGGCGGTACAAAGGTTATCAGCGACCGCATAAAGATTAAAGTGACTTCTGAGCCGGGTAATACTTTTTTAGACAGGATGATAGCTCTGGTCGAAGGTGCCAAGCGTCAAAAGACACCTAACGAAATAGCTCTTATTATTTTATTATCAGGTCTTACAATTATTTTTCTTCTGGTTGTGGTATGTATGCCGGCATATTTCAGCTACAGTTTAAATGCCTCCGGAATTTCACAAAGTCATAACCTTTCATTGCCGGTTCTGATATCTCTGTTGGTTTGCTTAATACCTACTACTATTGGAGGTTTATTGAGTGCCATTGGTATAAGTGGTATGGACAGGTTGTTGCGTAAGAATGTAATAGCTACAAGTGGTAAGGCGATTGAAGCTGCAGGAGACACCGATGTTTTGTTACTCGATAAAACAGGAACAATTACTCTTGGCAACCGCATGGCAACGGATTTTATTCCTGCTGAAGGTGTTACAGTGGAAGAGCTGGCCGATGCAGCACAACTGTCTTCATTATCGGATGAAACTCCGGAAGGAAGATCGATAGTAATTCTTGCAAAAGAAAAATTTAATATCCGCGGTAGAGATGTTCAGAATTTGCAGGCTTCCTTCATCCAGTTTTCAGCCCAGACTAAAATGAGCGGTGCTGACATTAAGGACCAGGATGGAAGAATACATCAGATAAGGAAAGGATCATCAGATGCCATACGTTCATTCGTTCAGTCGAACAATGGCTTTTGTCCGCAGCAGATACAGGATGTTGTTGAAGATGTGGCCAGGATGGGTGCAACACCTTTGGTGGTGGCAGAAGACAACAAGGTATTGGGTGTAATACACCTTAAAGATATTGTCAAAGGAGGAATAAAACAACGTTTCGCCGAACTGCGGCAGATGGGTATAAAAACTGTTATGATTACAGGGGATAATGCATTAACTGCTGCCGCCATAGCTGCCGAGGCAGGTGTGGATGACTTTATGGCCGAAGCCAAACCTGAGGATAAGTTACGCCGCATCAGGGAAGAACAGACAAACGGTCACCTTGTTGGTATGATAGGTGACGGAACAAATGATGCTCCTGCCCTGGCTCAGGCTGACGTTGGACTGGCTATGAACTCGGGAACACAGGCTGCCCGTGAGGCAGGTAACATGGTCGACCTCGACAGTAACCCTACCAAGCTTATTGAAGTAGTTGAAACAGGCAAGCAGCTTTTAATGACACGTGGCGCACTAACTACCTTTAGTATAGCCAACGACGTTGCTAAATATTTTGCAATTATACCGGCAATATCAACTTTATTATATGTTACTTCTTCAGGTATAGCTCCATTAAGTGTGCTTAATGTAATGAAACTTGCCACACCTGAAAGTGCAATATTAAGTGCAGTTATTTTTAACGCATTAATTATTATAGCACTTATACCATTAGCGCTGAAAGGTGTTAAATACAGACCAATTTCAGCTAACAGGGTACTGGCATTAAACATTATAATATATGGAGTAGGAGGTATCATAGTTCCGTTTATTGGAATCAAGCTGATAGATATTATCCTGGTAGTAACACATTTGATTTAAAATACTGAAAGTATATTGCATATAAAAAGTTGAGATATGAAGACACAAATATTTATTGCTTTAAAAATATTACTTGTTATGACAATCCTGACAGGACTGGTTTATCCCCTCTTAATGACTGGCATAGCTCAGATTATCTTCCCCGCAAAGGCTAATGGCAGTTTGGTTGTTAAAGATGGAAAACTGATTGGTTCAAGATTAATTGGTCAGAAATTTGACACTACCATTTATTTTTGGTCACGGCCCTCAGCAATTGACTATAATCCAATTCCCTCCGGGGCATCTAACTATGGTCCTACCAGTGTTAAGTTAAAACAGCAGATGGAGGGATGGCGCCATAATTTTATTGTAAAAAATGAATTAAACGACGATACCTTGTCGATTCCTAAAGAAATGATCTTTGCCTCAGCTAGCGGACTGGATCCGGATATTTCCCCGGAGGCTGCAATGTTACAGCTTAACAGGGTCGTAAAAGCCAGAAAATTTAGTGAAGCACAAAGACTTAAAACGCTTATGCTTATAAAAAGTTTGACTAAAGGACCGCAGTTTTCTATTTTTGGAGAGCCTAGAATAAATATATTTGAACTAAATTTGGCATTGGATAATTTGGAACAAGGTAAATAGTTTGTAGCTGTTATTATTCCAAAGAACCAAAATCAGAGGATTAATAGTACGACATACGACTACATAAAATGAGTTACGACGAAGACAGGCCCGATCCTGATGAGCTCTTGGCTTCACTTATAAGTGAAGAAGAAAAAAGTAAACGTGGCAAGTTGAAAATATTTTTCGGAATGTGCGCCGGCGTGGGCAAGACCTACACAATGTTACAAACAGCACAGGCCGAAAAAATGAAAGGCAGTGATATAATTATTGGATATATAGAAACACATAACCGTAAGGAAACTGCCGAGCTGGTCAATGGTTTTGAATTAATACCCCGTAAGTATATAGAATACAAATCCACTCCGGTAGAGGAAATGGACCTGGATAGTATTATTACGCGTAACCCTCTTATAGTGCTGGTCGACGAGCTGGCACATACCAATGCACCGGGCAGCCGTCATGCAAAAAGATACCAGGATGTTCAGGAGATACTTGAACATGGAATTAATGTTTACACTACTCTTAATGTTCAGCACCTCGAAAGCAGATCCGACACCGTAGCACAGATTACAGGTATAGTAGTCAGGGAAACCTTGCCCGACGAAATTTTTGAAAGTGCCGATGAGGTTGAACTTGTGGACCTGTCACCTGACGAACTGCTGCAAAGGCTCTCCGATGGAAAGGTTTATAACCCTGAGAGGTCGCAGGAGGCAATAGTTAATTTCTTCAGAAAAGGCAACATCACTGCATTACGGGAAATGGCATTACGTATTGTTGCCGACCGTGTTGATAAGCAATTGCATGATTACATGCAACATAAACGAATACGCGGACCCTGGAAGTCCGGGTTACATCTTCTGGTGGCCATAGACTACCAGCAACAATCCACAAGATTATTACGATGGGCAAAGAATTTGTCGTATTCCATGGGTGCCAACATTCAGGCTATCTACATAGAAACATCCAGGGAACTTACAAAAAAAGAGCATGAACAGCTCGACAAGAATATTAATTTAACAAAACAGTTAGGTATAAAATTCCGTATTATAACCAATTATGATAAGGTTAAGGCAATAGTCGATTTCGCACAAAAGGAAAATGTTACACATATAATTGTTGGGAAACCACGCATACGTAATATAGTTTCCATGTTCAGGCTTGGTAATTTCGTTAACAGGCTTATACGTTACAGTGGTAATATAGATGTTTATATTCTGGGGGCCGACAGCCAGGCAAAGGACCATTTCAAGGAAAGAGTGTCATTGCCTTCCTTTACTTCAAGTATAAGCCAATATCTTATACTTATCACCTGTGTTTTGGTAACATCTATTATATGTTATCTTATAAGAAGTGTAATTGGTTATGAAGCAGTATCTTTTATCTTACTGTTCCTGATTTCCTTTTTATCGCTTTTCTTTGGCACGGGCCCTATTTTAGTTGCATCTACCCTTAGTGCCCTCATCTGGGACTATTTCTTTATTCCTCCTCAGTTTACCCTGCATTTTGAAAAACCAGTTGACATGCTGATGTTAATAATGTTTTTCATAATTGCATTGCTTAATGGTATATTAACTTCAAGGGTGCGTCGTCAGGAGAAAAAAATACGGATTAGGGAGGAACGTACTCAGGCTCTTTACCAGCTTACAAGGGAGCTGAATATGGCGACCGGCACCGAAGAGGTTACAAAGGTGGCTATAAAAAGCATTCAAAAATATTTCAAAATAGCAAGTGCTATATTATTAAAAAACGAATCGGATCAGCTGGAGAAGCAGGTTAAGCATGAATCTGTTATAATGCTGTCGGAAAATGAATGGAGCATTGCTTCATGGGTTTTCCGTCACTCTGCCAAGGCAGGCAAGCATACCGATACTCTTCCTTCGAGTGAATATACGTTTTATCCATTAAAAGGGTATAAAGATAATATGGGGGTTATAGTAATTAGCCTGTCAAAGTTGTTCACCCAGGGTGAAGAAGAATTCTGGGAAGCTTTTATTTCACAGATATCAGGTAAATATGAAAGGGAGTTTTTACGCAACACTGCACGAAAAGCATATGTATTAAATGAATCGGATAAACTCTACAAAACCCTCTTTAATTCAATTTCTCATGAGCTCAGGATTCCTGTTGCAACAATAATGGGAGCATCGGATACTTTGTTATCACAAAAATATCCGGAAGAGACAAAAGTTAAATTATACTCAGAGATTAATACTGCTGCTGTACGGTTAAACCGGCTCATTGAAAACCTTCTCAATATGTCGAGGCTCGAGTCGGGCAGGATAACTCCCCACCCCGACTGGTGCGACGTTCATGATCTGGCCAATACCGTTGCAGATAACCTTAACCTTGAACTGATACCTTTCAGGCTGACAACTGTAATACCTCCCGACATGCCTTTGGTATACATTGATTTTGGCATTATAGAACAGGTTCTGCACAACCTTGTTTTAAATGCAACCCAAAATGCACCGGTGGGTTCTAACATAAGATTAAAGTTCTTTTACGATAACGACTCCCTCTCCATCCAGGTTATGGATAGGGGACAGGGTTTCCCCGAATCGGAACTTGAATTTATATTTAACAAATTTTACAGGGGCAAGGACGCCCAGGCCGGAGGGACAGGCCTGGGACTATCAATAGTCAAAGGTTTTGTTGAATCGCACCACGGAACTGTTACTGCTGAGAACAGGCAGAACGGAGGAGCTATTTTTACAATTAAGATACCTACGAAGATTTTAAATCAGGAACAAACTTAATATGCAGGAAAAGATACTGATCATTGACGATGAGGTTCCAATACGACGTTTACTTGACATAACCCTTTCTGCAAACGGATATAATATATCACAGGCTACCACGGGAAAGGAAGGGCTGGCCTTAACTGCCACCTGGCAGCCGGTTTTAATTTTACTCGACCTGGGGCTTCCTGATTATGATGGTATTCAGGTTCTGACCAAACTACGGGAATGGTATCAAAAACCTATAATTATACTTTCAGTGCGCAATTCTGAAGAAGATATAATTAAAGCGCTGGATAACGGAGCCAATGATTATCTTATCAAACCATTCCGCACCGGTGAATTATTAGCCCGCATAAGGGTGGCCATACGTCAGCATGGCCAGGAAGTCAATAACTCATCTTTTACTTCGGGGCAGCTGTATGTCGATTTGGCTAATCATATTGTTCGCAGGAATAATGAAATAGTTAAACTTACTTCAACAGAGTTCACCCTGCTTGCATTGCTGATAAGAAATGAGGGCAGGGTACTAACCCATCAGTTTATTTTAAAGGAGGTGTGGGGTATGGGATATATTGAGCAAACACAGTACCTCAGAGTTTTTGTGGCCCAGTTGAGAAAAAAACTTGAAGAAGATCCGGCCAAACCTGCTTTAATAATAACTGAATCTGGTATAGGTTACAGGTTTAGCAGTGATTGATCAAAAAGAGAAGCAACGACCGGGAGCCGGCATTTATAATGCTTTAAACATTTACTCCAATATATTTTTTTACCAGAACCCCTATAATAAAAGTAACTACCGATACTCCAAGGCTGATTAATGCCATTTCAACAAACCTGCGCCTGAAGGGTAAATCTTTAGCCACTGAAATATAAAAAGTAAATGCCATTATTATCAAAAGGGCAATTACAAGTGTTACCATCAGGCATACCAGGTAATTAGAAAAAATTATATAGGGAGCTATTAACAATATTACCGTTCCTATGTAGGTTAATCCGGTATAAATAGCAGATTGTAGAGGATTTGACCCATGTTCCTCCTTTTGTGAAAGGTATTCAGAGGCTGCCATGGAAAATGCCGCAGCGATACCGGTTATTAACCCTGCAATTCCAATAAGTTTTGTATTTTGAAGTGCAAAGGAGAGGCCTGCCAATACTCCCGTAAGTTCTATCAGGGCATCGTTAAGCCCAAGAACGATTGAACCTACGTAATTTAAAAGGTCTTCCCTGATAAGTGAAATTAAATTATTTTCATGTATATTTTCTTCTTTTATTATCATTTCAGCTTCAGGAATATTTTTCAGTAATTTCACATAACTGTTCTGGGCATTATTTTCTGTATTTTCCATTAGTTTTAAGCTAAAAGTTAATCCAGCAATATTTGCCAGGCATGAATAAAAGAAAATTTTAATTTTGTTTGGTCTAACATCCTTATTTGTATAGTTTTTCCAAATAATGGAATGCATTTTCTCATCCTCAGCAATACGATTTAAGATGTCTTTGTTATGCTGGCTCTTCTCCTTTGAAGCCAGGTTTTTATAAATGTAATATTCGGTAAGTTCGGCTTCCTGAAATTTTTGTATAACAGATAGTGTTTTGGAATCGTTGATCATGGATTATAGATGAAGGTTGGCAACTATTTATTGGTATTCATAGTTTTAATATATCTGGCCAGCTTTTCGGAATGCTTAATGGTTAAAAATGTTTCAAATTTTCCTGTTTTTCTTACATCTTCTTCTCCATCCTTGGATATAACATGTTTGATTATTTCTCTTTTCAGATTAGGATCGGCTCCGTTTTTTATAAGAAGTTCAACCATTTCAATACTTTTAGCTTCGAATAATGGGGTTGTAAAGGATTGAGATCCAAAGCCCTCGAGTTCATAATTTACATCGGCACCATAATATATTAGTTTTTCAGCTAAAGAGTAGTTATTGGCAAATACCGCCATGATAAGTGCTTTATTTAACTTATCAGTATCGAATGAATTATATAAATCTCTTAATTTGGGCAGTTTAGATAACACCTCTGGTATAAGGTCGAATTTGTTTAACCATAGTTCGAGTTCAACAATGTCTTTTAAGTTTTCAAACTCATCGGGAAGTTTTGACAGTTGGTTTAATGCCATATTTAACCTTGCAAGATTTGTAAGGGTAAAGAATTCTTTTGGAAGTTCAGTAATCTGATTGGCGAAGAAATTTAATGAGGTTAACTTTGAAAGCTTTACAATAGAAGAGGGTACCATCTTAATCATATTTGCTTCTATGTTCAATATTTCAATATTCTGAAGCTGAAATATTATGTCTGGTATCGTGGTAAACTGATTATACCCTAAATTGAGAGATTGCAGATTTGTAAGCTGAATCAATTCTTTTGGCAGTTCTTTCAAATTATTATAAGAAAGGTTTAACTCCTTAAGACTGGTTAGACAACCAATTTCTTTAGGTAGTTTACCAATGGCCTTAAAACTTAAGTCTAACCTTGTGATATTTTTTATCTCATCGAGGTTCAGTGGTACATTAATCTTAAGCCCTCTGACCCAGGTTATAACTTTCTTAAGTTTTTGTTCGTTTGATTCTGAGAATAAAGACATTAATTAAAATTTTCTATGATATACAAAACTAAATAATTAAATCGACCTTTACCTAATAATTTTCAGTCTATTTACTTTATTATTAAAAAAATATATTACAATTTCTGATACACTCTTACCCAGTCGATTTCAAAACTTGCAGGTAAAGGACCTGCACTTTCATCAAGTACGCCTGAATTAAGTGAAATATACATTAATTCATCCGGTATATTTTCGGTCTGTACTTTAACTTCAATACCATTAATAAACCAGACAATTTTATCAGGTGTCCATTCTATGGTATAAATAAGGTATTTATTAATAAACAAGGATCCGTTTAATGCCAGCGTATCGTTATTAATACCTTTAGAATTATTACTCCACCAGGTACTGAATAATATTTTTTTATTATAGAATTTAAAAACATCAATTTGCGGCACTTTAATATCTCCTGACAGCCAGAAGGCATGAAAAACACCCCTGGTGGAAGTGAGCTTTACTTTAGCCTCCACCTTTCCGTATTTGGTGCGGAAACTGCTTCCAGTATTTATTATACCTGATGTAAAGTCAAATTCCTTTGGAAAAAAGCCGAAAGCCGCGTTCCATACCTTTCCCTGTACTTTTTCATTTTTGGTAATTATTTGCAGGGATGAATCATTTATATTAATGTTATTTTCTCCTGTAAATAAATGTTTTTCATCCGGTAAAGCAAAGGTATCATTTAAAACACTTTCTCCCCAGAAATATTTGGTAATCCAGTTATTTTTATTGATTTTACCATTTGTAAAATCATCTTCAAATGCCAGATGCCAGGTTCTTAATATATTAAATTTCGGATTATCCTTTAGCCTGTAATACCATTTTATAGCAGGGGTGCCTTTCAAAACGTTATACTCTTTATACTGTTTAAGTTCATCGGATTTTTCCCATTTATGCCTGTCAAGCAGATATAATTTTGCTTCCTTAAATTTATCGGACAAAACATATTCTTCAAGGGAATTGTAATCATCAATTAATTTCGATCCGTCTAATTTCTTAAAATTAGCCAGATCTTCTGACGTACTGGTTTTAAAATAATCCTTAAAAGGCTGAGAAGCTGCAAGATTATTATATTCCTTTAGTTTTTTAAATTCCTCCGTATTATTAAACCGCAAAGCTTTAATTTGTTTTTCCCTGATTTTTAATTCAGGGTTTTTTACAAATTTTTCTAATTCATAAAATTCAAATAATTCCGGGGTATTATGAATATTTTTATAATTTGTAAACAAATTGTGGTTGAATATTTTGAAGTAATTCTGTAAAGACTTGTCTTTCTTAAGTTTTTTATATTCAAGATATTTATGAAATGCTTCGTGTTGCCGGAATAATTTTTTCTTCATGGACGATTTTACTGATAAAAATTCTTCCGATTTGACGTAAGACTCCAGAGTCTTAAATAGCTCTATTTCATTAGTGTTTAAATGTTTATTAAAATCGGGGTACTCTTTTAATCGTACAAGTTTAAAATAGTTGATATATTCTTCTTTTTTAATAATGTCCCTGTATTTGCATATTTTATGAAATTCCTCTGTTTTTTCCCATTTGTGCTTATCTTTCATATAAGCCTCTATAGTTTTAAATTGAGGTGACTCAACCAGTGATTTTAAATCATTGAAATGTTTAAGTTCATCCGATTTTTCCATTTTGAGAAACCTTGCATATCTGCTTGAATTGAGGTATTTAAAATAGAATTTAATATCACTTGAATTTTTTAATCTGAAATATTCATCTTCCTTTTGCTTTTCTACGGAATTCTTAAATGTAAGATTTTTATAGTAAGCCTTGCGTTCCAAAAAAAGCGGAGAATTAACAAATTTATCCAAATACTCATATCGTGCCAGCTCCTCCGATTTTGCATATTCATTTATTTTATCAAATTCCTTAATTAGTTCAGCACGATGTTTCTCAATGTTTTTAGTTTTAGGATATAATCCCAGAAGAAATCTTATGGATGAATTTTCCATTGTAAGTCAAATTGATTATTTTTTTAAAATTACAAAATTTCTTTTAAAAGATCCATTTAATCAAGGGATATATAGTAGTCCAAAGTGGCACTTCAAGATAAAACTGATAATTATGCTTAAAATAATCCCCAATTATACTATATCGTTTTAAAACAGGCTTAAACATTTGAGCTCCGGGAATTTTTATTAGTTGCTCCAATATAGAGTCAATAAATATCATCATTACAAAAGCAAACTTGAAATATGCTATTGTGGTAATATTGAAATGCTTAAAATTAAATTGTGAGCATAAGGTAATGAAAATTAACCAAATAAAAAATTTTATTAGTATGCCATAACTTAAAAGATACGCATTTTTGGAATGGGTGCCGGTTACCGCCAGCAATAATGAAGATACAACAAACCCGGTAAAAGCCCCAAAAACAAACCTCCAGATAATGCTGTCAGTTGGAAAAAATAAAAGGCATGTGAATATTGATATTAATTTTATTAAAGTAGTGATTGAATGAATTATAAAGGCTTTTTGTGATCGTGGAATTTTTATTTCAACATTATTACGGTTATAACCTGCCATATGCTGCAATGGCCCGATATTATTTAATTTTATATTATTAACCTTAAGTAAATTAATAATATATGGTTGAGAATCGGCTTTGTGACCAGAACAATAAAAACAATTTTCACCGGAGGGGCTGTTGGTATTTTTATAAATACTCAGGATTTTTTTAAACGAGTAATAGAATTTACCGAGTTTGAAATAATTTTTACGTTTCGAATAGGTGTCAAAGATTAAAACAACTCCTATAAACCAAATAAAAAATAAATACAAAAAAGGTTGAACAGAATTTTCTGCAAAACTTATAATAACAGGTATTGCGATTAACAATAAACCTGCAACAGGTTCCAATATCCGTCCTGTGTATTTTAATAACAGGCTTATATCCTGAATGCCGCTTTCCTTGTAACGTTCCTGTTTCTTCAAATAAGCTTCATACCGTATCCTTGCCTTTTCCTTAGCCTGTTTACGCAAGAGTTCAAGAAATTCATAATATTCATTTTGGGTTGTGTAAGCTGAATTATCAGAAGAATGATGAGGGGAACTGCTTTCAGATAACAATACTTCATATGCTTCATTTATTTCAATAAATTTCTGCGAGGTATTTGCACTGGAGTTTATATCGGGATGATATCTCTTGGCCAGACGACGGTAGGCCGCTTTAATCTCTAGGGGAGAACTATTTTCAGCGATTCCAAGAATATCGTGATAATGGCCCATGGACATTTACTGATTACGGATGACTAATTAAATGTGCAAATGTGCAGATGTGCAGATGGATGTAATGATGTCAATATATTTTGAACAATATATAATACTTTTAAATTAATAAAACAATAAGACTTTAGTCTTTAGTCATTTGTCATCAGTCATTATTTTCTATTTTGGAAAAAACCGTTTTTGAAATAGCAAAATAAGGAATACACCTATAGTTATAGAGGAATCGGCTAAATTAAAAATAGGGCTGAAGAATAAAAATGATTCGGAACCCCATAACGGGAACCATGATGGAAACTGGCCGTGAAAAAGGGGAAAATAAAGCATATCAACTACTTTACCATGAAGGAAAGATGAGTACCCTCCTCCATGTGGAAATAACTGGGATATTTGATAATCAGTACTATTACTGAATATCATTCCGTAAAATGCACTATCTATAATATTCCCGACAGCCCCCGAAAAAATAAGGGCTATACTTACAACAAAACCTGTATGAACCTTTTGTCTGATTATATAAATAAGATACCATCCAATACCAGCTATTGCGAGTATCCTGAAAAGACTTAAAATAAGTTTGCCTGCCGTACCGCCAAACTCCATACCAAAAGCCATTCCATTGTTTTCAATAAACTGAATCTGAAATTTATCACCCAACACCTGGTGCGCCTGGTGAAGAAGCATATGCGTTTTTACCCATATTTTAAAAAACTGGTCCAGGAAAAGAACTAAAAAAACAATTATCGCAGCTTTTTGGCCTAAGGAAATCTTCATTTAGAAATTGTTGTTTATTAGTTTATAATAAAATGGAATAGTAGGATAATAGGAAATCTTCGCGTCATTTCTGACCCTGCTTTGCCTCTATGCTTAATGTTGCATGTGGTACGGCACGTAAACGGTCCTTAGGTATTAATTTACCGGTTTCACGGCAAATACCGTATGTTTTATTTTGTATCCTAACCAGTGCAGCCTGCAGGTTTTGTATAAACTTAAGCTGACGTTGCGCAAGTTTACCAGCCTCTTCTTTTGACAAGGTCGAAGCTCCTTCTTCCAGCACTTTAAAAGTTGGTGAAGTATCTTCAGTATCGTTACTCTCGCTGTGTGTAATTGCGCTTTTTAGCAATTCGTAGTCTTGCTTTGCTTTTTCAAGTTTTTCTATAATAATAAGTTTAAACTCTTCAAGTTCTGCATCCGAATATTTATTTTTTTCTGCCATAACCTAAAATTTTGTGTAATATAATAAAAATAATAATTGTATATCTGCGTATTATTATACGCGGGTAATTTTTAAAAGAGTTTTAATGCTATCATCTATTTCAACTTCTTTAGCATTAGTATAATCGAGATAATCTACCCAATCAATACTTTGCGCCAAAGTTTGCGATGTGATAAAAGTATGATGGGCATTAATAGCTTCTGATATTGCATCGTTTTTCTGAATTTCTATTTTAATTTTATCAGTTACCGAATAACCACTATCCTTACGGATATTCTGGATACGGTTTATAAATTCCCTTGCTATTCCTTCCTGAATAAGTTCTGAAGTAATTGTAACGTCTAAAGTAACGGTGAGCTTTCCTTCTGTCGCAATGATCCATCCGGGTATATCCTCCGAAAGTATTTCAAAATCTTCGATATTTAGATTAAACTCTTTATTATCAATTACTATATTAAAATAACCCTCATTTTTAAATTTAGATATATCACTTTGAGAAAAACTGCCTGCAAGAGCAGAAACTTCTTTCATATATCTTCCAAATTTGGGTCCCAGGGTTTTATAGTTTGGCTTAATTTTTTTTACCAAAACCGAATCAGATATAAATACAAGTTCTTTGACATTTACCTCAGCCAGGATAATTTTTTTCATGGCTTCAATTTTTGAGGTCATCGATTCATCAAGTATCGACACCATTATTTTTTGAAGCGGATGCCTTACTTTAATGTTAACCTTCCTGCGTAAGCCAAGAACCATTGAAGTAATGCGTTGTGCCAGTTCCATTTTTTCTTCAAGTTCTGAATTTATTAATTCAGAATGTAATTCAGGGAATAAGGAAAGATGTACCGATTCTTCCTTCTCCATGCATGTAACTTTATTTAAATCGCGGTATATCTGCTCTGTTATGAATGGTGAAATCGGAGAAGCTAATTTTACCACTGTAACCAGGCAGGTATATAATGTTTGATATGCTGCAAGCTTATCATTATCCATGGCGCCTACCCAGAAACGCTTTCGGTTAAGACGAACATACCAGTTGCTTAAATGTTCAGTAACAAAATTCTGAATAGCACGTCCCGCCCGGGTAGGTTCATAATCGCCGTAAGATTCATCAGCTTCCTTAATAAGGGAATTGAGCAGGGAAATTATCCACTGATCTATTTCGGGGCGTTCACTTACTTGTATTTCCGTTTCTTTTCCGGTAAATCCGTCAACATTTGCATAAAGTGCAAAAAATGAATAAGTATTGTACAGAGTGCCGAAAAACTTCCTGCACACCTCGTCCACTCCGGAGATGTCGAATTTGAGGTTATCCCAGGGCGAAGCATTAGTTATCATGTCCGTGTCTCAGCGGATCGGTACCATATCTTTCTATAGTTTCGAAAGGATCCACAGCATTGCCCAGACGCTTGGACATTTTATTTCCGTTTTTGTCGAGTACCAGGCCGTTGGAAACAATATTTTTAAATGCCACGGAATCGAAAAGCATAACAGCAAGAAATGCAGGGTAAAAAACCAACCCCTGGTCTGATCTACACCTTCGGCGATAAAATCTGCCGGAAATGGATATCCTTTATCGAAGGCTCTATCTTTGGTAAAACTATCCGGGCCGGTGGAATTATTTTCAAACGGATAATGCATCTGGGCATAGGGCATGGCTCCTGAATCGAACCACACATCAATAAGATCAGGTTCACGAAACATTTTTCTTCCTTTCCCCGACACAAGTATTATTTCATCTGCAAAAGGCCGGTGTAAATCAAACTGACCATAATTTTCCTCAGAAAAATCCCCGTGCACGAAATGGCTTAGGGGGTTATTTATCATAAACCCGGCGTTAACAGATTTGTCTATCTCTGCTTTAAGCTCAGCAACAGATCCTATACATATTTCTTCATCGCCAGCTTCTGACCGCCAGACTGGCAAAGGTGTACCCCAAAAACGGGACCTGCTGAGGTTCCAGTCCTGCAGGTTTTCCAGCCATTTTCCAAACCTGCCCGTACCTGTCGATTCCGGTTTCCAGTTGATTGTATTGTTCAATTCAATCATCCTGTTTTTAAAGGCTGTAGTTTTGATAAACCATGAGTCGAGCGGATAATATAAAACCGGCTTATCTGTTCTCCAGCAATGAGGGTAAGTGTGTATAAACTTTTCTATTTTGAAGGCCCGGCCTTGTTGTTTGAGCATAACACACAGGTCAACATCCAGTGTATTATCATTATCTGTTAGTGTGCTGTCATAGGCATTTTTAACGTAACGTCCTGCAAAAATATTATATTGTATGGCGTCAATTTTCTGCTCCACAAACTGTGGGTCGAGATCGCTGATTTTATAAAATTTGCCGGTTCTGTCAACCATTGGTTGCCGGTTCCCGTTTTTATCTATAAGTAGCATGGCAGGGACACCGTTTAACCTGGCAACCTTGTCGTCATCAGAGCCAAAAGTAGGTGCAATATGTACTATACCCGTTCCTTCGTCCGTTGTAACGAAATCACCGGAAATTACTTTAAATGCTCCTTCGCCGGGATTAACCCATGGAATAAGTTGCTCATATTGTATACCTTCCAGATCTACTCCCGGAACGGTTTTACTTTCTTTATTTTTTAAGTTCAGTACTTCGTCAGACGTGTTTTCTTCTCCGTCGAATGAAATATGATTACCCATTATTTCTTTAGCCAGCACTACAATTACCGGTTCTTTTGTGTATGGATTGTGAGTTCTTACCCTTACATACTCTATTTTTGGCCCTACACATAAAGCTGTATTGGAAGGTAATGTCCAGGGAGTGGTGGTCCAGGCCAGGAAATATACATTAAGGTTGGTGTCATTGAAGAGAAATGCAGATTTTTTATTTCTTATAACTTTGAACATTGCAACACATGTGGTGTCCTTCTCATCTCTGTAGCAGCCGGGTTGGTTAAGTTCGTGTGTGCTCAGGCCTGTCCCTGCTGCAGGGGAATAAGGCTGTATACTGTATCCTTTGTAAAGCAGGCCTTTTCCATAAAGCTGCTTTAACAACCACCATAATGTTTCTATATATTTGTTATCGTAAGTAATATAAGGGTTATGCATATCAACCCAGTACCCCATTTTATCAGTGAGATCTTCCCACTGATCTGTATATTTCATAACCTCCTTACGGCATTCCTTATTATAATCTGCAATGCTTATCTTTTTTCCGGGACCAATGTCATCCTTAACAATACCCAGAGCTTTTTCCACTGCTATTTCAACCGGAAGGCCATGGGTATCCCATCCGGCTTTTCTGTCGACAAGGTATCCCTTCATGGTTTTATACCTGCAAAATAAATCCTTTATGGCCCGGGCCAATACGTGATGAATGCCAGGCATGCCGTTGGCTGAAGGAGGACCTTCATAAAATACAAATACCCCTGAATTTTTTCTTAAATCCAGGCTTTTATCAAAAATATTATTACTCTTCCACCACGAAAGAATATCCTTGTTTATTTTCGATAGATCAAGCTGTTTGTACTCCTGAAATTGTGTATTCATTTTTCAAAAGAAAAAGATCACAAAGATAGATTTAACAAATTAAAAAACAATGAAAAATCTAACGGTGTTTTAATAGAAAAATAATACAACAAAAGTTATGAGTAATCCTGTCAGCAGGCCTGAATATACCTGTTGCGGAGTATGGGCGTCAAGGCTTAACCTTGAAAAACTTATTAACCCGGCAAGCAGGATAGCCAGGATAAGATATCCGAGGATTTCTATATGGTAAAATATTGCCAGGGTTACCAGTAAACCAATAATTCCAGCGATACCTATCATATGCGCACTTATATGCCAGCGAAGTGAAATTATTAAATTGGCAACAACAGCAATTGCCGATGCAAACATAAACGACTGGATAATGTGTGGTGCCCCCTTGATTTTAAAAAGCATATAACAGGTATAGTATAAAAGAGATGTAATCATAAGAGGAATAATCCTTTCCTGACGGGTACTTAATTTTATGGTTGAGGTAATTTTAAAATAAAAATAAAAAGGGAGAACAGAAACAGGTAAAATAAAGGTAAAAATAGCAACCAGGGTAATTATTAAATATTTATCCTGCGCATCAAGTAAATATGCATTGGTACCAGCAGTTGAAAGGAGGATGTAAACTCCCAGAGTTGTCATTAACAGGGGATGGAGTATAGCTGATAAAATTTCAGGTATATATTTGAAAGCTGTGTTAAATAAGAATTTTCTCTTAATAAACTTCATAAAACTCATAAACTTTATAAACGCAAAAACGCAAACCAATTAACGGATAAACTTATTACAATTCCTTTCTCAGCCTGGCGACAGGTATATTCAGTTGTTCCCTGTATTTGGCAACAGTACGTCTTGCAATCTGATAGCCCTTGTTTTGTAAAATCTCAGAAAGTTCATCATCCGTAAGGGGTTTCCTTTTAGATTCATTTTCAATACAGTCTTCCAGTATTTTTTTTATTTCGCGCGTGGAAACTTCTTCACCTGAATCGGTATGTAATCCTTCAGAGAAAAAATATTTAAGCGGCAATATTCCAAAATGAGTCTGAATGTATTTACTGTTAGCAACCCTGGATATTGTGGATATGTCTAACCCGGTGCGGTCTGCAATATCTTTGAGTATCATGGGATGCAATTTTGTTTCGTCTCCTTCCTGAAAGTAGTTCTTTTGAAAATCGATGATAGCTTTCATTGTTATCATTAAGGTGTTTTGACGTTGTTTAATGGCATCAATAAACCATTTAGCCGATTCCAGTTTTTGTTTTACAAACGAAACGGCTTCCTTCTGATTTTTATTCTGACTTGATTTGCCATTACTGTAGGTCTCCAGCATTCCTGAATAGGTGCGGCTAAGGCGTAATTCAGGTACATTTCTTGAATTAAGACTTAATTGCAGTTCCCCGTCACGGTTTTCAAGAATAAAATCAGGGATAATATGCTCAGCTACTTTACTATGAGGATCTGAATATGTGCCGCCAGGCTTGGGGTTTAGTTTAATAATCTCATCAATGGCATTTTTAAGTTCGTCCTCACTTATTTCCAGGCGAGCCATTATTTTATCATAATGTTTTTTTGTGAATTCCTCAAAATGGTGTTTAAGTATACTGGTTGCAACCACAACGGTCTTGTCGTTCTGATTTTTAGAAGAAATCTGAAGGATAAGACATTCCTGAAGATCTCTTGCTCCTACACCGGGCGGATCTAAATCCTGAATTATTTTTAAGGTTTTTAATAATTCTTCTTCAGTAATATGAATGTTCATAGAAAAATCCAGGTCATCGACTATAGCTTCGGGTTTACGTCTAAGGTATCCGTCATCATCAAGGTTACCAATTAAATACAATGCCAGCTCCTGGGTTTTTGAATCCAGATCCCTCATCCCTAGCTGACTTTCCAGAAAATCCTTGAATGTTGATCCTACTGAGAAAGGTATGTCAGGTTTTAAGTCTGACTTACTGAAATTTTTAGAATTAAGCTTATATGCAGGTATGTCCTCTGTATTTTCATATTCATCCAGCGAGAAGTCCTTATCCTCTTCAATGTTTTTTTCTTCAAACGGTTCATCGAACTCACTATCAGAGCCTTCTTCAAGAGCCGGATTCTCTTCTATTTCTGATTTTATCCTCTGCTCCAGCTGCATAGAGGGTATTTCCAGCAGCTTGATTAATTGAATTTGCTGCGGAGATAATTTTTGGAGTAATTTTTGCTGAAGTTTTTGGTTTAACATATATTATTTGTTGCATTTAAGTTATTAAGTGATCAGGTTATGGGTTATCATATTCCTGTGCACCATGCACTAATAACTAAGCACTGTTAAAATTCAGCGTTTTTGGGTGTTCTGGGGAAAGGAATCACATCACGTATATTTGCCATCCCGGTCACAAATATTACAAGACGTTCAAACCCCAACCCAAATCCACTGTGAGGGGCGGTACCATATTTGCGGGTTTCGAGATACCACCACAGATCTTTCTCCGGAATATTCAATTCTTTAATTCTCTTTTCCAGTTTTTCAAAATCTTCTTCACGTTGTGATCCTCCTATAATTTCACCTATTTTAGGGAACAATACATCCATTGCCCGCACTGTTTTTCCATCCTCGTTTTGTTTCATGTAAAACGCTTTAATATCCCGCGGATAGCCGGTAAGAATTACGGGGCGTTTAAAGTGTTTTTCTACCAGGTACCTTTCATGTTCCGACTGAAGGTCTATACCCCATGAAATGGGGAATTCAAAATTCTGACCCGATTTTTCAAGTATTGAAATTCCTTCTGTATAGGTAAGGCGAACAAAATCATTTTCTGAAACAGATCTTAACCTGTCTATAAGCTCATTATCGTACATTTTGCATAAAAATTCCAGATCATCAGCACAATTTTCAAGAGCATAGGTTATCAGATACTTTAAAAAATCTTCTGCTAAATCCATATTATCGTTTATATCAAAAAAAGCCATCTCAGGTTCTATCATCCAAAACTCTGCGAGATGACGGGGGGTATTGGAATTTTCCGCTCTGAAGGTAGGTCCGAAAGTATAAATAGACCCCAGAGCCAGCGCCCCCAGCTCCCCTTCCAGTTGGCCAGATACTGTGAGATTGGTTGGTTTACCAAAAAAATCCTCGCTGTAATTAATTGAACCATCAGCATTCCTTGGAGGGTTATTCATGTCAAGGGTGGTAACCCTGAACATTGCCCCGGCGCCTTCAGCATCTGAGCCGGTGATAATTGGAGTATGAAGGTAAAAAAAGCCATTATCATTAAAATACTTATGTATCGCAAAAGATAAGGTGTGACGAATTCTTAAAACGGCACCGAAAGTATTTGTACGGGGGCGAAGATGAGCTATTTCCCTTAAAAATTCCATGCTGTGCCCCTTTTTCTGTAATGGATACTCATCGGGATTTGCAGAGCCATAAAGTATAACAGATTCGGCCACTACTTCCACACTTTGACCCTGGCCGGTGACTCAACAAGTTTACCCTTTACAGAAATACAAGATCCTGTGGTTATTTTCTTAAATAATTCTTCCTCAAACTTAGCAACTTCGAAAACAATTTGTAAATTATGAATAATTGAGCCATCATTAAGTTCAACAAAAGCTATATTTTTATTTCCGCGTTTTGTACGTACCCAACCTTTTACTGTTACTTCCGTACCGTATTTTACTGATTTAAGTATTTCACGAATTAAATTTCTCTCCTGATGCCTCCATATTAGATATTTTATAAACCAATTAACAAAATACAAAAATATAATTTTTAAGACAACCCCTCTTATCAGTTTGCTTAATAAAGATTTTTTTAAATCCAAAGAAAGCTTTATTTTTATAAAACAATTAACTATTCCATTATATGGAAAATAAAACTGAACAGATACTGGTTACATGGGATTTTACAAATATTTCTCAATATGCTTTGGAACATGCTGTTATAATTTCCAGGGGTATACAAAAGGAAATTTCATTGATTCATATTATTCCTCCAAAATTACCTGAAAAAGAAGTTCAGAACCGTAAGGATAAAATGTCTTTTGTATGTGAGGAAACAGGCAAAAAGTATGCCATTAAACCTAATATAATCCTTCTGGAAGGGTCTATATTTAAGACCATTTCTGCATATGCAACTGCTAATAAAGCAAGTCTCGTAGTCATGGGAACCCATGGAATAAAAGGAATGCAAAAAATTTTCGGGAGCTCGGCATTAAGGGTTATTGTAGGTTCCAGCGTCCCATTTATAGTTGTTCAGGATAAGCCCTATAACTCTGAAAAATATTCAAAACTTGTTTTTCCTATAGATTTTAAATCAGAAAATAAGGAGAAATTGTCGTGGGCTATTTATTTTGGGAAATACTTTGCCTCTAAAATTCATTTATTTTTATATACCGTCAGTGATAAATCCTTAAAAAAGAAAATAAATACAAATTTAAATTTTGCTATAAGGTTTATAATGCAGAATAATTTGGAATACGAAATTTATTCTCTTGAAAAATCAAAACATTTTACTCAGGAAACAGTTGAATATGCTGATAATATAAAGGCTGACCTTATATTAATCACTACTACCAAGTATATAACTATACTGGATTATATGTTTGGAGCAAGTGAACAGCGGATTATAGCAAATAACAAAAAAATTCCTGTCATGTGTGTTAACCCAAAAGCCAACTTTGCGACTATGGGTCAGTTTATGTATGGGCAATAAAATAGTTCTTCTTTCTTTTTATAACCAAAAAATAAAGGAGCAAAGAAAAAGTCATCGACAGGCCGGGTTCATTCCACATCCTTTGGTCGGCTTCATTTGGACTCCGCAGCACATTATTTCGGAGGTTCGGTTCCCGGACATTTATTATTGATCATCTGTGCCTTTGCTGCTTGTGCAAAAGCACCAAACTGAGCACTTTTAAAAGAGCTGCATGCATTATCCTTATCACCTTTACCTAACTGTGCAACGCCAATCTGGTAGTAATATTTGGCTTTGGCAACTTCATCGCCTGTTTCAAGGTCCAGACCTTTTTGAGCATTAGTAAGGGCGTCATCGAATTTCTTCTCTTTGTTATAAACATCTGCAAAAATATAGTAGATATCTTTATCATACCCATATTTAACAGCAGTATTTAAGTCCGATATGGCATCAGGTAATTTGTTTGCCTGGTTTGCCTTTGAGGCCTGACTTCTGAAATAGTCTCTGGCAACTTTGCCAAGTTTGGCCGCCATTGTTGTGTCATTTTGATCTTTATACTGTTTAATGGCCATGTCAATAGTCTCGGCAAATTTATCATTGTTCCCTATTTTAATGTAAGCGTTTGCTTTGCCAACGATTGCTTTAGTGTAGTTGGGATTAATTGCCAATGAACTGTCATAATATGATAGAGCCTTTTCTGGTTCCTTATTATTTAGACTTTGAGTTCCCAAAGAATTATAAACCTGGGACATAATCTTTAAGGACTCGTTTTTGATTGTATCACTTCCATATTTATCAGCCGCAGCTATAGCTAATTTACTGGCAGCAATGCATTCAGGAAATTTTCTGTCCTTGGTCAGTTGGGCTACCCTGTCGAAATAAAGGTATGGTAATATTTTTGTTGCCTGGTCTTTAACATCTTTTGCATCAAGACCTACTTTTTCACTCAAATCTATACTTTTTTCAAAATATATAATAGCTGAATCAATTTGTTTGTTCTGATTTGCAACCACACCCTGGTTGTATACATCTGCGGCATCTTTCTTGGTTTGAGAATTGACCATGGAAGATGAAAACACAATTATTCCAAACATTATTACAGTTACTTGTCTTTTGAATGTTATCATAATATTTTGATTAAAGTAGGTTTTACTATAATTAATTATAAATTTCACACGAAAATAAATTTGCTTAATATGGTCGTGTGGAACCCGCATTTGATTATTTGCATTATATTTTGTGTTTTTTGATATAATTGCTCGTTTCATCCGAATATAAAATTAATCAACAGGTCGGATCGAACTCACAATATTTTTATTCGTGTTTGTGTTTAAACTTAAATATGTTCGTTCCACAAATGTATAAATTCATTTTAATATTCAAAATACCTTCAGGTTTCTAACTAAATAAATAATATTCATACCTTAAATTCTTTAATAAAAAATCAAAAATCAAAAATCAAAAATCAAAAATCAAAAATTTAAACTCAAAACCCAAAATAAAAAATAAAAAATCAAAAATCTAAAATTTAAAATATGAGGCCCTGTCTCTCAACATTTACATTAAATTTGTATCATTTAAAATCTTAAAGGATGTCTATATCTGTTAATTCGGTAAGTAAATTTTATGGAAAACAATTGGCATTGAATAATGTTTCATTTAATATACAAAGTGGCGAGATAGTAGG
Organism: uncultured Bacteroidota bacterium; assembly: GCA_963766305.1. Classification (GTDB taxonomy): domain Bacteria; phylum Bacteroidota; class Bacteroidia; order Bacteroidales; family JAAUTT01; genus JAAUTT01. The sequence goes on from CAVYAE010000005.1 coordinate 50,989, forward strand.
TTTTATCGGGCCTAACGGAGCCGGTAAATCGACCCTGATGAAAATTATTAGCGGGTTCTTACCTCCATCTTCAGGAACAGTAACAGTTAATGGATACAATGTTATGGAGCAGTCCCTGGAAGTAAGGAAAAATATTGGTTATCTGCCTGAACATAATCCCTTATATACTGATATGTATATTAAAGAATACCTCGGGTTTGTCGGAGGTATATTCAAAATAAACAACTGCCGGGAAAGGGTAAAGGAAATAATAAATCTTACCGGACTTGAAAGGGAACAAAATAAAAAAATAGGGGCCTTGTCCAAAGGATACCGCCAACGGGTTGGTCTTGCCCAGGTACTTATTCATGACCCGTCGGTACTTATCCTTGACGAACCCACATCCGGCCTTGACCCAAATCAAATTGTTGAGATCAGGGGCTTAATATCCGAGGCTGGTAAAAGTAAGACAATCATTTTGTCTACACATATTATGCAGGAGGTGGAAGCCATTTGTCATAAAATTGTGATAATAAATAAAGGTGAAATAGTGGCCGATGAAAAGGCTAAAGATATATATCTTAAAACAGAGTCCAGGGAGTTTTCCGTTCTTGTGGAGCTCAACCGGGTAATTGATGATACTGCTTTATCGGGTATTGCCAATGTTCAGAAAGTATTAAAAGTAAATGAGAAAACCTGGATATTAAGTAATTTCCAGGAGATTGATTTTAGGGAAAATCTTTTCAATTTCGCAGTTAATAATAGTTTGTCAGTATTATCAATGCAAAAGCTTGAAAAAAGTCTTGAAGAAGTGTTCAGGGAACTTACAAAATAGAGCCAGTCACTAAATTGCAAAGGCCTTTTTTATCTGGTCAACAAAATCAAGTTTTTCCCAACCGAAGAATTCCACATCCTTTTCGTAGGCTGAAGCCCCGTTAGCATTTCCGTCGGTATAGAATTTCACCTTACGGATAAACGGTTCCCGGCCAAAATGACCATAAGCTGCCGTTTCAAGGAAAATAGGATTTTTTAATCCAAAACGTTTTACTATCGCATATGGGCGCAGATCAAATAACTTTTCTACGGTCATAGCAATTTCCCCGTCTGTTTTGTTAACTTTGGATGTACCATATGTATTTACATATATACCAACAGGTTGTGCAATACCAATGGCATAAGCAAGCTGAACAAGCACCTCTGTTGCAATACCTGCAGCTACAAGGTTCTTTGCTATATGACGGGCAGCATATGCTGCGGATCGGTCTACTTTTGAGGAATCTTTTCCAGAGAAGGCACCTCCGCCGTGAGCACCTTTTCCACCGTAGGTATCTACTATTATTTTACGGCCTGTAAGCCCTGTATCTCCATGTGGACCTCCAATTACAAATTTTCCGGTCGGATTGACATGCAGAACGTATTTTGAATTAAATAGTGGTCTTATGCGTTCGGGTAAGATGGCAACTACCTGAGGAATCAGAATATTTTGCACATCCTTTTTAATTGTAGCCTGCATGTTTGATTCAGTGTCAAAGTCATCATGCTGGGTAGATATAACTATGGTATGAATACTTCTTGGTCTATTGTCGTCATCATAGTCTATGGTAACCTGTGATTTCGCATCAGGACGGAGATATTTCATGACCTTGCCTGACCGTCTTATATTGGCAAGTTCCAAAAGCAGGGCGTGCGAAACAGTAAGTGATAGTGGCATATAGGTATCCGTTTCCCTGCTTGCATAACCGAACATCATTCCCTGGTCACCTGCACCCTGCTCCTCATCATTTGAGCGTACCACTCCCTGGTTAATGTCTGCGGATTGCTCGTGGATGGAAGAAATTACTCCGCATGACTCGCTGTCAAACATATATTCGGCTTTAGTATACCCTATTTTTCTTATAACATCTCTTGCAACTTTTTGAACGTCAACATAACCCTTAGTACGAACTTCACCACTTAAAACTACAAGGCCCGTTGTACAAAGTGTTTCGCACGCTACCTTTGAATCGGGGTCACTGCGTAAAAATTCATCTAATAAGGCATCAGAAATCTGATCAGCCACTTTATCCGGATGTCCTTCAGAAACGGACTCGGAAGTAAATAAATATCCCATAAATTCTAATAAATTATTAATAAATACTTTGAAGAATGGAAGATAATTTATGATTACACGAACTTCGGTTTAGCATTTTTTTCCGTGGTTGCAATCAAATCAAATTTTTCCACTTATCGGAGGCTAAATTACTACATAAATTTAAAATCCCAAAAATATATTTAAATCATGCAAATAAATTTCAGGATTGAATATGCTCGTGTATATTGTGCTTTCTTATAAAAAACTCTGTCAGTATAGTAAAAAAGGTAGCCATAGTTAAGTTTAAAAACATCAGGAATATTAATCCTGCTGACTGACATGTAAGCACCATAATGATAAAGAATATGTTTACAATGGTGATAAGTGCCGTTGATTCTATATGTGAAAAACCAAGTTTCAATACTCTGTGGTGCAGGTGATTCTTATCAGGATGAAATGGTGACTGCCCTCTTAATATACGAAGTAAAAATACTCGCATCGTATCGAACAGTGGAACAATAAGTATTCCAAAAGATACTGCAGGTGCTGATTTAATGGAATATATACCTTGGTAGGTGATATTGGCCTCATTAAATTTAATTACGAGTATACTCATTATTAATCCTAGTATCAGAGAACCGGTATCTCCCATAAAAATTTTGTTCTTCCTGCCAAAAACATTAAAACCAAAAAAAGCTATAAGACAACCTAACAAGGCTGCAGAAAGAATTGCATAATTATAAAAACCTGTTAACATGAACCATGAGCCAAAAGTCAAAGAAACTACCATGCCTATGGTTGACGCCAAACCATCTATACCATCTATTAAATTAAATGCATTTGTGAGAACCACCACCACAAATCCAGTCAATATCAAACTAGGTATATAATTAATTTCATTTATTCCCAGAAACCCATGAAGGCTTGTAAAACGGATATTGCCAATTCCAATTACAATAATTGCAGCAATCAACTCCCCATATAATTTTTTGGCAGGTGCTATTATCAGTATATCATCCTTTATACCAATAAAAAAGATAACAACAATGGCAATTAATACAGGCATTAGCTCACCGGAAACCTTAAAATTGGCAAATAAGCCCGTTGAAATTATTATACCGGCAAAAATAGCTACCCCCCCCAAATTAGGTATCCTCACCTGATGGCTTTTACGAAGACCAGGCTCATCAAACAACTTTTTAGTGTAGGCAACTGTTACAATTGATGGTATCGAAATATAAACTATAACAAAAGCAACAATCAGGCTAAATAAAACCGAAAAATATGGATGTAATGACAACATAATCATTTTATTAAATATAAACAACCACTTTATTTAAAGTTTTATAGTAATCTGTAATAAAAATTTTTCAAAAGTATACCTAAATTAATAAAAAAAAACAATTTTTCAGACTAAATAAAAAAATATAAGTTGCAATATTAATTATAATAATGGACTGAATATTCTGGCTACTGATTCAACAAGTTGTTCCCCTTTTGATCGTTTCTCCCATTCTTCCTGGGTTATTTGAATACTTCCATTCAGATCAAGGTAATATTTTTCCAGTAATTCGGCAGTAATTGCCTCGTCATAAATAAGTGCAGACACTTCAAAGTTCTGATCAAAACTTCTGATATCCATATTTGCTGTTCCCACTGAACTCAGCACTCCATCTACAATTAACAGTTTTGAATGGGGAAATCCTTTTTTATAAAAATACACTTTAATACCGGCTTCAATTAATTCGGTAACATACGACCGGGAACTATAAAAAACGATTTTTGAATCCGATTTGTAGGGTAATATTATCCTTACATCCAGTCCACTTAGAGATGCTGTTTTCAATGCAGTTAAAATACTTTCATTTGGTAAAAAATATGGAGTAGATATATAAATAAATGATTTTGCGCTGGCAATAGCAGCAAAATAAGCCTGCATAATACTTGCCCAGTCTGAATCGGGACCACTTGCAGTTATCTGAACCAAATGATAATCTCCGGTATCCGGTGCAGGAAAGTATTCCTGACTATTAATTATTTCATCACTGACAAAATACCAGTCTACTAAAAATATTGTCTGTAAGGAGCCCACTGACTCTCCTTCAAATCTTAGATGCGTATCTCTCCAAATACCGATTTTATCATTTTCCTGCAGGTACCTGTCGGCAATATTCAAACCACCCATAAATGCGACCTTACCGTCTACCACAACTATTTTTCTGTGATTACGGTTATTTACTTTATTGGTGAGTGACGGAAACCGGACAGGAAGAAACGGGTAGACGTCAACTCCTGCATCAGTTAATGAATCAATGAAATGATTTGGAAGACTCCAGCACCCTACATCATCATATATTAACCGTATTTTAACTCCCTGCTGTGATTTTTTAATTAACAAATTCCTGATTATATTGCCAATGTTATCATCCTCAATGATATAATATTCCAGATGAATATGATGCATTGCATCTTCAATTGCCTGAATAAGGGATTTAAATGTTTGATTCCCATTTTGAAGAATAGTAACTTTATTATGTTCGGTAAGTAATGACTTACTGCTGTTTAACAACAGACGCATAATATTGACCTTACTCTGAAGCTTTTCATTTTTAAAGAAATTTTCCCGTGACAGATTTAAAAACTGGTTTTGGCTTAATACCTTAATATGTTCGAGATCAGTGAGACCTTTCCGGGAAAAAATTTTTTCTTTTCTGAAATTTTTACCAAATATGAAATACAGTACAATACCCACTATCGGTAACATAAATATTACCAGTATCCAGGAAATAGTTTTTAATGGATCACCTTTCTGCTGAATAATAAGTATAACTGTGAATATTAACGTTATAATATATAATACTTCAAACGTTTTATTCAGGGTATTATCCAGAATTTCCTGAAACATATAAATTTATTATTACTTAGCCTTGCCCTGATTTGCAACTGAAGCCATTGCTTTAGCCACCTTATCGGGATCTCCCAGGTAATAATGTTTTATGGGCTTTAAATCAGCATCCAGTTCATAAACCAAAGGCATAGCAGTTGGAATGTTTAATTCAAGAATGTCTTTTTCTGATATATTATCCAGGTATTTAACCAAGGCTCTCAAACTGTTGCCATGGGCAACAATAATTATTTTTTTACCGCTACGGATCTGAGGTACTATAGTTTGCTCCCAATAAGGAACAAAACGTGCAACAGTGTCCTTCAGACATTCGGTTGCCGGAACTTCTTTCGGGTCCAGATCTTTATAAATAGGTGAATTACCCGGATATCTGGGATCAGAATGTTCAAGGGCGGGTGGGGGTACGTCATAGGAGCGACGCCATATTTTAACCATTTCTTCTCCATGTTTTGCCGCTGTTTCAGACTTGTCAAGACCCTGTAAACTACCGTAATGACGTTCATTCAAACGCCAGTTTTTTATTTCAGGTATCCACATAAGGTCAAGACCTTCAAGTGCATAGTGAAGGGTTTTAATAGCTCTTTTAAGTACCGATGTGTAGGCCAGGTCAAAAATAAAATCATTTTCTTTAAGTACATTGCCTGCACTTATAGCTTCTTCAACGCCTTTTTCACTTAAATCTACATCAGTCCAACCTGTAAAACGGTTTTCCTTGTTCCAGGTGCTTTCACCATGACGCAGTAATACTACTTTATACATATTATCTAATGTTTATATATTATAATTATAAGATCCAGGACTTGACAATTTTCGAACAACGATTGTCCATTTGATATTCTTTAATTAAAATCTTCAATCTAAAATCTTCAATCTAAAATCTTCAATCTAAAATCTTCAATCTAAAATCTTCAATCTAAATTCTTCAATCTAAATTCTAAAATCTAAATTCTAAAATCTAAAATCTAAAATCTAAAATCTTAAATTACCTGTCACCATTACTTCCCGATTCATTGGTTCCGCCTTCAGTTTCCCTGATAGAATTTTTCTTTCTCAGAACAAAGAATATAATTACAGCACCGGCAACTATAAAAGGAATTGAAAGTATTTGTCCCATATTGATTGGCATAGATTTTTCAAAATCAACCTGTTCGTTTTTAATGAATTCGATTAAAAATCTGGCTGAAAATAAAACTATAAGAAATATACCGAATATCATTCCTTCTTTAGGTTTCCCATCATGTTTGTAATAATATCTTAAAAGGAAAAAGAAAATTATTAAATACGATAAAGCTTCATAGATTTGAGTCGGATGTTTTGGAACTGTTTCTCCTGCTTTAATAAAAATGAACCCCCAGGGCAAACTTGTTTCATGACCATAAATTTCTGAATTCATAAGATTGGCCATTCTGATAAAAAAACCACTTAGGGCAACAGTGATAACAATTCTGTCCACAACCCATAAGAATGAGCGCTTTTCCTTACGTGAAAATAAATATAAAGCAAGTAAAATACCTATTGCAGCTCCGTGACTTGCAAGTCCGCCATGCCAAATCATAAGTATTTCAATAGGGTTACTCAAATAATAATCAGGCTCATAAAAAAGACAGTGGCCTAGCCTTGCCCCTACAACTGTTCCTATTACCATGTAAATGGTAAGCCTGTCTAAAACTTCAACAGGTATGTTTTCTTTTTTAAAAAACCTTGTAAATAACAAATAACCAAAATAAAATGATGAAGCAAAGAGCAGACCATACCAACGAACAGATATTGTACCTATTGCAGGTACATTTAAATGGAATATCTCAGGACTTACATTCCAGTTTATAAAATCAAGAATCATATAAATACAGTTAACAGTAACCACAAAGGTAATAAAACATTATTATTATGATTTGATATAGGTTTTAATTTAGGTTAACTGAATGTAAAATCTGTTTAAGTATTATTTTATGTTGTATTAATTTTAAATATTAATTTTAACTTCTTTATCTTGGCTGCTGGTTTTGGCGCCCGGCTCCAATATTAAATTCGGCTAAATAAATGGCAAAGGTTTTTATATACTGTTTTATTATAATTATATCCGGTTTGGTTATTATTTCATGTGCAAATATGAATTCCGCTCTTGTTGGTGGTCCAAAAGATATTACACCGCCTAAACTGGCTTTAAGCATTCCGGCAATAAATTCTGTGAATTTCAAAGGAAGACGTATTGAAATCACTTTTGATGAATTCCTTAAACAGACAGACATAGCAAAAGAATTGGTTATTTCACCTCCCCTGAAGAAAAAACCATCAATTATACAGCGTAATAAAAGTATAACCATAATTTTAGATGAGAAAGATACACTTAAAGCCAACACCACTTACACATTTTACTTTGGTAATTCTGTCCAGGATTTAAATGAAGGGAATGTACTAAAACATTTTGAATTTGTTTTTTCAACTGGAAATACTGTCGATTCTTTGTCATTGAGAGGCAGGGTGGTTAAAAGTTTTGATCACACCCCTGACAAGGATGGTTTGTATGTAATGTTGTACGACAGATTTGAAGATTCAATTCCGAGAAAAACCTTACCAAATTATGTCACTAAAACTGATGAGAATGGTTATTTTAATTTAACACATCTGCGTGAGGGATCATATATGATTTTCGCCTTAAAGGATGCCAACCAAAACTATTTGTTTGATCTTCCAAATGAGTCTATAGCTTTTTCCGATACTGCGATAAGGCTTGACAGTAGCTACTATGTTCCACCGGACAGCTTGGTTTTAAAGGACACAGCTAAATTTGATTCCCTTCGTAAGGTATTACCTTATCTCAAACCTCAGATTGAGTTATTTTCATTTGAAGAAGATAATAAGAAACAATATTTATCAAAATACGACAGACCTCAAATTTATAAATTCAGCCTTAAATTTAACAGGGTACCTTACGATTCGGTTGAAATTATTCCTTTAAATTTTTCAGCCCGGCAATGGTTTATACAGGATAGTAAAATTATAATAGACTCTGCAATTTATTGGATCACAGACACGGCTTTAATACACAAGGATACCCTGAAAACTATAATTACTTATTCCAGACCTGATAGCATAGGGCAAATGAAAATTATAAACGATACTATTCTTTTGACAGCAAAAAAAAGAATTGTTAGTAAACAAGTCAAAAAAGACTCCTCCAAAAAACGAGTTAATGATTTCAAAATTAGTTCTCCTGCTGATAAAAAGGAGGGGATCGACCTTAACAAAACAGTTTTTTTAACTGCTACCATGCCGCTGCAGACTATAGATACAACAAAAATCCATTTCTTTAAAAAGGAAGATACCAAGGAAGCGACAAAAATTGCCTTAAAATACACCCTGAAAAAGGATTCTGATTTTATAAGAAAATACTGGCTTTATTTTAATATGGAACCTAAAACCGAATATTTGTTAATTGCTGATTCCGGTGCATTTACAAGTATATACAATAATATAAGCGATTCTACAGGAATTAAATTCAGGACTCAGAAGGATGATTACTATGGAACATTAACGTTTAATATGCAAAATGTTAAACAACACACTATTCTGCAAATATTGGGGAAAGATGAAAATGTAATTAAAGAAAAATATACAGACTCTGACGGTAAAGTATTATTCGACTTTCTGGATCCGGGGAAATATAAAGTTAAAGCAATTTATGATAGAAATAATAACCGCAAATGGGACACTGGTAACTTTGGCAAGCGCATTCAACCCGAACATGTGGAATATTTTGAAAAAATAATAACTGTCAGGTCTAATTGGGACAGTGTTGAAACCTGGTACCTGAAATAAAAACAGCACATCGTAACATCATCCTCCAAAAGTACTGAAAGTACCTTTGATTTGAATTTCCCGGGGTGTGATATTCAACACAGGAATAACAGCTTTATTCAATATCTGTTGTGCATAGTTTCCAAGAATAAGGGTAGTAAGGCTATTTTGTTGTTCAGTTATTATTGAAATCATGTCTGCTTCGATTAGAGTTGAATATTCCACAGTCATATCAGCTACATTGTTGCCTGTTAAGGTATGGTTAACTATTCTGATATTTTTTCCTTTGAGGAAGTTTGATACCTGTTTGGAATATGCACTTAACCGCTTTTCCACTTTCATGTTTTTTGTTGTCAGTACGTTAACTACGTGAACTTCTGAATCAAATATCTGAGCTATTTCTGCCGTCATTGGAACTTTTTGTCTTGTCTCGGGCATATTATCTATAGGCAACACAATCCTGTTTATTGATGAAGGGACTTCTCCTTTACGAATAGTTATTACCGGTCCGGTAGTTGCGGAAATAATTTTAAAAGCATTACTTCCAATAAAAAATTCTTCAAATCCTGATGCTCCGTGCGTTGAAGTAGTAATTATGCAATCTTTATAGGATTCGGCCTGATTAACCACTTCTTCATAAACCTTAGGGCCTTTTTTAATTATGTACCTTAATTTTGAGTTATTTCCCAACAGATAAAGATGGTCGGATATGATTTTTTCAAATTGTTCCTTTGCAAAATTGTACTCCTCACGAATCTCACTTGGAAAATGCCCTGTAGTTTTTTTTTGAACATAAACCATTTGAATATTGCAATAAATTTTTTTTGAAAAAAGTAAAGAAAGTTCAAGTCCTTTCAATGAATCTTTCGAAAAATCGACCGGTACAATAATGTTTTTAATCATGGCCTTTTAAGTATTTATCAGATAGCTAATTTAATAATTTTACTTAAATATATAGTAATCAGGTATACAATTAAAGTATTTTTTTAACTTTGTCGGGTTTAAATATTTTTCAGGTATTAAATAAATAAAATCTTATGAAACAGGTAGTTATTGGAGTTGATATTGGTGGTACTTTTACAAAGTATGGTTTGGTAGACCGGGAAGGCAATCTGGTAATAGAAGGATCAATAAATACCGACACTTATGAGAATGTAGTCGATTACCAAAAGGCTCTTTATGAATCTATAGAAAGTGCTGTTATTCCAATAAAAGGAACTGTTGAAATCAAAGGTGTAGGTTTTGGAGCACCAAACGGCAATTATTACAAAGGTACAATAGAATATGCACCTAACCTTAAATGGAAAGGGGTTGTTCATTTTTGCGAGCTTTTTAAAAAATATTATAATGTTCCTATGGTTTTGACTAACGATGCCAACGCAGCTGCCATCGGTAAAGGTCTTTATGGCGGAGCTATAGGAATGAAGATTATATAATTATTACTCTTGGCACAGGTCTGGGAAGCGGCATTGTTTCAAATGGTGAAATGATTTATGGACATGATGGTTTTGCTGGTGAGCTTGGTCACATATTGGTTGAACCCTACGGGAGAAAATACCGGTTGTGGGAAAGAAGGTTGTCTTGAAGCATATTGCAGCGCTTCTGGAATGAAAAGAACAGCCTTTGAACTAATGTGTGATATGGTTGACGAAAGTGAATTACGGCAGTATAATTATTATGAATTAACCTCGGAAAAAATTTATGATGCCGCACTCCGTAATGATCCTGTTGCGTTAAAGGCTTTTGAATACACTGGAAGAATACTTGGATCCAAATTGGCCGATGCAGTTGCTTTCAGCAGTCCTGAAGCTATTTTTCTTTTTGGAGGCCTGGCCAAATCCGGAGATTTATTATTTAAACCAACAATTGAAAGTTTCGAAGAAGCATCTTTTACCAATTTACAGGAATAAAATAAATATTTTGCCTTCAGGATTGCAGGATAAAAACATTGCTGTTATGGGAGCCAGTGCTCTGGTTTGGAAAGAATTAGCCAGGTAAAAATAGTCGGTAATAGATAAATCTCAGGAATAAGTATGCTTAAAAATAAACTGTTTTAATTTGGAAGTATTTTTACGTGAAAGTACTGTTATTCCTCCAACCTTATTTTTACGGATAGTGCCTCCGATGTTTTCATAGCTTTTTACTCCAGATATTTTTTATGCTCTTATTCGAAAGCTCACAGGCCTATTCTCATCTTTGTTATTACCAAAGGCAGGTAATAACAATTAAGTTACCGTTGCCTAGTGTTCTAAGCATAAAGTCATAATCGTATGCTTATATTAAACTCTCTATTAAATATTCCAAAATTATCATAAACAGCTTTTTTCATAAAAAGTGTAGGGTGAGCAGGCATCCATCCTTTCTTAAAATTAGTAACCTAAAATATTGAATTTTTCCAGTAACGTATCACCTTTTCTGTGTTATATTTT
>CAVYAE010000006.1:0-74289 GCA_963766305.1 uncultured Bacteroidota bacterium
CGCGTTGAAACATATACCAGATCACCATAAACCGCATCGTAATCCCCAACTTTAAAAGTATCTGCGATTTTCTGAATAATTTCATTATCGTTGAATATGTCATCTGAATGCAGGATACCAATAACTTCACCTTCAGACAATGCAATTCCCTTGTTTATTGCATAATAAATCCCTTTATCAGGTTCTGAAATAAATCTGGTATTATTGTTAATCAGGGGTTTTATCTTTTCAACCGTACCATCATTCGATCCGCCATCTATAATAATATAGTCAATATCCTTATATGTTTGGTTCAATACTGAATCTATTGCTGTTTTAATATTATTTACATTATTGTAAACTACCGTAATGATTGAGATTTTCATTAAATATTAGTTATTTGCAACTCGTTTTCTTATAAAAACAGCTGGATTTCCTGTATAAATGGAATATTCTTCAAGGTTTTTTGTAGCCACCGATCCGGCAGTGAGTACAGAATGACTTTTACATCTGATTCCGGGACAAACAATTGACCTGGCACCAATCCATACACCTTTTTCAATTATTATTTCCCCGGTTATCAGATCGAAAGATTCCTTTTTATAGTTATGATTACCACAAAGGAGCAATGCTCCCTGCGATATGCATGTATTACTTCCTATTGTAACCATGTCGAGATTATCGATCCATACATTTTCACCTATCCACGCATTATCTTCAATTATAAGCTTCCAGGGATATTTAATATTGACTTTGGGTTTTAGGACCACATTTTTCCCGATTTTTGCCCCGAACAGCCTGATAATAATTATTTTTATCCTGGAAATTGGAAGAATATATGAATTAATAATTAACACATTAATAATAACCAAAACAGGACTTTTATTTTACCAGCTCCTGGCTTATAAGTTTTGTTATCGAATTGTGAGAGGTTGGTTTGAAACATTTGATTTACCTATAATTATCAATCATTCTCTTTATCCGGATCCAGATTATTTTAATCAGTCATCAGTAATTTGTAATTATCATCAATTCACCAGGTACCTGTTAATTATAAACCGTACCGGATACCAGGCAGCTAAATATCCTATCACCAACACAGTAATAAATATTAATAAAATATCTGAAGGTTTTATTGCTACCGGATATGCATTAATTATAAATGATCCGCTACCCTGTAGTTTTACAAATCCATATCTTATTTGCAACCAGCATATTATTAAACCGATTATTAAGCCTATTATTGCACCCAGCACAGATATCATAAGACCTTCAAAAAGAAATACATTTTGCAATAGTCTCTTATTGGCTCCCAAATAATTTAATGTACTTATATCTTTCTTTTTGTCAATAATAATCATTGAAAGAGATCCAATTATATTGAATGAAGCAACCACAAGTATAAATGTGAGTATCATGAATATTGCCCATTTCTCATATTTCATTATCCTGTAAAAGACCTGTTTTTGTTCATACCTGGTCTGAACCTGAAATTTATTTCCTGCCAGATTTTGTATTGAAGATTTAACTAAATTCTTATTGACTGTTTTATTTAGTTTTATTTCAAGGGAGCTTATTGATGCTGTATCTTCAAGTAAATTTTGTGCAAAACGTATTGGTACAATAATATATTTTGAGTCCTGATCGGCCTCAATTGCAAATATTCCCGACGGGTATATGTAATTGTGATTATACATGTCTTCGGGATTGAGAGAAATGGAAGCAGATTTTCGGGGAATATAAATAATCAGGGGATTAACAAATTTCAAGCCTACCTGTAAATAATATGCAATGCCTTGTCCTATAACTGCATATTCTTCATTTTTATTTTGCAGGACAAAACTTCCATCAATTATCATTGTATCCACGCCACTGGTATACATGTAATTATGATCTACACCTTTGATAGTTGCTATATATATTTTTTGTCCGTACTTAACCAGGGCATTTTCTTCAATTACCCTGGAATAACTTTCCACCCCATTTATATCAGAGAGGTTTTTAAGAAATGTATCACTTGGGATGAATGTTTTTCCTTCAACCAGAGTAATTTTAATATCCGGATCAAAAGCATTGAACAAGGATTGGATTAATTTGTCAAAACCATTGAAGACTGACAGAACAATTATCAGTGCCATGGTGCCAATAGTTACCCCTGCCAGTGAAATTATTGAAATGACATTAATGGCATTATGTGATTTTTTTGCAAAAAGGTATCTCTGAGCTATATAAAGCGGGAAATTCACATTATAAGTTTCAATTTATTATTTTAATTTTCACTATTCAATTTTTATGATACCATAATAATCAATAATTTATCATGGGAAATCGACAATACCTTATAAATCAATTATAAATTGTCAATAATCAATTTTCCATGATACCATAAAAATCAATAATTTATCATGGGAAATCGACAATACCTTGTAAATAAATAATTACATTGTCAATTATTCCTGATACATTTAAAATAAATAATTTATCAGGTGTAATCGACAATACAAATAAAATCAATTATGACATTGTCAATAATCAATTTTCCATGATACCATAAAAATCAATAATTTATCATGGGAAATCGACAATACCTTAAAAATCAATTATAAATTGTCAATAATCAATAATCAATAATCAATAATCAATAATCAATTTTCCATGATACCATAAAAATCAATAATTTATAATGGGAAATCGACAATACCTTATAAATCAAATAACTCATTGTCAATTAATTCACTTCCATGCTTTAACTATAAGCCCGGTCCCCGTCTTATGCGACAAATGAGTATCAAGAAAATTTAATATCAAAGCAAATGGCAATACTATAATAAAATAAAAAGGTAATAATAAAAGGAATAATTTATGTTTATTTACCATAAGTATGGGATATTTCATCGATAATTTCCACGAAATTTTGCCTGGATTGCCATAGGAATATTTTACTTCAACCCTGTTAAAACCTGTAGCGAATAACTTTTCTTCAATTTCGATCATATTGTATCCATCCCTGACATGTTCCTCAATAAAGGAATCATGGTTGTGATCGTCCACATCCGAGCCTCCCTGATCCGATGGGGTGGAAATTAACAACATTCCTCCAGGTTTCAGGGAATTATTAAAATTTTTAAAAACTGTTGTATCTTCCAGTATATGTTCCATTACGTCGACCGATATAATCAAATCAAATTTAACAGGATCGACATATTTTGTAAGATCAGCTTCAAAAAAGGATACGCGTTTTGATAATCCGAGTTTTCCAAAAAATTGATTACAATCTTCCACCTGTTCTGTTTTTATGTCAACAGCTGATATATTCCAGTTTTTTGAGATGGTAGACAGGTAATATGTATATTGTCCGAAGCCTGACCCTCCGTCCAGTATATTTGCATTTATGGGTAAGTTTTTTCTGATTGCCCGGATTTCTTTTTTTATATGCCAGGTACGTAGTAAAATTATATCAAGTATTTTATAAAACAGTATGCGAAAAAAAGTTGTCTTATTGAAAATATTTCCCAGGTATCTTTTTATTGGATCGTATTGCATTTAATTTGTTATTATTTAAGTAATTGATCTATCCTTTCAGCATAATCCATGCTGTCGTCTATGTTAAATGCCAGTTCGGGCACTACACGCAATTGATTTCTGACTTTTTGACCCAGCTGATTTCTTATTTGTTTGCTATGTTGCTTTATCGATTCAAGCAATTGCTCCTTACCGGGAGAAGGGAAAATACTGAGGTATATTTTCGCAACACTGAGATCGGGACTCATTCGTACCATGGTAACTGTAACCATTTTCCCTTTTAGTACTGAGCTATCAAAATTTTGCAAAATTTCACTCAAATCTTTTTGTAACTGTCTGGCTACTTTATTTTGCCTGGTGCTTTCCATTAATTTATATTTAAAATGCGAATATATTAATTGTTAAGCCAGCATCCAAAAAATAGAATTTTTCGATGTACAATATTTTATTTTATAGATTTGTACCGGATGACAAATTAAATTTGAAAATGTACAGATGTAAAGATGTGCAGATGTGTGGATGTGCAGATGTGCAAATGAGCATCACCAATAAAATAAACTATAAATGCGAATTCGACCTGACCATAAAAATATATAATACCAGGTCAAATGAGCGTCACCGGTAAAATAAACTATAAATGCGAATTCGACCTGACCATAAAAATATATAATACCAGGTCAAATGAGCGTCACCGGTAAAATAAACTATAAATGCGAATTCGACCTGACCTAATAAATAAATAATACCAGGTCAAATGTGTAAATGGTTGATTACGAAATAATATGACTGATGAAAAGGTTTATAAGGTTTATGATATTTATATTGAATTCTTTAAACTTTATTCATCCTTTCAAAATATAAACAAATAAACAAATAAACAATCTGATGGACATTGTATTAAGTGGTATCCGGCCTACCGGAAACCTTCACATGGGGAACTATTTCGGAGCAGTACGTAATTTTGTAAAGATGCAGGATCAGCATAAATGTTATTTTTTTATAGCTGATTGGCATTCACTGACCACACATCCCACTCCCGTTGATTTACACGGAAATGTTAAAAATGTTCTGGCCGAATATCTTGCCTGCGGACTCGATCCCGACAAAGCTGTACTTTATGTGCAAAGTGACGTACCTGAAATAGCTGAGCTGTATTTGTTATTAAATATGAATGCATATATAGGTGAACTGGAACGTACAACTACTTTTAAAGAAAAGGTACGGTTACAACCCGAAAATGTAAATGCAGGATTATTAACATATCCGGTATTACAGGCAGCTGACATCCTGATTCACAGGGCTACTAAAGTACCTGTTGGGAAAGATCAGAAGCCACACCTGGAAATTTCGGCCAAATTTGCCAGGCGATTTAACAATTTGTATAAAGTTGATTATTTCCCCGAGCCTGAAGCATATAATTTTGGAGAAGAGCTTATAAAGGTACCTGGTCTTGACGGATCAGGTAAAATGGGTAAGTCCGACGGAAATGGGATATACCTTATTGATGAACCAAAAGTTATACAAAAAAAAGTGATGTCAGCAGTTACAGATTCAGGACCTACCCAGCCAAACCAGGTTAAAGCTGATGCAATTCAAAACCTATTTATTATGCTGGATATCGTTTCTAAACCCGAAACAGTCGGTTATTTTAATGAAAAATATAATAATTGTGAAATAAGATATGGCGATCTGAAAAAACAACTTGCTGAAGATATTATAAATTTTCTCGCACCTATACGCGAGCGCATAAAGGATATTCATGACAACTCAAATTACCTCAGAGAGGTTGTAAAAATGGGAGCTGCCAAAGCCAGGGAAAGTGCTTCCAAAACCCTTAAAGATGTGAGGGAGATTATTGGATTCAGGGAAATGTGAAATTGTTAGCCAACATTCTGTAAAATTCTCTATAATTATTCTTATAGCTACTACTTAGCTGTTTTAGTGTAGTCAATCCACAACAATTAGTAAAAAAAGTCTTAATAGTATTGTAACCATATACTAAATTGGAAGTATTCAATATAGTAACACAAATTAAAGATTTCCAGTGGCTGAATTTTCTGACGAAATTTTAATGGACCTGGTTAAAAATGGACATCTGACTCATTTGTCAGTTCTATTCGAGAGATATCATGTGAAATTGTATAATTATTTTTTAAAACTGACACACGATAAAACGATAAGCCAGGATTTGACACAAAATTTATTTTATAGAATAATTAAATACCGCCACACCTTTAAAATTGAGAATAACTTCAAATCGTGGATTTATCAAATGGCCAGAAATGTGCATATAGATAATTGTAAAGATCAGAAACGTACAGATGATCGTTTCCGGAATGTAGATAATTTCAATGAAGATATTACAGAACATCCTGATAATTATGGTGAAGAAGAATTTGAAAGGTTAAATATAGCCATGGCTAAGCTGCAACCTGAACAACTTAATATAATTATTCTAAGCCGTTACCAGGGTCTAAAATATGAAGAAATATCCAAAATAAATAACTCTACTGTTAGTGCAATAAAAGTACAAATGCACAGGGCTATAAAAAAATTAAGGGAAATTTATTTTAATCAGGAATAAAAAATGAATATGAATTGTGATGAAATAGAATTAGTGATTTTGGACTATCTTGAAAATACTATAGAAGAGTCTTATAGGACGGAGATTGAAAAACATCTGGCATCATGCGGGAAATGCCATAAAATAATGACTGATCTGCAAACTATTTTTCAAACCATATCGGCAGAAGAATTGGAACAACCTGATGAAACTATGCGAATAAATTTTTATCAAATGCTCCAATCTGAAATCAATAAAAATAATACACATAGAGCCAAACCTGAAAAAAGTAAACCTAAGATTAATTGGAGTTCTTTCTGGTTCAGGATAGCCGCTGGAATCGCTTTAATACTTGCAGGAGCATTTTTAAACGGTATTTTTTACAATAAATTATACCACAATAATTCTACTGCTCAATTAGATGAAATAAAAACTGAAGTTAAGGATATGAAAAAAATGTTATTAGCTTCTCTGCTTGAAGATGAGTCTCCAAGTCAAAGGATAAAAGCAATAAGCTACACAGAAGAAATTGCATCGTCTGATGCAAAAGTTTTACAAATGCTTATTCACATATTAAACCACGATAAGGATGTAAATGTAAAACTTGCAGCCGCCTGCACCCTTGAAAAATTCTCAGATAACCTGCTGGTCCGCGATTCTTTAGTTGAATCGCTTGGCAAACAAACCGAACCATTGGTACAGGTAGTACTTATGAATATTCTTACAGAAAAAAAAGAATTACAGGCAGTGAAGAAAATGAATAAAATAATTAATGATAAAAATACTTTGGAACAGGTGAAAGTCGCCGCGCAGAAGAATATCAAGGTATTGCTGTAAATTAACTAATAATCAATATGAAGACAATAAAATATTTGATATTAATATATCTAATCTTTTCAATTTATATCCAGAATACTTTTAGTCAGGAATATAAAATTCCTGTTGAAAATACTAAGGATTATAAACTTTTACTTGAAGATTTTACTGATAACCTGCCTGTAGAAGGTTATAACGGTAAAGAAATAATATTTACCAGAACAGATAAATACAGAGATAGTGATTCAACACAACCAGGTCATTCAAAAGGGTCAAAACCTGTTTACATTGGAGGAACCGACAATTCAACTATAGGCCTTCATATGGAAAAGGATGGGAACAGAATTACAGTTACATGTTTGCCGTCAATTAATAAAAAACATGAATATAAAGTAAAAGTGCCTGATATGTTATCATTAAAAATACAAAGCAGCTGCGAGCGATCAAACGATGTGTCAGTTTCAGATCTGAATAACGATATAGAAATAAAAAATTGTCAGTCAATTAATTTAAAAAATATTAACGGATCAGTTATAATCTCAACGGTCAGTGGTAATGTATTAATAAATAATTGTGTTCTCGATAAGGATGCTACAATTTCAGTGTCGTCAATCAGTGGTAATATTAATGCAATTTTAAAACAGGTAACAACAACAGAACCAATTGCTTTTAATGCAATTAGCGGTGATATAGATATCACATTACCCTTAAAAATTCAGGCAAATATTCATTTAAAATCAATTTCAGGAAATGTACAATCTGATTTTGATTTTTCTGATAAAGGCAAAAACACTAACCAGATTATAGGTACAACTATAAATAATCAAATCAATGGCGGAGGAGTTGAGGTAAAGCTCTCTACAGTGAGTGGCAATATTAACCTTAGAAAAGGCCGGCAATAATAAAATTTTGTAAAAATTAAATACTATATAACCTTTTAATAAATACGATCATGAAAATAAAATTATTTTTTATTACATCTGTAATTATAATATCGTCATTGTATAACATTGCAAGTTTTGCAAATGTGTCAAAAGGCTGCAAAGAAGGTGATAAAGATTTTTCATTCATCCGGAACTTTAAAGTCACTGAACCTTTGAATTTAAAGATATCCACTTCCGGCGGAAATATAAGTACAACAGGCAGGGCGGATAATGACGCAGAAGTTGCATTTATAGTTGCTAAAAGAGGAAAAGTACTCGATATTACTTTTGATCATCTTAAGGAATATGCAGAAGTTGAAATAACCAATGACAATTCAAACCTGGAAATAAAAGTCAAAAAAATTTATGAACATAATATCAGTGTTGGATTTTCAATAAAAACGCCTGTTAAATCATCAGTTACATTAAATACCAGTGGTGGAAATATATCCGTATTGGGTATATCCGGTAACCATAATATTAATACAAGTGGAGGAAACATATCACTTGCAAGCATAAGCGGTACAGTCGATGCAAAAACATCCGGAGGCAATGTTTCAATAAGCAATTCATCAGCTGTTTTTAATGCATCTACTTCAGGTGGAAACATATCTACTGATAATATTGACGGAAAGCTGGTTGTATCAACTTCCGGAGGAAATATAAACGCAACAGACATCAAAAATGGATTTAAAGGCATTACAAGCGGGGGCAACATTTACCTGCATACAGTGCTGGGACCTGTTGAAGTAAGTACATCAGGAGGTTGTATTGAACTGTATGATATTTCCGGATCTGTTAAAGCAAATACAAGTGGTGGCAGCATAAAGGCAAAAATAATAAAGCTATCTGAAAATTTGTATTTTGAAACCTCCGGTGGATCAATCAACGCCACAATACCTAATGGTTTGGGCCTTAACCTGGATCTGTCAGCAGACAATATAAATACAACTTTTGTTAATTTTACCGGTACAGCTAAAAGGAATACAGTCAAAGGACAAATAAATGGCGGAGGCATTCCCGTGCACATGTCAACATCAGGAGGATCAATTAATCTGGATTACAAATAATCATGATTCATACTAAAAAAGAGCCACCTTGCATTACCTGTAAACTGTGCTTTTCCTTTGTATGGAATAAACTGCAAAAAAACCTGCAGATTCATTTTGTGGATAAACATTAGTGGGAACATTAGCTGAAGGACCGCTGAATAGTGGATTTTTAGGGGAATACTGATCAATAAATGCGGTAATGAAATTATAGTAATCTTCTGTGATCCCATCCAGTTCCAGAGTAATTTTAGCTCCAGGGTAAAGTATATTCTCTGTTAACCTCTCATTAAGTGCAATAGCAGGAAATCCTCCGTATTCTCCACCGCTGAAGCTTGCACTGGTTGCAACACGGTACTTGTGAATGCTGTCGGTAAGTAAAGTATCATTTCTGTACGCTTTTGAAAGATAGTAATTAAGTCCTCCTCCAATATCCTTGCTGAACAGATCAATAGCCCATATTGTACTATTTTTGTTATGTACAAGGAATGATATGAATATAGAATCAACAGGATTTATTTTTTTCATTACAGAGGTGGCTGTGAACGATTCATTACCACCATTTCCATATAAATCCACATTAGATATGTTAAGCGTATAGGTTCTTCCGGGAACCCCGTAGACACTGCTGTCTGTAAGGTATGTGCCTGGTTGACGGGGATTTTCATGAAGAACGAAAACATTGGTTCCATCGGTAATTGACACTTTTGCATTGGAAAATACCTGTATGGGACCTGTATTGGTCACATTACCCGATTTTGTAAGTGTAACATGATGAGCTGTTGTATCTGTGGTCATTTCTCCATCAACAATTAAAAGTGTCACCAGGTCGTTTCCGTTAACATAAGTATATATATTGGCTTTTTCGGTACAGCCGCTTAAGAGGGTTATACCAAAAAGTATAAAAAAAGATTTACATATAAATGTACGTTTCATAAAGCCACTATTCTTAAAATTTAAAGTTATAAGTTACGCTCGGGAAAAATACAAAAGGCAGATAATACCTTTCGGCACTGATTATGTTATCATTTTGCTTATCCGGAACAAAATTTATAATCCAGTCGTTATGCCTCATATAAACATTATAAATAGAAAAAACCCACTCTCCCTTCCATTTTCTTCCCGGATGATCTTTGTTTTTTAATGTAAGAGCCAGATCCATCCGGTCATAATCACGCATCCTCGATGAATTACGGCTGCCATATATTTCAACCACATCGTTACCAAAGGGCATGGACCCCACCGGAGCCGTAAAAGGAGCACCTGTAGCATAAATAAAGGTAGATGATATACTTGTACGTTTTGATACCTGGTAATTTAATATAAGGTTAACGCAATTTGGTTTATCATAAGGTGACGGATACGGATTACCATTGTTAATCCCAGCTATCTGCCGTATGCTTCTCGAATAGGTATAACTCAGCCAACCACTTAATTTACCTTCATTTTTACGTATTAAAAATTCCATTCCATATGCATGTGCCTGACCGGATCGCACTTCTCCGTCAAGGTAAGGGTTCAGCAAGAGGTTGGCATTGTCCGCAAAATCAATAACATCATACATTTTTTTATAAAAGGCTTCTACAGAGGTTTCAATCATATTATTACGGAAATTTCTAAAATATCCTACTGAAAACTGGTCAGCCTTTTGCGGTTTTATATTCGGATCGCAAGGAAACCAGATATCTAACGGTAAGCTGCCATTTGAGTTGGAAGCTAATTGCAAATATTGAACTGTACGGCAATAACTTCCTTTAAGTGAAGAGAATTTATTTAAAACATATTCCAGGCCAAGTCTTGGTTCCAGGTTTTGATATGTATTGAATATTTTTCCTCTGGGATAATTTGTTGTATCTGTTAAATTATATGCGGAATCAAAACCATATAAGGTGCCGGGACCAATATTTTGAAATATGGAATAACGTAATCCGTACTTTATAATTATATTTTCACCAATCGATTGCTGGTTAGTTATATATGCAGCATATTCAAGTTCATTGTTTTTAGGATATGGCACTGTTAAAACTTTTGTCCCATCTACCTCTGAAGCATCCGCAGGAACAAGGTTGTGCAGTGTAGAAGTAACACCGAACCTGATTTCGTTTTTGGGGTTCAGGTAATAAGTAAAATCAAGTTTAAGTGTAAAATCCTGTATAGAAGATTTCCAAATATCTGATAAAGTATCTACCTGAAAAGTGAGCGCATAATCGTATTTTGAATAAACTGCAGAAAGGTTAGAAAATAACTGAGGAGAAAATAAATGATTCCATCTTATAGTAGCAGTGGTATTTCCATAACTGAAATCTGCAAGACCTTTCTCCCCGAAATCATCCCTGCCTGTATATGCAGAAACATAAATCCTGTTATTGTTATCTATCTGGTGATTTATTTTGGCATTTAAATCATAAAAATTTAATTTGGCTTTTTTTACTGTAGTATCCGGAAGCAGGGGGAAAAATAAATCCGCATATGTTCTCCTGCCTGAGATAAGGAAGGAAGTCTTATCATTCACTACCGGACCTTCAATCGTAAGTCTGCTGTCAATTAAACCAATACCTCCCGTAACCGTTAAGTTTTTATCATTACCTTCTTTCATCCTCACATCGAGTACTGAGGAGAGCCTGCCTCCAAAATTTGCAGGAATATCACCCTTATAAAGCTTAACATCACTTATTGCATCATTATTAAAAACTGAAAAGAATCCAATCAGGTGCGATGCATTGTAAACAGGTGCTTCATCCAGCATAATGAGGTTCTGATCTGCACCTCCTCCTCTGACACTAAATCCTGATGTTCCCTCTGCAGTGGGTAACACGCCTGGTAACAACTGTATGGCCTTTAGTACATCAACCTCACCCATTAAAGCCGGTATTTGACGGATAGTCTTAATATCAAGCTTATTAACGCTCATCTCAGGCTGTTTTATATTCTGGTCAGGCCTTTCCGCAGTCACCTCCACCTCTGACAATTGCTTGTCTTCAGGTTTCAATTCAACATTTAAAGTTGTATTGGAATTAATGTTAAGGGTCTTACTAACCATTGCATAGCCTACATACGAAATGTTTATAGTATATGTGCCTGCAGGTAAGCCTATTGAATAAAAACCATCCAGATTTGTACTTGTTCCTGTCTTTAATTCTTTAATTGATATAACTGCACCTGCAAGGGCTTCCCCATTATTGGAATCCTTTATATAACCGCTTATACTTATTTTTCCCGGATTGTTTACATCATTAGTACCTGCATTTAAATTCCTGCATAATATAAAATTAAATACATAAAAAATAATAATAAACCTAAATGAGAAAATCAAAGGATGTGAGTTAATTTTTTTCGGGTGTAGGTGAGGAATATTTTTATTCAAAATGGTCTCTTTTATAAAAATTATATCCGTATTTCAGCTGTAAAGTTATTCAATTATTGTGCCAAAACTATCATGGATTAAATTTTCAGTTACACTGTTTTCGGTGAACGTTTGTATTTGCCGGTGAAATCAGATTAAGTAATCAGTAAATTGTCATAAATATCCAGTCATTATCTTTTCTCCCAAAGGGTTGGGTAATCATCATCAAATTTCTTCAGAATGGCAGTTATAATAGTTTCACGCATAAACCGCGATTTATTGCTGATCCTGTAACGTTTACAGTAGACCTCTATTGCGTTTAACTCCTTATTATTAAACTTAATTACTTTGGTATTTATTCTTTTAAGATCTAGTTCCTTATGATACACTCTCTTCATGTAATCAAATTTATTATTATGCTTTATATCCATAAAGATCAGATTTTCGAAACATTATTAAAGTCATTGGTACAAGAAGTTATCAAAAACTTATTAACAGTAGTGGCTAAAAATCCCATGCCTGTTGCTTAACAAATAGAATACACTGTTTTATTGACAACAGCTGTGAAATAAATCCGGCAAGGAATATCAGAAAGCTTAAGCCTGCCAGTTTAATAATCCATGATATATGCATATAATTTACAAAAACAGTACTTAAAATTAAAAGCAAAATAAATACAAAATATTTATAGTAATCTGGTTTTGGGAAACCGAATATACTGGTACGATAACTAAAAATAACCTGGATAACCGCTACAAGACTTTGGGTCAACAGACATATCCAGGCCGATCCAATAGCTTGATAAACAGGTATTAATAAATAGTTTAACAGGCAGTTTACAACCAGTGCAACAAAAGAAATAATATTTAATATTCTTAAATTTCCATTTGCCGTTAACAGTGTACCGAAAATATAACTTACCGAAACAGGTATAAAACTTAGTATTAAAATAGAAAAAACCTCAGATGAGTATTGAATGTTTTCTCTGTAAAGAGCTGATATTAATGGCTTGCTGTAAACCGAACATGCAATGGCAACTGAAGAAGCACAAATAAAAATAATTCGCGAGGACAGTCGTATCAGCGGAACAACTGCTTCATTATTACCAAGCAGCTTTGAAAACATAGGTAAAAGCAGAGATGGGAAAAGAACGGCAAACATTGCAAATGCATCCAGTATACGAAAAGATTGTGCATATATGCCAGCCTGCATTTTTCCGGCAGGTAGCATTCTTTCAAGCATTACACTGTCCACCCTGTTATAAACAGACATCAGCAGCACAAGCAAGGCAAAAGGCAGACATTCTTTCAGAATACGAAATGTAGTTTTAAAATTTATATCAAACTCAAGTTTCGGAGCCTTTTTAATCAGTATAGTTAAGGTTATCAGCAGGGTTATTGAATATGATATTGTTTGGATATGAATAAAATCTGTAATAGTTACAACACGTCCCAAAATATTCCCCCATATAGCCATACTGCAAATTATTATCATTATGGTACGGTCAAGAACAGATAATATACAATCAGTGGTATAAAATTGTAAGCCACTGATATTTGAACGCAGGTAAAGGATAAAGGAGGCCAGAAATTGATTTATAACCAAAAGTAACAGTATATTCTTCTGAACCCTGTCATAACCAAAAGCTGCTGCAGACATAAAAACAACGGATATATAAATTAATGAAAGAATTAATTTTAAGGTTACGATATTAAAAAAGAAAATGCTAATTTTCGCCGGATTTTGAGATATTGTCCTGTTATTATAATTAGTGACGCCAAAATCAAGTAAAATATTTATTAAAAAAGAAAAACTAAACAAGGAAAAATAAAGACCAAATTCAGTTGATCCTATAATATTTTGTATTGTACGATCTATGCCAAACACCCAGAAAGGCTTGATTAAAAGGTTAAGAACAAGGAGTAGGATCAGATTTGATATAAATTTTTTCTTCATCGGGTGGTTTGAGAATAATTTAACAAAGTTAAATTTTTAACTGTAATGAACATTGCTATTAATACAAGGCTATTACTAAAAAATAAACTTGAAGGCATTGGATGGTTTATATTTGAAAATTTCTCCCGAATAGTAAAAAATCATCCCGAACATGAATTCTATTTTATTTTTGACAGAAATTATTCTGAAGAATTCATTTTTGCCAGTAATGTTCATCCTGTAATCATTCACCCTCCTGCCCGTCATCCGGTTTTATGGATATTGTGGTTTGAGTTTATGCTTCCTTTTAAACTGAATAAAATAAAACCCGATGTTTTTGTATCACCCGACGGATACCTGAGTTTAACTACCAATATTCCCCAGTTACCTGTCATTCATGATATAAATTTTTACCATCGTCCCGGGGATTTACCTTTAACCTACAGATGGTATTACGGTCATTATTTTCCAAAATTTGCCCGCAAAGCCAGCCGCATTGTCACTGTGTCAGAGTTTTCAAAACAGGATATCTGCAGAAGTTTTAAGATAAATGCAGACAAGGTGGATGTAGTATATAACGGAGCAAACAAGGGATTTAAACCTTTAGACGCTGACGAAATAAAAGCGACTAAGGAAAAGTACTCCGGAGGTACCGAATATTTTATGTTTGTCGGATCCCTTCATCCCAGGAAAAACATAGGTGGCCTGCTGAATTCATTTGACCAGTTTAAAAAGCGGTTTCAAACTAATCACAAACTGATAATTGTAGGTGAAAAAATGTTTCTTACCTCTAAGATTGATTTGATCTATAGTCAAATGCAATATAAACATGAGGTAATTTTTACTGGAAGGCTCCCGACCTCAGAATTAAGAAAAGTCCTTGGTAGTGCTGCTGCTTTGGTTTTTATTCCATTTTTTGAAGGATTTGGTATTCCTATTGTTGAGGCTATGAACTCAGGCGTGCCGGTAATTTGTTCAGACACTACATCCCTGCCTGAAGTTGCGGGAGAGGCTGCACTTTATGTGCATCCGGCAGATGTCGAAATGATAGTTAATGCTATGTATAGGATATCCACAGATGATCAGCTTCGCCTTAGTATAATAGAAAAAGGGCTCAAGCAATGTAAAAAATTCAGCTGGGACGACTCAGCATTAAAACTTTGGAATTCTATTGAGAAGTGTATACACGGTATGTAGTGCCTGGTTCTAAGATGCCGTTTATTTAATAATTACTTACTACTTTTTGCTAATCTGCATGTTATTAGGTTCGTATCAGACAAAGTATTTAGAAGCGGGGTGTGACGAAGCGGGACGTGGCTGTCTTGCCGGACCTGTATTCGCTGCTGCAGTAATTTTACCAAAAGATTATTTAAACCCGCTGATAAACGATTCTAAACTGGTTAAGGAAACGAAACGAAAGGAATTAAGAAAAGAAATTGAAAAGGAAGCTGTTGCCTGGTCAGTACAACAATCTGATAACAATTTTATAGATACTCATAATATACTTAAGGCTTCAATTTTTACCATGCACAAAGCTATTGAACAATTAAAGGTGCAACCTGGCTTTTTGATAATAGACGGGAATTATTTTATTCCATTTAAGGAAATAAGTTATAAATGCATTATAAAAGGTGATTCCCTGTATCTGTCGATAGCGGCTGCTTCAATTCTGGCGAAGACACACAGGGATGAATATATGGATCAGATGCATGAAAAATACCCTTTTTTTGGATGGAATAAAAATAAAGGATATCCGACTTCTTATCACAGGGAGGCAATAAGGAAATACGGAATTTCACCATTGCACAGGTTGTCCTTTAAGATAAAAGCAGATAAGTAGGAGGGGAGGGAAAAATAAATTACTTTTAACCTTAAATATTAAAATTTCAGTTATGATAATCCGTAAAATTGTTACCGTACCTTGTTATTTACTTAAAGTAAACCAGCTATTTATTTTACTTTTTAGTATGATAACCTTTATCCTTTATGATTGTAAAAATTCCAGCGGGGAGAATGCTCCGGAAGGACTAAATCATATATCTAAAATTTTATTTTTAAATACATCAAATGTAAATGCTTCCACACAGGAAAAAAACGATGTGGCATCATTGAAAAATTCCCTCTTTATTTCAGGGCTTGGTTTTAATGAGATTGCAAGTGATAAAATATCTCTGACCGATTTAACAGGTTATGATTTGATTGTTATTCCCTGCTCATCTGCTAAGGAGCTCAATCCGAAGGATCTGGAATTGGTAAAAAAGGCTGTCACGTCAGGAACAAATCTATTATTTGACGGAGTCTCCAACTTAAATATTTATTTAAATATCAATATACAAAAATCAGGTGTCAAGGTTACAAGGATTCGGGATCTCCAGTTTAAGGATAACCTTCTTTACTGGAACGTTCCTGCTGTTGTTCAGCCAGTTGATATTGCAAACAGCGTGTTTGTCCCGTTATGCGTTTCAGATTCCACGGGTTCGGCTATAGCTGTTAAAGGAAGAATAGGTAAAGGAAAAATTGTTTATTATTCTGCCTTTTTCGATCCAAACACTGACAAAGGTTATTCCCGTTTTCCATACCTAATTGAAACCTTAAGCAATGTATTCGGAATAAAAAGGCTCACCTCCAGGAGAGTGTCTGAGATGTTTTATGACGATGCCATGAAAAATGATTCTTTAAGCTATGATAGCCTGGCAAGCCACTGGAGAAAATATAACATTAAAAGAATTTATGCCTCAGGGTGGTACCTTGAAGACAGCGATAAATATGAGAAATTGATAAAGGCTTGTCATGACAATGGTATAATTGTATGCTGCTGGCTGGAAACGCCAATGATAAGTAAGGCATTCTGGGATGCACATCCTGAGTGGAGGGAAAAAACAGCCTATCTGAAAGATGCAAATATAGACTGGCGTTTCCTTATGAACCTAGAAGACACGAATTGTTTAAATGCTGTATATAAGGAATTTGAAAAGCTTCTTATGAATCATGACTGGGACGGGGTAAACCTTGCTGAGCTTTATTTTGAACCTTCTCCGGTGGGACCTGAGTATCCTGAGAATTTTACACCTATGAACCAGATCGTCAGAAAGGAATTTAATAAACTCGCAGGGTTTGATCCGTATTATCTTTTTGATGAAACAAGTCCACATTATTGGAAAACAGATGCTGCAGGGTGGAGGAAATTTGCGGATTACAGGAAAGAACTGTGCATGCGCCGGAAAACAAAAATGCTTAATTACCTGTCTTCAGTTAAATCCAGAAAAAAAGATTTTGAACTGATGCTGACCGTCATTGATGTGAGTCTTACACCTGAACTTTCCGACAATATTGGCGAAGACACCCGGAATGCCCTTAAACTATACAGAACATATAAATTGACTTTACAGGTTGAAGATCCTTCAAATTGCTGGGGAACTACACCAAGCCGCTATGATCAGATGGGCAGGTTTTACAGAAAATATATAAAACCTGAAAATGAACTTGTTTTCGATTGTAACGTCGTCGCTAGTCATGAAAAGGGTTTTGGGGGTTTCCCTTCCGAAAAACCTACAGGTGAAGAAATTAGACAGATAGCATATAACATGAATCTTAGCAGGAGCCGTCCAACGTTTTATTCCGAGGATGCAATTTTTTTAAACGATTTTGCAAATTTGAGCACTGTGCTTGCCCATGACACAAAATTATCCGAGGTTTCAAATAACCTTTGGAAAGTGGTATCACCAAAAACAGTAATGATAAATTCAGGAATAAGCGGACTGGAAGTTAAAATGGATGGGAAACCCTGGTATGCAAGAGACGGAATAGAAATTACTGTTCCCCCCGGTGAACATAATCTTGTATTTACAACTAATAAGAATAAATCCGGGATTGCAAATTTATTAATGATATCGGGTGAACTTCTCTCTGCAAACTTTTCACCAGGTTCATTTGAACTTAATTACATGGAGGATGTTGCACCGTGTTATATTACTGTCGATAAAAAACCTTTGGAAGTTAAAATTGATAATACCGTATATGCACCGTTGATGTTTTCCGACAGCAAAAACAGGTTTACACTCAAACTGCCTTTAGGCAACCATAAAGTGAGAATTTTATTCAACCAGCATTAAGAGACAAAGCATTATTTACTAATCACTGATTTATGAGAAGAGTTGTTATTACAGGCCTGGGCGCAATTACTCCTTTAGGTAATAATGTTTCAGACTTTTGGTCAAATATTGTTTCCGGAAAAAGTGGTTCGGCTCCTATTACAAGGTTCGATACAACCCATTTCAAAACTAAGTTTGCATGTGAGATCAAGAATTATAATGCAGAAAATCATTTCGACAGAAAAGAATTAAGAAAGCTTGATCCGTTTTGCCAGTATGCTCTTATTGCAGCTGAGGAAGCTATGCATGACAGCAGACTTGATATAGATAAGATTGACAGAACGAGGTGCGGTGTAATATGGGGATCGGGATATGGCGGAGTGCTAAGTATGCAGGAACAAGCCTTCGACTACGCCGAACATGGACACATACCCCGCTACACCCCTTTCTTTATTCCCAAGATGATAATCAACATGGGGGCAGGACTTTTGTCAATAAAGTATGGATTCAGAGGAATCAATTTTGCTCCGGCAGCAGCCTGTGCAACCTCAAACATTTCTTTGGTTGAAAGTTATAATCAAATTAAGTGGGGAAAGGCTGATCTGATACTTGCAGGTGGCTCTGAAGCTGCCATTACTGAAACAGGTGTGGGGGGTTTCAACGGACTTATGGCATTATCTACCAAAAATGAACATTTCAGCAGCGCATGCCGGCCTTTCGACAAGGGCAGAGACGGCTTTGTTATGGGCGAAGGAGCAGGAGCATTGATTGTTGAGGAACTTGATCATGCTTTAAGAAGAGGTGCCAGGATTTATGCTGAAATTGCAGGAGGTGCAATGACTGCTGATGCACATCACATTACAGCCAGCCAGCCGGCCGGAGAGGACTCACGGCGGGCTATAGAAATTGCGATGGCGGAAGCTGGAGTTCATTATAAGGAAGTTGATTATATAAATGCTCATGCCACTTCAACACCTTTGGGAGATATTAGTGAAGCAAAGGCCTTGGCAGATACTTTTACAGACCATGTAAAGGATTTAAGGATCAGTGCCACGAAATCAATGACGGGTCATTTGCTTGGAGCAGCCGGAGCAGTTGAGGCAATAATATGCATTCATTCCATTTTGGATGGAATAATACCTCCGACAATTAATACAGAGACTATTGACGGGGAAATACCTGCAGGATTAAATTTTACTCTGAAGAATTCAGAAAAAAAATCAGTTAATGTGGCAGTAAATAATACTTTCGGATTTGGCGGACATAATGTTATAAGCGTTTTCAGGAAATATACAGGTGAATAACCCTGGCAAGAAACTACTCATGTAATAAAACCCCGCTGAAAAATAAAATAATTGATTTTTTTTTTAAATTTATTATTTATTTTTCATATAAATTCTCATTACCTCTAAGATATTGTTAAGTATCTCAAAATTTCTTTTGCAGGGAACTTCAAATAACTAATTAATATATGAGCACAACTAATAATTTGAATGATAGAATAATTGCACGTGGAAAAGAATTTTTCAATGTAATTCAGGGTGAAAAACCCTCCCTGTTTAATAAAAGTGCATGGGTAGGTAAAGTAATGGATTGGGCAATGAAAAATGAAAAATTTAAAGTTCAGTTATTCAGATTTGTAGATACTTTTCCTTCTCTTAGCACAAGTGAACTGCTTACAAGTCATATTCGTGAGTATTTCGGAATGAAATGAAGTGCCGCCGGTTCTTTCCTGGGGTGCCAAAGCAGCAGGTATGCTTGGTTCGTTGGGGAGGGTCAGTTTTAACAGAGTTATTTCCTTTAATATTCAGGAAATGGCTAAACAGTTTATAATTGGGGAAACTACCAGGGAAGCAGTCCAAAACCTGCAAAAGTTGCGCAAGGATGGATTTGCATCTGTGGTGGATGTTTTGGGAGAAGCTACTCTTACTGAATTGGAAGCTGAAAACTATGTGCTTACCTACCTTGATCTATTAGGAGAATTATCCAAACAGCAAAATCTATGGAAATCCCTTGGTAATGAAAACGCATCAAATGCCTTTGACTGGGGAAACTCCCCTAAAATTAATATAGCCGTTAAACCAACAGCCCTGTATTGTCTGGCTAATCCAATTGACTTTGAAGTTTCTGTAACATCTATCCTCGACCGTATGAGAAGGATATTTACCGAGGTTATTAAATTAGGTGGGTTTTTATGTATTCATATGGAAACCTACAAGGTAAAAAATATTACCCTGGAGGTTTATAAACGTTTGAAACTTGAATTTCCTGATTATCCTAATCTTGGGATAGTACTTCAGGCTTATCTTAAAGATACTGACAAAGACCTTGATGAACTTTTAAAATGGGCTGAGTTACATCATTTACAGATATCGGTACGTCTCGTAAAGGGTGCCTACTGGGATTATGAAACAGTAAAAGCCAGACAAAATGGATGGGATATACCAGTCTGGACTATAAAGGCTGAAAGTGATGCAGCATTCGAGCGTCAGGCCCGCAAAATACTTGAAAACTTTTCTTTTTGCCATTTTGCCTGTGCTTCTCACAATGTAAGGACCATTTCCTCTGTAATGGAAAATGCCCTGGAGTTGAAGGTTCCTGAAGACCGTTACGAATTTCAGGTTCTGTACGGTATGGCCGAACCAGTAAGGAAAAGTATACAAAAAGTTGCAGGCAGGATACGTCTTTATAGTCCATATGGCAGTATGGTTCCTGGTATGGGATATCTTGTAAGACGTTTGCTTGAAAATACAGCTAATGAATCGTTCCTTAGACAAAGTTTTATTGAAGAAGAACAGATAGAAAAATTGCTCGAAGATCCGGATGTTACAGCCCAAAGAATAAGAATGCAAACCAGCACACCGGCAACGGCTTCATCGTCCGCTATAAACGGCTTACCTCCTTTTGTGAATGAGCCTGTAGCTGATTTTACAAAACCTGAATATCTGGATGCTTTTCCAAAAGCTATTACAGATATACGTAAGGAAAGAACCAAAACTTTCGGATTGTTTATAAATGGAAAAGAAATAGTTACAAAGGATTTGATACAGTCGGTTAATCCGTCAGATAATGCAGAAATTATTGGTAATGTTTCACTTGCCGGTATCAAAGAGGTAGGCGATGCAATAGCAGCAGCTAAAAAGGTTTTCCCCGCCTGGCGCGACACATCTCCTGCCGACAGGGCCGCTTTTTTAATTAAAGCGGCCCAGGTAGCCAGGAAACAAATTATTCGTCAATCGGCATTGCAGGTCCTTGAAATAGGAAAACAATGGGATCAGGCTTATGCCGACGTAGCAGAAGCTATCGATTTCCTTGAATTTTATGCCAGAGAAATGATAAGGTACTCAATACCACAAAATGTTGGTAATGCACCCGGCGAAACAAACCAGTATTTTTACGAACCCAAAGGTATAGCTGCAGTTATTGCCCCCTGGAATTTTCCTTTGGCCATAAGTATGGGGATGGTTTCAGCAGCTTTGGTTACAGGTAATACAGTGGTGTATAAACCTTCAGGACTTACTCCTGTTATTGGCTTCCAGCTGGTCGATATCTTTAAGGAGGCAGGTCTCCCGGCGGGAGTTTTTAATTTTATACCAGGGCGCAGCAATATTATGGGCGATTATCTTATAGAACATCCGGATATAAGTATAATAGCTTTCACCGGTTCAGTGGAGGTGGGGCTGCATATCAACGAGAAAGCAGCCAAAGTGCAGTCTGGCCAGGTAAATGTAAAGAAAATTATTGCTGAAATGGGAGGTAAAAATGCTATAATAATTGATGATGATGCTGATCTTGATGAGGCTATACCACATGTACTTTATTCTGCCTTCGCATTCCAGGGTCAGAAATGTTCCGCCTGTTCACGTGTAATAGTCCTCGATGCAGTGTATAATAAATTTACCGACCGGCTTGTTCAGGCTGCTTCAGCCTACAAGATAGGTCCTGCTGAGAACCCCACATTTCATATGGGACCCGTCGCAGATCAAAATGCAATGAGGAATATTAATAAATATATAGAATTGGGTAAACAGGAAGGGCACTTACTTTTCCAAAGTAAAATACCTGAAGACAATGGGAACTATGTACCACTTACAATTATAGAAGGCATCACTCCACAGCATACAATTGCCCAGGAAGAAATATTCGGACCGGTTTTGGCTGTTATGCGGGTTAAAGACTTTAATCAGGCTATTGTATGGGCTAATTCTACACGCTTTGCCCTTACCGGTGGAGTGTTTAGCAGGAGTCCCGAGCATATAGCACAGGCCAGAAAAGATTTTCGTGTAGGTAATTTATATATAAACAGGAATAATACAGGTGCACTGGTTGAAAGGCAGCCTTTTGGAGGATCACGTATGTCAGGACTTGGTACTAAAGCCGGTGGCCGCGATTACCTTCTTCATTTTATGGATCCTCGTGTAGTTACCGAAAATACTATGAGAAGAGGATTTACTCCTTCGGAAGAATGAATATGATAACAAATTTCAAATTAAGGATATTAAAATACCCCCCGGTAATAATAGCTCTGGTTGCTGTCGTGTATGCTGCAGTGGCAAATTTAAGTTTATGGATTAAAATTACTCCAGGTAATATTTCTCCTATTTTCCCTTCAGCAGGTATAGCCCTGGCTGCTGCGCTAATATTTAAAAGACCGGCTGTCTTAGGTGTGTTTTTAGGGTCACTTTTATATAATTTTTATATTGCAAATGTTAATTTTGACATCATTCTTACAAAACTAATCATAAGTTCAGGTGCTATGACTCAGGCCTGGGCCGGAGCTTACCTTGTAAATTACTTATGCAAGAAGGAATCTCCGATTTCCAATGCCAGGAACATACTTATACTTGTTTTTGTTGGAGCAATCTTTTGTTGTGGAATAAGTCCGACTTTTGGAGTTTTAAGTTTGCTGAGGCTCGGAACGATTCACTTTGATCAGTTTTGGTATTCCTGGCTGGTATGGTGGATTGGGGATGCTTCAGGTGTGATAGTTATAACCCCGTTTATATTATCCTTTTTTATAAAAAATACTAAGCAAATTGAATTAAAAAACCTTATTGAGGCTTCAGTACTTATAATTTTTACACTTGTTTTATGCTATGTTACATTTTTTATACAGGTACCAATAGAATATTGTATATCTGTATTATTGGTTTTGGCTGCATTTCGCTTCGGTTTTAAGGGCGTTTCAGGGCTTGGACTTATAATAGTGGTAATGGCATCGGTCAGCAGCAGTTTGCAGGTAGGTTTATTTTCCGGCAGCTCTGTAATATTTAACCTCATACATTTACATACATTCATAAGTATATCTTTAATATGTGCACTTGTTCTTGCCGCAGTATTGGAAGAACGTAAAAGGGATGAGGAAGCTTTGCAATTGATAAAAACACAGTACCAGACGATTATTGAAAATACACCCGATGTCATTGCAAGGTTTGATATTAATTTAAATTATCTGTTTGTAAACTCATCGATTAAAAAGGTCAGTAAAATAGATCCTGAAGATTTTATTGGTAAAACTCTTTATGATGTTGGTCTTCCGGTTGAACAAGCCAAATTGCGTGAATATATAATCAGGGAAGTTATAGATAGTGGCATTCCCAGAGAAACTGAAATTGAAACAACTACAATTGATGGTTCTCATATATTTGAATTCAGGGCCTTCCCCGAAATTGATAAAAACGGTAATATTTTGTCGGTTGTAACCGTAAACCGGGATGTAACCGAACGCAAAATGGCCGAAGATAAACTTAAGGAAAGTGAATCAAAGTACCGTTCTATATTTGAAGCTGAGACAGATGCAATATTACTTATCAACAGGAAAACAAAACAGATACTTGATGCCAATCCTGCTGCAACAAACATGTATGGGTATACCCACAGTGAATTGTGCAATATGAAAATTACTGAAATGTCCGGTGAACCGGATAAAACAAACAGTTTGGCAGACAGCCTGATTACTTCCGGGGATTATATTATTAACGTACCAATACGTTGGCATAGAAAAAAAGACGGGACTGTTTTCCCTGTGGAAATAACAGGAAGGAGTTTATTGGGATTGGGCCGTGAAATTGATTTAGGTGCTATCCGGGATATTACTCAACGCCTGGAAGATGAACAGAATATCAGGAACAAAAATGAGGAACTTATTTCCCAGAACAAGGAATACATGCTGTTAAATGAAGAACTTATTCAAACAAACGAGGAATTATTTATTGCAAAAAGAAAAGCTGAAGAAAATGAAGAAAAGTTCAGGGCAATATTTGAAAATTCCAAGGATGCTATAAGTATAGCCATTAACGGAATACATGTACTGGTTAATAAATCTTATTCAGACATGCTGACTTATGACAGTCCTGAAGAATTAATCGGACACCATATATTGGATGAAATTTCCCCGAAGGAGAGGGAAAAGATAAGTGCAAATATTGCAAACAGATATAAAGGTAATTTAGTACCTGGTTATTATGAAAGTATAGGAATAAGAAAAAATGGGGAGGAATTTCCTTTTGAGTTGAATGTCGGAACCTATGAATTAAATAATATAAAATATTCCCTTGCTATAATCCGGGATATAACTGAAAGAAAAAAAGCCGAAGAAATATTGCGTATTTCAGAAGAAAAATTTAATAAGATTTTTCAATATTCTCCCGCTGCAATTACAATAACAAATATTAAAACCGGGCAACTGGTAGATTTTAACAGAAGCGCCGAAAAAATGTTTGGGTATTCACCGGAGTCAATGTATAAAACAACATTTGAACTTAATATATGGAAAAATACCGAAGACAGAGCAAAGTTGATTTCAACTGTCTTAAATGAAAAATATGCCCGGATGGAGTTGGAACTGCTTCGAAAATCGGGTGAAACCATTTATACAGATGCCTCCCTTTCAGTTATTGATATTGAGGGGATAGATTATCTAATTGCTATAAATTATGATATTACTGAACGCAAAAAGGCGGAAATAGAATCAGCTCACAGCAGGGAAAGGTTTAAAGCCCTATCCAATATAGCCACCGAAGGGCTTATGATACATAATAATGATGGAATAATTCTGGATGTTAATGAAGCTTTTGCAAAAATGGCAGGTCATATAAATCCTGATGAACTGATAGGCAGGCACAGTTTTGACGTAACTCCGCTTACACCCGAATCAAAAAGGATAGTTTCCGAACATATCAGGGCCGGGTCAGAGGAAACATATGATATAAACCTTATAGATTCAAAGGGTAATCTTGTTTATGCAGAAACAAGAGGGTTGGATATTAATTACCTTGGGCTTGAAGCCAGGCTGGTTTATATGAGAGACATTACAGAAAGAAAAAATGCAGAGGAACTGATTCGCGTAAGTGAAAATAAATTCAGGTTATTGTTCGAGACTGCAAATGATGCTATCTTAATGTTAAAAGATGACACAATCATAGATTTTAATTCAATAACCTTAAAAGTGTTCGGAGGCTCGCGGGAAGATTTATTATACAAGACTCCTTTTGACTTATCACCCGAATACCAGGCAGATGGATTACCATCCAGAGATAAGGCTCTGCAGTATTTAAACCTTGCATATCAGCGTATCCCGCAAAAGTTTGAATGGCAACATTTAAGATTGGATAATTCCGTTTTTTATGCAGAGGTAGCATTAAATTATTTGGAAATAAGCGGGGAGAAATTAATACAGGCAATAATTCGTGATATTACAGAACGTAAACTTGCCGAAGACAAACTTAAAGATAGTGAAGCCCGTTACAGAACTATTTTTGAAGCTGAATCAGATGCAATTATCTTAACTGATACAGATACCCTGAAGATTATCGAAACAAACAGTGCAGCTGAAAGCCTCTATGGTTATACACAAGAAGAATTCAGAAATTTGGAATTGAAAGATATTGCTGTTAATCCGGAATTTGTAATAAATTATTTAAGTAATACATTTTCTCCCGATTTTACTGGTGTTGTTAATATTCCCAAAAGATGGCATAAAAAAAAGAATGGAGATGTGTTTCCTGTTGAAAGCTCAGGAAGGAATTTAACCGGGTTATTAAACCGGCCAATATATCTATCTGCTATTCGTGATATAAGTCAACGGGTTAAAGATGAGGATCTTATTCAAAGAAAGAATAAAGAACTAATAGTTCAAAACGAACAATACCTTAAATTGAATGAAGAACTTATCCAAAAAAATAAAGAAATACTCTTTGCAAAGGAAATAGCTGAAGAAAATGGTGAAAGATTCAGGGCAATATTTGAGAATTCTAAAGATGCTATAGTTATTACTAAAAATGGAACATATATTATGGTAAATAAATCTTTCTCGGATATCTTAGGTTTTAATTCCCCTGAAGAAGTTATTGGACACCATATAATTGATAACATTGTACCTATGGAGGCGGACAAGTTATTAAAATATATTGAACAAAGAAATCTCGGTCTCGATATTCCCAATTATTACGAAAGCATTGGCATACGTAAAAACGGAGAGGAATTTCCGTTTGAAGTGAATGTTGGAACGTATTCACTAAATGATATTAATTATACCATTGCTATAATAAGGGATATTACTGAAAGAAAACATGCTGAAGATGAAATAAAAAAATTAAATGTAGAACTGGAGCAAAGGGTTGTAAGACGAACAGCACTGCTTGAAGCAGCCAACAATGAACTTGAGGCCTTTTCATATTCAGTATCCCACGATTTGCGTGCACCCTTGCGGCACATAAACGGTTTTTCGGAATTACTGGCAAACAAATACAAGGATTTCCTGCCCGACCAGGCAAAACATTATGTAAATACAATTGCAAATTCAGTTAACCAAATGGGTCAATTAATTGACGACCTCCTTCAATTTTCAAGGTCGTTAAAAGCAGAAATGAAATTTACTGAGATTGAAATGAACAAATTAGTTCAGGAAACAAAGGATTTGTTAATTTCCGAGAACAAAGGAAGGAAAATGGATTGGGACTTAGCCTTGTTACCTTCAGCTGTAGGTGATGCTGCAATGATTAAGCAGGTATGGATTAACTTATTGAATAATGCCGTAAAATATACCCGCAAAAATGAAATAACAAAAATAAAAATATGGGGAGTTGAAGACAATCAAAATATTATTTATTATGTGAATGATAACGGAGTTGGATTTAATATGAAATTTGCAGGTAAGTTATTCGGTGTTTTTCAACGCCTGCATTCAACTGCGGAATTTGAAGGTACTGGTATAGGTCTTGCAAATGTAAAAAGGATCGTTATAAGGCACGGTGGTTGGGTAAAGGCTGAAGCTGAACCTGAAAAAGGGGCCACCTTTTATTTTGCCCTGCCCAGAGTTGATAAGTAAATTTAAATTAACTAATTAACATACAAATTCTCAAAAAATGAGCACAAACCTCCGACCAATTTTAATTGCTGAAGATAGTCCAAATGATATTGAACTTATTCTTGAAGCCTTGCAGGAATATCATCTTGCTAACCGGGTTATTATTGTAAATGACGGTGCTGAAACATTGGATTACCTCAAGTGTCAGGGAAAATTTTCAGATAGGGCACCCGGACTGCCTGTTGTACTTTTACTAGATATAAAAATGCCTAAACTGGATGGTATGGAAGTTTTGCAGGAGATTCGCAGGGATAATGACTTGAAGACCCTTCCGGTTGTTATGCTAACATCTTCCAGGGAAGAAAAGGACCTCATTAAAAGTTATGAGTACGGAGTCAATGCGTATGTAGTAAAACCTGTTGGTTTTGTGGAATTTATCGAAGCAGTTAAAAGTATTGGACTCTTCTGGGCCATGTTTAACGAATTACCTTAATAATTATTAAATTTTTATGACACCAGATACTGTGTTAAGCGGTACCCTCAATTTGTTACTGCTGGAGGATTCTCTGCAGGATGCAGAACTTATACAGGAATGTATCATAGAGTCGGGCTATGAATTGATTATTGAAAGGGTTGATAATGAAAAAGAATTTGTAAACCAGCTTAACACCGGAAGGTTTAATATTATACTGTCTGATTTTAACCTGCCCGGATTTGACGGTATGATGGCACTTGACTGGGTAATGAAGCTTTGCCCCGAAATTCCTTTTATATGTATTTCCGGTCACATAAGTGAAGAGGTTGCTGTCGACATGTTAAAAAAAGGGGCGATAGATTTTTTAATGAAAGACAGGATTAAACGTCTTCCTTTTGCAATTGCTGATGCTCTGGAAAAGAAAAAAATTGAAAAAGAAAAGGAAGAAGCTTATCAAATGCTCCGCAAAAGTGAAGAACGGTATAGTCAGATTGTGAATACTGCAAATGAAGGAATACGGATTGTAGATAAGAATTACTTTATTACGTTTGTTAATTCGCAAATGGCTGAAATGCTTGGATATAAAGCAGATGAATTGATTAACATTCCATTAAGAAATTTAATTTTTCATGAAGAATTAGAAAAATATGACAAAAGAATTGAGACCAGAGTTAATGGTTTAGCCGATAAATCCTTTGAGTCCCGGTTAATTAAAAAGGACGGAACAATATTATGGGTTTTGGTTTCCTCAACCCCAATTTTGGATAAAAATAATGAGTTTCAGGGTTCATTTGCTATGGTAACCGACATCACAGAACGTAAAAATGCAGAGATTATATTACAGGAAAGTGAGGCAAGGTTGCAAAAATTATTAAATTCCGTTACTGACTATATTTATCTTGTGGAAATACAAAAAGGTAATGTTACCAACACAACTCACGGAGAAGGATGCATTGCAGTAACCGGATATTCTGATAAATATTTCAAAGGTAACTATTATCACTGGTTTAACATTATACATGAAGATGACAGGGAGTTAGTGAGCGAACAGTCATTTAAATTAACCAAAGGTATAAAGGTTCCTCCTGTTGAACACAGGATAATTCATAAGAACGGCGACATCCGCTGGGTCAGAAATACAACAGTTCTCAGATATAATAATGAATGTGAATTAATTGGATATGACGGGTTAATAACTGACATAACAGAAAGGAAAATGCTTGAAAGCCAGATTCTCAATTCAATTATTGAAACTGAAGAACGTGAGCGGTTAAATTTTTCTCAGGAACTGCACGATGGAATAGGGCCTTTACTGTCAGCAATAAAAATGTATGTGCAGTGGTTAGAAATGCCTGATGCACAACTAAATCAAGGGAAAATATTAAAAAACATTGAAAAGCTTCTTGATGAATCTTCCAATACTGTTAGAGAAATTTCATTCAGGTTGAATCCTCATATCCTGCAGAACTATGGACTGATTGAGGCTTTAAAGGCTTATACGGAGAAAATAATGGAATCGGCTAATGTTTTGGTAAACCTTGAATATTATAATATGTGCCAGTTGGATGAAAAGGTTAAAACTATAACTTACAGGGTATTATGTGAATGCACGAATAATACTGTAAAACATGCTGATGCTGACAGGATTGATATTAGAATGAACTGTAATAATGAAATACTTAACGTCGAATATTCTGATAATGGCAAAGGATTTGATGTGAACAATATTAATCAAAAGGGTATTGGTCTGCTAAATATGCAGAGCCGTATACGTTCTTTAAATGGTTCTATGGAAATTATCAGTAAGCCTTCTGAAGGTACCAATATAAAATTTCAACTTCGTGTCCGGGATATCTAGTTTTTTATTATCTTACATATAAGTAATATTATATGATAAAACTTATAATAGCTGAAGATCACAGGATGTTCAGGGAAAGCATCCGTGAGTTATTGATAAATGCCAAAATAGCTGACATTTTAGCTGAAGCATCCAATGGAATAGAATTGCTTGAATTATTGGACCATTATAAACCCGATTTGATATTAATGGATATTTCTATGCCGGGAATGGATGGAATTACAGCAACAATTAAAGCCCTGGAAAAACAACCCGATGTTAAAGTGCTTTGCTTGTCCATGTTTGGAGAGGAGAAGTATTATTTTAGTATGGTGGAAGCGGGAGCAAAAGGCTTTGTACTTAAGAATGCCGGGATTCATGAGCTAAATAATGCCATAATTGAAGTATCCAAAGGTGGAAGCTGGTTTTCTCCTGAATTGATTCAGAAAGTAATATCTACCATTAATCCTAAGCAAAAGAAAAGGGATGTTGCTTTATTAACTGAACGGGAAGTTGAAATACTCAGGTTGATTTGCCAGAGCTTTACAAATGAACAAATTGCCGAAAAAATTAATATAAGTAGCGATACAGTTAAATGGCACAGGGCTAATATACTTTCTAAAACAAATTGTAATAATTCTGCCGGATTGGTTATTTATGCCATAAAAAACAAGTACATAGAGATATAGTCTATTATAAAAATTTAAATTACCACTATAAATGTTAGGTTAAAAACCACTACTTGTATCAGCTGATTTCCATTATTTAAAGTGGCATATACAGTAATAATCAGAAGTACATTTATATCTTAAAATATAGATGTATAAATGATAAAAAATTTAAAAATAGTAATTGTTGATGACAATGAATCATTCCGTTCAGCTATTAGATCTCTGCTTTTGGAACAATATAATTTTCAGATAATTGGAGAAGCAGGTAATGCGGATGAGTTTTGGGCAATAAATAATTTTCACCAGGCAGATGTAATTTTAATGGATGTTATGATGCCAAAGATAAATGGCATAGAGTTAACAAAGAAGATTTTATGGCAACACAGGCAATTAAAAATAATAGCCGTAACCATGCATTTTGACAAGGTATACCTCACTTCCTTAATCGAAGCAGGTTTTGTAGGTTGTATTTTTAAAAACGATTTTGTGAAATTATTAAAGGAAGCCATAGAAATAATTATGCGGGGAGGCCGGTATTTTCCCAGTAATATTCTTATAGATAATAATACTATTTCCTGATATACCAAAAATTTTTTTATGGAGATAAATCAGTTTAAGATCAAATTTAAAGACGAAGCGGCATCTTTATTTACCAGCTTAGACAATACTCTCATTGAACTGGAAAAGAATCCGGGAGACATATATTATCTCAACGAGGCTTTCAGGTTTATGCATACTATTAAGGGAACAAGCAGTATGTTTGGTTTCAATTATATATCTGAGCTTACTCACGAATTAGAAAGTTTGTTTGATATCATCCGCAATAGCAAACAGGTAATGCCGCAGCAATTATTAGAAGTCACTTTTACAGCTTCCGACCATCTGAGAGCGCTTCTTTCAGATGAGGAATTATCAGATCCGGGCAACAGAGAAAGACAGGAAATAATAAAAAAAAATATTGAAAAAATTAAAATCAACCTTGAGTTAACAAATCAACCAGTTGCATCTGAAGATAAATTACAAGTACAAAATACTGAAAAAGTGCATAAATCATCCTGGAATATATTGTTTTACCCAAGTGACCATATTATAGACCGTGCTATAAATCTTGTATATACCTTCCAGGACTTATTTATGCTTGGGGAATATAAAATCAATAATAGTCCCCTTGAGATAGATGATACACAAATATGGAGCATTTTTTTAGTTACTGATAAATCTTATAATGAAATTGAAGATGCTCTGATGTTTATCATGGACTATTGTAAAATTAATAAACTGGCCGATTTTGATATATTTGAGCCTTTTGCCCTTGAACCCGTAAAAAAACCACCTGAAATTTCCATTTCCAAAATAGATGTAAAATCAATACCGCCAGAAAATGAGACAATTACAAATCAACCTGAAATTGGTACACCATCTGCAACTTCTGTAATCCAAAAATATAAAACCTCCAGAATAAATGTAGACTCTTCAAAACTCGATCAACTTATGTATCTTGTAAGTGAGCTGGTTACATCAAAATCTGAACTTCTCCTGGCCTTGCAGGTAAAAAATGAAGAAAAGGCAATGGATATTGCTTTTAAAATTGAAAAACTTTCCAAATTGTTTAGTGAAAATGCGTTGAGCATAAGACTTGTATCTTTGAGTGAGATGTTAACAAAGTTTAAACGACTCATAAGGGATCTTTCCAAACAGCTTGGCAAGGAAATCATTTTTGATATTTCCGGTGAAGAAACGGAACTTGATAAAAATATTATAGATAATATTGGTGAACCTATAATGCATCTTATCCGCAACTGTATAGACCATGGTATAGAAATACCTTCCAGCAGGCTTGAAAAAGGTAAACAGGAAAAAGGTACAATTAAATTTGAAGCTCAGAAAACAGGTAACTTCGTTTATATTTCAGTGAGTGATGACGGAAACGGAATTGATACCGATTATATTTATAAAAAGGGAGTAGAAAAAGGTTTTGTTGCACCAGGGACTGAACTTTCACATAAGGAAATACTGGATATTATTTTTCTTCCCGGATTTTCCACTGCACAGAGTCTTACAAATGTTTCAGGTCG
The DNA here is from genome assembly GCA_963766305.1 of uncultured Bacteroidota bacterium. Lineage (GTDB taxonomy): Bacteria > Bacteroidota > Bacteroidia > Bacteroidales > JAAUTT01 > JAAUTT01. The sequence continues at coordinate 32,587 of CAVYAE010000006.1, forward strand.
TGGAGTAGGGATGGATATAGTATTAAAAAAAATACAGGAAATACGCGGAGAAATTAGTGTTTCATCAAAAATTGGGGAAGGAACAACATTTACAATAAAATTACAGCAAACCATATCTATTATTGAAACCCTACTTATTAAAGCCGGCGGTTTTACTTACGCTATACCGGTGGAGGATATAGATTCCTGCATTCTTGAAGTAGGTGATAATATTCTTGACACGCAAAATCACCTTATTGGTTATAATAATCACCTAATACCTTATATTAATCTTCGAACAAAATTCAGCCTTAATGTTACGGATAACAAGGCCGAATTAGAGAAACTTATAATAATTAACAGGGTTGATAAAACTTATGCTATTGTAGCAGATAAAATCATAGGGGAATTTCAGGCTGTGGTAAAACCATTGGGTAATGCTTTTAAATCGTTGAAATTCCTGTCTGGTGCCAGTCTTCTTGGTGACGGTAGCATTGCTCTTTTGCTTGATACAGACAAACTTTGGTATGAAATGAATTGAAATATTAAAAATAAAATTATCAATATGAATAACGAAAAGGAAACTTATCTGACTTTTGTACTGGGAAACGATTTTTTTGGTGTAAATGTAAAAAATGTACTTGAAGTACTGGAGGAACAACAGTTAACAAAAGTACCAAAAGCACCTCATCACATATCTGGAATTATAAATTTCAGGGGAGAAATTCTTCCTGTGGTAAACACACGCTTAAAGTTTAATATTAATTCAACAGACGAAGAATATAAAAATATTTATATAGTATATACAATCCAGCAAAGCGATGATAATTTTTCCATAGCAGGTTCTGCTGATGGAGTCAAGGACGTTATTGAGGTAAGTCCTGAAGAAATAAACCCGGTTCCCGAAATGGGGATAAGTTATAATACTCAATTCTTATCAGGTGTCATTAAAAGAGATGATAAATTTATCCTTTTAATAAACCCTGAAAAGGTCTTCTCTGTATTTGAAAAGGAAATACCTATACAACAGGCACAATTAATATAATAAAAATCAACGTTAAAATACTTGATTATGAATTTCAAAAATTTAAAAATCAGAACCCAAAATTTAACCGGTTACGGATTAATAATAGGCATTACAATTGCAGCCGGTATCCCTGCTTATTTGGGAATGCGAACATCAAACAAATCACTTATCGAAGTTACCCAAAAGAGAATGCCCGCCGAACGTGCTTTATTAATTATAAAAGAAGGACAAACAGCAGTACGCAGCGGTGAAAGGTCCCTGTTAATAGAAAATTATCCCGCCAGAGGTTTTCGTGAAGATATTTATAAACATACAGAAGAGGCATGGAAAAGGATTGACTCTGCCTGGAAAGTTTATGAACCGGTTTGTCAAACTCCGGAAGAAAAAAAACAATGGAAGGAATTTAGCGATGACTGGTCAAAGTGGAAAAAAGCAGAACTTGATTTTTTTGCATACCAAAGAAACAAAGACAAGTTACATGATTTAAATACTAAAATTCAACCTTTCAGATTGCAGAAGGAAGCTTTTAATCAAAGTATCCTGATCAGACCGTTATTTACCAGGGTAGATGAAGACCTTAATAGGATAGTTAATTACAATGCGTTGATGGTTAAAACTATAACCGAGCAAAATACAACAATGGCCAGGCAAAGAATTATTATCATTCTTATATTAGTTATAGCAAGTTTGGTCTTTGCAATTATTCTTGCATTTTACTTGACAAACCTTTTAAAAAATGCGGTTAAGGATATTTTATATTTTTCCCGCAAAATTGCTGACGGGGAAATGGATGTGAACCCAAAGGTTGAGTCGGATAATGAACTGGGCAGCATAATGCGTGCTTTTATTGATATGAAAAAATCAATTAACACCACACTTGAAAGTATTACATTAATGTCGATGGAGCAAAAAGCCGGAGATATAGAAGCAAGGTGCAATGTCTCAGGATTACCTGGTGCATACAGGGAAGTTGTCGGGGGGGTAAATGAAGCCCTGGACAATATAACCCTGCCATTTATCGAATGCATAGGATTAATGAATGAATACGGACAGGGCGATTTTAACAAACAAATGCACGTATTGCCTGGTAAACAGCTTATCTTAACTGAAAGTCTAAATAACTTCCGCGATAATATTTTATCTCTTATAGCTGATACTAATATGCTTGCATTAGCGGCAGTTGAAGGGAAATTATCCACTCGGGCTGATGCATCCAAACATCAGGGCGATTTTCGCAAAATAGTAGAAGGTGTTAATAATACCCTTGATGCGGTAATAGCTCCCCTGGGCATGGCAGCAATTTATGTGGAAAGGATTTCACAAGGCGACATACCATCTAAAATAACTGAAACCTACTTTGGAGACTTCAATGAGTTGAAAAATAGTATAAACCAGTGTATAGATGGATTAGGAGGGTTAGTTGAAGCAAATAAAGTACTTCAGAAAATGGCGGTCAATGATTACACTACAAAGGTAGAAGGTAGTTATCACGGGGTATTTGCCGAAGTGGCAGCATCTATAAATTTTGTAAATATTCGTATAAATCATATAGTTAAGGTTGTTAATGAAATAGCAATAGGTGATTTAGGTGAATTATCGCAATTTGAAAAAACAGGTAAAAGATCGGAAAACGATAATCTTACACCAGCATTTATAAAACTGACCAAGGCATTGCAACAAATAGAAGAAAAGGCAAAACTGGTTGCCGGCGGAGATCTGACAGTGAGCCTGGAATTAAGGTCAGAAAAGGATGAACTGATGAAAGCCCTGACTCAAATGGTTGCCCGGCTGAATGAGATAGTGGTAAATATAATGGAGTCGGCAGCCAACGTAGCTTCGGCCAGCACACAATTCAGTTCAACCACGATACAGATAGCTCAGGGAGCCAACCAACAAGCTGCTTCAGCTGAAGAAGTATCAGCTTCCATAGAACAAATGAATTCGAACATTCAGCAGAACTCGGATAATTCCATACAGACAGAAAGGATAGCAAAAAGTACGGCACTGGGTATAGTTGAGGTGAGCGTGGCATCGCAGAAAAGCCTTGACGCTACCCGCCAGATAGCAGAAAAGATTAAAATAATCAATGCGATAGCAGAAAAAACAGATATCCTGGCCATCAATGCAGCTATAGAAGCAGCACGGGCAGGGGAACATGGCAAAGGCTTTGCAGTGGTAGCTGCTGAAGTACGAAAACTGGCAGAAACAAGCCAGAGGGCAGCAGTAGAAATAAACAATTTGTCGAATACAAGTCTGAAAGTGACGGAAGAGGCAGGAAATTTAATGGAACGGATAATTCCCGACATACAGAAAACAGCCACACTGGTACAGGAGATTACGGCAGCCAGCAGTGAACAGGCATCAGGGGCATCACAAATCTCTAAAGCTATAGAACAACTTTCCCAGGTTACACAACAAAACTCTGCAGCGGCAGAAGAAATAAGTTCAACGGCTGAAGAACTTGCAAGCCAGGCAGAGACCCTGAAAGATACAATTTCCTATTTTAATACAGGAAAATCAATATCAGCTGAAACTCTAAAAAAACAGGCAATTTCAAGAACAACCTTTCATGAAAAACAAAAACAAAGCCCTGTAAGGATAAATATGTCCGGCGAAACCTTCTCAAAAGGAGATGAAGAATTTGTAAAATATTAATATTTAGTTATAAAGCTTTCAATTAACATATTTAGATTTTTAAAATAGAATTTTCAAGTACAAACTAATAAATTTTTAAAATTATGAAAACATTTCAAGCATCCTCACCAAAGGTAGAAGTAAACGGCGAAACTATTTATTCAATTGTCGATGGAATGGGAGTTTTTAAAACTACGGCACTTAAGCTGTTAAGTGATAACGGAATTGTTGATCCCAAGCCAGGACAGTGGTATAGCCAGCAATTATGGCTCAACGCCTTTAAACACATATCTGAAAAGGTAGGAGATTCAACACTGAATAGTATTGGTCAAAAAATTCCTGAAAATGCAATATTTCCTCCTGAAATTGACGATATCCATAAAGCATTATCTGCTATTGACGTCGCCTATCACATGAATCACCGCAACGGGGAAATCGGAGAATACAAATATGAAAAAACAGGTGAACGTTCAGCAAAAATTGTTTGTACAAACCCTTATCCCGATGAGTTTGACAAAGGCATTATTACTCAGATGGGCAGGAAGTTTGCTCCATCCGAAACTACTATTTCCGTTCGGTTTGATGAAACTAAACCATCAAGATCAAAGGGAGGTGATTCAACTACCTATTTAATAAGCTGGTAAGGGAAAAATTATATTTGGACAAGGACATAATATTAACTATTTCAACTATATAAAATGAGGATTAAAATAAATTTTGTTATTGTATTGCTGTTTGTAATACTCAATAATATAAATGGTCAAAAAACTGATTTCAAACCTTCAGGCAACCTTTGGGGTTATGTTTACGGAGATTATTATTATGTGGGTCATTCGGACTCCCTTGGCAGAGGAGCAGGAAATGTGCAATATAAACCATTTTCGACAACATCCACTCTAAATTCAATAACAGGCGTATCTGCAACAACTACATCAAATGCATCGGGAGATGTTACCAGTATTAAGCTTGCTTCTACAAAAAGCGATATTTTAGGGTCGGGGACAAATAACTATACCTCAGCCAATGCATTTCAGATAAGACGGTTTTATCTTGGGTATGATTATCAGTTCACTCCAAAACTTACAGCTTATACCCTGGTTGCTGATGAACAAAACCTGGATGAATCGGGATATAATACATTATTTTTAAAATATGCCTATATTAAATGGCTTAATATTTTTCCAAACAGTAATTTATTAATTGGCCAGCAGGGTACGCCATCTTTTGTTACACCGGCTTTTGCTACAGAACCACTGTGGGGATACCGTTCAATTGAAAGAACTATAATGGATATGCATAATAACGATGCAGCAGTGGATTTGGGAGTTTCAGTTGAAGGGTTAGTATGGAAAGGTTTTTCCGGAGACTCCATAAAACCGGATATATTTGGTTATTTTTTACAATTTGGGAATGGTAATTCTGTCAAACCTGAAAACGATGGATTTAAAAATTTAAGATTGTCATTGTATACCAGCCTAATGCAGCAAAAGCTTACTTTAGGATTTTATACGGATTTTCATACAGCATCTTTAAGTCCGGTAACAGAAATGGTACATACCTACAAGGGTTATATCAGCTACAGGACTAGAAAATTTAGAATTGGCACAGAAATGTTCACACAGGATTGGTTTAATGGAGCGCAATTATCAACCTCAACAGTTGCTAATCCTGTATTCAGAGATGTTCAGATGTTTGGATGGTCAGTTTTCTTGTCAGGGAAAATAGTTGAAAATCTCAATTTTTTTGGAAGATTCGACATATATAACCCGGATATCAGATACCATAATGCCGATACATATACTTCTGTACCATCTATAATAACTCCCTCTTATGTTCAAACACAAACACTTACAACTTCTCTTTCTCCTTTTTCAATTACGGGTGCCACACCAACATCAACAGTTATTGACCAGGCTGCTGTATTTTCAAAGCAAACTTTTATTGCTTTAGGATTTGATTATACCCCGGATAAAAGATTTCATATAATGCCCAATATATGGCTCGATGATTTTAAGAGTCTGGTTAATGTACCTGCAGGTGCAGTACATGCAAATAAAGATTATGATTTTGTTCCCCGTATCACATTTTATTATTTATTCAACCAATCAAAATTTTTACTGAATAATGGGATGGACAATTAAATTATTGGTTTATACTAATTAAAGTTTAATAATTAGAAGTTAAAGGGAGGGTAAAATTAAATTTACTCCCCTTTCCAACTTCGCTTTCTACCCATAACTTTCCACCGTGTTTATTTATAAATTCCTTACAAATAAGTATACCTAGCCCTGTACCTGTTTCGTTTTCCGTACCTTTATCCGACATAATTTGTGAATAATTAAAAAGATTCTGCAGCCTCTCAGGTGCAATACCAGTGCCGGAATCAATGACCTTTACGGTAACAAAATATTTCCCTGGTTCGGTTTCTATTATAACATTGCCATTTTTTCCTGTAAATTTTACGGCATTCGATATAATATTGCGAAGGATGGTTTTTAGCATATACAAATCTGCATAAACACTCAGATTATTAGGCACAAATTTATTAATTTGTATATTCTTGTTATCTGCAAAAAGTTTAAGTTCAGATAATACCTCATCACATATTTCAGAAAAGCTCAGGTAAAGGGGATTATAAGGCAGTTTTCCGGATTGTGACTGTGCCCATAACAATATTTCTTCCAGCAATTTGTAAACATTGTTGGCAGATGTGGAAATAATATTTAACTGCCTTTCTATTTTACTAATTTCGTATTTATGTAAATTATTAGTCAACAGGCTTAAAAAACCTAAAAGGGCATTAAAAGGACTTTTTAAATCGTGAGAAATTATTGTTATAAAACGATCTTTATCATCGTTTAACTGATGCAGTTTTTTTGCATTTTCTTCTGAAATTTCTTTTGCCTTTATTAATTCCGCCTCGGCAAGTTTATTTTCTGTTATATCTTCAACACTGCCATCGAAGTATAAAATATTTCCATTTTCATCCCTGATTGCCCTGGCACTCTCCCTGACATAAAAATTTGTCCCGTCAAAACATTTCCACACTGCTTCAAGTCCCCTAACTTCACCATTTGTTTCCAACAGTTTAATAAAATGTTTTCTGTCATAAGTTGGTTCGAACCCTTCATTTTCAAGATTTCTATTAACAAGCTCTTCAAAGGAGCTGTATCCTAGTCTCTTAACCAGCCAGGGATTTGTTAATAAAATTTTTCCATCGGGAGTTGTCCTGTAAAGCCCGATAGTGGAATTTTCATATATGGATTTGTAACGGGCTTCACTTTCTTCAGCTCTTTTTCTTTCAATAGTATAATGTTTTATAAAAAAATTAATAGTTAATAGTATAATTATTGATGAAAAAATAACTTTAATAATATTATCGTACCATCTGTAAGTTTCATTCTGGAAGCCAACTATTAAACCAGGCTTAAAATACTGTAATAAATATATGAAAACAGTTATAATAATAAACGAAGATATTATATATATCTTTTTCCTGGATGGTATCAAAATCAGAGCCAGCATCAGTACAATTAACCCGAGAATGATATCTGCACCATTAATTCCCCCGTTAAATATCCATAACAGAACGATAGTTGCAAATGCTATAAAAATCAATGGAATTTTGAATGATTTATAATAGCCTTTAATTCTGACAAAATAATATATTATAGGCAATAATACCAGGTAGGAAAAACTTATTATAGTAACAACTATAGAAGGTGGAAAAATCGCGAACATTATAGAGGATATAGCACAGGTTATAAACCCTACAATAATAATATTTAGAAATAACCGGTTGTCTATTGTTAAATTATCATCTTCTGCTTTTATATATTTAATGACATTTCTAACACTTATCATTTAGTTTTTTACAATTATATTATTAAAAATACTAAATAAAATTAATATTTTAATCACCATCGAAAGACACAATTGTAAAAATATGTTTGTTTTTGAATAATTCCCTGCCTTTAAGGGAAGATAACTCAATAACAAAACCGCATTCAACAACTTCACCCTCGAGAGTTTCTACGAGCTTAACTGCTGCAGCCATTGTTCCCCCTGTAGCGATAAGATCATCAATAATAACAACCCTTTCTCCTTTTGTAATGGCGTCCCTGTGCATTTCAATTTCTGCTGTACCGTATTCCAGGGAATACTTCTCACTTATAGTATTATAAGGAAGTTTACCTTTTTTTCTGACAGGTATAAATCCGGCTTTTAACCTGTAAGCTAAAACTGCACCGAATATAAATCCCCGCGCCTCAATGCCAGCTACCTTATTAATATTTAAATTTTTATAATGATCATAAAATATATCACAAACCTGGTTAAATACTTCAGCATCCTGCAAAAGAGTTGTGATATCCCTGAACGTAACATTTTTTACCGGGAAATCAGGGACAGACCTGATTTTGTCTTTTAATGAATACATAAGATAATGATATTAATTATAGTACAACTGAAAACAGATTCAAATAAATGAGCTGACAGGCATTATATTATAAGCTTAAATCCTTTACCGTGGACATTGAGAATTTCAACAGAGGGTTCATCTTTAAGATACTTTCTTAATTTGGTAATATACACATCCATGCTCCTTGCATTGAAATAACTGTCATCTATCCAAATTGTTTTAAGGGCATAGTTTCGTTCCAGTATTTCATTCATATTATCACACAGAAGTTTTAATAATTCGGATTCTTTAGTGGTTAACTTATAATTGTTGCTCTCGGAATATAATTGTTGTTTCTGAAAATCAAAGGTATATTTTCCCAATTTATAAACGACCTGGTTAGATAATTTACTTTCGGCATTCGTCCTGCGAAAAATAGCTTCAATACGAAAAATTAATTCTTCCATGCTGAAAGGTTTGGTAATGTAATCGTCACCACCAAGCTTAAAGCCTTGTAAAACATCTTCTTTCAGGGCTTTTGCCGTCAGGAAGATTATCGGGATATCCTTATTGATAAGTCTTATTTCTTTAGCCAGAGTAAACCCATCCTTGATAGGCATCATAACATCCAGAATACATAAGTTATACAGGTTTTTCTGAAAACTTTTATAAGCCTTGTCTCCGTCGGGCAATAAATCAGTTTCATAATTTTTAGCCTGAAGATATTCTTTCAAAAGTACTCCTAAATTCTCATCGTCTTCAGCAAGCAATATTTTTAGTTTCTGGTTCATTTAATTTTATCTTTTATATTTTCTATTATCTGTTTGTAATTGCATCATAACATCTTAAACTCTGAAAATTCTATCATCATTCAAATCTTCAAATTTTCAAATCTGCATATCAGCAAATCATCAAATCTATATCTACACATCTTCAAATTTTCAAATTGTCAAATCTGCATATCAGTCAATCATCAAATCTATATCTACACATCTTCAAATTGTCAAATCTGCATATCAGTCAATCTTCAAATTTTCAAATCTTCTGCACATATCCTCATTTCATTTGAACATCTGCACGTCTGCACATTATTTTCTTACTCCCTTGCAGTTGGAATAATTATCTCAAATGTTGTCCCCTTATTCAACTCGCTTTCAAGTAGAATTTTACCGTTATGCTCCTCAACAACCTTCTTTACATAGCTTAACCCAAGCCCAAATCCTTTTACATTATGAACGTTGCCGGTTGGGATTCTATAAAATTTTTTAAAAATTAATTTCTGGTTGTCCTTGCTTATGCCAATTCCATTATCCTCTACCTTAATTACAATATTGGATTTTTTATTATATGTACTTACAGTTATAAATGGTTTCTTTTCACAATATTTGAGCGCATTATCCAGCAGGTTTAATAATACGTTAGCAAAATGAACTTCATCAACATTTACAACAGGATATTGTGCATCTAGATTTTTAATTATTTGACCATCACGATTTTTTACCTGAATAATAAAGTTTTTTACAACATTGTTAATTAATTCATTGACATCAAGTCTTCTGATTTTCAGGCTTAAGTTCCCTTTTTCAAAAATAGCTGCCTGTAATACTTTTTCAACCTGAAAACTTAACCTTTTACTTTCATCATAAATAACCTTTGAGAGATGTTCTATATTTTTCATGGAAGTAGGAATAGAATCATCGTTAAGCATTTGGGTAGCCAGGGAAATAGTTGATATTGGCGTTTTAAGTTCATGGGTCATATTATTCATAAAATCCGTACGGATTTCAGACAGTTTTTTTTGACGGAAAATAACAAATATAGTATATCCAAAGGTTAAAAGAATTATAAGCGTTAATAGAGTTGCAGTAGTTCCCATATAACCAAGTGATTTTAGAAGGTAATTTTTTTCAGTTGGAAAATAAACCATTAATATGTTAGGTTTTGAAACAAAATCACCTGGATTTAACCTTCCTCCATATATTTTAACTTTAGTCTGCCTGTCAAAATTTTCAGATTTTATTATAGGGTTGCGATCTCCGTCAAATACCATATATTCGTAAGGAATGTTGATTCCGTTATTAAACAATTCAGCTCTTATTATAGATTGTAAATCTTTTTTTGATACTCTGTCTTCAAGTTTTTTACCAGGCTTGGAAAGTTTCTGTATTATTTTATCAACAAATGCCTGCCTGTTTGTAAGTTCATTGTTTAGCCGGCTTTGAATATTATTTGGAACATTTCTGTATTCTCCTTGAAATTCAGAGTAATATCCCTGTCCCACAAGGACCGAATCTTCATAAATTTCAGATTCGGAGTTAATAGTAAACTGGGAATTAAAAATTAAAGTCGAGCCGTTACCATTATTGTTTTTAATGGTAATTGAATTTCTAAGCCTTTTATTATCATCTGCCTGCGGGTTTAAAACAATACCTTTTTCAGGTTGATAATGAATGGTGTCTGACTTATATACGGCTACTTCCTTGATTATATCGTCTATTGTTTCCTTTTCCTGTAAGCGGTTGGATATAGCTGTAATTGAACTTATAACTATCTGCTTGAATTGTTGTTCTTTAAGTTTGTATGCATTATATATCCAGAAGCCCTGAACGGCAATAAGACCAAATACTGCCAGACTAATCAATCCTATTAATATTGCAATACGTTTTTTATTCATACAAAGCAAAGATAAGTGCTAAAGTTAAGCTATGTAACAATTTAACTTTCTTTAACATTCATTAAAGTTTTTAAACTCTTTTTTGGCGTACGTTTGTTTCGGAAATAAAAATTTCTTAGATAATTTTAAGTTAGTTTAGTAGGTATGGTTTCATAATTTAGGTTTGTTGGTTAGTAAGGGAAAGGCTGTCGGGAGATAGCCTTTCTTTGCTTTATTGAATTTTTTGGTCCTTAATCTAATCTTTCAATGGGTGATAATTGACATTGTATTTTTGTAATCTTCTCAGATGATATGGTAACCTATTAAGGAAAGAATTATAATTATGTTTGAGTGCAGGAGTCCAAAGAACCTCTGCCATGGCGCAAAGTCTGGGAAATATCATATATTCGGCATGTTGCTCGTCAGATATATACTCTGTCCACACATTTGCCTGTGCACCAATAATATGGTACCTTCCTGGCACTGGAAGTGTCAGGGGGATAGGGTTAAAAGAATAAACCTTATCCAACGGAAGTAGTCCGCCTATAGCCAGTGGCTCTTTTTTAAGTGACTGGTACTGGTCAAAATAACAATAATCGCCAGGGGTCATAATAACATCATGTCCGGCATTTGCAGCCACTATCCCGCCATTTGATCCCCGCCACGACATTATAATTGCCCGGGCAGGAATATCTCCATCAGCAATTTCATCCCATCCGATAAGTGTTTTACCCTTTGACGATAAGTAAGATTCTATTCTTCCAACAAAATAACTTTGTAATGCAGTTTCGTCCTTCAATCCTTCATCCTTTATTCTTTTCTGGCAGTATGGACATGCTTTCCAGCGTGTTTTAGGGCACTCATCCCCTCCTACGTGTATATACGGTCCCGGAAAAAGATCAATAACTTCATCAAGTATATATTCAAGAAACTTAAACGTCTCATCCTTTCCCGGACAGAATACATCCTCACTTATACCCCACCTGGTATAAACTTTAAATGGTCCGCCTGTGCATGAAAATTCAGGATAAGCACTCAGAGCTGCCACCGAATGTCCTGGCATTTCAATTTCAGGTACTATTGTAACATATCTTGTTTTAGCGTAATTTACAACCTCCTTTATTTCATCCTGGGTATAAAATCCTCCGTATCTTATACCATCAAATTTATTTTCATCTTCAGGATAATGACCTTTCATTGTTTCATCCCTGAAACCACCAATTGCAGTCAATTTAGGATATTTTTTGATTTCAATCCGCCAACCCTGATCATCGGTTAAATGCCAGTGTAAAATATTCATTTTGTGCAAAGCAAGCATGTCAATCATAGTCTTTATAAAACTGACAGGGAAAAAGTGGCGACATACATCGAGGTGCATTCCTCTCCAGGCAAAATTTGGGGCATCATATATTTCCATAGATGGAATTCTGACTTCACTGCCATTAACCTGTGAAGGATAAATAAGTTGCAGTAATGACTGAACTCCATAGAACAAACCTGCAGGACCGGCTCCATTTATTATGATTTGTTTTTTATTAACCGTTATTGAATATGCTTCTTTATTTGCAGCTGTATAGCCTGTTTTAAGTAAAATGGAATTTTTATCCTTTTTCACAGAAGTATCGACAGGCAAATCAATATTATTCAATATCCGTATCTGATTCTTACAATAAATGGCAATAGCTTGTATTTCTTTATCAGTTGACAAAACAACTATTTGAACTTTATTGTTAAAATTGAAATGGCCATTTTTATAATCCACATTTGCCGGTGCAGGAATAATATTTAATTCCTTTGTGTTTTGAGCAAAGCTAAGACCTTCAATTGAAATCAAGCTTATTATGAAATAAATCCTAAATAAAAGTCTGTTTATTTTTTGCATATAATTTAATTTAACTGACAAAGAGCTGCAGCACCAATAACTGCTATGCTTTGATTTTTAGAAATTTCGACAGTAAGTTGATTTATAACATGTTTAAATGGAAATTTGTTTAATTTTTCCATCATTGCCTTTTGGAAAAATCTGTATGACTGAGCTACCGAACCTCCGATAATTATAGCTTCAGGCCCTAATATATAAAGTATTGTTTGTAAGAGATCTCCTAAATGATCCCCATACTGGTCAAATACTTTTATTGCATTTATGTCACCTGATAAAGCTTTCTGATAAAATTCCCTACCGGTAAATCCGTGACATTTTTTAAAAAACTCACCACTGCAATAATACTCAAAATTATGTTTCAGATACGGCAGACAACCAAATTCACCTGCTATATTATAAGAACCGGTATATAGCAAATCATTTACAATAATTCCGGAACCAACGCCTGTACCAAGTGAAAGACATACAAGATCCTTGAAGTTCTGACCTTTACCATAGTATTTCTCGCCCAGGGCAAAACAATTGGCGTCATTGGAAATGAATACTTTAATGCCAAATTGTGTTTCAAGCTTTTTTTTCAGATATACCTCCTTCCATGAAGGTATGTTGGTAACATAATAAACAATGCCATTAGATTTATCAATTAAGCCGGGAGCACCAATACCTATTCCTGATACTTCGGGTGACATTACCCTGTTTATTCCCATGATAATATCATCTATGACATCATTTTCCGAACCTGCCGCTCTGGTTGCCAAACAAACCTCTTCTATTATCCGTCCGTTTGTAACTCTTCCAAATTTAGTTTTAGTCCCTCCCAGATCTACTCCTATGAATGTCTGATTCTGCATATGTATTAGAGTAAAAATATTTATTGTTTTTAAGATTTTTAAGATTTAAAAGGATTATATGTTAATTCGTTAATTCGTTAATTCGTTAATTCGTTAATTCGTTAATTCTTTTATGGTTAATTGGTTAATTGGTTAATTGGTTAATTGGTTAATTGGTTAATTGGTTAATTTGTTAATTGGTTAATTGGTTAATTTGTTAATTTGTTAATTTGTTAATTGGTTAATTGGTTTGTGGTTAATTCTTTTATTGGTTTATAGGTTTAATGGTTTAATGGTTTAATGGTTTATTTGAAAGTAAGTTAAATTCTTTATGTCATTTGTAATTGTAATTATTTCTTTTCTCCGGTTTTATGTCCGGTAGTGGCAAAATACAGTATAAAAATATAGATAGGCACCATTATCAGATATGGTTTTTTGTAATTATGCATTGAATCTGCAAGATATGCATATAATAGAGGGATAATTGCTCCTCCGGCAATTCCCATGATAAGCAGTGCCGATGCACTTTTGGTAAACTTGCCAAGGTTTGCAATGGCCAGGGGCCAAATGGCAGGCCACATAATTGCATTGGCCAATCCAAGCAAACCAATGCATAAAACACTGTAATAGCCTGATAATAATACAGCTGTAACCGAGAGTGCTATTCCCAGTATTGCTGATAAAGCCAGGGCATTTTCCTGTTTTATATATTTAGGAATTGTAATAATTCCAAGTATATATCCAATTAACATAGACCCGAGTGTAAACGCAGTAAATTTTCTTGCAATATCCAGGCTTATACCTTGTGACTGCCCGAATGGTACAATAGTATCTCCGGCTATAACTTCAACTCCGACATATAAAAACAGGCTTATAAACCCTAAAATAAGCTTTGGGAATTGAAAAATACTTGTTTTTAAAGACCCATCGGCTGTAACGAAATCTTCGTCTGTATCTGTCTCTATCTCGGGCAACTTAGTGAAATATACCATCACAGACAACATTAAAAGCACCACAGCCATAATAATATAAGGAATAATAACCCTCTGGGCAAGATGATTTAAAATTTCTGTCCTGGAAGGATCTGAAACTACAGCTAGCTGCTCAATTAATTTATTGGAACCTTTAAGTACAATTGCACCCATAATTAAAGGGCTAATAACACCTGCCAGCTTGTTGCATATCCCCATGATACTTATTCTTCTGGCAGCACTTTCTGAGGGACCAAGCAAGGTAACATAGGGATTAACTGCTGTCTGGAGCAGGGTTAATCCGGCACCCTGGACAAAAAGTCCGGAAAGAAAGAGAGCGAACGAACGGGATAAGGCGGCAGGTATAAAAACTATGAACCCTGCTGACATAACAATTAGTCCTGCTGATATACCATTTTTAAATCCTACCTTATGCAAAACCCAGGAAGACGGCGCAGCCATTATTACATAAGATATGTAAAAGGAAAACGTCACCATAATGGCCTGTACATAAAAGCTTAAGCTGCATGCTATTTTAAGGAACGGAATGAGCGTACCATTCAGCCACGTTATAAAACCGAAAATAAAAAATAATAATGCAATGATTACAAGAGGGTTTATTCCTTTTTTATAATCCGGGGAATGGCCTGTATTTGGACTCATATAATTTTTAATTTTTGAACCTTATAATTATAATTTTATTTTATGAATATAGATTTAAATGATTATATCAAAACTTAAATTAATAAATCTTAAATCCTGAATTTTGAATCTTAAATCTTAAATCCCGAATTTTGAATCTTAAATCTTAATTTGTCTTTCGCTACACTTCATCTTTATCAGTAATCAGTCAAATCATTATCCTACAACTGCCGCATCACTTCTTCACCTTCAGTTGATTTTTCAAGTTCCCTTGCACTTTTCAGAAATTCTGTTACTGTCATCTCTTTAACGAAAATAAGACCATGACTTGACCGTAACCTCGGATTAGAGTTCTGATAGAAGAAATCTTTCCCCAGCAATAACTGAAGATCTTTTAATTGCTCTACCCAGATTTTCTGAGCCAGATCACTGAACTTACCATTAAGCTCGTAACTTGGAAAAGAGGCATCGACCTGGCTAAGATAACAATTTGAAAAAATAAGGTCCATGGATGACATTGCATTAAGAGAAACCGGAACTATTATATTGGCTTCAGCAGGATTAAAACGGTACCAAACATTGCGGTAACCCCATACCCTCAGGGAGGAAAGATCTTTTTCCCTGCCCCATTCTCTGAGGGCTTCAGCCAGGGCTTGTAAAACTTTGTAATGTGTATCGGGTCCGCTTCCTTCTGGATCGAAAGCCAGGCTCAGAACAGTTGGGTTGATCTCTTTTAAAAGGTTCAGAATGGGAGTAACATCCCGTTTTTTTTCTGGCAGCTCTGTAAAAACATCTCCTTTATAAAATCCAAGCCTCTGGTGTCCAACATTTTTAACCTGAATACCATAATGTGCCCAAACCAGTTCTTCTTCAAATTCCCTTATCATTCCTTTAAGTTTTTGAATTTTAGGAGGATTCTTTTCTCCGTCATAACTGTTCTTAATAATGGTTAATGCTTCGTTTATTGTATCTCTCAGGTGTTCCTTACTGTTAACCTTGTAAATTTCAGTAAGCGCCCTTACCACCCTGTGAGACAAACCTCTTTTTTGCTCTTCTATATCCTTAGCTGCCAGGTTGGTGAGGTAATGGTAAACATCCTTGTCCCACTTAAATTTATAACCTATTTCAAAAAAATCAGGATAGTTAACCATCTGTAATCTGCCATTGTCAAGAAACTTTTTTGTATCGTTTAATACATCAATTACATATTTATTTGTAACAGCATTAAATCCTGAAGTAAGCACAGAAAAATAAAATTTGTTGGAATCGTTTTGTAAATGGTTGGCAATATACGGAAGTATACCTAATAAAATATCGTCATGATGAGGTCCGGTGTGAAGAAAAGTCTGATTTTCTTCAGTTTTCATTCCCTTTTCTAATTTGGCAGTTATACTGTCTATGACCGACTGAACAGTATTGTCACTTATATTGGGAATAAGGCTGCAGTGAGGATCGGATTGCAGATCGTCCACAACTATCCTGTGACCGTATTTGTTAAGTTTCATGCATAAATCGAGTACTGCTTTTTCTGTTTTATCCTGGCTCCAGCTTCCCGTTTTGAAATAATGTTTAACAACATCGTTTAATCTTGATGCCGCTCCTTCGGTTAAATAAAACCTGCTGTTTACTAATTTACTAAGTATTGTGGCCGGGTAAATATTAGTTATTTTATTTTCAAGGGACTTTTTAACCAGTCCTGCCTTTGCTTCTCCGGCAGCCATTATGATTGCTACGGCATCAATATTATAGGTTATTGTTTCAAGGCCTATGGTAATTACCTTTCTTTTATTTGAAATTTCTATTCCTCCCAAATCCGAAGCTGCAACAGCCTGAGTTTCAAAATTTGTCGATGTAAGTCTTGTGGAAGAATATAAATCCGATCCCCTTGTGTTAAAGGCTATATGACCATCAGGACCTATACCACCAAGGAAGAAGCCAATGCCTCCTTTTTCCCTTATCTGCCTTTCATAATTACTGCACCAGTTATCAATCATAAATATAGACTGTTGTTGAAGCTCCTCCTTAAATGTTTTACATTCCCTGTAGCGTAATGATAAATCCACATCTGAATCCGGAAAAACTTCTATGAAGGTTTTTTGCTGAGGAAGGGGTATTTCATCAGAATTAATAAGAAGAGCCCTGCGCGGATCTAATCCAAACCCTTTAATGTAATAATTTACTACATAATAATTAAAACTATTATGCTGATTTGAACTGATTGGGTAAAATTCATCAATCTGAACGAATTGCAGTCCTTTGAGTTCAGGTTTTTTAAGACCGCCAATGCCATAATGACTGCGAATTGATTCCACATTTTTAGAATTCCAGTTATCAAGTATGGTTTGGGTCCACTTTATAAAAAACTCAGGTGTTTTACCTGTAGGTAAACTTATAACGCCTTCAGGATTTTCTGAAACCCATTCTATAAATCTGAGGGAAGTCATCAATCCAAGTTTCGGAAAGTTATCAACTATAATATAAGGAATTAGAGATTCAGTTTTTTTGACAATAGACTCGTCTCTAAAAGCTTTTTCAACTTTTGATGAAAGGGCACGACCTTGTAAGTTATTTTTATCAATATTATGTGTGTTCATTTTATTTTTTATTACTGTTTTATCAAGGATTTCAAAAATTTTATTCATTATATATTCTTATTAAAGAATTTTTTAAACAGAGGTTGATTTAATAAGGTGATCGAAAAGATTCTCCATAATAATTGCAATTGCACCAATTAATCCAGCATTTTGTTTCATTTCGGAAACTACTACAGGTGAAGATTCTTTAAGTTGTCTCAAACAGTATTTATTTAACGACTGTTGTATGGGTATGGTAATGTAATCGCCGGCATCAGCTATTTTCCCACCCAGAATTATCAATTCAGGATTAAACAATTGAATTAATATTGACAAGCCTTTACCAAGATTAAAACCTATCTCGGAGAGTATATTTATTGAGAACTGGTCTCCGCTATTAGCTGCATCAACTATAATTTTAGCTTCAATTTTATCAGGAAGCCCACCTGATAAATCGTTTAAGAATGATATTTTACCTGACTTCATCCCGTCTATTGCTAAACGTGACAGGGCTGCTCCCGACGCTATTGTTTCAAGACAACCTTGTTTTCCGCAGATACAGAACAAACCGTCTTCGACCATTGGGATATGTCCAAATTCACCTGCGAATCCCAGTGTTCCATGATATAATTTCCCGTCTATCAGCATTCCTAATCCAATGCCCCAGTCTAATAAAACACTGAGCACATTTTTTTTACCTTTTGCCAGTCCGAATCTGAATTCCGCAAGCAGAGCAGCCTTAGCGTCGTTTTCTATAAATACAGGACAATTAAATTTTTCCTCGAGGAATACCTTTAAGGATACATCCGATAAATTCATATATGTATAATTGATCCCCTTTATTGAGTCAACCAAGCCGGGAACACACATTCCCACTGCCATAATTTTTAAAGGATTTATACCGGAGGCTTTAATTAATTCATGTGCACACTCAAATATTCTGTCAGCAGTTTTGACATTATTGTCCAGGGTAATGTTAAAGGAAACTACATCAGTTATTCTGCAGTGAATAGCATTGAATAATGCCATTTTTGTTTCATATTTTCCTGCCTCAATTGCCAAAACACATAATGAAGTTTCTTTAAGTCCATATAAGTCGGGTTTTCTTCCCCCAATTGAATCGCCTCTGCCTTGCTTTTCAATTATATTTTTAGAGATTAACTCATTTAATATTGCAATTGAACTGGGAGAGCTGATTTTTAAGTGATTGCATATTTCGGAATTAGTTTTGGAACCTTGTACATAAAGATATTTAAGAATTTTAAGTTCCTGAACGTATTTTTTCCTTTCAACTACAGAAAGCTGAGAATTTTGATCATTATTTATTTGTAAATTGTATGACATTAACTTTTAAAAAAGAATTATTAAATTATGCGTAAAAATAATAAATTTTATTATAATTGTAGTAACTTTACTAAAAAATTAATAAAAGTCCTACTACTTTAATGATAATTAAATATAACCATAATTAATGAGTACAAAAACAGAGAAGTCACGAAATCCGGTATTTTGGGTGCCAACAATTTATTTTGCTGAAGGGTTACCTTTTGTAGCTATTGCTGCTGCTTCTTCTTTAATGTATAAAAACCTTGGTATTTCAGATGCTCTGATTGCTTTCTGGACTTCACTTATAATGTTACCATGGACATTTAAACCCTTATGGAGTCCTATTCTTGAAATGTTTAAAACGAAAAAGCATTTTGTAATAGCTACCCAGTTTATTAGTGGAATAACTTTTGGATTGGTAGCTTTAGCTCTGCATCTGCCTGGTTTCTTCAGCTATTCAATAGCTATGCTTGCTATTGTTGCATTTAGCGGGTCTACACATGATATAGCAGCAGACGGGGTATATATAAATTCACTGACAACAACGCAGCAGGCCCAATACTGCGGTTGGCAGAATGCTTTCTACAACATTGCCAAGGTATTATCCGGCGGAGCTTTTGTATACCTGGCCGGTCAGCTCGAAACAACCATAGGTGTAGTTCAGGCCTGGACAGTTGTGATGGGTTTATTCGGATTAATTCTATTAGCTCTTGGAATTTACCATATTAAAATGCTGCCCTCAGGTGGGTCAGCAAATAAGGTAACATCTGTCAGACAAGGATTTTCGACTTTATGGGATGTAATTAAAACATTTTTTGAAAAGAAAAATATCTGGTGGGGTATAGCCTTTATAGTACTTTACAGGTTTGCTGAAGGACAGGCTATAAAAATTGCACCTTTGTTTTTTAAATCGGCTCGGGATCATGGAGGTCTTGGTCTCACAACTTCCGAAATAGGATTGGTATATGGAGTATTTGGTGCAGCGGCTTTTGTTGCAGGCTCATTATTAGCCGGATATTATGTTGCAAAGAAGGAGCTTAAAGGTGCTCTGTTTACTCTTTGTTGTTTTTTTAATATCCCCTTTGTAGTATATGCATTTTTAGCAGTGGTACAACCCCACAATCTGATGGTCATTGGAGGAGCAGTCGTTTGCGAGTATTTTGGTTATGGCTTTGGTTTTGTCGGGCTTATATTATTTATGATGCAACAGATAGCTCCGGGTAAATATAAAATGGCTCATTACGCATTTGGAACAGGTCTTATGAATCTTGGCGTTACTATTCCATCAATGCTTAGTGGATTTTTAAGTGACATGCTGGGATATAAACATTTTTTTATCTGGGTTCTCATAGCTACTATACCGTCATTTTTGGTTACCTGGTTTGTACCTTTAAAGAAACCTGAAGAAATGGCCATTGCTTAAATCAATAATCAATTTTCAATTATACCTGATACCTTTAAAATCAATATTTTATCAGGTGTAATCGACAATACAAATAAAATCAATAATTTATTGTCAATGATAACATTTAAATCAATTTTTTATCATTGGAAATCGACAATACAAATAAAATCAATTATTATGGACTACGGTTATTTTGATAACAAAAACAGGGAATATGTTATAGAAAGGCTAAATATTCCTGTGTCATGGACAAATTATTTAGGAGTAAGAGATTTATGTACAGTTATATCGCATAATGCAGGAGGATATTCTTTTTATAAATCATCCGAAAATGGACGAATAACCCGTTTCAGGGCAAATGCGGTACCTTTGGACCGGCCCGGTCATTATGTATATATACGTGACAACGATACCGGGGAGTATTGGACAATATCATGGCAGCCAGTAGGAAAAGATTTGAATACAGCAAATTATCAATGCCGACATGGACTTTCCTATTCCAAGTTTTGTTGCAATTATCAGGGTATTGAGGCGGAAAAAACCATGTTTATACCTGTTGACGACGATGTTGAGTTATGGGACGTAAAAATTAAAAATAATACTGATAAAACAAGGGATATAAGTCTTTTTTCGTACCTCGAATTTTCATTTCATCATATTGAAATAGATAATCAGAATTTTCAGATGAGTTTGTATGCCAGCGGTTCAAGTTACGAAGAAAATATAATTGAGTATGATTTCTTTTATGAACCTGAAACTTTTCATTATCATACTTCAAGCTTCGAGGCAGATTCATTCGATTGTTTAAGGGATAAATTTATAGGAAATTACCATACTGAATCCAACCCGGTAGCAGTGGTAAATGGTTTTTGCAGTAACAGCTCCGAACTTACAGGAAATCATTGTGGGGCACTTCAAAAGAGATTTGAGTTACACTCCGGTGAGGAAATTCGCGTTGTATTTATGCTGGGAGTCGGCTCAAGAACTGTCGGAAAAAGGACCAGGGTAAAGTATTCCAATCTAAAAAATGTAGATAATGCATTTCATAAACTGAAGGATTACTGGGATAAGAAACTAACCGTGTTTAATTGTCACACACCTCATGAAGGTTTAAACACCATGACAAACATCTGGACCTTGTACCAGGCAGAAACCTGTGTAGTCTGGTCGAGGTTTGCTTCATTCATTGAAGTCGGGGGACGCACAGGACTCGGGTACAGGGATACTTCCCAGGATTTGATGAGCGTGGTTCATACCAATCCCGAAAAATGCAGGCAAAGAATCACAGAGCTACTGCGGGGACAGGTAAACGCTGGTTATGGACTGCATCTGTTTGACCCTGATCTGTTTGATCCGGAAAAAATGAATAAGCCTCATTTCGTGTCACCTACCGTAAAGCCCCTGCCAAAAATTAAAGATGTTATTCACTCTCTGGAAGAAACATGTTCAGATGATGCGCTGTGGATAGTTGTATCAGTATGTGAATTTATAAAAGAAACGGGTGACTTTGACTTTTTTAATGAAATAATACCCTTTGCTGACGAAGGAGAAGCCACAGTTTATAACCATTTAAAAAAGGCTCTCGATTTTTCGGCAGAACAGGTTGGGTTAAACGGTATTTGCAAAGGATTAAGGGCCGACTGGAATGATTGTTTAAATCTTGGTGGTGGAGAAAGTGCAATGGTATCTTTTATGCATCACTGGGCTTTGATTAACTTTATTGAAGCAGCTGAATTTCTTAAACTTACCGATGATGTCAATAAATATACACTTCTTGCCAACAGGGTAAAAGCTGACTGCGAAAGACAACTTTGGGACGGTGAATGGTATTTAAGGGGATTCACAAAGAAAGGCATTAAAATAGGGACACATGAACACAAGGAGGGAAAAATATTTTTAAATGCACAAAGCTGGGCGGTTTATTCGGGTGTAGCAGGAAAGGAGCGTGCCGTAAAATGCATGGATGCTGTTGACAAAAACCTGTATTCAAACTACGGACTACACCTTGTAGCACCATCCTATTCTGTTCCAAACGATGATATAGGATATATAACAAGGGTATATAAAGGAGTCAAGGAAAATGGCTCCATATTTAGTCATCCGAATCCCTGGGCAATCATTGCCGAGTGTGAATTAGGAAGGGGTAACCGTGCAATGAAATTTTATAATAGTTTATTGCCTTATAACCAGAATGATATTATTGAGATCCGTGAGGCTGAACCATATTCTTATTGTCAGTTTATAATGGGCAGGGACCATACCGCATTTGGCCGTGCCCGTCATCCATGGCTTACAGGAAGTGCAGGCTGGAATTATACGGCTGTCACCAGGTATATACTTGGAATAAGGTTAAACTTCAATGGTCTTATTATTGATCCCTGTATCCCTCACGATTGGAAAGAATTTTCAGTTACACGTATATGGCGCGGGGCCACTTATAATATACTGGTTAATAATCCTTCAGGAGTTGAGAAAGGAATAAAATCAATACTATTAAACGGAAATATTCATCAGGGGACAATTCCTCCCCAGATCATCGGTTCAGTAAATGATATCGTGGTTACCATGGGCTAAACACTTCTCAAAAAAATTTCCCGTTAATTAAGAAACCCATGTAAAATTAAGAAGGCTGTTCAACTTGAACAGCCTTCAGATAAACAAACAACAACCAAACTATTAAACTAACTATAACTACTAACTAACTAAATAATTAATTTATACCGGCTGGTTCCCACCAAATTTTTGAATAACCATTATCCTTTCCACCAAGGTAAGCATTAGTTGCTGCTGTAGCCTGAGCAGGATTTAAACTAAGTATGTTTGACGGATAAGGCATCCTTTTTGCAAAATGTCCGGCAGGAATGGTTCCATCAGTATTGGGTGCTGAAACCATATTGATTGGTAACATCAGTTTTGGAAAACCTGTTCTGCGAAACTCAGCCCAGCCTTCTGCACCCTGCGGCCATATAGCAAGCCACTTCTGAGTGATGATTTGTTCTTCATTAACTGAACCGGAAATAGCCGGGGTTACCTTGGAAGTAGCTGTATTATTATTGGCGCTGTTATGAGGGTCGACATAATTGGCAGGAGTTCCTGTTGAAGCAAGATAGGTAGAAGCCTGGGCAGCAGTTAATCCACGTAGTGTAAAGGAAGCTTCCACGCCGCTGGTATATAAGGCAGAGGCGTTACCATTAGTAAACCCATCCAGGGCAGCTTCAGCAAGAAGGAAATAACTTTCTGCACCTGAAATAAACATAAAATTTGTCGGTACATTAATCATGGAGAAGGAACCGTATGCAGCACCTGTAGGAACACTTCCTGCCCGTATACCTTCATATTTTCCGGAAACACCGTCAGTAACATCCGTGCTTGGCAGGAAATATACAGACAACCGGGGATCCTGTAAACCTTCCAGGTACGATACCATATCGGCACTCATTGCACAATTATCCCATGCAGTACTTATGAAAGAGAAAGGCTGAAGAAGTCCGTTTGGATTACCTGCAGCACAGTTTATTGACCAGTCACCTGTGGTTACATCAATAAAACCATTAGGATCAGAGACTGCAGCAGTGACATAGGTCTTTGCATCAGCAGGGTCTACAGTTGACATTCTCATAGCCAGTCGCAACTGGAGTGTATTGGCTAATTTAATCCAGGAAGTAATGTTACCGCCAAAAGAGGATATATCGGCACCACTGTTCTGAACCCTGGCGGCAGACGGTCCTTTGGCATAGGCTTCCAGGGTATCGCGTGCATTGGCTAAGTCAACCATGAACCCGTATTTATAAATTGAATCCACGTTATTGAATACAGGGTAAACAGTAGTACCATATTGCAAATATGGGAACGGACCAAAATCATCCACTACCGGAAGGGCTGTCATCACTTTTAAAATAAGTGCATAGGCATAAAAATCACCTTCAGTTTTACCGGAATTGGTAAGGGTTTTAAGAGCCAGGAAATCGTTGAAATTGGATTGGGCCATAATAAACGCCCAGCTATTCCATCCCTGGTTGAAACTGTAATTGTCGTTTGTGGTTCCTGAGAACCCGTCCTGCATGGTAAAACCGCTGAAAACATCTGCATTCAGGTTTTGCTCAACCTGGTATTCCCAGGATGTGGTTGTGCCAAACAGGTTTTTTTCCATGTTCTGGATATGTACTGAAAAGAGAATACCGTCTTGGAACAAAGGTACGTTAGAAATAGATTTGGGATCTGTATTCATATCTTCCATATCCTTGGTACATCCCCAGAATAATACGGAAGAGAATAACAATACAATCAGTAAGTGAATTATATTTTTCATATTAGTAAATTTTTTAAGTATGACATTAAAATGTTGCTTTCACACTGAAACCAAATGAGCGTACCGATGGAACATTGAAAGCATCGGTACCCTGCAGGGCGGTTTGTGAGGATGCCGAAACTTCCGGATCCATAGGCGCATTATTATATATGAAGAACAGGTTTTTACCAAAGAGTGAAAGGGTTATATTCTTAATTTTACCATTGGTAAATCCTGTAGGTATGCTGTAAGCAAGTGAAAGTTCTCTCAACCTCCAGGCTGTGGCATTGTACACGTAGTTACCGGCTATATTACCCTGTCCTACGAACCAGTTTTGTATCTGTGCCTGAGTATTAGCTACAGTTTCACCATTGTAAGTTACAGTACCTGCGGTACGGGCATCGCCAGAACGTTCTGATCTGCCGGCAAGGTCAAGATTAGCTTCTGTACCTGAAATGATCTGTCCTCCAATTTTGGCATCTATTAAGAACTTTAAAGCAAAACCTTTGTAAGTAAAGGTATTGCCCCATCCAAAGGTTGTAGGGGAATTAGGATTACCTACCTTAGCCATATTCTTTGCCTGAACTGGCGCTCCAGGGGTACTTTGTGATAATACCACCTTGCCATTTGCAACAGAATCCACATAAGCATACAGGTCTCCAAATTGTCCACCCTTTACCATTTCGGTCTGAGCAATCTTGGTATTGGCAAAAAGGTTCAAAGAATAATTATTAATACTAGCAGCATCGTCTACTGATATGATGGAATTCTTATTATAAGCAAAGTTAATTGATGTGGCCCATTGTACTCCATCCTGTGTGGGTTTTGTTTTATATGACAAAACTATTTCGACCCCTTTGTTATTCACTTCACCGGCGTTTACATAATAATTAGGATAAAATCCTCCCGGAGGAGCAGGTATTTCTAAAAATTGATTTATAACATTATTATTGTAATAAGTAACGTCCAAATCAAGAGCGTTGGAGAATAAACGGATGTTACCGCCAACTTCAAAGGACTGTGACCGTTCAGGCTTCAACGGTTGTCCAAGAATTATTCCTACTTGTGGAGCCTGAGGTAAACCGCCTTGAGTAGTCCAAAGCTGAGTGTTGAAACTATTGTTTACATAAGGAGGTAAGGCATTTCCTACTTCACTGTAGCTGGCTCTCAGCTTACCAAAACTAAAGGCATTGTTTACACCTGTAAGTTCGGAGAACACAAAGCTACCACCCACGGAAGGATAGTTGTAAGTTTGGGGAGCAACGGTTGAATTCCATTCATTCCTGTCAGTTAAGTCAACAAAAATCATGTTTTTGAATCCAAAAGAACCTGTCCCAAATACAGATTGGCCAAGAGTTTGGCTTGAAGATTCAGTATGGTTGAATATGCCAATCAAATTAGTCATTGAAAATACATTGGGAGCATACATGTTATTATTGCCTTCCAGTGTCTGAACATCGAGATTGTAGTTCTTCGAATAATCATTGGTAGCACCGAGTGTCACATTGACTGAAAAATCACCCAGCTTATCATTTGCATAGGTCAGTAACACGTCACTGTACATTTTAAGAGCCGTCTGCTGTGTTAACAGATAAGCTCCGTAAGGATCGGTATCCACGGAAGATGAAGAAGCATATACATCCTGTTCAAACTGATCGGATGTACGGTCGTATATACCACGGGCTTTGATGCTAATATTTTTGGTGATATCCCACTTAAGACTACCTGTAAAAATATCACGGTTGCGGTTGTTTGTATTTGGATTTTTATAGGCATCCCACCATGGGTTATCCAATATGTAATTAGTGGTATTATAGGAAGAATAAGGATAATTTTGAACCCACATATTGCTTACAGGATTATAAACCTGGTAATTCGACTTATATCCGCTCCAGGCTGCCTGTGTACCACCGTAGAAGTATGCATCGGCAACAGGGTTGCTTTGCCATCCGACAAATGGTCTGTCATAAACATCCTGTGTTATTAAGGTTGCTGTTCCTTCTGCTGTTAAACAATCCGTTAACTTTGAACTGCCTTTTACAAAAAAGTTATTTTTTTGAAGTGAGTTTCCCGGAGTAATACCATTTGAATAAGTATTTGCGTAGGAAATATAAAGAAGGTTTTTATCGTTTCCACTGGATATTGAAATACCATTGATAGTTAACAAACCTGTCTGGTAGAATTTGTTCAAATCACTTGTACCTATTGCATTTCCGGCGCCTGCTGTGGTTCCCCATGTCCAGGGAACATTTGACGTAGATGCTGTATTTAAGGTATTGGCTGATCCGTACTGGCTCTGTAATTTTGGGAGAATCAAAGGTGAATCCCAGTTTGAAGAAGAAGTAAACTCAACAGTCGTTTTACCGGCCGATCCTTTTTTGGTTGTGATAAGTATAACCCCATTTTCACCTGATCCACCATAAAGTGCTGAAGCGGAAGCTCCTTTCAATACACTTATGCTTTCTATATCTTCAGGGTTAATATTCGATATGGCATCTCCACCATCAACGACTCCTGCCAAATCAGTACTACCACCAATCTGTCCCAGGTTGGAATTATTCAAAGGCATCCCGTCTACAACATACAAAGGTTCGTTGCTCCCGCCTATGGATTTATTACCACGGATCACTATTCTGGATGAACCACCCGGGCCGGCAGAACCTTGTGTTATAACAAGACCGGCTGATTTACCGGACAGGGAAGTCATAAGGTTAGCATTTTTAACATCTGTAATATCATCGTTTCCTACCTGCTGAGAGGCATAGGTTAAACTTCTTGCAGTTTTTTGTATACCTAAGGCAGTTACCACAATTTCATTCAGGGCAGTTACATTGGGAACCAGTTGTAAGTCTATCTCATTGCGGCCTCCGGTTGCTAATTCCTGGCTGTTGTAACCCAAAAAGGAAAATACTATGACTGATTTGGCATCCGCCACTGTGATAGTATACTTACCATTAGCATCAGATACTGTGCCATTGTTGGTACCTTTTTCAAGGACAGTTACTCCACCTACCGGTTCTCCTGTTCCGGAGTCGGTAATTTTACCCATAACTGTTATTTTTTGCTGAAATTTAGCCGGGGCTATAACTATAACCTTATCTTCAATCTGGTTATAAGTCAAGTCGGTACCACTAAACAATACCTTCAATAAACTATTCATATTCGATTCAGTGACCTTTACTGAAACAATTTTATTCAGGTCAATAAAATCTTCGTTATAGAAAAAGGTATAATTCGTTTCTTTTTCAAGTACATTAAGTACAGAGCGCAAAGGCGTATTTGTTAAATTGAGTGTAATTTTAGTTCCCTGCGAGTATACTGAGGCTGATATTTGCATTATACAGGCAAATAAAAAAACTAAGGATAGCTTCATGATTCTTAAAAATTTTATGGAAAAAAAGTACGATATTTTCCATGTAGTTAGTTGTCTTTTCATAATTTTGCATAGGTTTAAGTTAGACAATATTTACACTTCTCTTGAAATAGTCAGTTACAAGGGGTGTTAATTAAAATTTAGACTTGCGGGAAGTGTGACAGCATTTCCCGTTTTTTGTTTTTATTGTTCTGAATATTATTTACATAGGCGCTTTAGGTTTAGGTTAATAATTAGGTTTATTTCATTATTATAGTTTTTTACTAATTGTTACATTTTTCTTATCAATCCTGAAATCTATAGGTGATGAAAACTTAATAGCATTTAATACCTGATCTAACGTTAAATTGTATAACTTCCCTGTGTATCTGTACTTTTTAATATCTTTACTTTCGAAATTAAAGACTACATCATATTGTCGGGACAGTTTAACTGCGAGGTCTTCCAGAGATTCCTGCTTAATAACCATATAACCATCTTTCCAGGATATATCCTGCTCTATATTAATATCATCATTAATAATAATTGCATTCTGCTTCAATACTGGCTTTGGAGCTACTTTTTCAGATATTATTGTTTTTTTATCCGCATTTGATACTATTTTCTTATTAATTGAGGTATCCAAAACCAACTGATCCTGTTTTTTAATAAAAATGGCTTTCTGGTTTGGTTTTAAAAACACCATTCCGGCAACGTCTGATGAATTATTTCTCTGAATTACCATAGCGCCTGTTACCAGGGTGGTCTGAACAGTGCCTTCTTCTTTGTAAGCTTTGACATTAAAGGAAGTACCCAATACCTTCATTATTAAATCGTTTGTCTTTACATAAAAAGGTTTGGCGGCATTTTTAGCAACTTCAAAAAATGCTTCTCCTTCAAGGTAAACGGAACGGTCCTTATCATTAAACTTATTATCGTATTTTAGTACACTGCCTGAGTTTAGCCAAACACTTGAACCATCTGCAAGGGTGAGGTTTGTACGTGAGCCTTTTGGAGCAGTTATCTGTGTATAGGTTAAGGTATTTGTCGTTTTGTGTGTTGCATAAAACATCCAGAATGCAACTGCAGTTAAAATAGCTATAGTAGCAGCATAGAGGAGAAATCTTTTAAAATATAATTTATTAAAAAATTCGCTCGATTCATTTTCAATTTGTTCTTTAAATCTGCTCTGTTTTAATATCCTGTACCAGGTTAAATTCTTTGCTTTTAAAACATCTAAGTTTCTTATATCCTTATATATTTTAGTATAATTGTCAAATTGTTTTAAAGTTTCAAACAGATTTTTATTTTCATCAGATTCGTTCAGCCAATCTTCAAAATTTTGCTGATCTTTACCTAACATTTCACCGGAAAGAAATTTTCCGATTAATTCATATTCAGCATCTGATTGTTCTTTCATTATATGCGTAATATAATATTAATAATTAAGTCACATAGCTATGGCGTAAAAACTAACCCCATACCCCTATTGGCAGGATGATTTTTTTATATTTTAAAATTTAAAATAGGAATTGAATTTTTCACGGATAATTTTAAGAGCTTTACCTATTTGATTTTCAACTGTTTTTACTGATAAATTTTGTTTTGAGGCAATCTCTTTATAAGTTAAACCATCTATACGGTTCTGCATAAAAATGTTCCTGCATTGTTCCGGAAGTTCCAGAAACATTTGTTCCATAAGATTATTGAAGTCCGATTCAATTAAAATATCATAAAATTCGACATTAATTTCATTTATGTTATCCAGGTTTTCCTCTTTTATTTTCCGTCTGTTGTTTTGTCTCAAATAATCCAGGCAATCGTTATGCACTGATCTGAAAAGGTAAGCTTTAACTGAAGTATGGATGTCTATCCCTGATTTGTTTTCCCATAATTCAATAAAAAATAATTGTACAATTTCTTCTGCGGCAAATGAATCAGAAATCATTTTATTGGCATAGGCATAAAGAGCTATATAATATTTTTCGAAAAAATAGTCGAAAGCTTTATGACTATCTTGTTTTAATTCAGAAAAATACTGTATGTCTGTTTTTTCTGCCACAATTTAATTCCTTTCCAAAATCAGTTTATCCAAGTTTTTTCATATATAACCTAATATTGCGACTATCTTTTAATTTGTATATTCAGCTAATACATTATTGTAAATTTAAAATGTATTTTATAAATATTTTATATTAATTAATAATTAATTTATTATATAATTTACATTTACAAATAGAAAAGTGAATTTTAGGAAATTTTATCTACAGCAACTTTTTTAATGCTTTATCGCCTGAATTAAGAGGAAAAACAGCCGATATCAAAGGTACGCCTTTGATTTTTTGTTGTAATTCGGAATTAAATTTTCCTGAAGTAAAGGGCTCAACTATCAAAATAAAATCTATATTTTTTAATTTTTCCAGGAGATAACCATTATCGCAACGGTTAGAAATTAAACGGAATGATATATCATCCTCATTTTGATATTTATATACTGTAAATTCCAGGTGTGCATCAGTACTTTGATTATAAATTGTAAGATTGTCAGTTTTAACAAAATTATAATTCAGATACTGATTTAATGCCCAGGAAAGACGGTAATCATTTTCATGCGAGGATATTCCAAACCAAACGGTTGATTCATCGTCTATAGGAGAAAGTTTGTGTACACTTTTTTTTGACATGACCTGAAATATTTCCTGGTAAGAAAATTAACAAATACTTATCCTAGTTTGAATGTTTTGATGCAACGCTGTTATAAGCTTGTTCGGCAGCCATTTGTTCGGCTTCTTTTTTTGATTTTCCGTTTCCAACTCCAATAATTGTCTCTCCTACTTTAACATGTGAAATAAAAGAAGGAGATTGTTCAATTTCAGTATACTCTTCCGTAGTTTCGAAGGAAGTAATTATTTTATTTTTCTGACCCCATTCAATAAGTCTGCTTTTAAAATCTGTTTCTTTGGATAGCAATTCGTCAAGCTGAACAAAATTTTTTAAAAGGTAATTAACAATATATTTTTTAGTGAAGTCGAATCCCTTATCAAGAAAAATTGCTCCGATAAGTGCTTCCAGAGCATCGCCATAAATATGTTTCTTTAAGGGATTTCTTTGTGTGTGAGAAACAATAAGTAAATCTATCCCCAGGTTTTTAGCAAGAAAATCAAGATGCGAGCGTTTTACAATTTTTGAGCGCATCTGTGTTAAAAACCCTTCTTTTTCCTGGGAAATTTATTAAACAAATAATCAGCTATAACCGCATCAAGTATAGCATCTCCAAGATATTCAAGCCTCTCATTATTTATAACCGAGCCATCATCATAATTTATTGAAGCTGATCTGTGAAGGAAGGCTATTTCATAAAGCCTAATTTTCCCTGGTATAATTTTAAGATGTGTGTAAATAATTAGGTAAAACTTCTTATTAGGTGAAAAAAGAAGTTTTATAAAATAATTAATATGCTCTAACAATTATTTAACAAATTTTTTAAAGATTAAAGAGGTGTTGTGACCACCAAATCCAAAGGTATTACTTATTGCATAATTGACAATTCGTTTTTGGGCATGGTTGAATGTAAAATTCAACTTATTATCAAGCTGGTCGTCATCAGTAAAATGATTAATAGTAGGAGGTACAATATCCTCTTTAATGGCTAATATTGAGGCAATTGCTTCAATAGCTCCTGCAGCTCCCAATAGGTGACCTGTCATCGATTTTGTAGAGCTTATATTCAATTTATAGGAATGATCTTCAAATATCCTTTTTATTGCTTTGGTTTCGGCAATATCTCCCAAAGGTGTGGAAGTACCGTGAACATTGATATAATCTATGTCCGTTGGTTTCAATGATGCATCATCCAAAGCATTAGCCATTACCCTGGCTGCACCATCTCCTTCAGGATGAGGGGCGGTCATGTGATAAGCATCAGCAGACATACCTGTACCAACAATTTCAGCATAAATTGCAGCTCCCCTCGCAACAGCATGTTCATATTCTTCTAAAACCAGCGCTCCTGAACCCTCGCCAATTACAAAACCATCACGGTCTTTATCAAATGGGCGCGAAGCTGTTTTATAATTCTCATTATTGGACGATAAAGCCTGCATGTTGCTGAATCCGCCAACTGAAGCTTCATTGATCGCAGCTTCTGATCCTCCGCAAACAAAAATTGAAGCTTTACCCAAACGGATATATGTTACAGCATCTATAATTGCATTTGAGGCTGATGCACAAGCTGATACAGTACTAAAATTTGGACCTTTCAATCCATATTTAATTGAAATGTGGCCAGCTGCGATATCTGAAATCATTCTGGGAATAAAGAAAGGACTAAATCTTGGAGTACCATCTCCACTAAAATATCCTTTTAATTCCTGAAAGAATGTTTCAATACCACCTATCCCGGAAGCCCATATTACACCAGCTTTATCCCGGTCAATTTTTTCAAGATTTAATCCGGAATTTTTTATTGCTTCATCAACAGCTACTAAAGCAAAAATAGTATACGCGTCGTATTTTTTTGCCTCCTTCCTGTCAAAATAATTCGCAATATCAAAATTCTTAACTTCGCAGGCAAACCGGGTTTTAAACTTTGAAGCATCAAAACGGCTTATCAACTCAGAGCCACTGACTCCGGAGATCAAACTGTTCCAATAATCTTCATGGTTATTACCAATTGGCGTAAGAGCTCCAAGTCCTGTAACAACTGCCCGTTTTAACTGCATAAATTCTGAATAATTATAAATTACTTAACATTGGCATCAATATATTTTATTGCGTCGCCAACTGTGGCAATGTTTTCGGCCTGGTCATCCGGGATGCCAATGTTGAATTCTTTTTCAAACTCCATGATTAATTCTACAGTGTCAAGAGAATCGGCACCCAAATCGTTTGTGAAGCTTGCCTCTGGAGTTACTTCACTTTCGTCAACACCTAACTTATCTACGATGATAGCTTTTACTCTTGATGCAATATCAGACATACACTTAAAATTTAGTTAATTAATGAATAAGATTGTAAAATTTTAATTGTGCAAAGAAATATAATTCTTGAATAATTATCAAACAAAAATATAGAATGAGTGATTTTTTTTAAAATAAAATGCTTTTTTTTGCGCTTTCCTTTTATAAGATAATGATTTATAATTTTGTAATTTATATTTTATGAAGAAAATAGCCATATTTGCTTCAGGGTCGGGTTCCAATGCACAGAATATAGCTGAGTACTTCCGGACATCATCTGTTGCTAATGTTACAATAATCCTGTCAAATAATAAAAAGGCCTACGTACTTGAAAGAGCGGTTAATATGGGTATAAATACATTTGTTTTTAATAAAAAAGATTTTTATGAAACTGACAATATACTAAATATTTTGCTGGAATTACAAATTGATTTAATAGTACTGGCCGGATTTCTATGGCTTATTCCTAATAATTTAATAAACAAGTTTTCCGGTAGGATAATTAATATTCATCCTGCACTTCTTCCGGATTATGGAGGTAAAGGAATGTATGGAAACAGGGTTCATGAAGCAGTTATTGCAAATAAAGAAGAATATTCAGGAATTACAATACATTATGTTAATGAAGATTATGACAAGGGAGGTATTATTTTTCAGCAAAAATGTAAAATAGACGCAGATGACACTCCACAAACTCTGGCACAAAAGATACACGATCTTGAATATAAATATTTCCCGGTAATAATCGACAATATTTTACAAAAATATACCTGATTTCTTTTTTTATTAATTGATATTCTATAAATTTGCAAAAAATGATTTATAAAATGTCATATACTTATATCATTCTTTCTGTTAACAGTATATTAGCCCTCTTTATTCTTAGGGACTGATATAGAATGGTATATTTTTATTTTATATATGAAGCCATTCTAAACAATAGAATGGCTTTTTCGTTTAAAGCCTGTATAATTTACGTCATTGTGTAAATTTTGAGCTTTACTTATAAATAATTAAAGGAAAAACAAATAAATTATAAAAGATGGATGAAAAATTGTACATTTTTGACACAACTTTAAGAGATGGAGAGCAGGTTCCCGGTTGTCAGCTGAATACAGTTGAGAAAATTGAAGTAGCCAGAGCACTTGATGAACTTGGAGTTGATATTATAGAGGCAGGTTTTCCAATATCCAGTCCCGGGGATTTTAATTCAATTATCGAAATTTCCAAGATTATTACCAGGCCCACCATTTGTGCACTATCCAGAGCTGTGGAAAAAGATATAGATGTAGCCGCCGATTCACTGAAATATGCTAAAAACAAACGAATACATACCGGTATAGGTACATCATACTATCACATAAATCTGAAACTTAAATCGAATCCTGAAGAAATTCTTGACAGGGCTGTGTCAGCAGTTAAATATGCAAAAAAATTTGTGGAAGATGTTGAATTTTATGCTGAAGATGCAGGACGTACCGAAAAGGAATATCTTGCCAGGGTAATTGAAGCAGTTATTGCAGCCGGAGCAACCGTAGTTAATATTCCTGATACAACGGGATATTGTATACCTTATGAATATGCAGAAAAGATTAAATACTTAAAGGAAAATGTAAAAAACATAGATAAGGCAATCATTTCTACCCATTGCCATAACGATCTGGGGATGGCCACCGCTAACTCCCTGGTAGGAATATTAAACGGTGCCCGGCAGGTGGAAGTTACATTGAACGGAATAGGTGAAAGAGCAGGTAATACTTCACTGGAGGAAGTAGTTATGGCAATTAAAAGTCATAAAGATATTCCATTGTATACCAGTATAAATACAAAGAATATTTTTAAGACAAGCCGTCTTGTTTCAACCTTAATGAGGATGCCGGTGCAGCCAAATAAAGCTATTGTCGGAAGAAACGCCTTCGCACATTCTTCGGGCATACATCAGGATGGAATACTTAAAAACAGGGAAAATTATGAAATTATTGATCCCCAGGATGTAGGTATTAATGAATCATCTATAGTGTTAACTGCCAGAAGTGGCCGTGCTGCCCTTAGTCATCATTTGGGCCGTCTTGGCTTTACTTTAACATCAGAAGAACTGGATGATGCCTATCAGAAATTTTTAAAACTGGCTGACCGCAAAAAAGATATAAATGACGATGATCTTTATGTAATTGTCGGGGTTGGTAAGGCAGAACAATCCAGAAAAATAAAACTTAAATACCTGAATGTTGTTTGTGGTAGATCAGCAATACCCATGGCAACAGTTCAACTGATTATTAGTGGAGAGGTTTGCAGTGCTACTGCGGCTGGCTCCGGACCTATAGATGCTTCGTTTAATGCTGTCCGTCAACTTATTCAGAAGAAGATAGCACTTGAGGAATATCTTGTTCAAACTGTTACTCGAGGCAGTGATGATGTAGGTAAAGTACATGTTCAAATTGAAAACAAGGGCAATATTTATTATGGATTTTCAGCTAATACAGATATTGTAACTGCATCAGTGGAGGCTTTTATTGACGCTATTTCCAAAGCCAATTAACTACTGGTAACTAAACAATGTTTATTATGCACTAAATAATATAAAATGGAAAAAAAAACATTATTTGACAAAATTTGGGACAGTCATGTTGTAACCAGAATTCAGGATGGACCTGAAGTTCTTTATATAGACAGGCATCTTGTTCATGAAGTAACCAGTCCGCAAGCGTTTACCGGCCTTGATAACCGGGGTATAAAGGTTTTTCGTCCAAAACAGACTTTTGCAACACCCGATCATAACATTCCCACAAAAGATCAACATCTTACTATTCATGATGAATTGTCAAGGTTTCAGGTACAAAAACTAACAGACAACTGTAAAAATCATAATGTTTCCTTATTCGGTCTGAATCATCCATGGCAGGGTATAGTTCATGTCATAGGTCCTGAATTGGGAATAACCCAACCAGGAATGACTATGGTATGTGGTGACAGTCATACTTCAACTCACGGGGCATTCGGAACAATTGCATTCGGAATTGGAACAAGCGAAGTTGAAATGGTTTTGGCCACACAATGTATTCTGCAGTCAAAACCAAAAAGAATGTTAATTGAAATAAACGGAAATCTCGGTAGAGGGGTTACTTCAAAAGATATTATATTGTATATAATATCAAAAATTTCTGCCTCAGGAGGAACAGGCTTTTTCATTGAATTTGGCGGAACAGCTATCCGAAGGCTTACTATGGAGGCCCGGATGACCATTTGTAACATGAGTATAGAAATGGGTGCCCGGGGAGGGTTAATAGCTCCTGATGACATTACATTTGAATATATACAGGGACGTGAATTTGCCCCAAAAGGTGAAGAATGGGATAAAGCTCTTACATTCTGGAAATCCCTGAAATCTGACCCTGGTGCACAATACGACAGGGTAATCAGGTATAACGCAGAGGATATTGAACCTATGATAACTTATGGTACCAATCCCGGTATGGGTTGTAAGATAAATGCCACCTTACCTGATGGAAGCGGGTTAGCTGAAAACAATAAGAATACATTTTTCAAAGCACTAAAATACATGGATATTGAACCAGGAAAACAGATTCTTGGCAAAAAAGTGGATTATGTCTTTGTAGGAAGTTGCACAAACGGCAGGATTGAAGACCTGAGGGAATTTACAAATTTCGTGAAGGGAAAAAGAAAAGCCAATAATATCACTGCCTGGATTGTTCCAGGTTCCAAGCAGGTTGAAAAACAAGCTCAGGAAGAAGGATTAAAAAAAATCCTTGAAGATGCGGGGTTTGAACTGAGACAACCCGGATGTTCGGCCTGTCTGGCTATGAATGATGACAAAATTCCGGAAGGAAAATATGCAGTTGCAACCTCCAACAGGAATTTTGAAGGCCGGCAGGGACCCGGCTCCAGGACTATGCTGGCAAGCCCGCTTACAGCAGCTGCTACTGCCCTTACCGGTGTAGTAACAGACCCAAGGGATTTTTTGTAAAGATTAATTTTTAAAGGTTGTAATTTGTAATACAACCTCTTCATATTTTATTTAGACTTTTATTTAAGATTTTTATACAATAATATAATAAATATGGCAACTGAAAAATTTGTAACAATTGAATCTACTGCTATACCTCTTCCAATTGAAAACGTGGATACAGATCAGATTATTCCTGCGCGCTTTTTAAAAGCCACCTCACGCGATGGATTTGGAGAAAACCTTTTCCGCGACTGGAGGTATGATAAGAATAATAAAAAAACTGAAAATTTTGTACTTAATAACCCAATCTATAATGGTAAAATTCTGGTTGCAGGCAAGAATTTTGGCAGTGGATCAAGCAGGGAACATGCAGCCTGGGCTATAGTGGATTTTGGTTTCAAGGTAGTTGTTTCCAGTTTTTTTGCAGACATATTTAAAAATAATGCACTTAATAACGGACTATTACCTGTGCAGGTTTCAGAAGGTTTTTTAACAAGGGTTTTTGAAGAAATAAATAAAAATCCCAAGTCGGTACTTAAAGTCGATTTGCTTAATCAAACCATTACCATTATTGCGACCGGGGAAGCTGAAAAATTTGATATTAGCTCTTATAAAAAAACCTGTCTTATAAACGGGTATGATGATATCGATTACTTATTAAGTATAAAGGATAAAATTGAAGCTTTTGAATTAAGCAGGTAAAGCATATTTAACACATCAATTACAATGAAAATAGAGATAATGGATACCACACTCAGGGATGGTGAACAAACATCCGGGGTATCTTTCACACCGGGGGAGAAGCTTAACGTAGCTAAATTACTTATACAGGAAGTTAATATTGACAGGATTGAAGTTGCTTCTGCAAAAGTCAGTGAAGGAGAATTTAAAGCTGTTAAGCGAATTACCGATTGGGCAACAAAGAATAACTGTATTGATAAGATAGAAGTACTTGGGTTCATTGATGGTAACCAATCTATAGACTGGATATTTAATTCCGGTGCAAAAATTGTTAATATGCTTTGCAAAGGTTCAATGAAACACCTTAAAGGGCAGTTACGCAAAACTCCTGACGAGCATATAGCTGACATCAGATCAACCCTGAATTATGCCATAAGTAAAGGATTAAAGGCTAATATTTATCTTGAAGACTGGAGCAACGGAATGCGTCACTCGCAGGATTATGTTATTTATCTGCTTGATGCTCTCGTGCAGGAGCCATTTCTACGTATCATGCTCCCCGACACTCTTGGAATTTTAAACCCTAATGAGACCTATGAATATTGTAAAATTATAGTTGATAAATATCCCGGTATACATTTCGATTTTCATGCCCACAATGATTATGATCTGGCATCTGCAAATGTTCTGGCTGCTATCCAGACCGGAATAAAAGGAGTACACACTACAGTTAACGGTTTGGGCGAAAGAGCAGGAAATGCACCTCTTTCAAGTGTTTTGGCCATATTAAAAGACCATGCAAACGCAGAAGTTAATGTTAACGAGGATACAATAAACATGATAAGCCGGTTGGTAGAGTCTTTTTCAGGAATAAGGATTTCTTCAAATACCCCTATAATAGGTGAGAGTGTTTTTACACAAACCTGTGGTGTTCATGCTGATGGTGATGGAAAGGATAAATTGTACTATAACGATCTTCTTCCTGAGCGGTTTGGAAGGGTTAGAAAATATGCCCTGGGTAAAACAGCCGGTAAATCGAATGTTATGCAAAACTTAAAGGAACTGGGAATACAACTCGACCCAGAAGCAATGAAAAAAGTAACGAAACGGGTTACAGAGCTGGGCGATTTAAAGGAGAACATCACCGCTGACGATCTTCCTTTTATAATTTCTGATGTTTTAAACAGTGAATTTATAGATAAGAAAATTAAAATAAAAAATTATTCACTCTCCATTGTAGGAGGGTTAAAACCTGTGGCAACGCTTTGTATAGAAATAGGCAGGAAAACTTATGAAGAAACATCTTCAGGAGATGGGCAATACGATGCATTTATGAAAGCTTTGCAAAAAATATATAAAACACTGGGGAAAAAACTACCAAAGCTTACAGATTATATAGTAACTATACCTCCGGGAGGTAAAACAGATGCTTTAGTTGAAGCTGTTATAACCTGGAAAAACCATCGTGAATTTAAAACACGGGGTCTTGACTGCGATCAGATATTTGCTGCCATAAAAGCGACTGAAAAAATGTTGAATATCATTGAATCCTAATAAATAACATCAATAATTGTAAATTAGTATAATAATTAAATTAGTATAAACAATAAAATTAAGTATCTACCTAATGAGTAACAAATCGTATAACATTGGTCTTATTCCCGGAGATGGCACAGGTCCTGAAGTATTAAGCGAAGGAGTAAAAGTAATAAATGCTGCAGCGGAGAAATTCGGATTTAAACTGAATTATGAAAAATTTGATTTTGGAGGTGAACGCTATAAACGTACAGGTGAAACCTTACCGGAATCGGCTATTGAAGAAGTTAAAAAATTTGATTCTCTGTTTTTGGGAGCTATTGGTCACCCTGATGTAAAGCCTGGTATCCTTGAAGTTGGTATATTACTAAAAATGCGGTTTGCATTAGATCAATACATTAACCTTAGACCGGTAAAACTGTATCCGGGTGTTGAAACTCCGCTGAAAGACAAAGGACCCGCAGATATCGATTTTGTTGTTATACGTGAGAATACAGGCGGCATATACACTGGTGTGGGAGGTGCCGTGCAGGTTGGTACGCCATTTGAAGTTGCCACGCAGGTGATGGTATATTCACGTCCTGTTGTAGAACGTTGTGTAAGATATGCCTATGAATTTACACGTAAGCGCAACAAAAGAAAACAGCTTACCCTGGTTCATAAGAATAATGTATTGACTTATGCCGGAGATTTGTGGGTTCGGACACATAAAGAAATTGGAGATAAATATTACCCGGATATTAAACAGGATTACAACCACGTAGATGCTGCGACAATGTGGTTTGTTAAATCTCCTGAATTCTATGATGTTATAGTTACTGAGAATCTGTTCGGAGATATTATTACTGATCTGGCAGCCATGATACAGGGAGGCTTGGGAATTGCATCCGGTGGAAATATTAATCCTGAAGGGGTATCGATGTTCGAGCCCATGGGAGGGTCAGCACCAAAATATACAGGGTTAAATGTAATTAATCCGCTGGCGGCTATCTGTGCCGGTGCATTAATGCTCGATACTCTTGGGGAGGAAAAAGCAGCAGCAGCCATAGATAAAGCAGTAAGTGACGCATTGGGAACGGGTAAAATAAAAAGCCTGGCGGCAGGTCAGATGGGAATGGGTACAAAGGAAGTAGGCGACTTGATAGCTAACAACTTATAATAAAATTAATGGAAAAATGACTTCTGCACATTTTTAGAAAAGGAATCCTTAATTTTATATTTATCTGTAAATCCTAACGCAATTGCTGTTTGTAATAATTTGACAGCCTTATCAGGCTGATTGGCCTTATCCATAAGTAAAGCCTTATAAAAGAACAGATCCGGATTTTTGGGCTCCAGCTTCTCATAAATGTAAATACATTTATGAGATAGTTCCATGTTGTTGGCTGTAATAGCTTTAGAAATATAGGAATAACATACTATCCCCAGAAATCCTTTTACTCTGCTGTACATTTGTTTGGACAATATGTCATTGTTTTGTGAAATTTTATCGTTAAGTGAAATTATTTCATTTGTCCACCAGGTCGTATCTCCTGAAAAGAACTTATCCATATAATTATTTCTTAGTTGCTTTTCCAAATTATCTATACGACGCTGATTTTGCAGGTCGAGCTTATATCCATCCGATTCTTTTATTTGATCCCTTTCGTCCTCAAATGCATTAACCTTATGTAATCCATATAGGAAAGAGATTCCTTTAATACATTCCTGTTCAGCTTTATAATACTGATTTATTTTAAGGTCATAGTTAATTTCTGTTTTAACTGAATCATAAGTCTGATTAACCAATTCATCATTTTGAGGAATCAAACCGTCCCTCATCCCATTTAGTTCAAACCATAATACAGCGTCATTGAAATATTTTACAGGAGGCCATACATGCCCGCTGTCAAATGATGTTATGATGTATTTCCAACCTGTTCCATTCAGTTCATCTTCCAGTGATGCAACTTCATTATAATTGAAATCTTCTTTTCCCGAAATGGCATACAATTCAAATTTCCTTACAGAGGACTGCTGGCTGAGATTGGGCAAGCCTGCACTGCAAGTAATTACACCCCTGATTTTAGGCGAAGAAAAAGCAATATTGGAGGCAACACGTCCTCCTCCGGAGAAACCTGCGGTATAGATGCGTTTGTCATTAATTGAATAATGTGACAATACATCGGAGAATAACAGATTTATTATATGTTCAAAATTTTCTACCCCGTTTTTTGAATTATTTGATCCTACAAGTATGTATCCAAACCTTTCCGCAGCTTCTTTAGCATGAATTATTGCAAATTTTCCATCACCATGTGAGTCGAACATGAAAATAACAGGCCATTTTTTTTTGGGTTTGTATGCTGAGGGCAGGTATATACAATAACTCTGTGTTGTGTCCTCTTCAATTACAATAGTTTTTATATTGCTGAAAATTAAATGTTTGTTGGAATATTTCTGGTTTCCCTTGCATGAAAGTAATAAAAAGGTGACAAGTAGTATCAGGCTTATTGCTCCTAAAAATTTATATTTATAGAATAATGTCATACACTTGATCTGTTTGCAAGTAATATAAATTATCGACATAGAGAATAGCGTAGAGTTAGCAATGTTAAGGC
>CAVYAE010000007.1:0-129597 GCA_963766305.1 uncultured Bacteroidota bacterium
AATATATACTTGGCCGGAGGCTTATATCAAATTCAAAAATATAAAATCAAAAATAGAAAATTCCAAGAGCCTCTCAGGGGATTCGAACCCCCGACCTGCTGTTTACGAAACAGCTGCTCTAACCGGCTGAGCTAAAGAGGCGTAGAGCTTCTTAATGCCACTATCCTTTGTAAAAGTGTTGGATGTGAATAATGGAAATAAACATATAATGGATGAGGGGTAAGATTACTTAGATTATTCACTGATAATTTTTTGAGGGCATTAATCAGATGTTCAGCTCCAAAATTCTCCTTTGCAAAAGCATCCGCCTGGTATTCATTTTTCCTGGATAATATATTCATTGCTAAACCAATGATTAAACTTAAGGGACTATAAAGTATTCCAAAAGCAATAATACCAATATGAAAACTTGGTTCTTTTACGCCCAGAGCCTCAGATAAAGCTGGGAACTTTAAAAATATTGAAATCAGGTAAAAAGTAAAACCTGTTTGACATATAGAAATTATAATCGATTGTAAAGTATGCTTTTTCTTATAATGTCCAATTTCATGCGCCAAAACGGCTACTATTTCTTCAACAGATAATTCTTTTATAAGGGTATCATATAAAACGATTCTCTTTTTACTGCCCAATCCGGTAAAATAAGCGTTTGCTTTGGTTGATCTTTTTGAACCGTCTATTGTGTAAATATTATCGAGCTTAAAACCAACTTTTAAAGCAAATTCATTAATAGCTTTTTTAAGATCACCTTCCTCCAGTGGAATCTGTTTGTTAAATAATGGTACTATTAAATTGGAATAAAACATTGCGAAAAATACCATGAAAACTGAAACTATAACCCATGCATAAATCCAGAACATATCTGTGGTTTTGTAATAAAACCATAAAATAACATAAATTAAAGCCCCGCCAACAATTAATGAAAGAAGCCAGCTTTTTAGCTTATCAAGAATAAATAATTTTGGAGTCATTTTATTAAATCCGAATTTTTCTTCAATAACAAAAATATCATAAACACTGAAAGGAGTATTAATAATGTCTGATATAAAACCAATTATTGCAAAAAACAATAATGCCTTGAATATGGGGTTTACGGTGAATTGCCCGACAATAAAGTCAACAAATGCAAATCCAAACAGAAACAAAGTAAGAAGTATTACTAACACATTAAATGAACTTGTAATATTCCCAAACTTGCTGCTCACAGTATCATAATTTATAGCTTTTTGAAGTTTATCCTGATCATAAATCCCTTTAAGTTCGGCAGGTAAATCAGTTCCCCTGGACTTAGAATTAAGATATGCCAGCCACCGTTCGAAAATATAATCAGCAAGTATTATGAGTATTATTACGTAAAATATAGTTGAATACATGTTATATACCTTTTATTTTAATTATTTACCTGCTTCCAGTCCTTTCTTCACTATTTAAGTATTCATACCTCCACACACCTTTATCACCTGGCCCGTGACGTAGGATGAAAGTTCAGATCCCAGGAAGACACACACATTGGCCACATCTTCAGGTGTACCACCTCGTCTGAGAGGAATATTTTTTATCCATGCCTCACGTTGCTCTTCAGATAACTGGCTTGTCATGTCAGTAATAATAAATCCCGGAGCTATTGCATTACTTCTTACATTTCTTGATCCAAGTTCCTTAGCAACAGATTTGGTGAATCCAATAATCCCGGCTTTTGAAGCTGAATAATTAGCCTGGCCTGCATTACCTGAAACGCCAACTACTGAACTCATATTGATTATACTTCCTGATTTTTGTTTTAACATTATATTTTGAACGGCCTTGGTAAAATTAAATACTGATTTCAAATTTACACTTATAACCAGGTCCCATTGCTCCTCTGTCATCCGCATAAGTAAAGTATCCCTTGTTATTCCGGCATTGTTAACCAGAATATCAATCCTTCCAAATTCCTGTATTATTTTGTTTACCACCTCATTGGTATCAGAAAAATCAGCTGCATTGGAAGCAAAACCTTTAGCTTTAATACCATATGTGCAAAGCTCCTTTTCCAGATTTTTAACATTATCATCGTAAGCAAGATCCGTAAATGCAATATTAGCTCCTTCGGATGCAAAACGTAAAGCTATAGCTTTCCCAATGCCCCTTGCAGCTCCGGTAATTACAGCTGTTTTTCCTTCAAGTAGTTTCATTGTATAATTATTTATTAGGGTTTTATTTGTTATAAAATTTAAGGGCACAAAAAT
The DNA here is from genome assembly GCA_963766305.1 of uncultured Bacteroidota bacterium. GTDB lineage: Bacteria > Bacteroidota > Bacteroidia > Bacteroidales > JAAUTT01 > JAAUTT01. Next base: position 2,229 of record CAVYAE010000007.1, read on the forward strand.
AATGAGAAATTTGTAATATTATCAACTGGTTCAAAAAACAGGTTAGTTCTTTCGGCTTTTTATTGCCTGAAGCATTGTAACCCCTATGTTTGCAGGTGTTTCTACAACATTTATTCCACAAGCTTTTAAGATTTCTATTTTTGCAGCAGCTGTATCTGCCTTACCACCAATAATGGCACCAGCATGTCCCATTTTGCGTCCTTTAGGTGCTGTTTGTCCTGCAATAAAACCTACAACAGGTTTAGTACCATTTTCTTTTATCCAATAGGCGGCATCCGTTTCCATGGATCCCCCAATTTCACCTATCATAATAATTCCTTCTGTATTAACATCATTCATTAAAAGTTTTACTGCATCGCTGATTGATGTACCTACTATAGGATCACCTCCTATTCCTATACATGTCGACTGACCCAGACCAATCTTGGTTATCTGGTCAACAGCTTCATATGTTAATGTGCCTGATCTTGAAACAATCCCTATTTTTCCAGGTTTGTGAATAAACCCTGGCATTATGCCTACTTTTGCAGAACCCGGGGAAATAACTCCGGGACAATTTGGACCAACAAGCCTGGAATTTTTATCTTTAAGAAATTCTTTCACCTTAATCATATCTGCTATTGGTATGCCCTCAGTAATAGCTATTATTAGTTCAATACCTGCATCGGCAGCTTCCATAATGGCATCTGCAGCATAGGCAGGAGGCACAAAAATTATTGACACGTTTGCACCTGTCGACTCCCTTGCTTCAACAACTGTATTAAATACAGGCAGGTTAATATGAGTTTGTCCACCTTTTCCGGGAGTTACTCCACCCACTACATTTGTACCATATTCAATCATCTGCTGGGCATGAAAGGTACCTTCGTTTCCTGTGAAACCCTGAACAATTACTTTAGAATCCTTACCAACTAAAACACTCATAATAAAATATTCTTAATACAATAAAAATCATTATCTCCAATTTAATAATATCTTCGGTGTACAATAAAGGTAATTACAATCAATAAAATAACAAACTTTATGTTAATTCTATTTAAAATATACCATTACTTTTTCCATAAAATAGTTAGGCGGGCGTCTGGGTTTTCTTGTTTTGGCATCAGAAAAGGCAAGGGTGGTTTCGCCAAAATTTAATTTCTCACCTTTTTCGTTATATACTTCATAATCAAACTTTATGCGGACTGTTGGTAACTTCTTTAAATATGTTTTAACTGTTAAAAGGTCATCATACATTGCAGGAGCAACGTAATTAGATTGAAGGTTAATTACGGGAAGAATAATGCCTTCATCTTCCATGGATTTATAACTCAATCCGAGTGATCTCAACATTTCAGTCCTTCCTACTTCATAATATAACGGATAATTGCCATAATATGCATATCCCATACGGTCACTCTCACCATAGCGAACCCTGATTTGTGTGTCGAAAATATACATACAATTGAAAAATTAAAGAAATAATAATTTGCCTGAATTTAAAAATTTAAATTCATTTTTTAATTTTGTTAAAGAAAATAAGGCAAATATGCAAAAAATCACAGGTGCAATTATCTTAATATTATTTTTTGGTAACACCAGTTTTGGACAAAATAAATCGGAATCTACAGAGCAATTGATGAAAGAAGCACAGCAACTAGCTTTTGGAAATCACTGGGAAGAAGCAAGAGTTGCAGCACGCCTGATATTGAAAAATCATCCAAACTATCATGATGCGCGTGTTTTAATAGGAAGGACTTGGGCATGGCAACACCAGTATGATTCGGCACGTTTTGAAATTAATAAGGTTCTTGCATCAGATTCGAGTTACAGGGATGCCATGGATGCTGCTATAGACATAGAATTTTGGTCTGATAATTTATTAATAGCTGATAATAATTGCGATAAAGCTTTAAAATTATATCCAGATGATAATGAGTTCTTGATAAAAAAAGCAAAAATATTAATGGCTATTGGAAATCAAAACGAGGCCAAATCAATTCTTTCTAATTTATTAAACTCAAATCCTAATAGTTATGCAGTAAGTGCAATGCTAAATAATTTAAAAAAATACAAAAGCCAGGTTAACATCGACCATACATTTGATTTTTTTAAAGTTCCATATTTATGGCGTTGGCATTTGACATCAATTCAATATCAGCTTAATACCAAATCAGGAGTTTTTATAGCTAAATTTAATGTTGGTCAATTAGTTAATAATGGAGAACATTATTTATCAAATCCAAATGAACAACTTGAAATTGAAGCTTATCCCATAATTAATAAAACAACTTACATATACGCTGATTATGGGTATTCATGGTGTTCATTTTATCCATTACACCGAATTGGACTTGAGCCATTCAAAACATTTCAATACAGCTGGGAAGTGTCGGCAGGATTCAGATTTCTGGTTATAAATGAAGCTCCGGCATATTCATATATACCTATTCTAACTTGTTCGATAGGCAAATATTTTGCTGATAACTGGATTTCATTCCGGCCATATGTTACAATTTCACACGATAATGGGAACTCAGTTGCCAGCTATTTGTTTTACAGACATTATTTTGGAATTGCTGACAACTATATAGGTGGTATGGCAGGTTATGGTATATCTCCTGATGAAAGATATAATTATTCAGGTCAATTTGAACATTTTAACTCTTCAAGTTACCATCTTAGGCTGGACATTCAGCATCCGATCTCAAAAAGGATATTATTCAGGTTTCTTTCGGAGTTTATCTATGAAGCATATTCTTCATCTCTTTATCACTATAGGTATGTAAATGAATTATATCTTTCATTTGCCTTCTGAACCGGAAACTTTAAATTAAGGTAGTCCAAATATTCATAACTTAATCCACAAAATTTATCCTTCAGACTATTCAGAAATATGAAAAGGTGATCGGAAAATTAGTGTAATGTCAGCTTTAAAGCTTGATGTGGGCTTTGGGATTCATAAATCATGACAATAATAAAACTTAAAATTGTTCCAAATATGGCAGGAGATTGCATTCCCATTCTCCATTCATAGTAGAACCAGCATGAGGCTCCTGCAAAATGCATTAACATAAAAAAGAAAATTAAAACTAATGCTAACCTTTTAGGAATATATGAAACCAGTAAAAATATTCCTGTAAAATAAACTAAGTCATATGCAGCAAAGTAATACCAACTTTTTGATAAGAAAAAATAGGAAATCGCATTCCCTTCATGCACTGTATCAGGATGAAGCCAATAGCTATGTGGTTGACCAATCAGGGTATTTATAAAATCTAATACCATAGTAATTATCATTACCCACCTTAATCTTTTTATAATTTTATCAGTATCTGGATTAATTTCATGAAATAAATTGAATGCAATAAATGTTGAAATTACTATACCATATATGGGTGCTGCAGTCATTCCAAAATGCCATCTTACAGCAAGCCAATTAGTAGCTCCAAAAAAATAGCCAAAAATGAAAGACAACTCTGTTATAATTGCAAGGCGTCGTGGTAATATACAAACTATTAAAAATACTGCTATCAAGAATATTAAATATACAATGATATATGCAACCCAATCATATCCCAGGAAAAAATTTATTGTGTAATTTGTTGAATTATAAATTGATAATCCATCTCCTCGGATAGCCATAGCAGGATTATTCCAGTAAACATCAGGTTGGCCTAAAAGAGTATTGATTATACTAAATATAATTGTTCCTGACATAATCCAACTAAGTCGTTTAACAACCTTATCATCAGTAAATTTTAAAAATAACATTTTTTGAAATATTATGACCTTTTATGATAATTCAAGATATAAAACATATTACATTTTTAAATGTTTAATTAATTCAATTACCGGAGAAGTCAAGTGGTAGGGATAGTAAAAATGATCAATTTATTAAATTAGTATTTAATGATTAATTAAATTGCAAAATGAATCGATTTTTTATTCTTCTTATCTTTATACTGGTTTCTGAAATTTCAAACGGACAAAATATGAACAATAATGGTCAACCTACAACAATTGTTTTTATTCATGGGCTTTTTATGAATCCCAAATGTTGGGAGCTATGGATAAAATATTTTGAAGCAAAAGGCTATAAGTGTTATGCCCCAGCATTTCCATTTCATGAAGGGAAACCTGAAGATTTAAGAAGTAAAATCAATTCTGCACTGGGCTATGTAACTTTTAATGAGGTAATAGATAGTTTATCAACATTTATAGATAATTTACCTGAAAAACCAATTCTAATTGGACATTCGATGGGTGGTCTCGCAGTTCAAAAATTAATTCAAATGAATAAAGGTGTTGCCGGTGTTTGTATTGACCCTGCTCCTCCTAAGAATATATTTTGCTTTAAGTGGAGTTTTTTAAAAGCTAACCTACCTACAGTTAATCCTTTTAAAGGAAATTCCGTATGCAAACCAACTATAAAATGGTTCCATTATGCATTTTGTAATACAATGAATTTAGAACAAACTGAAATTGAATACAATAAATTTGTGGTTCCTGAAAGCAGAAACATTGCAAGAAGTAGTGTAAGAAACGACGGAAAAATAAATTTCAGTAATCCACACAACCCTTTGTTAATTATAGCCGGGGAAAAAGATAATATTATACCATCATCATTGGTAAAGAAAAACTTTAATGCATACAGAAACAAGACTAGCAAAACAGCTTTCAAGGAATTTCCGGGAAGAACCCACTATATATGCGGACAAAAAAATTGGGAAGAAGTGGCTGCCTATATAAATGACTGGATTTCTGATTTAAGATAGATATGTTTCCCGCCATATTTACTATTGATCCAACATCAATATTTTTCCATTAATTATAAAGTAGGTTGAAAGGTGTTTTTGTGTATTACAAATAGTTGACGGTAAGAACTTTTTACATAATTATTTCACCAAAATAATTTAAAATCTATAATATTTTATTATAATTTTATAGTTCGTTAATTTGTAAGGCGATGAAACCAACTATCTTATTTCTAATTTTTTTACTTATTTAATTTAGTTGTGGTAAAAAAGATAATACTTATAATTGACTGCCAGTTACTTATTAAAAACTAAATAGATAATAACATCTTATCAAAATTCTAAAACAAATGATATAAATGCTTAAGTTACCAATTTTTCAATAAAACGATGCTAAGTTAAGAATAAGCTTTTCCATAAGAATAATACTTTCAAAACCAATAAAACACACTATGTTATGCGATTCAATATATTAGTGTTATTTATATGTTCGAAGGCCGCCCTTGTGTGTACCTCACAATCAATTGATCAACATCTTCCACAACCAGATAAGCTTTCCGGGGTTTATATTACAATTGATGATAATTGCAACATTCCTATAGAATCAGTTTTGAATTTGTTTTCGACCAATAATCATCTTAATTTTTTGTACGATCCCAATCAAATTGATGTTAATCGCCAGATTGCATTTAAACAGGGAACATGGTCCATTAAGGATATTTTAAATACTATTTGTGAAAATTCAACCATCATGTATACCATAAAAGGGGATACTATCGTATTAATCAAAAGGCCGGTGGTTAAATGTAAAATAAAGGGTACAATCACGGAAAAACCTTCCGGGTTAGTTATTTCATATGTGACTATTGTTTTACCTTATCTTGGCAAAGGGTGTATTTCAGATTCGATGGGTAAATATTATATTGCAGGCATACAGGCTGGTAATTATGAGATTAATTTCAAGTTCCTCGGATATAAAGAAATTACCAGATATATTCAACTAAGGAGAGATACGGTTATAAATGTATCAATGGAACCTGCTTTTACTGAACTCGAAGCTGTAACTATAACCCCAGGAACTTATAATATTGCAAACACAGAACCTACAATGAATGCATTAAGTTCAAAGGAAATTTTGCAATCTCCAAATTTTTCAAAGGATATAACCCGTACATTAAGGGTAATACCTGGGATTGCCAATAATGATGTTACATCCAAACCCAGGATTCGGGGAGGAGATTGGGATGAAACAGCCGTTTATATTGATAATTTTGAAATATATGAACCATACCATTTTGAAGAAGTAAACGGATTAACCACCATATTCAGTACCGATTATGCTAAAGAAATAAAGATATCAACCGGTGGATTTACCGCTAAAAACACCGAAAAAATGTCAGGAATTATTAATGTTAAAACTGAAGATTATATCAATGAAAATCAAAACAACTTTTCTGCTGATTTACTCAATGCTTCCGCATTCTGTAAAGAACGGATCAGTGATAATGTAAATGTACAATTTGGCTTTCGGCGGGGTTACCTTAATATTCTTCTTCAAAACTCAAATATAAACGATACAAAAATAAACCCGGTTTATTATGATATGTGGGGTAAATTAAATGTTCAGATCAACACAAAGAACATGATTTCATTCGATTTTTTACAAGCAAATGAAGATTTTAATACAAACACTTCTCAAAACCTGTCAACATATGCTAATTTCCATAATACTAAAAGTAATAATTATGAGTGGATCACCTGGAAATGGATGGCCGGTAAAAATTATTTTATAAACACTACCCTGGGATATCAGGATCTTTATTTTAATTCCAATTTTCAATATCTTACAAGTATCACTTCTAACAATTCTGATCAGAGAATAGGTCACATCGCCTGCCTCAACGAAGATCATGTATATACGATTAATCCAAATAATACTCTTGAATTTGGGTTTGAATATAAAGGTTTTAGAACTTTATACCGGTTTAATGAGATCCGTTATGATGCTTTTAATTCAACCCCAAATAACATTATAATTGATACGATAAATGTTTATGCAAAACCCACAGGCTCAACCTTTGCCGGATATTTACAGGACAGTTGGTCGATATTACAAAGGATCAATATCATTCCAGGATTAAGAATTTCGGAACAAAGTTTTACAAATGGCTGGTATGTTGCCCCTAGGTTGGCTGCAAAAGCTGAAATAGTAAAAAACCTGACCCTTAAGCTTGCCAGTGGTATCTATTACCAACCTGACGATTTTGAAAAACTAAAAAGCTTTGAAGGCCAGACATACCCGCTCAAAGAAAGCAGCCAGTGTATCCATTATGTTGCCAGCCTTGATTACATATGGGAAAATATCGATTTTAAAGCCGAAGGCTACCTGAAAGATTACGTACGTTTGATTGATGATTACAGGTTCGATATTTTTGAACGGATACCTTTGGACATTGATAAAGATTTCCATACAACCAGTGGATTATCAAAAGGCATTGAATGCTCTTTGCGGTTAAAGTATGGGAATGATAATATACTATCATTTAATTATACCTGGGCAAATAATATCATACGAAATGACTCGAACCAGATAACATTCAGAAATTTTGACCGCCGGCATACCGTTTCCTTGAATAGCTTGCAGAATTTACCTGGGAACTGGTATATAAGCATTTTCGCACTATTTCATACGGGTGAGCCATATACACCTTATAATGTATCGTTTATAGGTCAAACGAACGATGATAAAAACATTGCTTTTTATTCCTCGGGGTTCAAAAACAGTGCCAGGTATCCTAATTATTACTCAGTTGATTGCAAATTCGAAAAATTATGGATTTTTAAGAAAACACGAATGAGCATCTATCTTAATGTGATAAATCTTTTTAACAGAGAGAACACTTCAGGGTATATATATTATTTTTATAAAAATTCAAATGGAGAATGGGTATCTATAAAAGAGGCCCAATCATTAAATATCCCGTTTTTTGTTTCACCCGGTTTGTCTTTAACATTTTGAATACCTAAAAATTTAATTTAAATATAACCTGATGAATATGATGACATACTGTCGAAAAGTTGTTGTTAAGCAGATTTGGATAGTAATCTCAGCTGCTATATTGAATTTTTGTGATTCATGCAACCAGGATATAGATGAAACATTCCCTTCCCAACAGGTACCCATAGTTAACATTCAAGATCCGTACCGGTCATTACCTGGCTATATGTATACTTTGGATACTGAAACTTTAAGGAATCTTATAAGACCTTATGCATCGACTTACAATTTTTACGGATCACAGAGTGTTGATTCATTGATTAAATACCCGATATCATATCATAAAATAGTATATACTACCTCCTACCTTGGCAATCAAATAACAGTTTCGGGAGCCATTTGCATTCCAATCAGGCCCGATGTTATCCCCGGTGTAGTGAGTTGTCATCATGGTACTGAATTAGCAAATAGCCAGGCTCCATCGAATGCAACTACTTCAGTTAATTATATAAATTATGTTGTATTATTTAATGATTATGTTGTATTTTTCCCGGATTACATTGGATACGGTTCTTCTTCCAACATCCTGCACCCATATTATATATACGAACCAACTGTCGCATCAGGTATCGATATGATCAAAGCAGGGCAAAATTACCTGAATGTGAATAATATTAAGTATAACCCACAAAAAATCTTTCTCACCGGCCATTCGGAAGGAGGATATGTGACGGTTGCAGTTCAAAAGGAACTGGAAACCAATCCGGCGTACGGCATACATATTACAGCATCGGCCCCAAGTGCCGGACCTTATGACCTTGAAGAAACAGGAAATATTTTATTTAATGCAGATACCTATTCATCACCAGATTATATTCTCCTTTTAATATCAGCTTACAACAATTATTACTGGCAACTTCCTCTTACTGTTTATTTCCAACAACCATATGCCAAAAATGCGATGACCCTGTTGAATGGAAGTTTTACTGAAGATGAGATTAATCAAAATTTAACTACAAATTTGACTTTGTTACTTTCAACAACCTTTTTAAATGATTACAGAGGAAATGGAGATACAGTTTTAAAAGCAGCATTGAAATTAAACAGTGTAAGTAACTGGAGTCCAAAAACTCCAACACGTCTTTACGAGGGAACCCTTGACAGTATAGTACCACCTGAGATAGCAGAACAGACATATCAGACGTTTTTAGCCAACGGTTCTGATACGTCTGTTGTCAAACTTGTGTTAGATCAGGGAATAGGACACGATTATATTCCAGCTTACCTTAAGATTTTGGTTTGGTTTAAGTCGTTTAAATGAAATTTCTATGTAACAGGCTCCCCTGCTCCTACTTTCTTATTATTGTTAACTATTTATTTTTTTGCGATTCAATCACTTCAAATCCTTTTTCAAGTATTCTTTCCACTCCGTTTATTGAGTCTGTAACAGATGTTTGCACTGTAATATCAGCAACAATACCCTTTGTATCTATCATTTGATTTTTTGTTGTTTCTTCATATTCTGTTGATAACCTGTATATCCAACCATTAGGAAGTTCCCTGTAAATAGGGTTACTTGTACCTCCGCCTGTAGTATCGCATACAATCCGGTAAAGTACATGGTCTGTTTGCTTATTTTTCGATTGCTGTTTTTTTCGCTTTTAAACGCATTTATTCTATAAAGAGTACATTATACTACAAACCAGTTCATTAATTTTTAAATTCATTTAACCCATTATCAGTTCCAAACCATTTATTTCCATGATCATCTATTAAAATACAATAAACATTTGGACTTGATAAGCCTGAATTTGTCTGTGTATAAGTAACCCAATTACTGCCGCTAAATTTAGTCACTCCTCCTTGGTAGCCAACCCATAAGGTTTGGTTGAGATCCATTGCAATTGAATAAACGATATCATCTCCTGCATATCCAGAAATGCCTGAATTTGAAGTATTATAGGTAGTCCAGTTTGTCCCGTCAAATTTTGTTAATCCATTCGCTGTTCCAAACCATTTATTTCCTTTAGCATCTATATAAATAGCATAAACTTTATTATTTGCTAAACCATTGTTGACTGTATATGTCGTCCAACTGGTACCATTAAATTCGGACACTCCATTTTTTCCAGTAGCGCCGGCTGTTCCAAACCAAATATCTCCTTGTTTATCAATTGCAACAGATTCAACACAATTATTTAATAATCTATTGGTAGTATCATATGTAGTCCAGTTAACATTATCAAATTTTGATGCTCCTCCATCGTATGTTCCTATCCACTTATTATCCATACTATCTATAGCTATTGAATTTATAAAATTACCTGCTATCCTACTATTGCTTGTATTATAGGTGACCCAGTTTATACCATCGTATTTTACCAATCCTATTTTTGCTCCCTGTATTCCTGTGCAACCAAACCATTTATTACCTTGTTTATCAATTGCAATACACGAAATGTAGTTATAATAGTTGTTTGTGATAGTATCTGTTATCAAATTAGTGCCATCATATTCAATTACTAAACCACCATTAGCAAACCAAAGGTTGCCACTATTATCCGAAATCATTGTACTAACCATATTATTTAGAAATTTAGTGGTTGAAGAGTATGGTTTGGTCCAACCATTTAAATTGGGACCTGAAGATTCTTTTTTGCAGGATATAACTAATATCAACATAATAAAAGCTAAAAACTTTACAATAATTGTATGCATAAATTTTAATTTAATTAATTACAAAAAGAAAAATTATACTAAAAAACTATATCACTTAATATCAGGATTAATAAATATTTATTATTTAATTCTATCATTATTATTTAGGTTATTATTTGTTTACGGTTGTACTTTTAATGTAATTATGTTAAAAGTGTCGCTAGCTACCGTACGTCCACCTAAGAAACCTATTGCATTTGAAAAGTTACTATATACAGGAACCGGTGAGGCATAAATGTTAATAGAATTTAATATAAATAAATAAGTGGTCAAAAGTCTTTCATAATATCCCTGTGATATGCTCACCAAGTTAACTGCAATTAAACTATCACAACCTGGAGGGGTAGTAAAAACAAAAGATTTCTCCTGTCCTTTAAAAAGTTTATCGTTAAATATTCCTTGAGAGAGCGAATATCCCCAAGAAGTATTATTAATTATATGATTATCAAATATTGAATTGTCGTAAATTCCAGCAGATATCCATTGAGGTGTGCTTTGATAGTTATACCATACGGCCTTATTAATTTTATATAATTCAAAAGCATAATAATTTTGTTGTTGTGGGGGATCCTTAAATGTAATCTGAAAAGCCGTTTGATTAGGTATTGGCCCTACAATGCTATCTTGAGGAGGGTAATATTTCCAAGTCTGACCATTATTAACTGTATCCAAGCTTTGTATTGGAATCACTTGAGGAACAACACATGATGCTGTCATATTTGGGTGGCCTGCTAACTTTATAACCATCTGATAATTTCCTCCTTGTTTAATAAGGTGATTCTTGCCCTTGAGAAACCACCAATCATAATTATAATCAATATTAAGCCAATAATTATAATGATTGTCATATGGCCCTATTAACGAATCTACAACAACGCCATCTTTTAATAACAATGCATGAAACTTATTATAGAATTTTATTGCGGAATCTAAATCAGTATCCCAATAACTATAAACAGATTGGGTAAGATATAAAGATGTTGCTTTACTTATATGAGCAGTTGCATATCTGCCGGTTTCTAGATAAGCCTCTATATAATAAGGATAATTTGTATTTGTTGTATTGATTTCTCCTGATTTTTCACAACCGTAAAATACCATAAAAAAAAGTGAAATAATTATTAAATTTCTTTTCATTTTAATTAAAGTTTATACGATAAGTTATTGATGGAATAATTGGAAATAAAGATTGCTGTATTACAATATACGCAGGTTGGTTGGGACCAATACCATTTAGGATGTTATTATTAAAAAACTCAATATTATAAATATTTTTATAGTTATAGACATTATAAATACCAAATGTAATAATGCTTTCCCGCTTTTTAGTTCTAATATGATAATTCAAATCTAAATCCAGTCGCTGATATGCTGGTAATTCATAACCATTTCTTGAAACATAAACGTACATCCCCTCATCCATAATATTTCCATAACTTACAAAATTACCTGTATGATACAACCATGTCAAACTACCGTCTAACTTTGTGGAAAAACTGTGCATTAAAACAAACTTAAAATCATTACGGTGATCGAAATCAAACGGGAATGGGTTTCCGTTATTAATTAATGTAAATTGACGTTGTGTTTTTGAAAGAGTGTAAGTAATCCATCCTGTAGTTTTACCTATCTTTTTCTCTATAGTAAGGCTTAAGCCACGCGAAAAACCTGTACCAGTAGTAACAACATCTTGCCAAGATGTTGCAGTAAGATAAGATGCTCCATCCTGATATGCAAGCAGATTGGTAAATTTTTTATAATATACTACTCCCTTGATAATAAAACTTTTATTCAGGAGATAATCGGAATTTATCGAATATTGCATTGAACTTTCAGGTAAAATGCCTTTGGTTGAAGGGACCCATAAATCAGTTGCTTCGGCTATATTAGAAGTAGTTAATAAATGTGTGTACTGGTGGGCAAGGGTATAAGATAAACCAATTTTTAACTTTCCCGAATTATATTCAAGATTAAATCTTGGATCTAAATTATTATATATTATAGCGTTTTGGTAAATAGTATAACGCAAACCCGCATGTAAAGTCATATTCTTTAAAACGTGTATATCATTATCAGAATAACAATCCAATTCGCTTGACCGGCTTAACATATTTGCTACAGAATTTGACTCCTGGAACAATTGACCTGTGCTGTTAATATTACTGCTATATGAACTTTCTACACCAGGGTAGAACATTTGAAACGTATAACCTACACCTCCCCTCATAGTAAGGATAGAGGAATTAAACCAGGTCATGTTTAGATTTAACCCTGCATCATAAATGGTGGATTGATATTTATTTTGAGACGTTGAACTTGAGTTGCCAAAGGACTGATCATATGAGTTACCAGAAAAATATTCGTATTTACTGTAGTGAGCAATTGTATTTAGAAATAATTTTGAATCGACAATATGGCTCCAAGTTATCGAACCTAATAGGTTGCCCCAACTTACACTCTGATCTTGTATAAAATATGAATAATCGTCGGCATTTGAAGTTTGTCCATAATCATAACTCCTGTAAAAGCTAAAAATAAGTTTGTCCATGTTATTGAAGCGATGTGTAATTTTGGCATTTACATCATAAAATTGATAGCTGGCTGCATCATAGCCGGAAAAATATTTAATTAATGGGGCTGCAATAAAATCTAAATAAGAAATTCTGCCGGAAATAAAGAAGGTAGTTTTGTTGTTAAATAAAGGGCCTTCCAAATTGGCCGAAGAGGCCAATAATCCTACTGAAGTCGAACCGCAAATATGGTCGGAATTTCCTTCCTTTGTCTGGATATCTAATACTGAGGATAGCCTACCTCCATATCTTGCAGGGAAATCCCCTGTGTAAAGTGTAATATCCTGGAGTGCTTTATCATTAAAAATTGAGAAAAATCCAAAAAGATGATATGGATTATAAACCGGAACCCCATCCAGAAGTATCAGGTTTTGGTAATCGTCCCCTCCCATTACCGAGAAACCGGCTTGTCCTTCAGATGTTGATTGTATGCCGGGTAGTAACTGTAAAGTTTTCATTATATCCGCCTCGCCGGCTATTACTGGTAGTTTTGTTATCACTGAAATCTGTATTTTTTCAGCATTATAGGATAAGTGAGATGATTGTCCAGTTACTGTTATTTCCCTAATTGTATCGGAAGGATGAAGATGGAATATAATAAAGGTATCTGTATGAATTTGAATTTTAAATGTGTCAGGTGAATAGCCAATATAAGAAACTTTAAGTATCGTCAAACCTTTTTGAACGGTCAAACTGTAATACCCCTGTTCATTACTGTTGCATCCAGAATGTGCATCTATATTATATATTGTTGCATTAATAAGACGCTCCTTACTTTGGGAATCATATATGAAACCAGATAAGGTTAAATTTTGAGAATATGACAATATACTTAATAACAAAAAATATATATAAGCGAGGACTTTAATCATCATTTATTAACTTAAATAAGTAGTCCAAATGGACTACTTATTTTATATTATATAGAAAAATTTAATCAATTAAATATAAATGCATTATATTCCAATATTTAAATTATCATTTTCCCAAAGTGTTCCGGAATCCACATTATCTGGGTTATATTGTTTTCCGGAAGGACTATTATTATTTAACCAACCCCAAGAGCAAATACCCAAGCCTGAAGGAGCATCACCATCAGGTCCCGGGGCACTATATGTCCATTGAGGAAGACCATTTGCTGAATAGTTAGGCCCATAACAATACATATATCCAGAAATCTTAACTTTGGTTATGGGATACCAACCACTGTTTTGCCAATTTTGAAGTGGATTGCCACTCCAACCATCGTTACTATTTGAATACGAATCAACATAAATATCATCTGTAGTATTATTACTTTCTGGTTGGATTCCATTTCTACCATCTCCATACAAACCACCCCATGTATTAGGGCTTGCAATTTGAATCCATCCAGAAGATTGTGTATAAATAGCAAAAGTTAAATAACTACATTTACTAACAACTTGTCCAGCAATTGGCCAACTACTGCCACTTTGATGCGTTAAATAATTTTGTACATCAAAAAAGAAAGAACCTGAAGAAATATGACTTCCAACATTTGCTTGAAAAACTATTTTATAATTAATTCCCCCTTCATTGAATTCACCTTGCCAAAAAGCATCTCCGCCAGGGAAATTGGCTCCACTAGGTCCAGATTCTTCAATCCTAGAATTAGAACTAAGAGCAATAGATGTTTTGAAAATAGTATCCCATCTCAAAGCAATATTACGGACACTAACATTAGCAGATTTTGTTAAATGATTACTTAATGCTTTCTCCGTACTTTGTAATACTGATTCTCCTACGTAATGTATTGCATACACATTTGTTTTACTTGTAAAATAATAAATAGTATCACCAGCCATTACTTCACCTTTTTGATTTAACACTACTCTATAAAAATTTGATAAATCTGCGTACTTAATTTCTGGGGTAGTTTTATTTCCATCTAAGAGAAAATTATTCCAATTTGTGGTGACAGTATTATTTACATAAGTCCTGTAAGAACTAAAATTTATAGATTTTTCCCAAGTGTCTAAATAATTTTGTGATTTAGTATTAAGTTTAAACGTAATAGAATCAAGAGATTTAGAGTTGTTAAAAACTAACCTTCCATTTTGAATTTGTATTGATGATAAATTTTGATTAATGGAAGCATTGGAATTGGGATTTAAATTTTCTTTTTTGCAATTTTGCAAACCCAAAACCGTTATTAATATAACGACAATGGTATAATAAATAGGTCTTTTCATTTTTTTAAATTTAAGTTAGTCAATTAGGTTTTAGATTAATGAGATGTAACTAATCATTGTTGTTTCCACGTTCGTTGCTACGGACGTGGTTTTTTCATTTTCAGACAGCAGATGAAATTAACTACTGGTTGCTCATAATACCTTGTAAATAAACAACATTATACTTTCATTTTATTATAATACAGAATGAGTTCATTAGGTTAATATTTGATTGTCTTTTTTAATAATAAATTTAATAATCATCTATTCACAAGTCTTACTGTTAACTTTCTCTATCTTGCAATAGACAAATTGTGAAGTAATATTAATTACTTTTTTTATGTATTCCAAGAAAAAATAATTAAATTAATGTTAATTACCCCCCCCCCCTCCTATGTTATATAATTGATATTATGTGTTTTATAAATTGTTTTTATTAATGAGTTATAATACTTGTGGTAATAAATGGTTAATGTTAGCTTATATTAATTACAAAACATTTTTATAATATCTTTTCAATCAATAGATTTAAAAATTATATAAATACTATAATATCATAATAATTAAATTAATGAAGTTTCTAAAATTGGCTGGTTATTGTAAATTGGTTTCCATTTATACGGTAACATTTCTTAAATACTATTCGCCTTATGGTCTGGTAATTTTTTGAGTACAACAGTTTAACATTCAAGTGAATTACCATCATGCTTCTTACAACATGCAAAAAAGGTATACATCATAGCATTATTTCTTGCAAATTTATGTTACCTGCGAATAAAAATTTGTGCCGACCAAGTGCGATTAGGCGCATATGGTTCTCCAGCAAATTGTTATCTATTTCATATCAACTATCATCAATATATCGTTTTAATTTATGCCATCTTTTCAGGGAATATGCAATAGATTCTCCGATTACACTTTTGGGTAGTACTTCTGTAATGTATTCCTTTAGCCATGCTTCCAATTCATTCATTACTGGTAATGAGTGTTCCAAAAGGAGGTCTTTTCTCTGCTCTTTGGTAAATTTACCTTATCTGGCAACACTTAGGTTATTGTTCCCTAGATATACCACTTTCCAGACTGGATTTGATCTGGGAAAACATTTTGTTTTGGTGAGCGATATTACTTTGATTATTCATAGCTCTGATTTTTACATCAAAACTATTTGGTTTATTTTTGTATTACAATATTTAACTGACCGGACGGTTACGAATACTTTCAATATTAACGTGGAAATAATTGCAATTAACCACATGTATTTCAAGAAAAAATATTAAAGCAGATAAAATGAATTTGTTAAATAAATGTCTAATAACCATTGCATATGTGATTTTTGATTCATTGTAATTAATAGGCAAGGTAAAAAATAAACTAAAAAAATTTGACTGTAAGAATAAGAAAAAATATTAGTCTTTTCATAATAAGCACTATATTAAAGTATTTTAAAAATCTTTATGTTATTTTGTTTTTATATAATATTCCCATTGGTTTACATCATACTCATTTCCACTACTTAAAATTATTGTTCCTGGAATTATACCAACAAACAATCCAAAAGTTATTCCAATAATACCGATACCAATACCAATACCTGAAACATCCGGGTTATTAGGTGTTGAATTTATGATTGCTGCCCCTCCAATTATAAAGGATGCTCCACCACAAGTTATGATACTTCCTATAATGCTTAGAACCAAATATTTGATCTTTATCGATTCGATATTATTGATATTAATAACATTAATTGTCTTATCATGATCTGAAAATATATTATTTGAAATTAAAATAAATCTATTTGTGCCTGTTATTTTTGAAGTATCATTTAATTTTAACCTACCTCTAATGACGTCGCCATTAAATAATGTAATTTTTAATTTCTGACCTTCATGAATTACTTTTTCTTTTCCTGATTTTATATTTTTTATTACCAGTTCTTTATTTTGACAATATCCATTTAATTTTATCACCAATATTAAAACGCAAAGCAATATTATTTTCAAATTCATTTTAAATATATTAATTAACCTGATTTTTGTATATTAATTTGAAGTATAATATCATGACTGTCCACTTAATTAAAATTGAGTGACAGTTGTTTATAAAAAGGTTCTTTGACATCATCGTAATCTATATTTGTAAATAGCTCTTTTATAGGCGTTTTGTCAAGTAGAGATATTCCTAAAACCTGTAATATTTCGTAGGTTGAACGGCCAATTTTAAGATCATATCCTAAAATTGCAACCAGACAATACGAGATTATTGCAGTATAAATTTGAATCCGAACAGCATTTTCTGAATTTCCCCAAAAGGATTTTATTTTTAGATGTTGTTTAATCCATTTAAAGAATAACTTTATTTGCCAGCGGTTTTTATAAAGTAATGCTATCTGCTGAGCTGCAAGAGCCATGTAGTTGGTCAAAAAAACGAAAGTTCGATAGCTTTTGTCTGGCTACATCAATAAGATAATAAGCAAATTCTTCAAAAACCTTACTATTACGATTTTCATTGGTTTTAGCCAGATTACTGCGGGTAACACTTTTGCCAAATCCTAAATGGTAAGTTTTTCGACTGTGAACTTCAATTGCTACTATTAAATCTCTGAGACTATCACTGTTTGTAAGCTGACCGAAGATTATAGTCAGCATTTGATTCCATCAACTAAAGTGTCGAATGTATTTATCACCTGAATAGCGATCAACAATGCCATCAAATACTCGCTTAGGAAGAAAATCTATTAACTGAGTAAAAACATACTTGCCGTTATTCATGAAATTATATTTTCACAAATTAAGCATTTCAAATCAACACGTAACAGAAAAGCTCTAAAACATAGATTATACAATGGTTTCAAAGAACGTAAATTAATTTATAGTGGACACTAGTAATATTTTATAATAAGTTACTGTTGCATTATTTAATGTAAATTGATCAATTACAACAGTATCAAATGAATATGTTTTGCTTTTTTCGCTTTTACATATACTAGGGAAAGCCAAAAAAAATAATATACACCCATCAAGCCATTGAAATGTAATTTTTCATGTCGAAATAAAATTAAAAGGTTAATAATCACGAAACAACCAGGCCTGATATATTTTAAATATCTTAATCAAAAATCACTTTTAAAGTTTGTCTGTCCCCCTGCTCGCCAATAAATACGAAAAAATAGACACCTGTTGGCAATTCATTTTTGTCTATTTCTATTGATGACAAACCTTCGATATTATATTCTCTTTTTGTATTTCCATATATATCCACTATTTCCAAATTGATAAAGCTATTCGCTTCAAATTCAGCAATCCCTTGGTTATGTATAGGGTTTGGTAACACTTTTATGGAATAATCATCCTGTTTATTATTAATAGCAGCAGTATCAGAGTTATTATAATAGCATTGATTATAATAATTATTATGATATAGTATTTGATTATTTTGTTTAAAACAAATTAAATCATTCCACAGGCCATTATCCGGGTAATCTGCCGTTACAAAAAGTAAACCTCTTAATGAACCGATCCCTTCCACCCATTCTGCCCATAATGCAGTAGTTCCACCTAAAGCAGGATTTCCTCCAAAATGCCAGCTTTCACGATACCCTGTTCCTACAAATGTGCTGTCTATTTTGGTTACATACCATAGTCCACCTACTGGATATCCATATTGAATACTCCTGAGTGTATCATTTAATTTTACTGAAAAATCATACAACAACACTTCTGTATCAGAAGGAATAGTCATATCAGTGTACGATATTGGATTTATCGAATAATAATAAATCTTTCGGTTTTCTTCCCTTAACCCTCCGCATAATTTTTTTTCAGTAAAATTTGTATCCGTGGAATGATAAAGTTTATGATAAACTAAGTTATTTATTATTGTGTCGTTGTTTTTTAAGGCAAAACAGTGAAATACAGAAAATTCATCCGGATATGGATTAGTGTACATTTCTGTCCAGACTGTATTTTTTGATGGAAAAGAATCATAGGGCTGAATTAAATGTTCCCAATAAAAACAATTTTGATATTTACCGGTATCAACCTTATACTCTAAAGAATCATTTTTGTAAAAACATTGTAATTGTCTCAGGTCTGCTACAGTTGGCAGTACTGAACTTTCTAACAGGCCACTCATCCCGCCAATTCCTTCAATCCATGTGTAACCACCAATGGAATCACCTGAACAGGATGTATCTTCGCAAAATCCATTTGAATTTATTACTGTAACCTTTTTTCTATAGAAATTACCAATTTGAATTGAATCTATTGAGGTTACTAAATTGAATGCATAATAACCAATTTCGTGTGGAATACTATCAAGAAGTGTCAATTTTATAATATCGTTAATTTTTACATTAAAATTATAATAAACGATATCTTTAGCAGTCGAGTCAAGAGATCTAAAATAAACTGTTTGTGCAACAGTGTCTTCCCTCATTAACCCTGCCAAATTCCAGTTATTCGATAATGAGTCATACGCAGAAATGATTTTATAATATTGAATATTGTTAATAAATGTATCTGACGACACTTTAAAAACTTGAGTTAACCTGTAATCATATCCATAGTGCAGAACATTCCAGGTATTGCCTTTAACCAGCATTGGTATATATTTATGTGCATAAAGCGTAATGCTTTGACTTAAAATTATTAATAGTAATGTGTGTTTTACCAATTTCATAATTAATATTTAAGCATAATTTCGTACGATTTTATTTAAAGTTTAAAATATTACTGCAAAATTCAAAATAAAGTGTGTTTCTATTTAATCGTGATTGCACTAAACCTCCTAAAGGAGGTGGAGTGGATACTTGTAGAATCTTCCAAACTATAATTCTCACCAGTTGAAAAACTCACTGATTATTGCACCAACCTCGGTATTGCAGGAGGTTAGATGCAATATATTCGTATATTTCAACTGTAAAAAATCTTATGGACATAATGGTGGAATAGATTGTTTTTTATAGTTATTATAGTCTTGATGCAAAGTATTTCTGTCAATTCTTCGGTTGACAGAATAGCAGGATGCGATTTACAGTTTGTTTCAGAAACTATTGAACTTAAATCAATATTGGTAACCCCATAATACGATAGGCCTTTAATTGCAAATTTCTGAACTAATTCATCAATTGCATTTAATAAAAAGTCAATATAATAATCTTTGGATTTATTAATTTCAACACAGAAAATTTTTCCTAATGCAGCATATTTCATCAATGCAGTATGACATGGGTTATTGGCTCTTAAGTTTCTGACTGTTATCCTGTTGGTAATTCCCATAAGTGTTCCGCAAATTGTACCATGAGGTATGTTAATAATTCCACCGACAGATGATGCAAAACCATGTACGGCACCTAAACCTGCATTTGTAAGGCATATCCCGGATAAATATGCAGCATAAGACATCCCTTCCCTGGCTTCCAAATCCTGGCCCCAGTTCCAGGAACGTATCAGGTAGTTTTTAATTGCAGTAATACCTTCAATAGCAAGGTTATCAGTAAAAGGAAATGATTTATCTGATAGATAGGATTCAATTAATTGCGAAAAACAATCCATTCCTGAAATTGCTGTTTGCTCCTTAGAACAGCTTAAGGTCAGTTCAGGATCCAGCAAAGCTATATCCGGTATAAAATTGTCGTGTCTAAGTGATCTTTTATAACCATTCTTGCCTGTATGAGAAATAACAGCATTTTTTGTTGCTTCACTTCCTGTACCTGATGTTGTAGGAACAGCTATAAATGGAATTTTATTTCCAGGGTGAACTAAATTACCAACTCCTTCTAAATAATCTGTAACGGATTCTTTTTTAAAGAGCATGGCCGATAAGGCTTTACCTGAATCAATAACACTGCCTCCCCCTATTGCAATAACCAGCTTAACGGGAATATTGCTAAAACGTATAACTGCCTGATCAATATTTTCAGGTGAAGGTTCATGACTAACAGTAAACATGTGATATTTAATTCCAATTAAATCAAAAGTATTGCATAAATTTTCACAATATTTGGAATTTATAAAAGAACTCTGTCCAGTAACAAGAAGTATATCATTACCATAAAGTTTAGCTAATGCAGGTAATTCATTAATTTTCCCATTCCCGAATATGGTCCTGTGAGGAAGAATAAGATTAAAATCTTTTATCATTTATTTTATAGTGATTAATTGATGTGCTGTAAGATTCTGATAATTAATTACTTCATTGATATATGATTTTGATTCTGAATAAAAACCAAATACCTTTGTATTATTATCCAGTCTGTTTGCCTGATAAATTAAATCATCATCTTCCCTAACATTAAAATGTGTAATCAAGTATTGATTAGGTGCAAAAATTTCGGTATAGGTAGGTGGATTATTAGCTGGAGTGATTTGCAGAAACACTTTATTCTGATTTCCATCGTCTGCAAATAAAAACAAATGGGTATCAGACTGGTCAGCCTCATATATGTTTGAAAACTGTAAGTCAGAAAAATTCATTAAAGATGTACCCTTATCATTTATAACGACTATACCCTGATTAAAAACAAAAATTATCTGATTCGGATTAGAATATTTAAAAGTGCCTATGTACTGCCATCCATTGCCAACTCCTTGAATTACATTTAGTGTATCTTCAACCAGGTTACCATTTTGTGGATAAACATTGAAAGTAATTATTTCGTTATTTATCAACTTTACTATTGAGAATCCGTTATTGAAATTCGAAGCAGAATAAGAGTCAGTAGAATTGAAAACATTAGATATGTAGGTAATAGTCGGTGAAGTATAAACTGTATTTCCAACCATGATATGTCCCTGAATATCAACATTGAAGTTTGAAGATGAAGTACCAGGTATATCTATTGTCTGTGTGGAGAACAAGTCCAGTTCTGATGCGGTAATTTCAAATACCCTGTTTTCTCCTTTAAAATAAAAACTATTTTCGGGTCCTTCCAAAATGGCTTTTTCATAGCTTTCCTGAACCCATTCCGAGCCATTATATTTCATTGGATAAAATCCTTCCGGGAGCTTAAATACTTTACCATCTGAATAATTGATTATATAAGAATCTATAACCTGTGGCTTGGAATTAACAATGTAAAATGTGGCCATAAAATACAATTCATTTAAATGGTAAAAATATGCCGGTGAATAATATCCATTCATATTGAAGTCATTAACGTTTATAAAATCAACTTCTGAAAGTGTATTAATGCCAGTTAGCTGATACAATATTCCTGCAGAAGATGATGTCTGTAAACCTGAATCCTGGGGAATTACAAGGGCATTTACATTGGATAAATTTAGGCTTGCCAGTTGAGTTTTGGTAGAATTGGCTTTTTTACAACATATAATAAAAAATGCAGACACTACTATGATTAACGCTAATCTGAATTTTATCATTGACAGTTTAATGATTGTTAGTTGTTTGAGTATTGAGTAAGGCTAAATCCTCCACTTATTGTAAGTTTATTACTGACTTTATAACTTATACCTAAATTTATATAGTTTAAATCATTCTGAAATAAACCATTCCCTGACATATTTTCTGAGCTGCCCGGAAAAGATTTGAGCATTGAACCTGAAATCATAAGGTTTGGAGTTAATAAATAATCACCCGAAGCGTAAAAAATGTTTTGACTGGTTACAGTTGTATTTCTTGTACCTGAATTGTTAATTAAATTTTGTGACGGATATGAATAATAGTTTTGATTTATTATTAAACCGGCATTTATAAATAATTTAGTAGAAAAATTGTATGAAACTTCCGGCGAAAAGAAAAATGAAGTGGTGGTAGGAATATGTTTACCGGCAAAAACTGATAATCCTGAACTAAAAGAATATATAGGTTTATTGTTTGTCGCAGAATCAGCAACTTGCAATTCCTGATCACTTTTAACATTTCCTCCAATTTGTCCATAAAGATTAAAAACACAAATCAGCACTACTGAAACAAGAATTATTTTTTTCATAATCAAAAATTAAACTGATGAGGCTCTGCCGGCACTTAATACACCTTTTACTTTTTTTAATTTATTAATAAGAGAGTCAAGATGGGATGTGTCTTTTACAAAAAGGGCCATATTTCCTTCAAACATTCCATCAATTGTATTAATTGAAATTGATCGTAAATTTACTTTCTGATCTTTTGAAATTTCATCTGTAATTCTACTGACCAGACCAATATCATCTATTCCAACAATTTTCAAATTCGCCTGGTAACTGGCAGTTCCGTCCGAGCTGGTCCATTTTGCTTTTACAACCCTGTAACCATATTTGGATATTAATTGTTCTGCATTTGGGCATGAGATCCTGTGGATTTTTACTCCTTCATTAATAGTAATAAATCCAAAAACAGGATCCCCAAATATTGGATTGCAACATTTTGATAATTTATATTCCAGGTTATCCAGTTGTTCATCTATTACAAGAAAGTCATCTGTACGTGAAGTATGAGGTTTTGTTATTTTCTCTACAATATCTTCATCAATTTTATCAGGTAACCTGGTAATTTCAGGTTTATCAATTAATATTTCCTTAATGGACGATACATCAATTTTTTCATCTGCAATATCAGTATATAATTCAGTTACGGTTTTTAGTTTAAAATATTTGAGTAATTTTTTAAGGTTTTGATCATTAAATTCTAATTTCCAATTCCTGAGCCTTCGTAAAAGAATTTCCTTACCCTGTTCTGAATTTTTTTGAAGTTCTTCCCTTAAGAATGATTTTATACGGTTTTTAGCTTTTGATGTAACAACAAAAGACAACCAGTCTGCCTTAGGTTTCTGATTTTTGGAATTCAGAATTTCAACTTTATCGCCATTGTGTAAAACATGCCTGATAGGTACATTTTTACCATTCACTTTGGCTCCTATACATTCACAACCTATGGTTGAATGTATATCAAATGCAAAATCAAGTACCGTTGCCTCTACAGGAAATTTTTTTAAATCTCCTGTTGGTGTAAATACATATATTTCATTTGAATATAAACTGGGCTTTAATGTATCCAGAAAATCCAATGCCTCTTGTTCAGGGTTTTCCAGGATTTCACGTATTTTGTTTAGCCATGCATCAAGACCTCCCTCACTTTCTCCTCCTTTATATTTCCAGTGGGCAGCCAGGCCTTTTTCTGCAATTTCATCCATCCTGGTGGTTCTTATCTGAACTTCAACCCACCGCCCTGAAGGGGTTATAACAGTGGTATGAAGTGATTCATAGCCGTTTGATTTAGGTATTGAAATCCAGTCCCTCATTCTCTCAGGATTGGGTTTATAAATATCAGTCACTATGGAAAAAGCCCGCCAGCAATCTGATTTTTCATTTTTTAGCTCAGTGTTCAGTATTATGCGAATGGCAAAAATATCATAAACTTCATCAAATTCAACTCCTTGCTTTCTCATCTTGTTAAAAATGGAATAGACGGATTTTAGCCTTCCTTTTATTTCAAAATCGAAGCCTTGCTTTGTCAGATCATCTTTAATTGGTTGAATAAATTCCCTGATAAATCGGTTACGGGCAACCGAGGTCTTTTCCAAATTTCTGGTAATCTGTCCATACGAGATTGGGTCAGTATATTTAAGTGATATGTCTTCAAGTTCAAGTTTTATTTTATAAAGTCCCAAGCGGTGCCCCAGGGGAGCATATAAATAAAAAGTTTCAGTTGATAATGGAAAATGCAATGCTGCCGGAAAGGAGTCAAGGGTTCTCATAACCTGCAATCTTTCAGCAATTTTAATTAGGATCACCCTCACATCAGTCACTATGGACAATAATAATTTACGGAAGTTTTCAGCCTGTTCGGAGGTATTTTTTATATCTATTCCGGAAATAGTGGATAAATCTTTTATAATTAAAGAAACCTGAAGTCCAAATAAATTTTTTACTTCTTCAGGGTTTATATCTCCACTGTGAACATACGGATATAATAAAGCTGAAATTATTGCTGTTTTGCCCAGGCCTATTTCTTCTGAACATATACGAGCTATTGAAAGATAATGATTTATATTTGGTTCGCCATTTATTTTGTCCTTGTTAACAGAGGCATTGTAGGCAAGTTTAAAGGCATGGCGAACCTCTTTAATTTCATCTGAATTTAATAAATGGTGTCCTGACCTTAAAAGTCCGCGATACCTTCTTACAATAATATTTTCGAGAAATAATTTTTCATTCATATTTTGTTCTAAACACTAATTGTTGTGTTTAGCTGTTTGTAAATCATCACAACACAAAATAATATTATCTGAAACTTATACCTAAACCGGCAGTTAAAACCGAATAATTAGCTAAGGTATAATCTACATGCAGAGTGATAACCGCAAAAGTAAATTTAATCCCGGCATTTATCCTTGGTTTTGTCGGGCTACCGCTTAAATTTGTCAATGATGCATTAATTGGATTGGTTATACTTGTATTATCATCAATTACTACCGAATTATTAACAACTGCTGCACCAGGATATGTACCGTTTACTTTAAGATTGATACTTGTATAACTTAATCCAACTGCTCCGTAAAATGTTACTACTGGTAAATCAAATGAAGCTACTATACTTCCAGTCAAGTTACTGACTGTCATCTGTAATTGCTGACTTTGATAAAGTGAAGGAGTAATATTTGCCGAATTTAATTTAATACCTAAATCAGTAGCCAGATCTGAAGGTTGGAAGCTAAGATTTGAACTTGTCTTAAACTGGGTGTATCCGCCAAAAATTGACAGATGAAAAAAGGGAGCCATACTGATCCCGGGGATCCATTGCTTTATACTGTGTTTTATACCAACTCCCCATAACTGAACTGACAAATCACTGGCTATATTCAATTGAGGCATATATCTTACATCCACTTCAGTTCCTTTTATCAATCCAATGCCTAACTGCAATATAGGTGCAGGGACATATGGATTATTCAAACCGGAAGGAGTTTTAAAACTTGCAAGTTCATAATTAGTTCCATAAATATTTGTGTAATATTTAATGGTCGT
Organism: uncultured Bacteroidota bacterium; assembly: GCA_963766305.1. Classification (GTDB taxonomy): domain Bacteria; phylum Bacteroidota; class Bacteroidia; order Bacteroidales; family JAAUTT01; genus JAAUTT01. The sequence continues at coordinate 28,404 of CAVYAE010000007.1, forward strand.
AGTACCGGAAGCTGGTCCTGCTATAGTAGGTGTTGTTGCACTACCAGGTAGGCCCGTAAGTTGTAAATTAGTTAAGTTAAATGTATTATCAGAGGAAGGTACTACTGCTACTGCAGCAGATAAAGTAAGATCAAAGCCTAATAATTTATGTGGTCTGGCAGTATTAAACCAGCCACTGCTAAGATCGGCCCCAAAAGCATTGGCATAAGGCTGAAGGTAAGCCGGGACAAGTTTGGCAGCATCCGTTTTTGCCCCTGAGAGTATTGCACCTATATCCCCAAGTTGGGCATTTACATGATTTACACATAAAATACAAAAAGAAAAGAGCAAAAATAATTTAGCTATCTTTATCATATTAAATTAAATTAAAAAGTTTATTTAATCCTTTGCCTTTACTGCTAATAACACAAATATACTAAATTTATTGTAATAAATCATGCCAAGCAACCAACCGTTAGCTGACAGGATGCGGCCAAAAACTCTGGATGAATACACTGGTCAAAGACATCTCACCGGACAGGGAGCTGTATTAAGAAAAATGATAGAATCAGGTGCACTCACCTCATTTATTCTCTGGGGGCCTCCCGGGGTTGGAAAAACTACTCTGGCAAGAATCATTGCAAACAGCCTACAAAGACAATTTTACCAGTTAAGTGCTATAAATTCAGGAGTTAAGGATATCCGGGATACAATTGAAAGTGCAAAAAACAATAAATTTTTCAGTAGTCCATCGCCTATCCTATTTATTGATGAAATTCACCGATTCAGTAAATCTCAGCAAGATTCCTTACTTGGAGCTGTAGAACAGGGTATAGTAATCCTGATCGGGGCTACTACAGAAAATCCTTCTTTTGAAGTAATTTCCCCTCTTCTGTCACGTTGTCAGGTATATATACTAAAACCACTTGACAAGGAAGATTTATTGCGGATATTAAATAATGCAGTTAAAAATGATATTGAATTAAAAAAATTACATATTATAATAGAAGAATATGAAGCCATTATGCGGATTTCCGGCGGTGATGCACGTAAACTGCTGAATGTACTGGAAGTAGTTGTTAACAGCACCATAACAAAAGATGAAAATAATAAAAATGATATTATTATCACAAACGAATTGGTAGTAGAGAAAATACAGGAAAATATTGCTTTATATGATAAAAATGGTGAAATGCACTATGATATTATATCTGCATTTATAAAATCAATACGAGGTAGTGACCCTAACGCCGCCTTATATTATCTGGCAAGGATGATAGCAGCCGGGGAAGATCCGTTATTTATTGCACGCCGTATGGTAGTCCTTTCTTCAGAGGATATTGGTCTGGCCAATGCCAATGCTTTTCTGATGGCTTCAAGTTGTTTTAATGCTGTCAACCAAATAGGTATGCCTGAAGGCAGGATTATTTTATCCGAAACAGTTATATATCTGGCTAATTCTCCTAAAAGCAATTCAGCATGCAAGGCAATAGATGAAGCACTTGAACTGGTAAAGGAAACCGGTGATCTGCCTGTGCCACTGCATTTAAGAAATGCCCCTACCAAATTGATGAAAGATATTGGTTATGGTACTGACTATAAATATGCACACAATTACAATGACAACTTTATTTTAGATGAATATTTACCCGAGAAATTATCTGATACAAAATTATATTATCCCGGAGATAATCCCAGAGAACAAGAGTTTCTTGCAAGATTGCATAATTTATGGAAAGGAAAATACGGATACTAAATTTTTTTAGAATTTAGATTTTAGATTTCAGAAATATTTTACAACCTTTACGACTTAGATAACCAATTAAATAACTGACCTATGAAAATCAAATTAGTGTTTTTGCCAATTATTACACTTTATATAATTTCGGCATGTAATCATGAGCCAAAAAAAAATACTAATACCTCCAAAACTGATACTTTAATTACCAAAATTTCTTCAAAAGATACTTTTGAAATAAAGGACGGGCAAATTCCCTTGTTTTACAATATGTACCTTTCTGTTGAACTGTCAAGCCTTTTTAAAAGTATTGGAGCAGTTTACAATAATAAAATATTGAATTCACCTGATAAAATTGAAAAATATAACACTTCTGCAGATAAGGCTTTGAATCTTGGCGTTTATGCTGTTGATCTGAGTTATTGCAAGTTTTTCGAACAATTTGAGCAAGCCAGCAAATACCTGAAAAACATGCAAAAACTTGCTACAGAAATGGGAATACCCGATGACCAGTTTTACATATCTGTGAAAAGGATTGAAACAAACCTCACAAATAAAGATTCTCTTGTAAAAATAGCCAATGAAGTATATTTTTCAACTGATAAATATTTAAAAGAAAATGAGAGGGAGAATTCAGCTGCACTGATAATACTCGGAGGCTGGATAGAAGCATTATATATTGCAACAAATATTGAAAAAGACGAATCAAATGATTTTCAATTACTTAGCAGGATTGCCGATCAAAAATATTCTCTTGTAAACCTTCTCAATCTGCTCAAAAAATATGAACATGACAAAGTCATACAAGATTATATCAAAAAACTTATCGATTTGCAGATAAGTTTTACTAAATTTAACATAGATGAAAATAACAAAGCTGTCTCGGATAAGGCGATAAAAGAGATCAGCAACAAATTGCTTATTATAAGAAATGAAATTGTAAGTTAATGAAAATCCCGCTTTTTTATGTAGATGCATTTACTTCTGAAGTATTTAAGGGTAACCCGGCAGCAGTATGTCTGCTTGAATCATGGCTGCCTCAGGAAGTACTGCAGTCAATCGCTTTTGAACATAACTTATCTGAAACTGCTTTTGTTGTCAGGGAAGATAAGGAAATATTTCAGTTAAAGTGGTTCACACCCAGGAAGGAAGTTGAATTATGCGGACATGCAACCTTATCGGCTGCACATGTCTTATACAGTATATACGATTTTGGTAATAAAAAAATTAAGTTTAAAACTTTAAGCGGAATACTGCCGGTAACAAAAAATGATAACAAATCCTTAACTCTCGATTTCCCGGTTTTTACATCTGAATCATATATACTTCCTGAAAACATTAAAATTGCCTTAGGTATTAATAATGGATACCAGGCATTTTTGTCCAAATTTATTTTAATAGTTCTTGAAAATGAAAATCAGGTGATAAATATCAAACCTGATTTTTCATTATTGAGTAAATCAGCAGATAAGGGTATAATTGTAACTGCCCCTGGAAAGGATTCAGACTATGTATACAGGTATTTTGCCACATATGCAGGCATTAATGAAGATCCTGTAACCGGAAGTGCTAATAGTGCGCTTGTACCTTATTGGACAAAAAAGTTAAATAAATCAAATCTTTATGCACGTCAATTATCAGAACGCACAGGTGAACTTTGGTGCAAACAGTCAGCAAATCGCGTTTTAATTTCCGGATTTGCAATTACTTATATGCAGGGCAATATCAGCATTAGTATTTCACCTCCTGATATGCTGGTACCATTTGATTTTAAATAGCAGGTTTCTCAATTGAAAAAAATATTCCTTCTTTTACTTTTTGTCTTATTCCTTCAACAATTTGTATTTGCCCAAAATTCTATTAACAATGGTATAAATATTATACCGGAACCGGTTAAAATAATAAATAAGCCAGGGGAATTTACTGTTGACTGTCATACACTTATTGTAAATCATGATAAAAATAACAGTATTAATAATTATCTGCTTGATAAGTTAAAACATTCAACGGACTGGAATCTTATTATTACTGATATTCAACCTGCAGACAATTCAATTGTTCTTTCAATAGATTCAACATTAAACTACAACCCGGAAGGTTATTACCTTGCAGTTACTGTAAAATCTGTACTTATTCAGGCTAAAACATCCACTGGACTTTTTTATGGAATACAAAGCTTTTTTCAATTATTGCCTCCGGAAATAGAAAACCAGCCAGTAATAATGACAACAAGCTGGAAAATACCATGTGTCGAAATATTTGATTATCCTAGATTTACATACAGGGGTGTACTTCTTGATGTTTCGAGACATTTTTTTTCAGTTGATTTTATTAAAAAACAACTGGACATTATGGCTATGTACAAACTTAATGTTTTTCACTGGCATTTAACTGATGACCAGGGATGGCGGATTGAAATTAAAAAATATCCCAAACTGACTGAGGTAGGTTCAAAAAGATCAGAATTTGACGGGAGTTTTTATGGAGGTTATTATACTCAGGAACAAATAAAAGATATTGTTGCTTATGCCAAAGCCAGGTTTATTAATATTTTGCCTGAAATTGACATGCCAGGGCATTCAATGGCTGCCCTGGCTGCATATCCTGATATTTCCTGCACTGGTGGTCCATTTGAGGTACCCAGTATTTGGGGAAGTCATAAAGATGCTCTATGCCCCGGTAAAGAAAAGACTTTTACATTTATTAATGATATAATGGATGAAGTTTCCAACTTATTTCCTTATGCATATGTCCATATAGGATGTGATGAATGTTCGAAGGATCGTTGGATGGTATGTCCGTATTGCAGGTCCAGGATTAAAACTGAGGGTTTAAAAAATATGAAACAACTTCAAAGTTATTTTGTAAAACGAGTTGAAAAAATAGTAAACGCTCATGGCAAGAGAATAATAGGATGGCAGGAAATTTTGGAGGGAGGTTTGGCTCCTGGTGCCACTGTTATGTCATGGCAGGACGAAAAAGGTGGTATTAACGCTGCACTGGAGCATCATCAGGTTATCATGTGCCCTCAAAAATGGTTATATCTCGATCATTATCAGGGCAGCGATAAAGTTGAACCCGTTGCATTGAATGGGTTAGTATCTCTTGAAGATATATACACTTACAATCCTGTACCGGCTAAAATTGATACCTCCTGTCAACGGTACATTAAAGGAGTGCAGGCAAATATCTGGAGTGAATATTTATATTCACCCGATAAGGTAGAATATATAGCATACCCGCGTATGCTTGCCTTGGCTGAAATTTCCTGGACTTTTAATGAAAATAAGGATTACAGTAATTTTATAGAGCGTTTGAATAATCAATTTCCAAGACTTGATTATCACGATATACATTATCATATCCCATTACCTGAAGGACCTGCTTACAAAGAAGCTTTTACAGATACATTAAACCTGTCTTTCTCAACATCTAGACCGGTTAAGATGATATATACAGTTGATAATACAGAACCAATAATGAATTATTCAATTTATACACGACCAATTAATATTAACAAAAATACAATTATTAAAATACGATCAGTTTTGCCTTCCGGTGAAATGAGCAATGTAAGGACAATAACGGCTATAAAACAAAACTATGAACCCTCTGTTACTGTGAATTCCAAACCGGGATTGTACGTACATACCTGCTATGGAATGTTTATATCTGTAAAAGATCTTGACACTGTTAAAATGTGTTCAGAAACTATAATTAATAATTTAAAGACCAGATACAATTATCATAATCCTTCAGGTTCAATTATTGAAGGTTATATTGACATTCCATCCACCGGTATTTATTACTTTTCCACTAATCTTGAGGAATATTGGATAAATGGCAAACTTCTTATAAATAACGGCGGAGAAGTTAAAAACCATTCACGTAAGGATGCCTCTATTGCTCTTTTAAAAGGTAAACATAAGGTTAAACTTATTTTTTTAAATAATATAGTAGGTGGAAGACCTGCTTCTGTAAATGGTATCAGAATATTCTACAGAAAAAAAAATGATCCTGATTTCAAATTAGTAGATGCTTCAATGTTAAGTCATTAGCAAACTAAGTTTATTTAAAATTAAAAAGAAAGTGTTAACCCGCCCAGATAAGTTCCTCCGATTTTATCTGTATATGCAAATTCTCTTTTAGTATTGTTGAATAAATTTCGCGCGTTAAAAAAAATCCGGTTTTCTTTCCATATTTTATACGAAATTTTAAGATCTACAATAATTTTTGGTTCCACCGTGTACATATTTGCTGCGTTTAAAGCATTGGAAACATCCACCTGGTTAGTTTCAATTTTTTGACCAGAATAAAAATATCCTGTGGAGAAAATATTTAACTTATCAAAAGGAGTATAATCAATTGATGCACCTCCAAAAAATGTTGGAGTACTCTGGTTGGTTGTATTAATTAATTCAGAACCCGCAATTGCATTGCCGGACGTATAAACCTTTATTCCGTTATTAGTCATAAGGTAACCTATTAATGTCGGATCGTGAGCAGCCAATTTTGCACCATCGGCTTGAATAGCTGCTAAATTTGCATTTGTCATATTTGAAAAATCGGTCCAGATTGTATTAGGATAAAAATTATTAAGCCGGGTATTCTGTAAAGTACCAAAAATTCTGAAATTCACGTTTTTATTTATAACAACATTCAGGTTACATGTAGCTCCAAATTGTTCCGTTTGTAAATCAAAGTTATGATATTTTACAAGTCCTGTAATACCCTGGTCGAGAGGTGTTGCGGATGTCCCTCCCAAAACTGATGACCAATTCATTATTAATGACAAAGAGTCGGGTTTGAAATAACTGAAATTATTCATATTTGTATAAAATGCTTCAATATCAATCATTACCCTGTCAACTACTTTTGTCCTGAAACCTAATTCCAACATGTTCATTACCGGAAGATTCAAATCCTGATTACCTTTCCATAATAAATTATAAAAATTTGGCACAATTTGCCAATTGAAATCTGCATAAGAATCCACTATAAACGGACCCCTGTTGGCACGGGAATAAACAGCCCTTAATATGTTGTTTTCATTAAGATTATAAGTCGAAATAAACTGATAAGTTACATATGTCTTATCCGGAACGTTATACTTATCTGCTCTTAAAGCAGCTATTAATCTTAGCCTTTTAAAAGGTTTGTAATCGCCTCTGATAAATCCTGCTATGCCGTTAAGTTCCTTATTACCATTTAAAAATCCTTCATTTTTGCTTATATTAACATAATCCTGGTCGGTATAATCTGCCTGCTGGTAGCTAATACCAGGCCGGACAACCAGTTTATCAATTTTGTATTCATACTCCAGTTGTGAGTTAAATATGCGTGGTTCAATGTGCCAGGCAGGATCTCCCCTTTCAATTTGCTGATCTCCGAACATATAATTACATTGGAAAGAGAAATTATATATTTTTGATTTAAGATCAATGAATTGGGTATGTGATTGCCTTCCGCTATAAGGTATGGAATGGTTGCCAAGGCTCGTAGTAACAATTTCCGAACGTTGAAAACCTCCTGAAACAGAAAGATTGAAATCTTTATTTAAGTCATAAAAAATAAAGGCGTTACCGGCATATTTATCCATTGATAAACTGGAACTGATAATTTCATTGTTAAAATTGGATTCAGCTAAAGTTTTTTGCTGAGGTGAACCTGTCATCCAATAATTTGTAAGTGTATCCATTTGATTATAAGTCATGAATTTATTCAACCCAAAAACATAAAAATCATTTTCGAATCTTTCTCTGTGCTGGTAATTACCTGAAATCCTTATCTTTAATTTATCGCTTAATCCGCCACTAACCCCAAGATTAGCAATTGCCGTATTCTGAGTCCCATATTGGAAATTACCATTAGCCGATAGTTTATTATTTTCAGGGTGGCGTGTTATAATATTAATTACCCCTGCAACAGCGTTTGGTCCATAAAGAGCACTGGAGGGACCTCTGATTACCTCTATACGCTCAACATCATTTATATCAACGGGTAAAGTTTCCCAGAAAGTGCCTCCAAAAGCATAATTATATACGGGTCTGTTATCAATCATTACAAGCGTCAGAGCGTCCTCTGAATAAACATACATATTTTTGGGAGGAATATTATCATTACCTCTGATGTGTATATCATAATTACCAGGAGTTTTTTCCCTTACAATCATACCTGGCACCAGTCTCAATGCTTCAGCAATACTTGTTGCACCCGACTTATCAAGATCTTCCTTTGATATTACAGTGGCAGATAATGGGGATTGTAATACTTTTTCCGTTGATTTTGAAGCTAACTGAACATCTTTATTTAATATCATCTCTAGTAATTTCTCGGTACTGACTCCTACAATATTTGCAAGGTTAATGAGATCCTGAAACGGCATATTCAATAATTGATCGTAGGACATATTAAGTATATCGTCTTTTGTCAGGTTATTGATTTGAACTTTAGATTCCTGGCTATAAGTTGCTAATGAAATTATTAAACATAATAAAGCTATGAATATCTTTAGTGGATTTTGTTGAATTTTCATATTTTAAATTTTTATTGAATTATTTGTAACGTTTTATACTTTAATCGTCTTTAATTAACAATTTTACCTAAAGCTATTAAAGTAGAATTTACTTTTAATCCATGTGATTCAATGTTGGATTTGGATATTTGAAACGATTGTTTTTCATTAATTAGAATTAAATTAATCCCAAAATTGCCAACTGCCTCATCACTAATAATCAAGACAGGTTTACCTGTACAAAACTGGGCTAATTCAACCAAAGTTTTTTTCTTTGATGGAGGGATGTAAATAATACTTGCATTACCAATTTCATTAACAGTATTAATTTTCTTTACTACAATAGGTAATTTATCAATTGTTTTGATTTTTGATATAGCTTCAATTTCATTAAAGACAGGCGAATCGCCAATTATAGCTATAACAAAAGAAGTCGCCCCATTTTGAGGCCAATCAATATAATTCGTAAAATTGTAAATAAACAGTGCTTTAAATTTTTCATTTTGTCCATAAATATTAGTAAAACTTAAAACACCCAGCAGACATAAAATTGTAACGATGTTTTTCATTTGTGATTGGATTTAAAATTTATTTTATACTAATTTAATTATTCCCTTTATTACTTAACATTAATTAAAATTATAATTTATGAGTGAATTTAATACTAATCTAATAACTAATTTATAACCTATTTATTAACATAATGGAAAAAATAACAAGTACTAAAAATAATAAGATTAAGGATCTTTTAAATTTAACAAAGTTAAAGGAAAGAAATTCCAGAAACCTTTTTTTAATAGAAGGTTTACGTGAAATTTCAATGGCTTTGAATGCAGGATATAAGATGAAGGAAATTTATTATTGCAGGGAAGTTAATCTTCAGCCACAGGCTCATTATTTAATTGAAAGTTTTGAATTAAAAACAGAAGTTTCTAAAAACGTTTTTGAAAAACTGGCTTACCGTGAAAATTCTGATGGATTGATTGCACTTGCAGAACCTGTCCATATTTCCCTGGACAATATAAAATTAAATACTAATCCTTTGTTGCTGATACTGGAATCTGTGGAAAAACCCGGAAACCTTGGAGCTATTCTGCGTACTTCCGATGCTGCCGGGATTGATGCTTTACTGATTTGTGATGAGGTGACCGATATATATAATCCTAATGTTATCAGGTCAAGCCTCGGCTGCATTTTTTCATGTCAGGTAATTGTATGCAATACAGATGATGCAATTACTTTTTTAAATAACAGAAAAATAAGAAGTTATGCTGCTGCTTTAACGGCAACAAATTACTATCATAATGCTGATTTTACAAAACCGTCAGCTATAGTTATGGGCAGTGAAGCGGATGGATTATCGGCGAAATGGCTTGAAAGGGCTGATCAGCAAATAAAAATACCAATGTATGGCAAGGCCGATTCACTAAATGTGTCTGCATCGGCAGCAGTGATAGTATACGAAGCTAAGCGGCAGCGGGGATTTAGTTAATTGACTAATGAATATTGACAATGTCATAATTGATTTTATTGGTATTGTAATTTATTAATACCTTACTTCAAATCCTTTATAAAATTGCATTGAACCTTCTTCTGTTTTAATTTCTTCTATTTGAGAATAACCCGGATCGTTACGGCACCATTTGACAAATTCAGATAATGCCGTGCCTTCACCTTCCGCTTCAATAACAACTGATCCATCATTGAGGTTTTTGACATAACCTTTAATTCCAAGGAATCTTGCCTGGTGAGCGGCATGATTTCGGAATCCAACTCCCTGGACCCGGCCATATATATGTATAGTCATATGAGTTTTCATTAATATTATTATTTTAACCCCCTATAATAATTAATATATACATTTAATTAAATTTGAACTATGATATTCTGATTACATTTTATAAACATGTTGAACAAAATTGTTGTTAGACTGTAAATATAGGGAGTAATGTAAAAATTACAGAATAATTATTAGATTTAAAACATCTTATAGCCTAAAGACTAAAATAATACATATATGTCACAATTCGATATTATAATGCCTAAACTAGGTGAAAGTATAACAGAAGCTACGATAACAAAATGGTTTAAAAAAGAAAACGATCTTGTAGAGGAAGATGACGTTTTACTTGAAATAGCTACTGATAAAGTGGACTCAGAGATACCTTCACCGGTTGCCGGCAGGATAACAAAAATATTATTTAAAGAAGGGGATATAGTTCCTGTAGGTAAGGTAATTGCAATCATACTTATGGGCTCTGACGGGGTTGAACAACCTGTATATGAAGAGGCAAAATCTCTTGATTCAGTTTCGAATGGCCAGCAGGTTACTGTTAAGCCAGTAAAGGAAGAAGCGGTTGTAGCTGCTCCGTCAAAATCTTCCGAAAGGTTTTATTCTCCTGTTATCAGAAGTATAGCAAAAGAAGAAAATATCAAAACTGATGAACTTGAGTCCTTAACCGGTTCAGGTCTTAACGGAAGGTTAACCAAACAGGATGTACTTAAATATTTATCTGAAAGAAGTCAAAAGGTAGCTGTTAAAACTGAACCTGCAAAACCAAAATCAGCTGAACCAGCTATATCTGAAACGCAAAGAGCACCATTATCTGTTGGCGCAACAGATGAGATTATCGAAATGGACCGCATGCGAAGGATAATAGCAGACCATATGGTTATGTCCAAACATACAGCCCCCCATGTTACTAATTTTGTTGAAGCTGATGTTACAAACATTGTAAGCTGGAGAAATAATAACAAGGAAGAATTTCAGCGCAGGGAAAAGATCAAACTGACTTATATGCCTGTATTTCTTGAGGCAATTGTAAAAGCATTGCAGGAATATCCATATGTTAACTCGTCCGTGGATGGCTACAAAATTATTCTCAGGAAAAATATAAATATTGGTATTGCTGTCGCTTTGCCTACCGGCAATCTTATTGTACCTGTAATTAAAAATGCTGATAACCTTAATCTGGGGGGATTGGCCAAGGAAGTAAACAGATTAGCCAATGCAGCCAGGACCAACAAGTTAAGTCCTGATGATGTTCAGGGTGGTACGTTTTCATTATCTAATTTCGGAACATTTAAAAATTCATTTGGTACCCCAATTATTCCTCAGCCACAGGTTGCTATACTGGCAACCGGTGCCATAGAAAAAAAACCGGCTGTGGTAGAAACCTCTATTGGTGATGTAATAGCCATCCGTCATAAAATGTTTTTATCTTTATCCTATGATCACAGGATAGTTGATGGTGGTTTAGGCGGAGCATTCCTAAGAAAAATTGCAGACTATCTCGAACAATTCGATACTACCAGAACCATTTAGTAGATTATTGACAATTGACATTTGATAATTGAATATTGATTATAAAAAAGTAAGTTAAATATAAAATCTAAAATATTAAATATAAAATCGCTAAGATGTATAACGATAAAAAATACAGCATTAACAAGACAGACAAAGAAACATTAAAAAAATGGCTTCATCTTTTACTTTTAGGACGATCACTTGATGACAGGGCCCCCAATTACCTGAGGCAGGCAATTGGCTGGTCATATCATGCTCCATATGCCGGACATGATGGTATTCAGCTGGCACTTGGACAAATGTTCGACAGAGCTACGGATCATTTATTTCCATATTACCGGGATATGTTAACTGCCTTATCAGCTGGTCTTACTGCTGAAGAAATTATTCTGAACGGCATATCCAAAGCCACGGATGTTGCAGGTGGCGGCAGGCATATGTCAAACCACTTCGCCAAGCCGGAATGGAATATCCATTCTGTTTCTTCAGCTACCGGCAATCATACATTACACGCTGTTGGAGTTGGCAGGGCAATGAAATATTACAGGCACAAGGGTGTTTCCTTTAGTTCTCAGGGTGAATCCTCAGTTTCTGAAGGTTATGTTTATGAAGCTATTAATGGAGCATCTTGTGAAAAATTGCCTGTAATTTTTGTTATTCAGGACAATGGATATGGCATATCTGTTCCAAAAAAAGATCAGACTGCTAATCGTAAGGTTGCCAATAATTTTACCGGGTTTAAAAATCTGGCTATATTTCATTGCAATGGAAAAGATATTTTTGATTCAATGAATGTATTGAGTGAAGCCAAAAAATGGGTGCTTGAAAACAGGATGCCGGCAATAGTTCAGGCTAACTGTGTCCGGATACATTCGCATTCCAATTCAGATAAACACGAATTATACAGAGATGATTACGAAAGAAACTACACAATGGTATACGATCCTGTGGCCAAATTCAGACGTCTTCTGCTTAGATACAATCGTTTTACCCAGGAAGAAATTACTGCCATAGAAGAAGAGGTTAAGCTGGAAGTAAGGGAAGCACATAAAAATGGCCTGGCAGCACCTGACCCGGACCCTAAATCAATTTTTAATTTTGTATCCCCACAGCCTTATCTTTCTGATCTTTATCCAGAAGGTACACACCAACAAACAGAAGGTCAGCCAAAAAAGCTTATAGAAGCTATTAATGAAACACTAAAGGCAGAATTCAGGTTAAACCCGGATACATTTCTCTGGGGACAGGATATAGCCAACAAGGAAAAGGGTGGCATTTTTAATGTTTCCAAAGGATTACAGAAGGAATTCGGGAAGGAACGTGTATTCAATGCACCAATTGCTGAAGATTTTATATTAGGTACCGCCAATGGTATGAGCCGTTTCAATAAAAAGATAAGGATAGTTGCTGAAGGGGCTGAATTTGCTGATTATTTCTGGCCCGCCATGGAACAATTTGTCGAATGTACACATGATTACTGGAGAAGTAACGGGAAATTTTCTCCAAATGTTACCGTTCGTCTTGCATCAGGAGGATACATTGGCGGAGGGTTGTATCATTCTCAAACTATTGAGGGGTCACTCAGCAGTTTGCCAGGTGTAAGAATTGTTTATCCTTCTTTCGCCGATGATGCAGCAGGTTTGCTAAGGACAAGCATACGTTCGGAAGGGTTTACTTTATTTTGTGAACCAAAGGCTTTGTATAATGCAGTGCAAACTGCAACTATTGTTCCTGAAGATTTTGTTGTGCCCTTCGGCAAAGCAAGAATCAGAAGGGAAGGTTCTGATTTGTCAATGATTACTTATGGAAACACAACTTACATGTGTCTTGAAGCTGCTAAAATACTTGAACAGGAAGAAAACATCCAGGTTGAAGTTATGGATATAAGATCTATAGTACCTCTTGATAAGGAAGCCATTTTAAAAACTGTAAAAAAGACCGGAAGAGCACTTATTGTGCATGAAGATAAGGTGTTTTCAGGATTCGGAGCAGAAATAGCCGCTACAATTTCAAATGAAGCATTTGAATACCTTGATGCTCCGGTAAAAAGAGTAGGTTCGACATTTACTCCTGTAGGATTTAACAGAATACTTGAATCTGCTATTTTACCAAGTACTGAAAAAATACTTATTGCTGCAAGGGAATTATTGGCCTATTGAGTTCAGTAATGAAGAAGATTTTGCAGATAAATTAAAGTATGCAAATTTGACGAATTAAAAGGATAAAAGAAAACAGCAAATGGAAAAAATAGGATTATTTTACAGTTTTAATAGCAACAACACTTCAACATCAGCCGAATTAATATCTAAACAATTTTCTGAAGATCAAATAGAAAAAATAAATGTTGAAATAGTTACAGACAACCAGTTTTTATTATTCAGCAATTATATTTTAGGGGTTCCTACCTGGTTTGACGGGGAATTACCAACTTATTGGGATGAATTTGGCCCTGCCCTGGAAGCTATGGACTTAAAAGGCAAACGTTTTGCATTATATGGGCTGGGAGATCAAAAAGGATACCCTGAAAATTTTAACGATGCTATAGGTATACTAGGTAATTTACTTGAAAGCAGGGGTGGAAAACTGGTTGGTTTAACTTCAGCTGAAGGATATACTTTTGAGAGCTCCAAGGCATTAAGAGGAAAGTCGTTTTTGGGTTTAGTGATAGATAATAAAAACCAACAGGATTTAACCGTCAAACGTATAGAAGCATGGAGCAAGCAATTAAAAAAAGAATTTATTTGATATCAGTCTGAATACTAGAAATCCGAACTCTCCGTCCTGCTTTTAATTTAAATTATTTTTTATTAATATTGTATTGATTTATTTTTCTTTACAAAGATAGGTGATTTATATCACCTATGAGCAGTGATTTAAATCACTCTATAATCGTTGTGATAATCAATAGTTAACAGTAAATTAGATTAAGATTAATCAATAAACTCTGAAAAAGCAGAGAAACTGGCATCTGATAACCTTGAATGACTAAAATGAAGATTAATTCCAAATTGAAAATGTTTTTTTGTTCCTTTCTTTTTGGACTTAATATTATAGGTTATGGTCAACATCTGGATGAAGAACTGAAATTGAAACTATCAGAGATGGAAAGAAAGAAAATTGCAAAATCAGATGACGAATATCAATCAGGTCGCAAAGCCGAGGATGCTGCAAATAATTTCCTTATAAATGACTCCGCAAAATCAGCTTACGAGAAAGCAGAAAATAAAAAAAAATTTACCTCAAAGCGTTTAAATGCTTCTGTTTATTATGGTAAAGCAAATAATATTAAAATTGAAGTTTATCACTCCGCTATAAAGCATTTTTGGAAAAACTTCAAAGGAGATAAGTTGAAATTATTTTTTACAAACTCCGTTGAGAACATGGCCAATGATTCTTTAGCTAAAGCAACTGATTTGCGTTTTAATGCAAATAAATCCCAGAATTTGCCGGATAAGCTCGATCTTACTATCCAGGCTGAAAATATTGAACACAGATTTATTGGAGTTCTGGGTAAGGTTTTATATTCATATCTGAGTTATCCTGAGCAGTTCGACAGCAAATGGCTGCTTTCTTTTAATTCTGATTTACCTGAAGAAGTTTCCCATGTTATTTCCGATACCACAAAAATTAATAAAATTGACAGTACAAATCAAAAATATACTGTACAGCCAGACAATTTAAAATCAAAGAATGACACTTTGCAAAACTCCAAAGTTTATGCTGAAAAGGTAAATAAGTTTCAATCCAATGATTCAAGCTTGTATGGCAAAATGTCTGTTGGGGAAGATCAGATAGATACTTTTAACAATTTCTTAAAAAAACAATATCCTGCAAAATATAAGGATTATGTTATTAATTTTCAGGAATTGGATTATTCAGATATAAATTCACTTCGCGATGCATGGTATAAATATTTATATGGCTCTCCTGTTAATGATTCCTTAAATGTTGCCACTGTGCAGAAAAAACAACAAGAACCTTATATAGCAGCACAAAATAATCCCGTAAATACAACTAAAACTACCACCAAAACAAATGGTAATAATATTGCCAAACACAATAAAACTGTAATTGCGAGAGAAAAATTGGCCAAAACAATGGTTGCAGAAAATAATCTGCCTGACACAAGCAGCGGTTTTGTTTTTAAAGTTCAGATTGCTGCATGCCGGGTTCAATTGGATGAAAAAACATTGAAAGGTATATATGCAGGTTCAGAAAAGATTACAGAACTCTACGAGGATAAATGGTATAAATACGTGATTTCACAATCACCAGCCTATGGAATGGCAAGAAAAATACGTGATAATTTAAAGATCCCCGGAGCATTTGTTATTGCCTATTTAAATGGCACACGCATTAAAATTACTCCGGCTATTGCATTTAAACATAAAAAAATTAATAAAACACCTTCTGCATCAGCACATCAGGGTACATTCAGACTTCAATTGGCAGCATCAAGAATAAGGATGAATGAAAAATTTCTCAAAAATATTTATAATGGAAATATAGCAATCGATACGATATTTGAAGATAACTGGTTTAAATATTCTATAATCTGCGGCAACAATTATTCGGATGCATTAAAATTGATGAGACAATTGACTATTCCTGGTGCTTTTATTGTTGAATATGAAAACAACAGGAAGGTTAAAATAGAAGAAAATGTGAATTATTGATAATTCAATATATACTAATTATAACCCAATATAATTAATTATGAAAAGCTTAAAGAGCAAAGTACTAAATATCCTGATTAAAATAACTTTAACAAGTGTATTATTCACATCGTGTATAACACAAAAACAAGTAATGTTATTACAGGATAAAAATTCGAAGGAAATTAAAACAAGTTTTGAAAACAAAAAGAAAACGGAATATCAAATTCAATCAGGAGATTATTTGTATATACGTATTTATAGCCTTGATCCTAAGACTAGTAAATTTTTCCAGACGGATATGCCAACACTTATGAATCCTACTTATTTATATTTAAATAGTTACATGGTTGATGATGAAGGGTATATAAATTTTTCATTTGTTGACAGGATGTTTGTCAAAGGCATGACTCTTGATGAAGTAAAAAAGAAGATACAAAAAACCTTAAATGAATTTTTTAATGAAACTACTGTAGTTGTAAAACTTGTTAATTTTCAAATTTCAGTTATGGGAGAAGTAGGTAGTCCAGGCACTTTTACGATAGACAGGGATCAGATAAATATATTCCAGGCCTTGGCAATGGCTGGAGGAATGAAGGATTTCAGTAACATAAACAAGGTTACTCTGGTTCGACAAACTTTAAAAGGTTCAGATATTCATTATGTTGACCTCAGTGATAAAAATATTCTGGAATCAGATTATTTTTATCTTATGCCTAACGATATTGTTTATGTAGAACCACGTAACAGTAAAACTTATTTATTCAATACTTTCCCTTATGGCATAGTATTCGGGACCATATCTTTAGTTTTGACTATCTATTTATATTTCCAGATTAAATAATGGATTTCAATACCGGTAAAACTGAAGAAGAAAAACTTGACATCAAAGAGCTCATCATTAAGATGTCAGAATACTGGTATTTATTTGTTATTTCTTTAATTATAGCCCTGGCTTTAGCTTATGCAAAAAACAGGACCAGTGTTTCCACATACGAAGTCCGCACCTCAGTACTGATACAAGAGGAACAATCCATGCTTGATTCAAGGTTTGCAAACGACCTGGGAATTTATAATAATGAGCATCAGATTTCAAATGAAATAGGTTTATTAAAATCATATAATCTTACACAAAGGGCGGTAAAAAATCTTGATTTTGAAATTGAATATTACTCTGCTGACGGATTTGTTGAATATGAAATATATAAGGAATGTCCGTTTAAGGTTATTATTGATTCTTCGGTATTACAACCTTTATTCACAAAAATTGATGTTAAAGTCACATCCCCGGAAGACTTTATTATTTCTTCCGACAACAAAAAAGTTTCTTTGTATAATGTCAGGGAAGATAACCCGGTACAGGTTAAGAATAAGTTTATTTTCAATTATAGCGGAAAGTTGTTCTTCCCCGTTAAAAATGAATACCTGGGACTTACCATTGTTCCGAGAATACCCGGAGATTTGGCAAAATACGTGGGTAAATCATACTCATTTATAATTCTGGATGAAAAAACAGTTATCTCAAAATTCAGAAATACAAACATATCGGACAATAAAGGATCATCTATACTGACTCTCTCCATTCAGGGAACCAACGTTCAAAAGCTAACCGAGTTTTTAAATACACTCACCAATGAATATCTTAAAAAAGGTCTGGAGAAAAAAAATCTTATTGCCGAAAATACAATCAGGTTCATAGATTCACAAATTGGGGATATCTCAGATTCCCTGTTTAATTCTGAAATCAGGCTCGAGGAATTCAAGGCCAACAATTCATTAATGAATGTAGATTTCCAGTCACAACAGGTATTTACTTCATTTGAAAACCTCCGTAACCAAAAAGCTGAACTGGAAGTAAAAAGAAAATATTTCGACTATCTCAAAGATTACCTTAATGAAAAGAACAAACATAGCGGACACGACCTGGTGGCTCCATCATCCATAGGCATCCAGGACGCCAACCTTAACAGTTTGATTAACGACCTTTCCAAATTATTAATTGACAAGTCGGAGTTAACTATAAATTCCAAGAAGGAGAATCCTTATCTGGTCTCTATTGATCTTAGGATAAACTATATGAAACAAACAATTCTGGATAATATTGATAATCTTATTTCCGGAACAGATATAGCTATTAAGGATATTGACCATAGAATTGATGAATTATCATCACAACTTAATAAATTACCTGAACGGCAGCGAAAACTTGTCAATTATGAACGTAAATTTAAACTCAATGATGCTTTATACACTTATTTGCTCACTAAAAGATCCGAAGTTCAGATTTCAAAAGCTTCATATCTTCCAAATAATGAAATAATTGATAAAGCAAGAGAAAATGAATATACCCTGGTTGGGCCCGACACAAGAAAAAATTATTTGCTGGCCATTCTTATAGGAATAGCTTTTCCTGCCATTATAATACTGTTAATAAGTTATTTTAATGATAAAATACTTGTCAATGAAGATGTAGAAAAACTTTCTAATTTTAACATTCTTGGACATATTTTAAGAAGCAAGGATAAATCTCCTACAATAGTATCAGATTATCCAAATTCATTATGTTCTGAATCTATAAGAGCAATAAGAACAAGTTTTCAGTTCTTAGCCAATGAAAATCAAAAACATATTATTTTAGTTACTTCCTCTGTAATGAGTGAAGGTAAATCATTTATTTGCACAAATCTTGCCTTAAGTTTTGCTTTAAATAATAAGAGTGTACTTATAATGAATTTTGATTTACGCAAACCATCAATGCATAAATATTTGGGTATTAATAAGTCAGATAAAGGATTAAGCTCTTATTTAAGCGGATATGTATCAACTGATGATATTATAGTAAAGACCAAATATGAAAATATAGATGTTATTCATTCAGGCCCCATACCCCCAAACCCAATGGAATTAATATCTTCTGAGAATACAGGCAGGCTTTTTAACTTCCTTCACGAAAAATATGATTATATTATACTCGATACTCCGCCTGTTGGCATGGTAGCTGACGCTTTGTTACTTATAAAATATTCCGATGTCAACCTGTTTGTTATCCGTCATAATTTTACAAATAAAAACGTATTTCATCAGGTTAATAAGAATTTGCAAAAAAAAGGAATTCAAAATTTTAATATTATTTTAAATGATGTGCAGGTAGGAAAAAAATTGTTCAACTATTCCCATGGATATGGTTATAATTATGGCTATGGATATGGATACGGATATGGAAATGATGAGAAAACAAAGAAAAATAAATTAACACAATAAAATTGCTATTCTTCAAGACTATCCTGAGATTCAATATTTTCAATATTGTCGTCCTCTCTTCCTAATGTTGATTCATCCGATACATTTGTATCTTCTCCAAATTCTTTTTCAAATTCCTCTTCGGTAAGATTATCGACCTTAACATCAACTTTAACCAAATAACTTGCATCATCTGTATCTACAGTAACGGCATAAAAAAAATCATTATTGGGTTTTTGTACTTTAATTACGTAATCACTATATCCGGTGGGATATTTCTTTTTTATAGCTTCCAGGACTTCTTCTGTGCAATTCTTGTAACTAACTACTAATCTTTTCCTTTCCATGGTAACAATTAAAATTTATTCTCCTGTAATTATACGTAATTTAAATTTAATTATTATTATCCGAAAAATGAATTTTATGAAATAATATTGTTCAAAACAAATTAACGTATTAATATAACATCTTGTTTTTATTGTATATATAAACATTTATTTAAATTAATTGATTATTAAAATATAAATCAACATGTCCTTCCAATTGAAATAAATGTAACAGACAAGTTAACCACAGTTATTTTTATTTAATTGTTTCTTTTTTAACACAAAGCCAAATGGTATATATTTGTGATTTGAGAATTGCATACACCGGGGTTTTCAATTTAAAACTTAAACATTAATATTATTTAATGAAAAAAGTTCTGATTATTCAAACTGCTTTTATAGGCGATGTGATTTTATCAACACCTGTTATAGAAAAGTTACATGAAACATATCCGGGTTATCAGTTAGATTTTTTATTAAGGAAAGGAAATGAAGGATTGTTTAAGAACCATCCATACTTAAACTCAGTTTATATTTGGAACAAAAAAGAAAGTAAATACTCCGGATTATTTAAGATTTTACTTGAAGTAAGGCAAATTAAATATGATTATGTTATTAATTTACAAAGGTTTTTCAGCACCGGCTTATTTACTGTTTTATCTGGGTCAGTTATAACTATAGGTTTTAGAAAAAATCCATTGTCCTTGTTTTTTTCTCATAGTTTTCCTCATAATATAAATCATGGAAATAATCCCGTTCATGAAGTCGACAGAAATTTAATACTATTAAGTAAACTTGTAAATATTGATAACAGGGTTATGCCAAGATTATATCCTGCCAAGGAAGATTATTCAAGAGTTGCTGAAAGTAATGAATATATTACTGTATCACCAACTTCTGTGTGGTTTACAAAACAGTATCCTTTGGAAAAGTGGGTGGATGTAATAAATAAAGTACTACCGGATGTCAAAATATTTCTTTTGGGTGGCCAGACCGATGCGGAAGCTTGCATATGGATAAAATCTAAAAGTACGCACCCGAAAATTGAGGTAATGGCAGGAAAACTAACCTTCCTTGAATCAGCAGCATTAATGAAAAATGCCGGAATGAATTACGTTAACGATTCAGCTCCACTGCACATTGCCTCAGCAGTTGATGCACCTGTTACAGTTGTTTTCTGTTCAACCATACCCGCATTCGGCTTTGGGCCATTATCTTCAAGGTCAAGAATTTTAGAAACAACTGAAAATCTGAAATGCAGGCCCTGCGGATTACATGGATACAAAACCTGCCCTCAAAAGCATTTCAGGTGTGCGGATATATATGCCGAAGATATTCTAAACTATCCTCATTACCACAAATAGTATTTCTTTGAGCCCAAAGCTGACAAAAGATAATATTACTGCAAACAGAATAATTTTATATACATTTATTTTCCTGTAACCAATTACTGACATAACAAATGTTTTTGTAAGGAGAACAAGAATTTCGCGTAACCAGATATGACTAAAACTGACCAGATAAATGGGAAAAGATGCTATATTAGCTGTTAATACCATTATCCAAATTGTTCTTGACCAACCAATTAACTGAGTCATCATCAAAGCCATTACCATTTCAATTGCTGTCTGAATTACCAAAATCAGACCTATGACAGGTTTATAGGGATGTGAGAAGCTTTGTTCTTTTCTTGATTTTACATTCAAAGTACTATCATATACCATTATACCAAATAAATTACTACCAGGATAAAAGTAAAACTCATTACTTGTGCGGTTGATATCAGTACACTCCAATTTAAGTTTCAAATATAGCGGGAAATTCCATTTTGGTTTAATATATATAGTGTCAAGGAATGCATCAGGTGAGGAAAATTTACAAACAAGAGAATCTTTTTTGTAATAATTTTTAAGTGTTGAAAAATAAAAAACTGCCTTATGTATTTCAACAGATTTAATTGTTTTATAATTAAGACTGAATTTCAAAGTGTTATTAAATCCGGATTTTACTTGCTGACCTTTTGATACTAAACATAAAGGAATTAACAATATGCTGGCAGTAATAAAAAATAATATACCTGGTTTAAATTTACTTTGACAGAGTACTTTCACTTGAATAAAATTATTTTAACAAAATTATGACAATATACATTATAAAATTAAAGCCCGGCCCCTTATAATTGTTTTTAAAACATATTTAAAAACAATTAAATCTAAAATAGAATAAGTTATCCAATATTATTGTTAAATTTGATAAAACAACCTACTTATTAATAATAATGTCAATGATATGGAAAACTTAGATACCATAATCGTTCCATGGGATTTTTCTCCGTCTTCTGATTTTGCGTTACAACATGCAGTAAATATTGCTAAAATAAGAGGTTTTAGTATTACTCTTCTGCATATTTTAAAAGAACATAAGGATCAAACAAAATATATTGGCCTTTTAAAAGGCCTGGCCGATGAAAATCAGGTTAAATCAGGTATACCAACCTTTAGTAAGATTTTAAGCGGAAATATTTATCAATGCATTCGTGAAGAGGCTGCTTTACCGGGTAAAGCATTGGTGGTAATGAAAACTGATGGTATAAAAGGCTCTCAAAAATATTTTGGCAGCAGGGCAATAAAAATGATGGTAGGTTCGAAAATACCGTTTATAGTTGTACAACAACCTCCCATCCACAATTCCTTTGAAAATATAGTGCTGCCAATAGATTATAGGACTGAAAATAAGGAACTTGTAAGTTATTTGTTACATTTAAGTAAATTTTACAGCGCAAAACTCCATTTGTTTAAGATTTTTACAAATGACCATTTGTTTAAAAAAAATATATCAAACAACTTGAATTTCGCTAAAGCCATGTTTGACGGCAAACAAATTGCTTACGAAATAGTAAACGCACATGGCACAGATAATACTACCAATGAAATAATTAATTTCTCCAAGGAAATAGATGCTGATTTAATAATGATTCAGCTCCAACGTAATCTTACCCTAACCAGTTTTATTTTTGGAGTTAGGGAACAAAATATAATTGCAAATAAATATAAAATTCCTGTTATTTGTTTAAATCCTAAAGAACTTACAGTGTACACAGGTTTCCGCTAGGTTAAATTCAATTAGCTAAATAACCTGCATATCTGTTTCCAGCATCCACCCCCGCCTTCCGTCAGATATTTTAATTTCATTCCAGTTACCTATTTTGTCAAGTAACTCTACTTTTGTACCTTCATGTATTATAAACAAATTGTTCCCAGTGTCGGAAGGAGAACTTTTTACAACAACCGTAGGAGTAAATATTATAGCCTTGTTATGAGTTATTTGATTTTTATTCAGTTGATATCCAAAAATATAAGATGCAATTGCAATAACTAACACAAATATCCCTAAATAAAATGAAGCTACTTTTATTGTCATTATTCTTGAGAGAAGAAAAATCAAAAATAAAATAATACAAATAATAAAAGAACTGACACTCATTAACGCCCATTTACCCTTTGACAACCTGTTTTCCAACCACTTAAACCATGTTATAAAAAACACGTCAGGAATAGACTCGATTTTATCAAATGTTTGACTATTAGCCATTTCTAAATTGATGATTATATCTTTGTCTGAAGGATCAAGTAGTCTGGCTCTTTCATAATTTAATATAGCGTTTTTTATATTATGTGTTTTATAATAAGCATTGCCCAAATTAAAATATAGGCCGGCAGTAACATTCCCTGTACTTATAGCCTGTTGGTATTTTTTTATTGCCTCATCAAATTCATTCCTTGTGTAAAAACTATTTGCCTGATTGATTATAGCCCTGGTATCAATTGCATTAACATTGGAAATTAATAATATAACCCCCAATAGCATAAATACGAAATATTTTACTTTGAATACTTCCATATAAATTAGTTTTATCTTAATCGTTGCTGAAGTTTGGTAATAAGGTTAACTGCTTTAAGGTAGTCTTCTTTCATAGTATTTCCGGATGATGCAGGTGCATATCTGGCAAATTCACAATTGTCAATCAGATTGACAAATAAATTAATGTTTTCTTCATCAATCCCTTTATCTTCCAAAATTGATACTGCATTCTCCCTTGAAAGATCTGACAGAGGTATATTCATCTTGTCGCTCAGATAACCCCAGATAGCTTTAATTAATTCATCATAAAATTTTTGGTTATCGTTTTGCTTTAGATATGCATTAGCCTGCTTAAGCCTTTGGGTGGCGTATTTATCCGCACGTTTATTTCTTACATATGCCAGGTTTGCATTTTGTCTTATAATACGGCGGCGTAACCATATTATGATTATAAATGCCAGAATACTAATGATATAAATTAAATAAAATAGTATACTTCCAAAAAAATTATCTAAAGCATTTTCTGAATATAATCCTGTTGTTTTAATAAATATTATGTCTTTCCCTAAAATTTTAACATCTTCCTTTGCAAACCCGGTAACCACATTACCTGCCTGTGTTTGCAGGCCTTTGTCCACATGTATATTAAAATCCCCTGTCTTTAAGGTTTGGTAGGTTCCTGATGCTATATCAAAATAAGAAAATGTAAGCGCTGGTATTTTGTAATCACCTTGATTTCTTGGTATTAAAAGATAATCAAATGTTTTGGTTCCTGAAAGTCCTCCATCTGCAGTACTGAGATTTTGTGTTATCTTAGGATCATACGTATCAAAATCCGGTGGAAAACTAATCTTTGGAGCTTCAAGAAGTTTAATATTTCCCTTACCGGTAATATTTATTTTAAGAGAAACTGCATCATTGGCTTTAATTGAATTCTTATCAAGAGAAGCATTTATATTAAATTTACCAACGGCACCACTGAACGATTCAGGTTTATTGGGGGGCAGTGGCTGCACTTTAATGGTTACTGCTTTACTTTTAACCGGTACAGATACATTTTGAACTGCAGGTCCAAAAAAATCATCGAAAATTCCGTTTGATCTGCTTTTGATCCTTTGCTGCAATGTAATTTCACCATTCAAATGTGGTATTGTAATATCACCACTTTTCTGAGGAATTAATATAAATTTTTCAAGTAAAACCGAATAAAATTTTTGACCGTTTACAACCTCAGTTTCCAATTTATTCGTTTTAATTGGTGGCAAATCAAGTTTATAAAATCCTTCAGGAGAAAAATCATCCAGTTTAAGCGGTGGTACAATATTGGGATTGCGTGAATATAGTTTTATATAAACAGTAGTATAATCCCCCTTTATTAATGTTTTTTTATCGAAATTAACACGTAAAAAAGCATCACCTTCATTTATAGTTTCAGTTTCATTAGTATCCTGATTATTATCTTGATTAGCTGTTGTCTGGGAATTTTTAGATCCACCAGCTATTACCTCAATAGTAAATGGGTCAGAATGATACTGTTTACCTTTAACAGTTACATAAGCTGATCCAATAGTAAACTTTCCGACTTTTGTAGCCTTCAATACATAAGTAAATGTATTTGAGATGGATTGAGATACTTTATTATTTATAATCTGCTGACTGAAGCTTTGAGAAGTGGTAGGCCCGTAAAGAACCTTTAAATCATGCATATCTGGTGGCTGCAGATCGGTTGGGGTAGCATTGACATTAATATCAAGCTGAAATTGTTCTCCTAATTCGACAACATTAGGAGCCGATGTAGTCACCTCTACATTTTGGGCCTTAGCAAGTGGTATGATTAACCATATGAAAACCAGTATCAAAAAATTTTTCATATTTACCAGTTCTTTAAAACTTTTACTTTTTCTCTAGTAGCTTTTTGTTCTTTCAATTTTTTCTGTAAGTCCTTTTCGTCATTTTGCAGGGCATCTAACATCCTTTGAGCATCTTCCTGAGACATCTGTTTGTTCTGATCTTTTTTTTTGATCCTTGTTTTCCTTATCTTTCTTATTATCACTATTATTGTCTTTTTTCTTATCCTGATCCTTATTCTTATCTTTGTCTTTGTTCTTGTCGTTTTTGTTTTTATCTTTTTGTTTATTTTTTTGATTTTCCTGTTTCATTAATTTAAGAGCATAGGATAAATTATATTTTGCATCCATGTCATTCGGATTGTTTAATAGCGCTTTTTCATAGGAATCAATACTTTCTTTTAGTTTTCTGTCTTTTAAATATGAATTCCCCAGGTTATAATATAATTTAGAAAGCTTATTCCTGTCTTTTTCCTTGTCTGCAAGTGTTGAAAACTGATTGGCAGCATCCGGGTATTTACCTTCTTTATACAATGAATTACCTATATTATAGGCAGCTTCAAATGAATTCGGGTTTTTATCAATTGCCTTCCTGTATGAAATCTCCGACTCTGAATATTTCGAATTATTGTATAATTCTGTTACCTTCCCTGATAAATTTTCGTTCCGATTGTGCAAAAATTGATAAAGAACACAATAAAAATATTATATAAAAACATACTTTCATGTTAACCATAATTAATTTACCTGAAAAATATTAAATTTTGAAGTCCATTTTGTCTTTCTTTCTAAAATCAGAATTTCAAATATAAATAATAATAAAGACAAAGCTAAAGGCCATTGATATTGGTTTTCATATTCAGAATAAATTTTAGATTCAATTTCAGATTTGTTCATTTTATTTATTTCCTGGTATATAGTATTCAAGCCCAGTTCTGAATTATTTGCCCTTACATAGACACCCTTACCAACCTGCGCAATTTCCTGCAATAATTGTTCATTTAATTTACTTATAACCACACTGCCATTTTCATCTTTAATAAAACTGTGCTGCGTTCCGTCATCTATAGGAATAGGTGCACCTTCAGGCAAACCTACTCCGATTGTGTACACATGAATTCCCTGCTCATTCGCTGCCTTAGCTTCATTAACGGCATTATCCTCATGATTTTCCCCGTCTGTAATAACAATTATGGCTTTTTCAGAAGTGGTTGCCGGTGAAAATGATTTTGCTGCCAGATTTATAGCTGAACTTATTGAAGTACCCTGTACAGGTACAATTTTTGTGCTTATTGCCGACAGAAACATTTTTGCGGATACATAGTCTGTGGTAATTGGTAATTGTGTAAATGCTTCACCTGCAAAAACTATGAGACCAATTTTATTTTCACCCAGTTTATCTACCAATTTTGAAATTGATTGTTTTGCTTTTTCCAACCTGTTTGGTAAAATGTCCTGTGCCATCATACTATTTGATACATCGAGGGCAATTATAATTTCACATCCTTTTCTTTTGGATTTCTGCAACTTACTTCCAAATTCAGGCCCGGCAACAGCTAAAATTAAAAAAGACAATGCCGACAGAAAGATTGTAAGCTTTACAGATGACCGAATGACGGATTGCTCAGGAATAAGTTCCTTAACAATTTCCCTGTCACCAAATTCAGCTAAAATCCTTGTCTTTCTTTTGTTTAATACCCAGTACAAAAATACTATCAGCGGAACTAACACGTACAGATATAAAACTTGAATGTGAGCAAACTGAAACATTTATAATTGATTATTTATTATTGTTTATTTGTTTAAATTAATACTATTCACTCCTTATTTTTAAGGTATTGACCTGAAAATTGTGTATCGGAACGCAAGTTCAAGGAAAATAAAAAACAACCCTGCAATTGCAAACCAAAAATATTCAT
The DNA here is from genome assembly GCA_963766305.1 of uncultured Bacteroidota bacterium. GTDB lineage: Bacteria > Bacteroidota > Bacteroidia > Bacteroidales > JAAUTT01 > JAAUTT01. The sequence continues at coordinate 55,790 of CAVYAE010000007.1, forward strand.
CTTTTCTTTTAGTATATTCTGTTACATTAATTTTAGATTTTTCCAATTTATCAATTTCATTATAAATAACTTGTAATTTTTGATTGTTAGTTGCCCTGAAATATTTGCCATTTGTCATTTCAGCTATTTTTGTAAGTACTGCTTCATCTATTTCCACAGGTATATTCTGGTATTGAATTCCAAACGGAGTTGATACAGGGTAGGGAGCCATACCCTGTGTCCCAATTCCTATGGTATAAACTCTTATCCCGAATGTTCTGGCTATTTCAGCGGCAGTAAGAGGAGTTATGGAGCCTGTGTTATTTACACCATCAGTTAAAAGTATAATTACTTTCGATTTTGAATCACTGTCTTTTAACCTGCTAACAGCAGTTGCAAGTCCAAGACCAATAGCAGTACCATCTTCAATCATGCCACTTTTAACATCTTTAAATAAATTTATTAATACAGCATGGTCTGTTGTAAGTGGACATTGAGTAAAACTTTCAGAACTGAATATTACTAATCCTATACGGTCATTCGGTCTGCCGGAAATGAATTTAATTGCCAGATCTTTTGCAGCTTCAATACGATTTGGGCTAAAATCCAGTGATAACATGCTGCCTGAAATATCCAGGGCTATTATGATATCTATACCTTCATTGGTAACATTCCGCATACTATTCGATGATTGGGGACGGGCCAATGCGACAATCAGGCAAGCAAGCCCTAAAATTCTAAAATAAAACACCAGGTGGCGCATCATAACTTTCCAGGTACCTGATAATTTATTAAGGCTTTCAGTATCCGAAACTCTCAAAGATGAAGTTATCCTGTTATGGTTAAATAAGTACCATAATATCAATGGTATTAATAAAATTAATAGAAATAAAAATAATGGGTTAGCAAATGTTATTCCTAATAGTGTCATATATTATTGATTCTGTTCAGTTTGTGACTCATTTATTTGAGAACCTGGTACTATTGGGGGTTTGGTATTATTTACAAATTGATAAGCGTTTAATAAGGCGATTTCATTCTCATCAGGTAATGGCCGTACCTTTGCAAATTTCACCAGATCAGCAGTTGAAAACATTAACCTTAGCAATTCAATGGAATCCTTTTCCTCAACAATAATATTTCTTAATCCACTTATAATTTCATCGCTTGTCATTTCAAGTGCATTAATTCCATATCGTTTCTCAATATAAACTCTGATTATTTCTGTAAGCTTTGTAAAATAAATCTTTTCCTTACCATTTTGCCACAACTTTTCATTCCTTAAATTATCAAGTTCTCTAAGTGCATAAATATATGGTGGCTCGGCAGGTTTATATGTAGTAAACAGCTTGTTTCTTTTACGTCCAAATATTAAATACCATATTAAAAGAACTGCCAGTATAATACCTGTTCCCCATAAAATATATGGGATCAGTTCTTTAAAAGTTACAGGAGCTTTTAAGGTTTGCTTAATATCTTTAAAATCTTTGGTAGTATCTACAGGCAAGCCTTTTACAATTAACTGAAGGTTGGAATATCGTAATGTATCCTTTAAATTACCAGATTCAAAAGGTACGGATAATGCAGGTATTACATGTGTGCCTGTATCAAAGCTTGTTACCAGATAAACCTTTCTTATATGCACCGAATCACCCTTTCTTATTGTATCGGCAGGAAAGGTTTTTACAACCCTGATTTTACCTGTTATGGTATCGCCAAAAACCGGAAATTGTAATTTAACTGATTTGTACTGATTTATATCCAATTTAAGCTTTACCTGGTCACCTATTAATATTGAAGATGTATCAAATGCTGCTTTAATTGAAATTGTTTGTGATTTTACCGTTGTGGAGGTAAAAATCAAAAAACAGATGGTCAGAAGTTTTATGAAAGTTTTAATAAACATAAATTTTTATCTTTGCTTAAACAGATTGATTAAAGGTTTAACATAGTCCTCGTCTGTTCTTATCAATACATTGTCGACTCCGGTTTTGGCAAATAAATCCTTAAGGAAAGTCTGCCTTTCTTCCCAATATCTGGAGTAATAATCCCTTACACTGCGATCTGAGGTATCCACCCAGGTAAAAGTATCTTTTTCGGCATCTTTAACCTTAACTAAACCCATAGATGGTAATTCCTGTTCTCTCCTGTCAAAAATTCTCAGACACACCACATCGTGTTTTCTATTGACTATTTTAAGGCTTTCTTCAAAATCAGGACTTATAAAATCAGAAATTACAAATGCAATACTCCTTTTTTTTATAGCATTAGTCAGAAACCTTAATCCCTGGTCAACATCTGTTTTTTTACTCTGGGGTTCAAATTCAATTAATTCACGGATAAGTCTCAATATATGCTGACGGCCTTTTTTGGGAGGAATAAATTTCTCGACCTGATCTGTAAAAAGAATAGCTCCAATTTTATCATTGTTCTGAATAGCGGAAAAGGCTATAACTGCAGATAACTCAGCAATAAGTGTTTTCTTGAGACGAACAATGCTTCCAAAATCTCTCGATCCGCTTACATCAATTACAAGCATTACAGTAAGTTCGCGCTCTTCATCAAATACTTTTATAAACGGATGATTAAACCTGGCTGTAACATTCCAATCAATATTACGGATATCATCTCCATATTGATATTCACGTACTTCACTAAATGCCATACCTCTGCCTTTAAAAGCACTGTGATATTCTCCGGCGAATATATGATTTGTTAATCCCCGGGTTTTAATTTCTATTTTCCTTACCTTTTTTAATAATTCACTGGTTTCCAATTTTAATTAAATTGAAGGTTAATTTTTTTTACTGGTTGTCAAACTAAAATACCATTCATCACGATGCAGAACAATATTATATTCTTGTCCATCAATTGTGTAACTCCACTTATCTTTGCCCGAAGGTTTGTACTTTTTCATTTGTTCCTTTATATGGTCAAGCATTGAATAATCACATATAAGTTTGGTGGATGTACACTGGTCATTTTCAGACAGAAAGATCAGTAATGTTTGCTCATTTAATTTATCAGTATATTTTAAATATTTATAAGATTTATTAACAAATGAATTATCTATTGAAAAATCAGGATAAAGAATTTTCATCTCCTCATTTATCTGCTGTTTTTTCAACCCTATCAGGTTTTGTGATTTAACGGGAAACAGCAGAAACAATCCAGCTACAACCAGATAAAGATTATTCATTATATAATATCATCTTATTACATGTATATATTACATTTAAATATTACTATGGTACTTCAACAGTATTTAATATTTCAGTAATAATATCTACAGATGTAATGTTTTCTGCTTCAGCCTCATAACTAAGACCAATCCTGTGACGAAGTACATCATGACATATAGCCCTCACATCCTCAGGAATTACATATCCCCGCCGTTTAATAAACGCATAGGCTTTAGCTGCAACTCCCATGCAAATACTTGCCCTTGGAGAACCTCCATATAAAATCATATTGGATAATTTGGCAAGATTATATTCCTGTGGGTATCTTGTTGCAAATACTATGTCCAGTATATACCTTTCAATTTTTTCATCCATATACACATCCTTGACAATTTCTCTTGCCTTTAATATATCAGAGGGATTAAGAATTTTTGAGACAACGGGAAATGTTTTACCCATATTTTCCCTGATAATCAGACGTTCCTCTTCTTTTTTAGGATAGTCAATTATTACTTTTAGCATAAACCTGTCTACCTGGGCTTCAGGCAGAGGATATGTACCTTCCTGTTCAATAGGGTTTTGGGTGGCAAGAACCATAAATGGAATTTCAAGCGGGTAAGTTTGCGATCCAATGGTAACCTGTTTTTCCTGCATAGCCTCAAGCAACGCACTTTGAACCTTGGCAGGGGAACGGTTTATTTCATCAGCAAGTATAAAATTTGCAAATATCGGGCCCTTTCTAACTGAAAAATCTTCGTTTTTAATACTATAAATCATAGTACCAATTAAATCTGCAGGAAGCAGATCAGGAGTAAACTGTATCCGGCTGTAACGGGCATTTATTGTGTCGGCCAAAGTTTTTATTGCCAATGTTTTAGCTAACCCGGGTACACCTTCAATAATATATGTCCGTCGGCCAGTAACCCTATAAGAAGACTTTCTATCAAGTGTTTTTGCCCGATAATAACTTTACCCATTTCCAGATTTAACAAATCTACAAATGAACTCTCCTGTTGAATCCGATCGTTTAATTCTTTAATGTTTACTGTTTCGTTCATGGTCGGCATGAAATTTCGTTAAGTATTAAAAATAAGTTAATTTAGCATTGAAAGCTTAAATTTATTTTGGATGGTGAAATTAAGTATTTCAAGCGGGATTACAAGTTAAAAAAAGTTAAAACCTAATTATAATATAATTACATAAACAATTGTATTACAGATACTTTATACATTTAGCCTTCAACGGAACCCGTTACCATGGCTGGCAATTACAACCTAATTCCATTACTGTCCAGGAGGTAATAGATAAAGTCTTGTCTGTTGTGACTAAAGAAATCATTTCCACAACCGGCTGTGGACGAACCGATTCAGGAGTTCATGCCTTAAATTATTTTGCACATTTTGACAGCTTGGATTCGGGATTACATAAAAACGCTAAGTTTATACATCAGATTAATTGTATTTTGCCAAAAGACATTTCGGTTTATAATATCTATTCTGTTCCTTCAACTGCGCATGCCAGATTTGACGCCTTATCCCGTACTTATCTGTACAGAATTACCCAAATAAAGAATCCTTTTAACAAGGAGTTTGTTTATTACCACCCCAAGCCATTGAATTTGCCAAAAATGAATACAGCCTGTGAGATATTGCTGGAATTTTCAGATTTTACAAGTTTCAGCAAACTGCACAGTGATGTAAAAACCAATGAATGTAAAATAATTTATGCAGGCTGGAGTTATCATAATGGTGAATTGCAATTTACTATCACAGCAGACAGGTTTTTAAGAAATATGGTACGAGCCATAGTTGGAACACTAATAAATATTGGCATGGATAATATTTTACCTGAAAAATTAAGAATAATACTTGAGGCAAAGAACCGTGCAGCGGCTGGTTTATCAGTACCTGCAAAAGGACTGCATTTAACAGCGGTAAGTTATCCTGAAAGTTTAATTAAATTATTACCTGATGAATGAATGAATTATTTAATATATTTTAGAAATAATATTAATTTTACTAAAAGAAATGATTTAGCTGTAAAATAAAATTTAAACTAATTTAATCCAATATGCTTAAAGATATCAAATTGACAATTGGCGGTAAAATATTCATAGGATACGGAATATTAATATTTGCAATATTGCTGGATGTAATTTTTTCAGTTATAACTACAAGCAGTAATGAAAAGTTAAATAAAAAGGTATCTACAGTTTACGTTCCGTTTCAGGCTAATTTAAATGAATTGTCAAATGTGGTTGTTAATTCAAAAATGTTAATTAAAAGCTGGGTATTCATAGAAAAAAAATCAGATACTCCGGATAAATTAAGATTGGTTGAATTGCAGGATAAAGAATTCCCCTTAATTAAATCAAACCTTGAACAATATTCGTCAGTAAACTTTAATGAATCGGAAAAAGCTGTTTTTACAAGTGTAATTTCTTCAATTAATGATACATTATTTCCAAAGGAGAAGGAAATTATGTCAATTCTCAAGGATTTTTCAAGTTATGACAATCCTTCAGTAATTTTTGATGTCATACCTCTTGTAGAGGAAGACGGTTCACTTATGAAACTAACCGACCGTATTCTAAAACAACTTAACGAACTGATCGAAATACAATCAAAAAAAGTAGAGGAATCCAGAAACGAAATGGACAGTACTTTCGGAAGTTTTAAATCTCTTATCCTTATTACAGGTTTAATATTAATAATCCTTGCAATAGCCTCCGCTATATACAATATAATATCCATAGTACGGCCTTTGCGTAAAGGTGTTGAATTTGCCAAATCTATAGGAAGCGGTGATTTAATGACCACAGTAGATATAGACCAATCCGATGAAATTGGTCAGCTAGCTGATTCTTTAAGAGAAATGGTTGAAAAACTCAGAAATATTATAACTAAAATCTTTAACGGTGCAGAACAGATTAATATAACCGGACAGGAAATGAACAACCAGTCCCATATTTTATCCAGAGGTGCTTCTGATCAGGCCTCATCTACAGAAGAGGTTTCATCATCCATGGAACAGATGGTTTCGAACATTCAGCAAAATGCTGAAAATGCCAAACAAACAGAAACTATTGCCCTGACAGCCTCCAGTGGAATAGCAAAAGTTCGAGAAGCTTCACTGGACAGCGTTAAATCTATAACAGCAATTGCACAGAAAATATCCATAGTAAACGACATAGCTTTTCAAACAAATATTTTGGCTCTTAACGCAGCAGTTGAAGCTGCCCGGGCCGGAGAACATGGTAAAGGTTTTGCTGTAGTGGCCGCTGAAGTTCGTAAACTGGCGGAACTGAGTAAAACTGCTGCTGATGAAATACAGGTGCTGGCACGAAACAGTGTGCAGACGACACAGGAGGCAGGTAACCTTCTTATTCAACTAGTTCCTGAAATAGAACGTACTGCTAAACTTGTACAGGACATAACTGCAGCCAGCATAGAACAGAATGCCGGAGTTGATCAGATAAACAGTTCTATTCAGCAATTAAATACAATAACACAACAAAATGCCATAACTGCAGATGAAGTTTCAAAAAATGCGAAGGAACTGGAAAATTATGCCAATGAATTAAGAGATTACGTTTCATTCTTTAAAATTGAACATACAAAGATAAAATCCGCTAAACCTAAGCCCCAGGTAACACAAAAACCACAGCAACAAAAATCATCCCAGGTTTTTTCAGGTACTAAAAATCAGGATGAAATTAAAGACACCCATGTTTCAAAGGTAAAACCTCCGGAAAATAAGTCAACCGGAAAACCTGCCCACGCAAAACCTAAAGAAGGCGGTATTCATTTAAACATGTTCGGAGATGAATCGAAGGATTCAGATTATGAACAATTCTGAAATATCCGTTTTGTCTTGTAAATAATTCCTAAAGAGCTGGAACAAGATAAAATCCAATGAATTTTATCTGTTCCAGATTTTCCAGGACTCCTCAGCCTGAGCTTTAAGCATATCAAGTCCATTGATTATTATAGCTCCTTTGTCTTTACCTTTTGATAAAAACAAGGTTTCTGAAGGATTATAAATCAAATCGAACAGAATTTGATTTTCAAATATTCCCTTATATGGAATATCAGGGAATAAATCTGTCTTAGGAAACATACCCAGAGGAGTGGTGTTTACAATTATCTCAAAATCTTTTAAATCTTCTTCACGAAGCTGCTCATAGGTTTTAAAGACATTATCCGATAGTACCCGGGAAATAAATTTACATTTAACATTAAGTTTTGTCAAAATATAAACTACAGCTTTAGAAGAGCCTCCGGTACCCAAAATGAGGGCATTTTTATGGTGCGCCTGAAGAAAGGGCTCTATAGCTGATTTAAAACCATATATGTCTGTATTATAACCTATTAATTTGGTTATACCAAATTCATTCCTTACTATTTTTATTGTATTAACTGCTTTAACTTTCCTGGCAGTAATATCAAGTTCATCAAGATAAGGTATTATGGATTGTTTATAGGGTATAGTAACATTAAGACCTGCTAGATTTGAGTTTCCTTTTATAATTTCAGTTACACGAAGGATGTTGTCTATAGAATAATTAACATAACTTGTATCCTTGATATTTTCATTTATAAATTTCTGAGTAAAGTAGGCTGAAGAAAAGGAATGAGATAGAGGATAACCAATTAATCCAAACTGTCTCATATTAAGAGTTATTTTTAACTACATACTTATTTATGACCTTCATAATAGTTATATTTTTTAAACTTTCCGGATAAAATTCGTATAACTCGGCAATACATTCGGTATCTATTGCAAGGGCCTTTTCAAGGTATTGAAGGCCAGGTGTTATTTTACGTGATAAAAACAAATATGAAGCCATGCGAAGGTTGAGATACGCATTATCATAATTATAATCCAAACCTTTTTGCAATACTTCTATAGCTTCGGATAAATTTCCAATGTTTAATAAAATCTCGGAATAGTTAAGCCAAGCGTCAAAATCAGTCTGATCAAGGTCAGTTACCTGTTTAAAAAACCTGAGACTGTTTTCTGAATCATTCTGACGCATATAAATCAAACCCAGAGCAAACAGATACTCAGTACAGTCTTCATTTAAGCTAAGTGCCCTTTCAAGATTCTGGATGCTTTCTTCATATAAATTCTGGTGCATTTTAACTATACCTGTGCCAAACCAGGCATCTGCACAATCAGGATCATAGGCAAGTGCCGTTTGGAAATAATAAAGTGCTTCTTCATACCGGTGAAGTTTTTCATAACATTCCCCAATATAACAATGGGTCATTACATGGTTTTCTTCAAGTTTCAGAAACTCCATATAATCTTGTATTGCTTCACTATAACGTTCCAATTCAGATAAAATATTGGCTTTGTTATAGTAGGCTGAACCGTAATTTTCGTTAATAGCAATGGTAAAATCAAAGGCACGTAAAGCTTTGTCAAACTCCTTAACAGAATTGTACACTATTCCAAGATTAAACCATGCATTGTCTGAATAAGGATCCTCGTCAAGATACTTTTCGTAATAATATATACTTTTTTCGTAGTCATTTATTTTATCATAGCAATAAGCAAGATCGTAAAGAATAGCTATGTTACTTTTATTAATGTCATATGATTCAAGAAAATAACCAATTGCTGTATTAAATTGCGCACGGTCCTCAAAAGTAATACCTATATTACACAAAACTTCACTTTTATTTTCGGAAGTCAGCGCAACAGCAATATCAAAATGTTTTTTAGCTTCAGCAACGTTACCCAGGATATTGTATGCTGTACCTTTTAATATATATACCTCATAATTGGATTGTTCGAGCTTTTCAATATTATTCAGAAGGCTGATGGATTCGGAGGCTTTACCTCTGTCGATAAGTAAATGAGCAATTTTTAATTGAATTACAATTGATGATGGATGTAATCTGTATCCATATTCGGCTGCAGCAACTGCCTTACCAAAATTATTTATATCTATATAATAATTTATTATTTCTTCAAATTCATGAACATCAAAAAAATACGTGGTTTTACGTTTCATCATATCCTCGTACCGACGAATTGCTTCCATTACATCATCGTCTTCATATAACCAGTCTTTTTCTTCCCCCATTTTTTCTGATTATGTTTCGGCATAAAAGTACTAATTATATTTATTTCATGAAAAAAGGATTAAAACGATTTTACTAACAACCTGAACATTTTATTAACTCATTATTATTTATGTTTCAAAATAAATGAACTTACGATCCAAATTTATCTTTTGTACAATATAATCCTTTATATTTGTAAATTTTATTATTTATACATAAAGGTTTAATAGTTAATATTATTCTAAACTTCTCGGAATGAATTTAAAACCATGGATACTTGCTGCACGTTTACGCACTTTACCTTTGGCAGCTTCTAACATTATACTTGGGAGTTTACTGGCATATAAACATGGTTCATGGAACAGCTATGTGTTTGTATTAGGATTAATAACAGCTTTATTGCTGCAGATATTATCCAACTTTGCCAATGATTACGGGGATTTCACCAGCGGAGCGGATAAAAAACGGAATAGCACTCTTGAAAGGGCATTGCAATCCGGAAAGATATCTCCTAAATTGATGAAACATGTAATTATTATTCTGGCTGTTATTACTTTTTTTTCAGGTATTTCTCTTATATACATAGGATCAAAGAACATGGGAATAACAGGTATATTAATTTTTATACTTATAGGCCTGTTATGCATATTTGCTGCCATTAAATATACAATTGGCAAAAAACCATATGGTTACATTGGATTAGGAGATATAGCAGTATTCTTATTTTTTGGAATAATTGGAGTTTGCGGGATATATTATTTACATACACATGAAATACATGCCAGTATAATTTTACCAGCTGCCTCCCTTGGTTTGCTTAGTACCGGAGTACTGAATATCAATAATATCCGTGATTTTGAATCAGATAAGGAATCCGGTAAAAACACCCTTGTGGTAAGGTGGGGATTGAACAACGCTAAAATTTACCATTCCTTACTTGTATTTTCAGCGATCCTTCTTGGTGTTACAGCTACTTTCCTGGAATACCACAATTCTTTTCAGTTATTGTATTTATTTACTATTCCATTTTTCTTTACTAACATATACAGGGTAAATACTTCAAAAACTGCCGCTTCCCTGGATAAAGAAATAAAATACCTTGCATTGACAACTTTTTTATATTCTGTAATGTATAGTATTTAGTGTTTAATGTTAAAAGCTACCTATTTTAAAAAAGATTTCCATTTTATTACTCCAGGCACAACCTCCAGAGGTGTTTTGCACGACCGTACTTCTTGGTTTTTAATTATTTATGAAAATGATAATCCCGCTTTGACCGGCATAGGAGAGTGTGCTCCGCTAATTGGGCTTAGCCGGGACCAGATGCCGGACTTTGAAAATACTCTGAGCTGGGTTTGCAATAATATAAACATGGACAGTCTGTTAAAATTTGCCGGTTTATGGAATTTCCCGTCAATACTATTCGGACTTGAAACAGCCATGTTGGATCTCAGGCATGGAGGTAAACGGTTATTATTTATCAATTCTTTTTATTCACAAAATGACGGCATTAGGATTAATGGACTAATATGGATGAACTCCATTGAAAATATGATGTCAGCTGTGGATAAGAAAATTGAATCGGGGTTTAACTGTATCAAAATTAAAATAGGTTCTGAAAATATAGAAAATGAATTAAACATGCTTAGGGAAATCCGAAATTCTTATGGCTGGGAAATTGAGATCAGGGTTGATGCAAATGGTGCTTTTACATATGATTCATCCTTGCCTGTGTTAAATAAATTGGCTGACCTTAATATACATTCTATTGAACAACCGATTCCGTCTTTAAGATATGATGAAATGGCAAGGCTTTGCAAAATTTCACCAGTTCCGGTAGTACTTGATGAAGATATAGTACACTGGCCATTAAGAGATGAAAAATTAAAACTGCTGGCAACTGTCAAGCCTCAGTTTATAATATTAAAACCTGGCTTGACAGGTGGTTTCACGGAATCTAAAGAATGGATTGAATTGGCAGAGAATATGGGAATTGGATGGTGGATAACATCAGCTCTTGAATCGAATATAGGATTAAATGCAATTGCTCAGTTTTCAAATCAATGGGATTTATCAATAGTTCAAGGATTAGGTACCGGAGATATATACAGTAATAACATTAATTCCCCTCTTTATATATTAAATGGCTCATTATTTTATAATCCTCTTAAATCATGGGATTTACAAATTTTTAATTTATGATCTGGCATCCTGAATCAAAAATTTATTTAAATGAGATTGAAATAAATCATTTTAATGTTCATCAAATTATAAATGATTATAAGTCCAATGAACCCTGGATAAAAGAATTATTTAAGTTTTTAAGGGGATTTTTAAACGATTCTGATTATATTGAAATTGAAACTTCAGGATCGACCGGTGAGAGTAAAATATTTACTGTACTTAAAGAACGAATGGTTCATTCAGCTTATGTTTCAGGTAATTATTTCGGACTTTCAGCTGGTGACCTTGCTCTGTTACCATTATCTCTTACATACATAGCGGGTAAAATGATGGTTGTCAGGGCTCTCACCCTGGGATTAAATTTAAGGATTACACAACCTTCCTCAAATCCGTTTCTAAATAACAATTTTAATGAAAAATATGATTTTGCTACCTTTGTTCCTTTACAATTAGCAACTATTCTGTTAAATGAACAAACCATGCATCAGCCTGAAAAAATAAAACAGATAATATTAGGTGGTTCCGGTATTGATTTTATTTTGAAAGAAAAAATTGGAAAAATGACCAACAAGGTATATGAAACATTTGGGATGGCTGAAACATTATCCCATGTAGCTGTTCGCAAAATAAATAATTACATGCAGCCTGATCCGCCTTTCAAAGCATTATCAGGAATAAAATTTTCTGCAGATGAACGCAGCTGTTTGATTATAAAATCAAAATTTTTACTTGATAATGACCTGATTACAAATGATGTTGTTACTCTGATAAATGATGAAACTTTTTTCTGGCAGGGAAGAGCTGATAATGTTATAAATAGCGGAGGTATAAAAATATATCCTGAAGAAATTGAACGTAAACTGGAACCGCTATTAAATGGGTATTATTGCATTTCATCCATGCCTGATGAGCGTTTTGGCAATAAAGTTATTTTAATAATTGAAACAAAAGGGCAAAATACCTTTTTAAATATAAACTGGCATAAAATACTTGAAGCTGTTCCAAAATACGGACGGCCTAAAGAAATATTTCTGGTAGATGAATTAATAAGAAATAAACATGGTAAAATTGTTAGAAAACAAATAGTTGAATATCTGATTTCAAAAAATATACAAGCTTTTAAAACATTATAAATAGATATTTGGTTTTGTTAAAAATGATAATTGATAACAATGGAAAATACGGAATCTGACAAATTAATTAGAGAAAATGATGTATTACTGAATAGTTTTAATAAAAATGCAAAAGGTACCCTGATAGAAACCTTAGGTATAGTATTTACTGAGGTAAGTAATACTTGTGTTTGTGGTGAAATGCCTGTAGATAACCGCACTAAGCAACCTTTCGGTTATTTGCACGGAGGTGCCTTTATGGCACTTGCTGAAACTCTTGGTAGTGCCGGATCGGCAATTGGTATTGATCTGAATAAATACCTTGTATTTGGAATTGAAATGAAAGGTAATTATATTAAAAATATTAGCTCCGGAAAGGTTTTTGGAAAAGCTATACCGGTACATAAAGGAAAAACCACACAACTATGGAATATTGATATGACTGATATAAACGGAAACTTACTGGCAACCTGCAGAATTACCAATTTAATAGTGGAAAAACAATAAAATGAGCTTATTAAAAGAAATATACAATTTATGTTGTGAAAATAATTACCCTTTTGCTGCATATAAACTTCCGGGTGCGGAAGATTATGAATATATAATTCAATTATCTGAACTTTCCTCATTAAAAGGTGATGAGGATATTACCAAACTTAAAGGATTCGCATTTGTGCCATTTAATAACAGGGGATATTATCCCTCAGTTATAATTAAACCGGATATCACAAAAAATAACAGGTTATCAGAAAGTGACATTATTAAAATACTTCATGAATCGGCCCCTCAAGTGGCTAAACAATTTGATTATGAAACCGTATATACAGCTAATAAAGAGGCATATACTGAAAATGTTGCTGAATTGATCAAACGAATAAACAGGGGCGAATTTCAGAAGGCAATATTAAGCAGAGCCATAGTTGAAAATAGAAAGTCCACAGTTAATTGTGCCGACTTGTTTTTGTCAATGTGCAAAAGTAATCACAATTCTTTTATTTCATTGGTTCACATACCCGGATATGCATCCTGGATCGGGGCAACACCTGAATTGTTATTCAGCTGTTACAATAATATTGTTACTATTGTATCCATTGCAGGAACTCAGTTAAAATCGGACAATAATTTATTAATGATAGAATGGGATAATAAGAACATAATTGAACAAAAAATAGTAACAGACTACATTTCAGATCTTTTTAGTGAATTTAATATTTATAAATTTCAGGTAAACGGGCCTGAAACAATTGAGGCAGGAGCCATAGTACATCTTAAAACAACATTTACAATTTCTGCCAGTCAGCTGGACGGAAATACAGGGACCTTTATTAAAAGACTTCACCCCACCCCTGCTGTTTGGGGACAACCAAAAACCGATGCACTTAATATTATAAATAAATTGGAAAACTATAACAGGGAATATTATTCTGGTTACCTTGGACCTGTTAATATGTCGGACAGAATAGATTTATTTGTAAACCTGAGAACTATGAAAGCGGTTAATGATAAATTTATTATATATGTAGGTAGTGGTATCACAAGCAGTTCGGATCCGGAAAAAGAATGGGAAGAAACCTGTTTAAAGGCAGGTACTTTATTATCTATTATAAATAATTGAATTACTCAATTGTTCACATTATAACAATTAATAACATTTTCATGAATCGCAGGTGGCTTTCTTCTCTGGCTGGTTTTTTAAAGGATAATAACATCGACAATATTATAACTTCTCCCGGATCACGCAATGCTCCCTTATTACTGCATCTGACAAATTACAAAGAAATAAATATATACAGCCATGTTGATGAAAGATCGGCAGGATATATGGCATTGGGAATGGCTCAATATTTGAGGACTCCTGTAGCATTAGTGTGTACAAGTGGTTCGGCCATGTTAAATTATGGGCCTGCCTTATCTGAAGCTTATTATCAACATATCCCCTTATTGGTATTAACTGCCGACAGGGCTCCTGAATGGATTGATCAGAGTGATGGTCAGACTATCCGTCAGAACAATATATTTCAGGCATACATAAGAAAATCTTTTACATTGCCCACAGATATAAATCATCCTGATGATGAATGGTATATTTGGAGAACTCTGTCAGAGGCTATAAAAAATACCACAGTTCCCGTTCCGGGTCCTGTTCATGTCAACATACCTTTCCGTGAGCCACTTTACGAAATTGAAGCACAAACCAACAGTAAGCCAAAACTTCTGACGGTTGTAAAAGCATTAAGAAATCTGGATGAAGCTGCCTGGAATTTACTAATCCCTATTCTGAATAAATCAAAACATATAATAATTTTAGCAGGTTTAAATCAACCCGATAAAATTACAACTGACCTGCTTAAGATCTTATCCGGATTTAACCAAGTAGCTGTATTTACAGATATAAGTTCAAATCAGACATCCAAAACCTTCATCAGAGCATCCGATGATATTATTGCTTCTGTCATTAATCCTGATCATAACCTGTTTGATGCAGATTTGCTGATATCGTTTGGAGGTCCTGTAATTTCAAAATCTCTGAAAACATGGTTAAGAAAACATCCTCCTGCAGAACACTGGCACCTAAACCGGGAATCAGAAGCACCGGATACCTTTCAATGTCTTAATAAAATTATTGAATCAGATATAAATCCTTTTTTAGAAGGTTTAATTAAAAGACTAATAAATACCGACTCGGTGTATTCGTGGAAGTGGAGAGATATTAATGATAAGGTAAACAATATTAGGGATTTAAACCTTGAGAAATCCCTATTTTCAGATATTAAGGCTTGCTGGCTGATAAGTAAAAAAATACCGGATAACTCTTTACTTCATCTGGCTAACAGTATGCCTGTAAGATACGCACATTTAAATAACTGGCCGGAAAATATATCAATTTATTCAAACAGGGGTGTAAGTGGAATAGAAGGATGTGTTTCAACCGCAGTTGGTGCAGCTATTCATTTCAGGGGTATTACGAGTGTTATTACAGGCGATCTGGCAATGCTCTATGATTCCCATTCATTATGGAATGAAACATTACCAGGCGGTTTGAAAATAATTGTCTTAAATAACCAGGGTGGAGGCATTTTCAGAATTATTGACGGACCGGGTAAGCACAAAGCTCATAGGGAATATTTTGAAACACCGCATCATTATAATTTGAAATCTTTGGCTGAAATGTACAATTTAAATTATTTTGGCACACATAATGAAAGTGAACTTAATGAAGCATTGAATATAATTTATAATGACATAAATAACCCTGCGTTATTGGAAATATTTACTGATCAGGATGTAAATGCTGATGTATATCATAATTATATAAAAAAATGTCATATTGCACCCTATGAGTAAAATATTTTTTTTTAATTTATTAATCTTTAAGACATAAAAAATGATAAGAAATTGGATAAAAATTAAAGATTTTGAAGAAATAAAATTTGAATTTTTTGAAGGTATAGGAAAAATTACAATAAACAGGCCCAGATACAGAAATGCGTTTACACCTAAAACTGTGGCTGAGATGATACAAGCTTTTCACTTATGCAGGGAAAGAGATGATATTAATGTGGTAGTTTTAACCGGTGAAGGCGATAAAGCATTTTGTTCAGGTGGTGATCAGAACTATAAAACTAAAGGAGGTTATAAGGATGATGAAGGAGTTGCCAGGTTAAATGTACTGGATTTACAGAAAATGATCAGGTCATTACCCAAGCCGGTTATTGCAATGGTTAATGGTTATGCCATAGGTGGTGGTCATGTTTTACATGTGGTCTGCGACTTAACCCTGGCTTCGGATAATGCTGTATTTGGCCAGACAGGTCCAAGGGTTGGTAGTTTTGATGCTGGTTTTGGTTCATCATACCTTGCACGGATTGTTGGTCAGAAAAAAGCACGTGAAATATGGTTTCTTTGCCGTCAGTACAATGCCGATGAAGCACGTGAAATGGGTTTGGTAAATAAGGTAGTTCCTCTTGATTCTCTTGAAGATGAGACTGTTAAATGGTGTAAGGAAATTATGCAAAATAGTCCGCTTGCAATAAGAATGATTAAAACAGGCTTAAATGCTGAACTGGACGGGCAGTCAGGAATACAGGAATTAGCAGGTAATGCAACTTTGCTTTATTATCTGACTGAAGAAGCCCAGGAAGGGAAAAATGCCTTCCTTGAAAAAAGGGCTCCTGATTTTTCAAAATACCCTAAGTTCCCCTGAACTGCGCCAAACCACCATGTACAAACAGATATTTTTCAATAAAATCAGCAATTATGTTCATTTAAATATCCAGTTACGTCGATACTTTACATGCGATTATCTATATATTCTAATATTTCATATGTTTTTTAAGCACTACTTAAAAATATCAATTACCTTCGAAACGTTTTGTTTAATATAAATTCAAAATTTACTTTATGAAAAAAATAGTTTTTTCTTTAATTTTTATTTTATCAGCATTATCAATATTTTCTCAAGATTTTGAACCTGTATTTACCATGGGATTAAATTCAGGATTGGATTACGATATAAATGCATACCAAATTCCCATTAATCAAAGGTATAACTATCAATATTTCAGTCGGCCGGAACAATATAACATAGGAATGGATTTTGGAGTAGCTTTAACAAAAAGAATAAGAACGAGGGTTGAATTACGCTATGTTAACAGCCAGTACGGTGTTAGATGGAATGTAGGTATAACTGACCCTTCACAGGCATTTGACATGCAAAAAAGTATTCAGAACATAAATAATTTTGATTTAAATTTTCATTTTGACTACCTGCTGACTACCTGGAAAAAATTGGATATATATGTATCTCCTGGAGTAAAATATGAGTTTGCTACTGGAGATTATTTACATACTTTTTTAAGTGACGGACCATCCACATCAACAAACTGGGCATATCTTTATCCTGCCTTTCCAAAAAATATCGGAGCAGGTTCTCTTGATTTGTTATTTAAATATAATTTCACAAAACATTTCGGATTAACTATTACTCCTGACTACACACTTTTCTTCCGGCCTTATGACAGCAGCAATTGGCAATGGTATCAACGTCTGAGCCTTAATGCAGGATTTGAATTCCGGTTTAATTAAAGTTGAAGGAGATTTTATTTTTAAGCTTGTCAAAAATCAGGCAGTTTAATAACCGTAAACTTCTTTATGCTCTTTTATTCTTTTTTTAAAAAATTCGTTTAAAAGAGGTTTAGGATTTTGACATAAATAGACTTTTAAACCATTTTCACGGAAATAATAATCTTTAATCTCACCTATAACACAATAATTCATAAATAGTACTGGAATATCTCCCAAATGATTATCAGTTACTATATAATTTGAAGCTGTCAGGGAATCAGGTGCCCAAAAAATATAGCTGTCGTTAACAGATATTGGTTCAGGAAGATTATATTTTTTACCATAAAAATCAATGGCGCCAGCCTGACCATAATTATTGGCATAAATTATACAGTCTTTTTGATGGTTAATGTCTAATCTGTTATAGGCTAAGGAAACCATGGCAGCCAGTTCATCCCATCCTGACATATCCATATAATCTTGTGGAATTGGATAATAACTACCATTTTCATTTCGCATTGGTGATGAAGTAATATATCTGGAAAATATTTTACAATACTGTCCCATCTTCTCTTTTGGCAATATAGGCAAACCTAAAGGCACCAATAGTATGGAGAATATTAATGAAAAGGAAATGATTAAATAAGCAATAAATTTGAGTTTTCCTGAAAAGTAATACTCCAAAAAATAACCCCCAAATGCAAACATCATGGTATAAACGCCAAGTGTATAATATGATTTCCCTTTAGTTATTAAGAACATAAATACAACCAATAACAGAATATATCCAAATATTCTGTATTTATTCTGGGATTTTGAAAACATTACCATTATAAAACCCCAAATCCAAATTAAAAGAACTGAGAAATTCATTAACAATTGTTCAGTAAGAAAATTCTGCCAGGAGACATATATAAGCTGAGTTCGGTATAATTCAGACAGATGTGTTATAACTGCAAATTTATGATTAACCTGCCATAATATGTTTGGTAACATTATAATCAAACTTATTATTGCTGCATAAATTAAGTGCCTTGAAAATATAAGTCTTCTGTGCCTGCTTATCAGCAAGGCAATAATAGTTGATAAACCTAAAATAATAACAGAATATTTATTCAGAAAAGCTATGCCAAAGCAAATTCCAATACCAATCCAATATTTGGTATTTTGCTTATTTATAAGTTTGAGAACAAAAAATAAAAATAAAAGCCAAAAGAAAAGTTCAAAAATTACAGGCATAAAAAGTGATGAAGTGCGAAGCATTGCTGTAGAAATAATATAAGAGAGGCAACCTGTAAAAACAGCAAAGCCTTTTCCTCCCAGTTCTTTAATAAACAGAGCTATCAATAATACGTTTGCTGCACCGAATAAAGCAGGAAAAAATTTTACAAAAAAGACATTATAGCCAAATACGGATTTTAAAATGAATGCCAAAAATGCAATAAACGGAGGAGTAGATGCATATCCGGATGATAAGTGGCTACCCATTGCAAAATATAACATTTCATCTCTGTGAAGTTCATACACATTGTATGACAGAAAATGAATCAGGAGTTTAAATAAGACCAGGCTTATGGTCAATATCCAAAATGAATACTTTTTCATACATTAAGTCAAAGTATTGAATACTGGCTGTATTACCCATAAATTTCTTTTTTTGCCGATAAGAGGGTGTTTTTTAATAACATAACTCTGGTCATCAAACCAACACCTCCAGGTACAGGGGAAATAAAGCTGCATTTAGGTGCTACTTCATTAAATTTCACATCACCAATAAGTTTATAACCTGTTTTTGATACATCAGATTTTACCCAGGTTGTTCCAACATCTATTATCACTGCCCCATCCTTTACCATATCTTCGGTAACAAATTCAGGACTGCCCATAGCTGCTATAATAATATCCGCTTCCCTGCATATACCTGGAATATTTCTTGAACGGCTGTGACATACAGTAACTGTAGCATCCCCAAATTCAGATTTTTGAATAAGCAGATTAAATGCAGGTTTACCAACAATATTGCTTCTTCCCAACACAACCACTCTTTTGCCGGATGTAGAAATATTACAACGTTTAAATAATTCTATTATACCGGCAGGTGTGGCGGAGATGAAGGATGGTAATCCAAGTACCATCCTGCCAACATTAAGTGGGTGAAAACCATCAACATCCTTTTCAGGATCAATGGCTTCAATTATTTTACGCTCAGAAATGTGTTCCGGAACAGGCAATTGAACAATTAAACCATCAATGTCTGAATCCTTGTTAATTTTATTTATTTCATTAATCAGAAACCTTTCTTCCGTAGATTCACTCAACCTTATTAATGTGGACTTGATGCCAACCTGCTCACAGTCCCTGATCTTATGTGAAACATAAGTATCGCTGGCTCCGTCATTACCAACAAGAATAGCAGCCAGATGAGGGATTTTACCACCATTTTCAACCATATGCCTAACCTCATTGGCAATTTCTTCCTTTATTTGTCCTGCTATTGCCTTTCCGTCTATTATAGCCATTGAGATTAAATTATTCGTTTATTCGTTTATTCGTTTATAATTAGTCATTTGTAATCATTAATTTGCACTTTCCACATTATCTCTTCATATTCTGCATCACCCTTGACATATTTTTTCCGGATGACATCATCTTCATCATTTTCCTTGTTTCGTCAAATTGCTTAATTAATTTGTTTACAGCCTGTATGTCGGTACCTGAGCCCATGGCAATCCTTTTTCTCCGGCTTCCGTTAAGTATTACCGGTTCATTGCGTTCTGAGGGAGTCATAGACCGTATGATGGCTTCTATACCTTTGAACGCATCATCATCAATATCCATATCTTTTATTGCTTTTCCCATTCCTGGTATCATTCCTGCCAGATCCTTCAGATTACCCATTTTTTTAATTTGCTGGATCTGATTAAGAAAATCATCAAAATTAAACTGGTCCTTGGCAATTTTCCTTTGCAGTTTCCTGGCTTCATCCGCGTTAAATTGTTCCTGGGCTTTTTCCACGAGTGATACTATATCA
Source organism: uncultured Bacteroidota bacterium (assembly GCA_963766305.1). Taxonomy (GTDB): domain Bacteria; phylum Bacteroidota; class Bacteroidia; order Bacteroidales; family JAAUTT01; genus JAAUTT01. Next base: position 76,416 of record CAVYAE010000007.1, read on the forward strand.
CCCATACCCAGAATACGATCAGCCATGCGGTCAGGATGGAAAACATCAAGTGCTTCCATTTTTTCACCCGTACTCACAAATTTAATTGGTTTATCTACAACTGATCTGATGGATAAAGCTGCACCACCCCTTGTATCACCATCCAGTTTGGTAAGCACAACTCCATCGAAATTCAACCTTTCATTAAATTCCCTTGCAGTATTTACAGCATCCTGACCAGTCATGGAGTCAACAACAAATAATATCTCCTGAGGTTTTACAGCATCTTTTATTTTTGCAATTTCATTCATCATCTCCATATCAATAGCAAGACGTCCTGCAGTATCAATGATGACCGTGTTATACCCCCTCAATTTGGCAAAGTTGATAGCTTCCTTTGCTATTTTTACAGGATCCTTTATCTCTTCCTCAGAATATACCGGAACGTCCACCTGTCCTCCCAATATTTTTAACTGGCTGATAGCTGCTGGTCTATAAACGTCGCAGGCTGCCAAAAGGACGCTTCTTCCCCTCCTGTTCTTTAAAAAACCAGCAAGCTTCCCCGAAAATGTAGTTTTACCCGAACCTTGCAAGCCTGCTATAAGAATTACCGAAGGTGCACCTTTGAGGTTTATGTCCTGAGACTCTCCCCCCATAAGACTGGTAAGTTCGTCGTGAACTATTTTAACCATCATCTCACTGGGTTTAACTGCAGTAAGAACATTGGCACCCAAAGCTTTTTGCTTTACAGTATCAGTAAATGTCTTGGCTATCTTATAGTTAACGTCGGCATCAAGTAATGCCTTCCTTACATCTTTCAGGGTTTCAGCTACATTTATCTCTGTAATTCTACCTTGTCCCTTAAGAATTTTGAACGCTCTGTCAAGCTTATCACTTAGATTTTCAAACATTTTAAAATAATTTTTTGATCACAAATATAGTTAAAACAAAAATCAAAATTTTTGCGCTGTCATAGATAAAATTTTTGAAATAATATTTATAACAGAAATATATTGACAATATTTGAAGTTTATTTGACTACTATAAATATTAATAAATACTTAGCTGAAACTATGCCTGATAAAGGGAAGACTCTGCATATTATAACTTTAAATATACCTGACCCACCTGATTATGGCGGTATAATAGACTCCTTTTACAGGATTAAAGAACTACATTCACTGGGAATCAGGATACACATTCACTGTTTTGCATATAACCGGCAACCCTCAGAAACATTAGCAAATATGTGCGAAAGTGTAAATTATTATCCCCGGAAGAACGATATTAATTCTCATTTATCGGTAAAACCATATGTCGTATGCAGCCGTGATTCTGATATTTTACTTGAGAATATTCTTGCAGATGAAAACCCTGTATTGTTTGATGGGATACATACTACCTTCCATATAAATAATAAGTTATTAAATGGCCGGATTAAAGCTGTCAGGGTGCATAATATTGAACACAGGTATTATTTCACACTTTTTAAATATGAACCTAACTGGATAAAAAAGGTATTTTTCCTTACAGAAGCCCTAAAGTTAAAATATTATGAAAAAGTTTTATTTAAGGCTGATTCCTGTTTTACAGTATCACCTGTTGAACAGGCCTATTTTCAAAAAAAATATAATAATGCTGTTTATATTCCATCTTTTCATCCATTCAGCAAGGTTGTCTCAAATCCTGGCAAAGGAGACTTTATTTTATTTCATGCTGACTTATCTGTTGTTGAAAACGTTAATTCCTGTAAGTGGCTTTTAAAAAAGGTTTTTTCAAGGACAAAATATTCATGTATAATAGCTGGTAAGAACCCTCCGGAGGAATTGTATGCACTTGCATCTAAATATTCAAATATTAAAATTGTCTCAAATCCATCATATGAGTTAATGAATAATTATGTTAGGGAGGCCCAGGTGCTTGTTCTTGTTGCACTTAAAAATAACGGCTTAAAATTAAAACTTCTTATTTCCCTTTTTTCAGGCCGCTTTTGTCTTGTAAATCCTCCTATTGTAGAAGATACTATTTTGGTCAGGCTATGTCACGTTGCCAGGACATGGAAAGATTTTTTACATAAAATTGATTACCTGATGAACGAAGAATTCACACAGGATATGATTGAAGAAAGAGAAACTTTACTTAACACACAGTACAATAACAGACAGAATGCTGTTAAATTAATAAAAGCTATGGGTTTAGATGAAAAATCTTGAATATATACATTTTAGCAGCAGGGAAGAATACAGAGGATGGCTGGAAAGACATTATAATATCAGTCCGGGTTTTTGGATGGTATATTATAAAAAACTTAGTAAAGTACAATCAATATCCTATGATGAAGCCCTTGAGGAGTCCTTGTGTTTTGGATGGGTTGACAGCATAATTAAAAAAATTGACGAAGAAAAATATTCCAGAAAATTCACTCCAAGAATAAATACTACAAACTGGTCTGATTACAATAAAAAAAAGATTGGTAAACTGATTGAATCAGATAAAATGACCAAAGCGGGTCTTGATAAAATTGATCCGGCAATCTTATCCTCAATACTAAACAAGGATTTACCTGTTTCTTCAAAAAAACAGGCTCAGGAGCTCAAAATACCTGATTTTATTATTGATGAGTTTTCTTAAAATGAACCTGCACTTGAAAATTTCAATAACCTGGCTCCAAGTCATAAAAGAGAATATGTTTTATGGATCACAAATGCAAAACGTGAAGCAACCATTCAAAAAAGAATTAAAGAGTCTATAAGCTTGCTGATTGAAAATAAAAAATTAGGATTACGATAATTATATAAATAACTTAATTTATTATAAACTATGAAAAAAAATTATTTCTTATCTAAATTAATTTTAACACAGTTATTATTTTTATTTGTAGTATACTCTAACACTACTATTAAAATAAATGCCCAACAAAAAGACAACAAATTAGTCATTTGGTATAAACCAAACATACCTTTGGGAGAAGGAAAAGGTATATTTCCGGGCAGGGTTGCCTGGGGTCATGACTCTAAAATTGCCAGCTGGGATGGAAAAACAGGTTACTGGTGGGATGACAGGTATAACGACCAGGCAGAAACTGACAAACTACTGACCCTAACCTTGTGTGGGGTAACCGGTAATCAAAACATAAAAAAATCGTGGGAACTGCTTTTTACAAGTTTCAACAAATCAAACAGAAATATTAATGCAGGATATCAGAGGGGTGAAAAATTAGCTATTAAGATAAACGAAAACAATACTTATTCCCATGAAAGTAATAATGAAATTAATGCTAATCCACAATTAATTCTTTCATTATTAAAGAGTTTAATAAATGAAGCCGGTATACCTGAACAAAATATTACAGTAGCCGATCCCAGCAGATTTATTACCGATAATATTTATAAGAAATGTCATACTGTTTTTCCTGAAGTACATTATACAGACCACAATGGAGGCGAAGGTCGTGAAAAATCATCCTTTATTGAAAACGGATTTTTATATTCCAACGCCTGCGAAGGTATGAGCAGTGGATTATCGACCTCGTTTACCGAAGCTACTTATGTAATTAACCTGGCCATAATGAAAGGTCATGTTACACAGGGCGTGTCACTTTGTGCTAAAAATTTTTTCGGATGCACCAGCATTGAAACAGACTGGCATAAAAATTCTCATTGCTACGGTTTCAGTCAAAGCAAGGAAGGGAAAAGACAATATTCCGTTTATCCCGATTTCATGGGACATAAAAACCTGGGTGGCAAAACCATGCTTTTCTTAATCGATGCAATCTATAGCAATAAATTTGTAAATGGAGTTCCTGATTCAAGGTGGACGTTACAGCCATTTAATAACCAATGGCCCGGATGTTTATTCGCTTCTCAGGATGGAGTAGCCGTTGAATCCGTTGTGCTCGACTTTGCCCTTGCTTTATGGCCTGATGCACCCGATATGTTGTACAGTGATTTTTACCTGGAAGAAATGGCTCTGGCCGGTAATCCGCCTTCCGGAACATTTTATGACCCCGAAAGGACAGGAAAAAGATTAACCAGCCTGGGTACCACTGAACATTGGAATAATTGGACTGATAAAAAATACAGCAGAAATCTTGGATTAAATAAAGGCATAGAACTTTTTCCGATAGAAATAAAATAACTTTATCTAAAGTAAAGATTATAATATAAATACTATCCTTATTAATAGAAATTACATTCTATCAGGCATTTCTATACCCAGTAAATCCATTGCGTATTTAATTGTTTCTCCTGTCATTCCGGATAATAGAAGTCTGAAATTACGTATGTCGGTATTTTCTTCTTTCAGGATGGTAAAATCATGGTAGAACTGATTATACTCCTTTGACAATTCATAGGTGTAATTGGCAATAACGGCGGGACTTAATGAGTCGCCTGCCTCTTTAACTACTGAAGAAAATCTGTATATTAATTTTATGAGTTGTTTTTCCTTCAGTTCAGGGTTAATTTCATCATTTAAATTTTCTTTTACAACTATGTCCATACCCAGTGCCTTTCTCAATAAAGATTGTATCCTGGCATAAGTATACTGAATAAACGGTCCGGTATTTCCATTAAAATCTATTGACTCCTTAGGATCGAACAACATATTTTTCTTTGGATCAACCTTAAGTATAAAATATTTAAGTGCCCCCAGTCCAATAATCCTGTAAATGTTTTCAGCCTCCTCCGAAGAATATCCTTCCAGTTTACCCAGCTCCGCTGACATCGTCCGGGCATCGTCTATCATTTCATTTATTAAGTCGTCGGCATCCACAGTTGTACCTTCCCTGCTTTTCATTTTACCTCCGGGAAGTTCAACCATACCGTACGACATATGCTTTAAATTTGATGCCCAGTTATAACCCAGTTTTTTAAGTATAAGTGCCAGTACCTGAAAATGGTAATTTTGTTCATTCCCCACAACATAAACCAATTCATCAAGCTGATATTCCTCAAAACGCTGGCAGGCAGTACCCAAATCCTGTGTCATATAAACGGAAGTGCCATCAGAGCGAAGAAGTAGCTTTTCATCCAGCCCTTCCCCTGTTAAATCGGCCCACACCGAATTATCGGGTTTGCTGTATAATATTCCGGCTTCAAGACCTTTTTGTACTATCTCTTTGCCTGTCAGATATGTTTGAGATTCGAAATAAATCCTGTCAAATTTGACCCCTAGTTTTTTATAAGTTTCGTCAAATCCTTTATATACCCAGTTATTCATCATTTTCCAAAGTGTAATTATTTGAGGATCATGAGCTTCCCACTTAACAAGCATATCCTGTGCTTCAAGTATAAGTGGTGCTTTTTTTTCAGCTTCGTCCTGGTTAGTTCCCCGATGAATAAGATCGTTTATTTGTTTTTTATATTCTTTGTCGAACAACACATAATAATCACCAACAAGATGATCCCCTTTTTTGCCCGATTGCTCAGGTGTCAGGTTATTACCCCATTTTTGCCACGCCAGCATGGATTTACAAATGTGTATTCCCCTGTCATTGACAAGATTGACCATTATTACCTTATTCCCATTAGCTTTAAGAATATTGGAAACTGAAAATCCCAGCAGGTTATTTCTTATGTGTCCTAAATGAAGTGGTTTGTTTGTATTTGGAGAAGAATATTCAACCATTACAGTTTTTGAAGAATTGGCTCCTACCAATTCAACTAATTCCTTATTTTTAGATAGTTGTTCTATATAGGATATCCAGTAACCTCTACTGATTTCAAAATTAATAAAACCTTTTATAACTGAATATTGCTCAATAACAGAAAGTTCAGACTTTATATGATTAGCTATTTCCTGTCCTGTTGCTTCCGGGGATTTTCGGGAAAATTGTATAAAAGGAAATATTACTAGTGTAATATCGCCGGAATATTCTTTCCTGGTTTCCTGCAACTGAATATTATCTTCTTTAATTTCAACATTGTATAATGACTTGATTGCGTTCTTTACACTATTTTTCAATAAATCCTCAAGGCGCATGAATAATTACTGATTACTAATGAAAATGACTGATTACTCTTAAGAAACTGAAATTTGTTTCATTTTATTATTTTTTCCGGATTGCCGGATAAAAGTGCTAATGATAATTATAAATGGTATATAATTAACCATAAGTACATAACCTATGCACTGTTTTACTCCATCCCCACTCCATGGCATGCCTTATATTTTTTGCCGCTCCCACAGGGACAGGGATCGTTTCTTCCAACCCTTTTTTCTACTCTGACTGGTTGTACTTTCTGTGGCTCACGGGTATCTTCAGGTTTGCCGTTACCACCTTCATAAATATCACGTTTACTTGTTTCCAGCTTACTAAGGTCAAGCCTTTTAGGCGCATGGGCGCGTTGAATCTGGCTAGGTTCCCTTTGTGGAAGCTGACCTTTCATAAGTATAGCTATTATTTCGGAATTTATCTTTTCAATCATGGTACGGAACAGTTCAAAGGATTCAAACTTGTATATAAGTAAAGGGTCCTTCTGTTCATAGGATGCATTTTGTACCGATTGCTTCAACTCATCGAGTTCACGTAAATGTTCTTTCCAGGAATCGTCAATTGAAAGCAGGATAACTGCTTTTTCAATTGAATGGAGCAGTTCCCTGCAGTGAGTATCATACCCCTGTTTGAGGTTAGTCAAAATATTATATACCTTTACACCATCCGAAATAGGAATTATTATATTTTCATACTGACCTGATTGATTTTCATACACGTCTTTGATAATAGGCCATGATTGTTCTATTATATAATCTGATTTCCGTTTATAGGTTTCCTGAATCAGGCTGAATGTTTTTTCAATTATATCTTTTTTTGTCAAGTTTCAGGAATTCATCCTCGCTAATTCAGTTTCAACAGAAAACTCTTTAATCAATTCCAGGTTAAAATTTTCATAATCACTGTTTGGATGAAAATTATCAACAATTTTTTCAATCACATCGAACATCAAATTGGACAGATCGAGGTTTATACGTTCACCGAAAAGTGCATGGCGTCGCTTGGTATAAATTACCTCCCTCTGTGAATTCATGACATCATCATATTCGAGCAATCTTTTACGGATACCAAAATTATTTTCTTCAACTTTTTTCTGAGCTCTTTCAATGGATCTTGTGATCATGGAATGCTGAATCACTTCTCCTTCCTTCAGTCCCATCCTGTCCATCAAACCGGCAATACGGTCCGATCCAAAAAGACGCATCAGATCATCTTCAAGTGAAACAAAAAACTGTGATGACCCCGGATCACCCTGACGGCCTGAACTCCCTCGCAGCTGGCGGTCAACACGTCTTGATTCATGCCGTTCTGTGCCGATAATAGCCAAACCACCAGCATTCCTTACCTTTTCTGTAAGCTTTATATCGGTACCACGACCAGCCATATTTGTAGCTATAGTTACTGTACCTTCACGCCCGGCTTCTGCCACTATATCAGCTTCTCTCTGATGTAGTTTGGCATTCAGTACATTATGTTTGATTCCTCTGATCTTTAACATCCTGCTTAGCAATTCGGATATTTCAACTGAAGTGGTACCTACCAACACTGCCCTGCCATTTTTAACAAGATCTACTATATTTCATCTATTACCGCATTATATTTTTCACGTTTGGTTTTATAAACCAAATCTTCATTGTCTTTTCTAATAACAGGTTTGTTGGTTGGAATAACAACAACATCCAGTTTATAAATATTCCAAAATTCACCAGCTTCTGTTTCAGCAGTACCCGTCATACCAGCAAGCTTATGGTACATTCGGAAATAATTTTGCAAAGTAATGGTTGCAATTGTTTGAGTTGCAGCTTCTACCTTTAACATTTTCCTTTGCTTCAATGGCCTGATGCAAACCGTCAGAATACCTTCTGCCTTCCATAATACGTCCGGTTTGTTCATCAACTATTTTAACCTTATTGTCAATCACAACATATTCAACATCTTTTTCAAATAAGAGTGTATGCTTTCAGTAATTGGTTAACAGTATGAATCCGGTCCGACTTGATTGAATAATCCCTGTAACAACTTCATCTTTTCTAATTACTTTTTCCTGTTTGCCAAGTTTGATTTTTCAAGTTCGGCAATTTCAGTACCTATATCAGGCATAATAAAAAAGCTGTATCATCAGACCTGTTAGTTATAAGATCATACCCTTTTCAGTTAGCTCAATGGTATTAAGTTTTTCATCAATAACAAAAAAGAGCTCATCTGTCACTATATGCATATTTTTGTTATTATCCTGCATATAGAAATTTTCAGTTTTTAGCAGTAACTGCTTCATTCCCTGTTCACTAAGAAATTTTATCAAGGCTTTGTTTTTGGGAAGTCCTTTAAATGCTCCTAATAACATTAATCCACCCTTATCATCATTTTTACTGATAAGATTTTTTGCATCTGCCAGGATCTGTGTAACCAGTTTTCTCTGGTCATTAACCAATATTTCAACTCTGGGTTTAAGTTCATCAAAAACCTGATTTTCACCTTTAGGTACAGGACCTGAAATGATTAAAGGAGTACGGGCATCATCAATTAGCACTGAATCTACTTCATCTACAATGGCATAATGGTGCTTTCTCTGAACCAAATCTATTGGGCTGATAGCCATATTATCACTCAGGTAATCAAAACCAAATTCATTATTGGTACCATACGTAATATCAGCAAGATAAGCTTTCCTTCTTTCTTCAGAGTTAGGCTGATGTCTGTCAATACAATCAACTGATAACCCATGAAATTCAAAAATCGGCCCCATCCATTCAGAGTCTCTTTTTGCAAGATAATCGTTTACAGTAACTACATGAACTCCTTTGCCTGCCAAAGCATTAAAAAATACAGGCAAGGTGGCAACCAGAGTTTTTCCTTCTCCTGTACCCATTTCTGCAATTTTCCCTTGATGCAGTACAACCCCTCCAAAAAGTTGTACATCATAATGGACCATATCCCAAATTATCTCATTTCCTCCTGCTATCCAATGATTAAGAAAAACAGCCTTATCTCCCTCAATGGAAACGTATTTTTTATTTGCTGCAAGATCTCTGTCAAATTGGGTCGCTGTAACTTCAACTTTTTCATTATCGGTAAACCGGTGCGCTGTTTCCTTAATTATAGAAAATGCTTCCGGTAAAATTTCTTGTAAAGTATCTTCAATTTTTTTTTCTACTTCTTTCTCAATTTTATCTACCTGGTTGTAAATATCTTCTATTTCATCAAACGGGGTGTCATCACTTTCTGCCTTTAATTTAAGTTCAGATATTTTTTTTTCTTCATCCAGAATAGATAAACGGACCTTTTCCTTTAAAAGAAAACTATGCTGGCGCAGATCATCATTTGACAGCACCTTTATTTCCTCGTAGGTAATTTTTATTGTTTCAACAACAGGTTGAATCTCACTCAGGTCGCGCTGGGCTTTATTTCCAACAAACTTTGAGAGAATGTTACTAATTATGCTCATTATAAATAAATTTTCATTACACTAACTAGGCAAAATTAGTGTATTTTAATAACAAATAAATGAATAATCTGAAATTACCTTAACATAACTATTATAGCTCCTGTGATATAAGCAAGTAGCCAATACACATAGATTATCACTGAAACGTTTTTAAGGCTTTTGCTAACTAATTGTTTATTACCATATTTGTTAGAATACCTGTAACAAAAAATTAAATCTGCAACCATAGCTATCAATGCTGAATAACCTACTAATCCGTGAAGGGTTATACCTTTATTGGGAGCAGCTATTATCATGCATATCGTGGCAGTAATATCGAAAATAACACCAAAAGTCAAAAATGATAAATAAGTCTTACTAATTGTTTTTTTTCTTATCAGAATTACTGTAGATATAGTATAAAAAATTAAAGCCAGGTTTACTATTGAAACACCAGCTGTCAGTATTGGAGACATAGTTGGAATTTTAGATTTTAGATTTTAAGTATTAAGTTTTAAGTATTAAGTTTTATAAAATATTTAATAAAGTCATTTGTAATCAGTCATTTTCACATCTGCACATTTTACTACATATTTTTAATTATTTCATCACCAAACTCTGAACATTTCAGTTTGGTTGCACCTTCCATAAGTCGTTCGAAATCATATGTTACCCTTTTTTTCATAATAGATTCCTGCAATCCTTTAATAATCAGATCGGCTGCTTCCAACCAACCCATATATTCAAGCATCATTGCACCTGAAAGAATCACTGAACCAGGGTTAACCTGATCGAGCCCTGCGTATTTGGGAGCTGTCCCATGTGTGGCTTCAAATATGGCATGTCCTGTGGAATAATTTATATTTGCTCCAGGCGCTATTCCTATGCCTCCGACGATTGCAGCCAGTGCATCCGAAATATAATCACCGTTAAGGTTGAGAGTAGCTATTACTGAATATTCTGCCGGACGGGTAAGTATTTGCTGAAGAAATGCATCGGCAATAACATCTTTAATTATAATATTTTGTCCCGAAGATGGATTTTTAAAAGTGCACCAGGGTCCGCCGTCAATGTTTGTTGCACCGAAATCGCGTTTGGCAAGTGCATACCCCCAATCACGAAAACCACCTTCTGTAAATTTCTGAATGTTACCTTTATGTACCAAAGTTACAGAAGGTTTATTATGTTTGATAGCGTATTCAATAGCTGCAAGTACAAGCCGTTCAGTGCCTTCAACAGAAACCGGCTTAATGCCTATTGAAGAAGTCTCCGGAAAGCGAATTTTCTTAACGTTCATTTCATTTTGAAGGAATCCAATAATTTTTTTTACCTCGGGCGTGCCACTCTGCCATTCTATTCCTGCATAAATATCTTCTGTATTTTCCCTGAATATAATCATATCGGTAGTGGTAGGATCTTTAACCGGTGATGGTACACCTTTAAAATATTTAACAGGACGCAGACAGACATAAAGATCAAGTTCCTGTCGTAAAGCCACATTTAAAGAACGTATACCTCCTCCTACCGGTGTGGTGAGAGGACCTTTAATTGCAACAAGGTATTCCTTTATTATATCTAAAGTTTCCTTAGGTAACCAGGTATTGGTATGTTTAAAGGCTTTTTCACCTGCTAAAACTTCCTTCCAGAATATTTTTCTTTTCCCTTTATATGCCTTTTCCACTGAAGCATCCAAAACCCTTACCGATGCAGCCCAAATATCCGGACCTGTACCATCGCCTTCAATAAAGGGAACTACAGGAAATTCAGGAACAATTATTTTCTTATCTTTAATTGTAATTTTTTCACCTTCCATGTTATATATTCTTTTTAATCGAATTCAAGGCCAAACTGATTCTTAAAGGTAATCAATCCGGGATTTTTTTGAGCAAGATGTTCAAATTTTTCTTTATTGGTGTATATTTTTTTAGATAGTTCACTTTGTTCGGCCAATCTGGTTGTTATAACAATTGCGTTATTTTTCAGTTCATTTTTCAGAAATTCCAGGATTGAAGGCTTTATCTTATTGACTTCCTCTTCCTGGAGCAGGTTATTCAGAACCAGTTCTATTTGAAAATCTCCTTTTAATTCCGGTAATTGAGTGTTTAAAGTACTGTACATCCTGGGTTCATTGTCTTTATACATTAAAGCGAATTTTTCCCAGGCAAGGTTAAGTTCACTTTGAGAAAATAATTTTAATTGGGGATTATCAGGAATAATTTCCTGGTTAATTTTCTCACTAACATTTGATTTGGAAGGTGAAGCTGTCAATTGGGCAGATTCTGTACTCAATGCATCTTTAATCGAAAACGAAGGAATGTTTTTTGAATAAATTTTAGATTCATTCGTATGTGATTTTTTGATCTGGATTTCAGGACTTAAGCTACTAGAGTCAGGTTTGTCTTTTATTTCCGTAAAAGCTCCCTTTTCCTTACTATCAGCTTTCAGATCAAGGTTTTTTTTTTCTGTTGTTAAATTACAAATTTGAATTAAAGTCAATTCTACGTGTAACCTTTGATTTTTACTTGCTTTATAGTGAATATCGCATTGGGAACAAAGACTTAAAGCTTCAAACAAGAAAAATACAGAACAGTTGGCAGACTGTACTTTATATTTTTCTTTAATTCCTGCACCTACTTCAAGTAACTTTATAGTGGATACATCCTTACAAACCAAGAGATCCCTGAAATGAGATGCCAAACCATTAATAAAATTATGACCGTCAAATCCCTTTTCAATAATTTCATCGAATATTAACAATACTGACGGTATACTTTTTTTTAAGAATGCATCCACAATATTGAAATAAAACTCATAATCGAGCATGTTGAGATTTTCAACAACTATTTTATAGGTTATATTCCTGCCTGAAAAACTTATTATCTGATCATAAATTGAAAGTGCATCTCTTAAACCTCCTTCAGATTTATTAGCTATTATGCTTAAAGCATCTACCTCATAATTAACCTCTTCATTTTTAGAAATGTATTCAAGATATTGGACAATATCGTCGGGTTTTATTCGTCTGAAATCATAAATCTGACATCTGGAAAGTATTGTAGGGATTATTTTGTGTTTTTCGGTAGTTGCAAGAATAAAGAAAGCGTGTGCAGGAGGTTCTTCCAGAGTCTTTAAAAAAGCATTAAATGCCTGATTAGATAACATATGAACTTCATCTATAATATAGATACTGTATTTACCTACTTGCGGGGGTATCCTTACCTGATCTATCAGATTGCGGATATCTTCAACTGAATTATTGGAAGCAGCATCCAATTCATGTATATTATATGAACGGGATTCGTTGAATGATATACAAGATTCACATTCATTGCAGGCTTCTGTTTCCTGAGTTCTGTTAAAACAATTCAGCGTTTTGGCAAAGATTCGGGCACAGGTAGTCTTCCCCACTCCGCGAGGCCCGCAAAACAAATAGGCATGAGCCAGATGGTTTGATTTAATGGCATTTTTAAGTGTTAAGGTTACCTGCTCCTGGCCAACAACGGATTTAAATGTTGAAGGCCTGTATTTCCTTGCTGAAACAATAAAATTTTCCATAATTGTTAATATGACTCAAAGATAATAAATTTTGTAAGGATGGTTATACGCCTGGAATTTGGGGATCATTTAATCTTCAAGCATAAGCCCGTCATAAGCCAGAAAAATACCGGGAGGCAAATCATTTTGGACTTCTTCATGAAGTCCCAGCTGATGGCTTATGTGAGTTATAAAACCTTTCTCAGGATTTAATTCCCTGATCAATTCTACTGCTTCACTTAATGAATAATGAGAAATATGTTTTTGTATACGTAATCCATTTAAAACCAAATATCTTGATCCTTTAATTTTTTCTTTTTCCTCGTCGGATATAAAATTTGCATCTGTAATATAAGTAAAATTATTTATCCTGAACCCAAGTACAGGCAATCTTAAATGCATTACACGAATTGGGGTTATTTTTATATCTCCAATTGAAAATTCTGAATTTTCTACTGTGTGCATGGTAACCTGAGGTACACCGGGATATTTAAACTCGGCAAAAATATATGCAAATTCCTGCTTAATGGCCCACTGTACGCGTTCTTCAGCAAATACATCCATAGGTTGCTGTTGTACGTAATTAAATGCCCTGATGTCGTCCAGGCCTGCAATATGATCCTTATGTTCATGAGTAAAAAGTATAGCATCAAGTTTGGAAACCCCTGCTCTTAGCATTTGCTGCCTGAAGTCGGGACCGGAATCTATTACAATGTTCTTGTTGTCACATTCTATTAATAATGAGGTCCGTAAACGTTTGTCCTTCTCGTCTGCTGACTGGCAGACATTACATTTACAAGCAATAACAGGTACTCCCTGTGATGTTCCTGTACCTAAAAATGTTACTTTCAAAATGTTATTATTAAATTGGGATGTAGGGAAGTAGGAAACGAGCAATAATTTACTGCTACTATCCTACTTTACCGCAAATTTAAGTATTCAAAAGATTAATAAAAATTAACAGCATGATTTATTGAAGACCCTATATATTTGTCTAAAAGTTTATAATATGAGCAATGCAAACATTATACCGTTTAAAGGCAAACTTTACTTAATCCCAAACCTCCTTGGAGAAGGTGATCCCCTGCAACTTCTTCCGGAAAATGTGATTAAAATAATTAGATCCATTCGTCATTTTATAGTTGAAGACATCAGAACGGCGAGGCGGTTTTTATTAAAATCCGGAATAGATGTACCTGTAGACTCTCTTACATTTTTTACCTTAAATGAACATACTTCCCCAAAAGACATTACTGAATTTTTACAACCTGCACGTGATTTCAACCTGGGAATTATTTCAGATGCCGGCGTTCCCTCAGTTGCGGACCCTGGGGCTGATCTTGTACGATTGGCACATTCTTCAGGTATAAGGGTAATTCCCCTGACAGGACCATCCTCAGTTTTATTGGCAGTTATGGCGTCAGGTTTAAACGGACAGAATTTTGCATTTAACGGTTATCTGCCTGTCAAAAGTCTTGAACGAGTTCAAAAGATTAAATTCTATGAAAAAAGGACATTGTCTGAAAATCAGACTCAGGTATTTATTGAAGCTCCTTACAGGAATATGCAGCTGCTTGATGATATTTTAAGCAACTGTTTACCAACAACCATGCTTTGCATAGCAGCCGACATTAATATGGATACTGAATTTATTCAATGTAAATCTATTGAAAAATGGAAAGGAAATATACCCGAATTACATAAACGTCCTGCTATTTTTATTTTAGGAAAATAGGAATAAGTCCTGTTGAAAGTCGTTAATTAATAAAAATTATGTATTTACAAAAATGGTTTTCACTTTTTTATTTCCTTTGTTTTATCATTAACATAGGTATATACTCCCAGGGAACGGTTAAAGGAAAAGTTATAGAAAAAGATACGAAGTTACCTATTGCCTTTGCTTCCATAACCTATCAAAAGAATAATATTCAAAAAGGAGTAATTTCAGATGTCAATGGAAAATTTGAAATACAGGAATCAGATATTCAAAGTATTACTGCTTCATGTGTTGGTTATAAAATGAAAAAAACAATTATTAACCCTGAAACCGATTTGTTAAATGTAGTGGTTGAACTTGAGAATAATATAGTTGAAATTAATGAAGTAGTTATTACTCCTAAAAATAACCCGGCGATAAGAATTATTAAGAATGTACTTGGAAACAAGACTAAAAATAATTACGAGGGTTACGATAAATATCAGTACCGATGTTATTTTAAAACTACGATTGATTTAAAATTGTCAAACAGCGAAACTGCTCAGGACAGTCTGACAATACTTAAAAACTATGGGCTTATTAAATCTGCAGGTCTTCTTTCTGAAACAGTAGCAACCTGTATACACAATAAAAATAACACCATAAACAAAATAATTGCAAATAAAACATCCGGATTTAAAGATCCTATTTTTGGACAAACTTTTTTAGCTGTTTTTCACAATTCCATCTCTTTTTATAATAATACAATTTCACTTTTTGAATTACCTCTTACAAGCGATAAATCAGTTGATGAATATGTTAGTCCATTTTCGAGTGATTGCCTTAATAATTATGATTTTAAACTCGAAGACAGATATATAAATGCGAAAGACAGTATTTTTGTCGTTGATTTCTCGCCTAAAAAGGGGAAAAATTTCAATAGTCTGAAAGGAAGAATATTTATAAGTTCAAATGGATATGCAATAAAAAATATTCTTGCTGAACCTAATGAAAGGGGATTATTAGATTTTAAATTCAGGCAGGATTATGAATTAATTAACAACAAATGGTTTCCTTCAAACCTTGATGAAGAAATTAGCTGGAATTCAGTTAAGATTAAACATAATATAAACGCTCATCCTGTTTACATTATAGAGTCCAGGATTGACAATGTTGATTATAATCCGGTAATCGACAAAGAATCAGTTAAACTTGAAAAAGTTTATATAGACCCGACCACTATAACGAAAAGCGATTCTATTATTAATTCGGCCCGTTCCGTTAGTCTTACAGAACGGGAAAGAAATACCTATTATCTGATAGATAGTATTGGACAAAAACATCATTTTGATTATATCCCGAAGCTTATATCCAAGTTGAGTGTTGGCAGGATACCTTTCAAAGTTATGGATCTTGACATTAATTCGGTTTATAATTATAATGAATATGAAGGATCAAGATTAGGTTTGGGATTATATTCCAATGAAACTGTTTCAAATTTTATAACTTTCGGCGGATTTACCGGTTATGGCTTTAGAGATGAAAGGTATAAATATGGAAGTCAGGTACAATTTAATATAAACCATGACCACGATATCCAATTTATGATATTATATCAGAATAACCTTAAAGAGGCTGGATTTGATATCATTAACGATTACTCCGTTCTTTCGCTTGGAGAATACCTTAGAAGCTTTATAGGATTTCGTTATGATCTATGTGTTGAGAAAAAATTTGAATTTAGTTTCAGGTCATTCCGTTTTTTTAAAATTTCTGCTGCCCTAAGCCTGAAAGATTTGAGACCAACTTATAATTATGAATTCAAAGGTACGCCGTTAAACGGTTATGAAGCGGATGAAGTTCAGATTAATGCCAAATTCGCCTATGGAGAGGAATTATCTGCAATGGGTAACCAAAGGGTAATAACTTATGAAGGGAATCCGATCATTAATATAGCCTTCAAAAGAGGAATTAATTTATTCAATAATCAAAGTTACATTTATAACCGCGTTGAAGCTACTTTAGATTTTACTGCATATAAAGGTACCCTCGGTCAATCGGATATTCGTCTGGCTGCAGGACTAGTTGACAAAAGCTTGCCTTATGGCTTGATGTTTACAGGAGAAGGAAGCAATAACAATACATTCCCGGTAATAATCAACCATAGTTTTCAAACGATGTCACCTTATGAATTTCTTTCAGACAAATATTTTAATATCTTCTATTCCCACAATTTTGGTTCTTTGTTATTCAAAACTCCGGGATTTAAACCTCAATTTGTTATTGCTGAAAATTGTGGTTGGGGAACACTTAAAAATCCTTCATATCAAGACATAGATTTCAAAATAAAAAATAAAATTTATTACGAATCAGGTCTTATAATAAATAATATTATTAAATTAAACTATCTTAAATTATTTTATTTTGGTTTCGGATTAGGTACTTTTTACCGTTACGGATATTACGGATACAATAATTTTATGAACAACCTTGCATTGAAATTATCCGTTAATTTAACCTTAAAATAAACCTGTAAATATTATATTTTATTCACTGACAACAGCTCTACTTCAAATATAAGTGATGTGAAGGGTGGAATAATTCCGGTTGATGAACCATTTTCTCCAAAGGCAACCTCAGAAGGCATGATAAACAATGCTTTTTCTCCTTCATGCATCATGCCAATAGCATCTTCCATACCTTTTATTACCTGCCATGGTTGGCCATATACAAACTGAAAAGGTTCATTACGCTGACGAGTGGAATCGAAAAACTTTCCGTTAAGAAACCTGCCTTCAAAATGAACAATAACGGTGTCTCCTATACTTACTGTTTTATCATTGCCTTTTTTAAGTGTTAGGTAATACATCCCATTCTGTAATGGTTTTATTTTAAGTTTCGACTCCTGAAGGTATTGTTTAATGATTGTTTTTTCATATTCCCCAAAATCTTCAACCCATTTTAAAAATGCTTCCTTTTCTCTGGCATATTCTTCAGGGGTTTGAATATCAATTATTCCCAAATCAATTTTCATATCTTCTCCGGGTTTAATAAAGGAAGGTATATCTGATGACAGAGTTTTTCTGAAAAAATTTGACGCTGATATTATAAAACTGGCAGAATCGTCTTTTCCCATTAAAGTAATACATTTGTCAAGCGAGCCTGTAAAATCAGGTTTTGATATCTGAAATTTCCTTCTCCCTTTAAAAATAATTGAATCTTTCATGGTTTTGTAAATAATATTTGCGGTAACAATATCATTATAAGCACATTTAGATCCTTCATCTCCAATTTTAAAAAGCTTATAGTAAAAACCTTCCTTATCCCTGGAGTAACCAGGGTACTTAGCATGCTCCCAGCAGGCAGCTAGTAAAACTACAACCAGGAAAGACAGATAAAACATTAACTTCCTGTTCATATCAATTGGATTGCTGAATTAATTCTAAGTCATATACAATAATTGCTCTTGGTGGTATCTTATTTTCATCACCTATTAACCCATGAGCCAAATGAGGAGGTAATATGTACCTTGCCTTATCTCCTACCCTTAAAAATTTTATTCCTTCGTCAAGACCATTCTCAACCTCACCCTTGCCTACCCTGAATTTTTTTGGTCCAAGTGAATCAGATGAATAACATAAAGTACCATCCAAAAGATATGTTTTATATTTAATTGTAACAACTTTACCTGATCGCACTGAATCACCATTTCCTCTTTCATAGATCATATACCATAATCCGGTTTTTGTTGTTTGCATTACCCAGTCATGTCTTTTCAAATATCCTTTTATCATATCAGTATCTTTACCAACAAGATATTTGTTAATCCTTATCAGGTTTTCCTTTCGGATGGCTTCTTTATCCGGTTTATGTTCCTGTGGTTCATTCCAGCAAGAATACATTACAGATGATGCAATTAAAAATAATATAATATTTATCGTCTTCATGCTTTATCCAGATCATTACTGTAAAATGGCAATATTTCTCTAAACTTGTTTATTGTCTCATCCATAGGTAGTTTAGACTCACCTCCCGCGGCATTAAAATGTCCTCCACCTGAAAAATGCCTGCCTGAAAATTCATTAACTGAAAAATCACCCCTCGATCTGAAGGATATTTTAATTTTCTCTTTACGTTCTATAAATAATGCGGAAAAGACTACTCCTTTTATAGATAAGGGGAGATTGACAAACCCTTCCGCATCCCCCGTGGTAAAATCATATTTCTTTTGCTCCTCAATGGTCAATGAAATGAATGCACACCTGTACTGAGGAATATACTGCATTTTTTCATTCAGACAAAAACCCAGAAGTCTCATTCTTTGAAATGAATAATTATCATAAATATTATGATAAATTTCATCTTTATTAATTCCGTATTCAAGAAGTTGTGATACTATCTGAAATGTCCGTATTTGTGAAGAATTGTAACTGAAGCAACCAGTATCAGTCATAATACCTGTATATAAACACGTTGCAATTGTGGTATCAATGTCTTTTTTCTCATTTAAAGCCAATATAAACTCATATACAAGTTCACAGGTAGAACTGACGCTTGTGTCAGAAATATAATAATTAACAGGTACTATAGGATTAGGGTGATGATCTATCATTATTTTTACTGCCCGTGAAACTTTAATAGCATTTTCCATATCACCACCCCGTTTGGAATCATTATAATCCAAAATAAAAATAATATCAGCTGAAGCTATAATATTATTTGCATTAGCCGATTTTCTATAATAATCTATTACCATTTCATTCCCTGGCAACCACTGAAGGAACTCCGGATATTCATTCGGCGTTACAGGATATGCATTATGTCCTGTTTTTCTGAGAAATTCATATAATCCGAGAATTGAACCAATTGCATCACCATCAGGATTAAGGTGTGTTGTAATAACAATTTTGGATTGTTTTTTTAGTAAATTTTGAATTTCTGTAATTTCAGGAATCTGTTTTAAAATCACCAGGCAGAATTATTAATTATGTTATTTTAAGATAATTCAAATATATAAATAATGTAAATAGCTAAACTTTGAGTTATGATTTATTTTCTAACTTTACCATTCATTAATAAAATATCAATACCTTGGATTTTCAAATAAACTAATTAATATGGCAGGAAATATAACTTTTACTATAATTAAACCTGATGCGGTAAAAAATGGCTATACAGGTGAAATATTGGCTGCAATAAAAAATGGCGGTTTTTCAATTTCAGGTTTAAGGATGTTGAGATTAAGTAAAAATGAAGCTGAAACCTTTTATGCAATACATAAAGAACGCCCATTTTTTAATGGTCTGGTAGAATTTATGATATCCGGCCCAATAGTTGTGGCAGTGATTAAAAAAGATAATGCTGTGGAGGATTTCCGGAAATTAATTGGAACTACTGATCCGGCAAAGGCAGCTGAGGGAACTATCCGTAAAAAATTCGCATCAAATGTGCAGGAAAATGCGGTTCACGGATCTGATTCTGATGATAACGCACTTGTGGAATCATCATTTTTCTTCTCGTCCAGGGAAATTTTCTAATTTTGAATTACAACTTTTAAATCCCTGATATAAATATCTTCATTGCTTGTGTTATATATATAGGCATTTAAAATAGATCCTGGTTGGTTGTTTTTATAATTGATAAAATTATAAATATTATTCCATTGGTCTTTATCGATAAGCTGATCGTCAACAGAACGGCCTTTCCAAATTTTATTTCCTGAACTGTTTTCTACAGATAGAATAATAGATAAAGTTTTATTTTTATTATAATATTTAGCTTTAATCCAGCAATCGAAGTTAACTTTTATATCACCTTTGGGAATAGAATCTAAAGGCAAGGAAAGTGTAGAAGAATAAGAATTTTTTAATACTTTTTCTGAAAATACAGGTGAACTGTTTTCGTCTTTCGTTAATTCAACGGATGGAGCATGTGTCCAGCATAATTTATTTCCTTTGACTGGATTATTTTCTGAACTGAATACAATTTTATTATCAGTTTCTTTTGTCAGCCCAAAAAATTTATTAATAAAAGTTGTGTCATTATTAAAATCAATATTATTCCAATATATGTTTATATTCTGATCTAAAAAACTTTGATTTGAACATTTGAACATTACTGAATCAACTGTTGATCCAAAACAATTACCATTTGTTTTGCATATATACGGATTAATCCATATACCATCTTCAGCATTCTTTGGGACTATACGGTACTTGTGGATAATTCCTCCGCTAATTTTCATATATATCCAAAATTGTTCATCTTTATATAAGAAACTTTTAATTTTCTCCGGCAAGTTTTTGTTGAATTTTAATTTTGCCCTTACCAGTTTGTTTTTAACAGAAGGTACAGCAATCCATTCACCCCAACGTGAATGAACTTTTCCTGTTATTGTTTCTTTCACATTAACCGGATTTATATCTTTTTCAATAATTAAATATTTATTATCACTGTAATACAAATGATAATTTCTTAATATTTCAATCATTGTTTGTGGCTCATCATTTAATAAATACCTGAAATCTATGCTGTTTAAATTTCCTCCATTAATGCCTTCAATTTCAGGAAATTGTACTACAACAAAAGCTGGTGCTTTCTTAGAATTAAAATGACAGGCATTTTGCCTGTCCAACCAGCTTGTATATGATGCATAACTTTGTATTACAACTCTTGGTTGCCAGTTAAAGTTATTTGCTGAGATAATTGAATAGTCCCATGGGTATGTATCAACAGATTTGTTTTTTATTGAATCCGTTAGAAATTTTGGTAAAACACTGACTGCAATATTTTTTTTTATTTTTTCAATTGAATTGTCTTTTATCTTTTTCAAATTGCTTACAAATTCTTCAAAGTTATTTATTCTAAACATTTCATAACTGTAATTATAATAATATGAAATATTTAACATATTTATATAAAATAAAAATATTGCACATAATAAAAGAATAAAGTTTTGCAGACGTTTTTTATTTTCAATTGTAATAATGATTAATAATGAAATTAATATATAATCTCTAAACCATGTTAGATGTGCAACATCCATTCTTGCCATACCATATTTCCAGGCTGCAAAAAAACTCAGAGTAATAATAAATCCAAAATAAGTTGCACTTTTTGTATTAATCAAAAAAGGAATAATGAAAATGATTAAAAGGAAAATAGCTAAAAACCACCAGTTATTATCAGGATAAAAAGACGCTGAGGACGAATTATCCTGTGTAAGGTTTATTATGCCCGTAATATAATTTGTAAAACCATTTAAAGAATGATACATTACTAACCAGATCCCGGCAAAAAAAAAGAATATTATAAGGATATCCCTAAAAAATATTTTATATTTTCCTGTAGCAATTAAAAAGTAAAATAAAAAGGAAAAGCTTATAATTAAAGCTACAATTCCGAAGTTCAGTTTTGTGTAAATAGCTGACGCCGATAAGAAAAATGGTATAAGCTTATCAGTTAATAATTTTGAATTATAATAATTTAAATAAAATAGAATTATGTTGATTATCAATAATATGCCAAAACCAGTTATAATGCTTATAAAATACGATAAAATAAAGGCTAGGAGCCATCTGTTTGAATTCGGTAAATTAATAATTCTGTAAAGGTTAATAAGCATTAATACCTTTAATACTGAGGTGATTATAGCTGTAATTATAATATTGGATGACAAAGGATAATTTAAAAACGCAAGAGGTCCGTGCGGAAAAATAATATTTATGCCTGCTTGAATATTTACAGCAAATAAATAATTGAATACCCATATTACAGATGAGTCTAAACCTGGTTCATAAGTCCAGTCGTTTTCAGGAAATGTGCCCGCAATCA
The DNA here is from genome assembly GCA_963766305.1 of uncultured Bacteroidota bacterium. Taxonomy (GTDB): domain Bacteria; phylum Bacteroidota; class Bacteroidia; order Bacteroidales; family JAAUTT01; genus JAAUTT01. Next base: position 98,877 of record CAVYAE010000007.1, read on the forward strand.
ATAATAAACCGAGAAGAATTCCTTTTAATATATCAAAATACTTATAGCTAAATTTAACAGGTATTAATCTCATTATTGAATATAATATTGCCCAACAAATACTTAAAATATTTTCATCTTAAAACAATATCCTCTACCACATTATCTCCAACCTTTTCATTAAGGGCCTTAATTATTTTTGTTTTAAGCATTAATAATTCATTCCTCACAACTGAAGATGAAAGGGATACGAAAAGCACCCTGTCTTTAAAGAATAATTTGGTTGTGGAACGTGAAATATTATTTCCAAGTACTTCACCCCATGAATTTATAACACTAACTTCTTTCAGTTTCCTGTCGAGATGTAATTCTTTAAATAGCTCATTAATTACCTCTCCTATATTTTGAGTATTACTTTTACGCATGGTTCCAGAGTTTATCAGCAAATCCTAAATCTTTTTCCCCTACAATAATTGTATTTCTCCTCCCGCCAGGATATGAAATAAATTGTAACTGCTGTTTATTTTTTTTAAAATATCACTCATTCTGTCAGTACTTGTGTCAGTTATAAATATCTGGCCAAAATTACTATTTGCCGCCAGTTGTATTATTTTATCCACTCTGTTTTCATCAAATTTATCGAATATATCATCTAAAAGCAAAATTGGGAATTTTTCTGAATTCATTTTGATAAAATCGAATTGAGCAAGTTTTAGAGCTACAAGGAATGTTTTTTGTTGTCCCTGTGAACCTATCCTTCTGATAGGATAATTACCTAGCTCCAGGTGCAAATCATCCTTATGTATACCGCAGGTTGTATATTGAAATTTAAAATCCCTGTCTAACGAATTGGACAATAATTCGGAGAAAGTATCTTCATTTAGCTGGGAACTATAATTTAAATGAACAATTTCATTACCATCAGAAACAAAATTATAATACTGCTGAAAAACAGGAATTAATTTATCAATGAATAGCTTTCTCTTATTATGAATAAGGTCTCCGTTAAATGTAAGCTGCTCATTTAAAATATTAAGTAAATCATCATCTATGTATGTCTTTTGTTCTGAGTTTTTTAATAGCTGATTACGCTGGGCAAGCGCACGGTTGTAGCGTAAAAGATATTCGAGGTATGATTTATCGAACTGTGAAAGAACAATATCTATAAACCTGCGGCGCATCTCACTGCCTTCAAGGATCAGGTTACTGTCAGCAGGGGATACCATAACTACTGGTATTAATCCTAGATGATCAGAAAGGCGGTCATATTCCTTTCCGTTACGTCTGAAAACTTTTCTCTGGCCAACTTTTACACCACAATAAATATTTTCTGATTTTTCCTGATGCTCATATTCACCCTGCAGAACAAAAAATTCCTGGTTATGCCGGAAATTTTGCAGGTCATTTACCGAAAAAAAGCTTTTACATATTGACAAGTAGTAGATTGCATCTAATATATTGGTTTTCCCTATTCCATTGTTGCCAACAAAACAATTTATTTTTGAATCGAAATCCAAAGAAGCTTCTTCATAATTTTTAAAATTCATTATACTAAGTTTCCGAAGCCAGGTATGCATGGTTAATTCATATTAAACAAAGATAATTAATTATTTATTTTTGTTTGTTCCAAAAATTACGATCAATTGTTTTAGATAATTATCAAAACAATTACATTTGCGTTTAATTTTTTAGTAACAAACATAGTATGGCGAAAAAAGAAGGTACAGAGGATAAAATTGAAAGTATTGAAACTGCTTTAGGCAAAACAGAACAATACATTGAAGAAAACAGGAAAAGTCTTACAATTATTGCAGGAGCAATTGTTGCTGTTGTTGCCATTTATTTCGGATTCACTAAATTTTATCTCAAACCCAGGGAAGAAAAAGCAGAGTCACAAATGTTTATAGCTGAACATTATTTTGACATCGATTCTTTTAAACTGGCCCTGAACGGTGATCAGAATTATCCCGGTTTTTTATCTATTATTGATGATTACAGATTAACAAAATCAGCAAATCTTTCAAATTATTATGCAGGTATATGCTATAAAAATTTGGGCAATTATTCATTAGCTATAGATTATCTTAAAAAGTTTGATCTGGATGACAAATTAATTTCAAGTATTGCACTTGGATCAATTGGTGATTGTTATTCTGAACTAAATCAAAATGATGACGCAGTCAGATATTACGAAAGAGCTGCTGATCATACAAAAAACGATTTTACCTCACCAATTTACCTATTGCGTGCAGGTATCCTTCTGGAACAGACTGGGGCATTCAAAAAGGCCCTTAATATGTATCAGCGTGTTGAAAAGGAATATAACACTTCCCCGGAAGGACAGGAAATTTCAAAATACATATCCAGGGTTAAAGCAGAAGGCCATTTGTGAAAGCTATGATACTGACGGCCGGGCTTGGGACACGTCTTCATCCCTATACCTTGCATAAACCAAAGGCACTTGTTGAGGTTAACGGGATACCAATGCTTGAAATTATTATCAGGCGATTGATAAAGAATGGCATAACCGGGATAATAATTAACGTGCATCATTTTGCAGGTCAAATAAAAGAATTTCTTTCCTTCCATAACAATTTTAATATATCTGTATTTTTATCCGACGAAACATCTCAGTTACTCGAAACCGGAGGAGGCCTTGTTAAGGCCAAATGGTTTTTCAATGATGGCAAACCATTCCTGGTACATAATTTAGACGCTCTAACAAATTTTAATATTTCTGAATTATATAATTACCACCTTCTGCATAAACCTCTTGCAACACTTGCAGTTAAACAAAGGGATACTTCCAGGTCGCTGTTAATAAACGAAAAAAAGTTACTATGTGGCTGGAAAAACAATCAGACAGGGGAAACAATAATTACCGGGGAAACTATGGAAGTACTTCAACCATTTGGTTTTTCGGGCGTATATATTCTTGATCCGTCAATTTTCGATCTTATTACTGAAACTGGTAAATTTTCTATAATGGATGTATTTCTGCGGCTTGCGAGGGATCACAACATCCTTACATGGGATCACCCTCAGAACTTTTGGTACGATATGGGGCGTACAGAAAATCTGGAAACGGCCGGACGATTTGTGGATTTAGTGATATAATCTTAATACTTTTCAACAAAAAGTGTTAATATTTTTTCATATATTGCTGCTATTATACAAATAGCTTAATAATATCAATTAAAATGGCATTAAAAGTTGTTATTTCACATAAAACACTTTATCAATATGACAAACTGGTTTCTTTGTCACCCCATATTTTTCGTTTAAGGCCGGCACCACATTGCCGCACACCCATTGAATCCTACTCTATTAAAATAAAACCTGAAAATAATTTTTTTAACTGGCAACAGGATCCATTCGGAAATTATCTGGCCCGATTGGTATTTAAAGAGAAAACCAAAGAACTGTCTATTGTAGTTGAAATTATTGCTGATCTGATAACTATAAACCCTTTTGATTTTTTTATTGAAGAATCTGCCGAAAAATATCCTTTTATTTATAATACCACATTACAAAAGGAATTAATACCATATCTTGAGAAATCTGAAAAAAGTGAATTGTTTAACAAATGGATAGCAACAATTGATTTAACTCCCCGGAGAACCATTGATTTTTTGATAGATCTGAACAGGCGCCTGAACCATTATCTGTCTTATACAATAAGGTTTGAGCCTGGGGTTCAATCCATAGAAACAACTCTTGAGAAACGGTCCGGATCGTGCCGGGATTTTGCATGGTTCATGGTACAGACATTACGGCATTTTGGTTTTGGAGCCCGATTTGTTTCCGGTTACCTGGTGCAACTTAAGGCTGATGTCAAATCTCTGGACGGACCATCAGGCCCTGAAAAGGATTTCACTGATCTGCATGCCTGGGCAGAGGTTTATCTCCCCGGTGCGGGGTGGATAGGCCTTGACGCAACTTCAGGCTTGCTGGCCGGAGAAGGTCATATTCCCCTTGCTTGTACTCCTTCATTTGAAAGTGCTGCTGCTATCACAGGGTACACTGACGTATGCAATACTGAATTTTTTTATAACAACACAGTAACCAGGATTTTTGAATCACCAAGAGTTACAAAGCCTTATACATCAGAACAGTGGAATGAAATTTACGGGCTTGGATTTAAAGTTGATGATCAGTTGATAAAAAATGATGTCAGGCTAACTATGGGAGGTGAACCAACATTTGTTTCAACAGATGAAATGGAAACTCCGGAATGGAATACTGCTGCGGATGGAAAAAATAAAAGGATACTGGCTGGTAAATTATCAAAAAGGCTGCTGGACAGGTTTGGAAAAGGAGGAATGCTGCAACATACACAGGGGAAATGGTATCCGGGCGAACCCCTGCCACGGTGGCAAATAGGTATTTATTGGAGGAAAGACGGGATTCCCGTGTGGAAAAACCAGAAATTATTTAGCGATACTGAAGAAAACAATAAATTGGATAATTCAATATCTGAACTGTTTTTACAAACTCTGTCAGCTTACCTGGGATGCGATCCTCAGCATATATTACCTGCATACGAGGATATTTTTTACTTTTTGTGGGAGGATGGTAAGTTACCTATAGATGTTGACCCTCTTGAAAGTAAGGAATCAGATCCTCTGGTCAGGCAAAAATTAAGTGAATTACTTAATAAGGGTCTTGATAAACCCTCAGGATTTGTATTACCACTAAGCTGGTTTAACGATAAATGGAATACATGTAAATGGAATTTCAAACGTAATCATTTATTCCTGATCCCGGGCAATTCTCCGGCAGGTTTACGTTTACCGCTCGAATCACTTATAAAAAATTCAGGAACAGAAGAAGATCCTGGTTTTGAACCCGATTTATTTGAAGATACTCTTCCATTAGGTGATTTTTACGAAAAAATTAAAAAAAGAAAATTAAAAAGTAACATTAAATTTTCGGACGGTAAACCCGCCTTATTTATCAGAAAAGCCATTTGTGCCGAAGTGCGGGATGACAAGCTGTACCTGTTTCTTCCTCCTGTTGAACGGATTGAGGTTTTTCTTGATTTACTTACATCCATAGAGGCCGCTGCTGAAGAATTATCAGTTCCGGTAGTTATTGAAGGATATGAACCGCCACATGATAACCGGATTGAAAAAATAAAAATCACTCCGGATCCCGGTGTTATTGAAGTAAATATTCATCCCTCAAAGAACTGGAATGAATTAACTGATACTATCCTTAACCTTTACCAGGAAGCTCATCTGTCCCGGTTGGGAACAGAGAAGTTTATGCTCGATGGTAAACACACAGGAACCGGCGGTGGCAACCATGTTACTATTGGAGGTAACACGCCTGCCGATAGTCCAATATTACGTAACCCTGTACTTTTACAAAGTTTATTGACCTACTGGCAGCATCATCCGGGTTTGTCATATTTATTTACAGGTGCTTTTATAGGGCCTACGAGCCAGGCTCCACGCATTGATGAGGGCCGGGTTGAAAATTTATATGAACTTGAAATAGCATTCGGTCAGATTCCAAAAACAAAAGACATACCATTTTGGACCACTGACAGGTTATTCAGGCATTTACTTACAGATATTACAGGTAATACCCACAGATCCGAATTTTGTATAGACAAACTATATTCACCTGATTCAGCCTCGGGCAGGCTTGGCATTCTTGAGTTAAGAGCCTTCGATATGCCCCCGCATGCCCAGATGAGCCTAATGCAAATGCTCCTTGTGAGGACCCTGATATCATGGTTCTGGACCAGGCCATACAAGCATAAACTTGTCAGATGGGGAACTGAATTACATGATAAATTCTTAATGGAACATTATGTTAAAGAAGATATAAAAGATATAGTAGGCCAGCTGAATGAAGCGGGATATTTATTTAAAACAGACTGGTTTGATCCGTTTTTCGAGTTTCGTTTTCCATTGTATGGAACAATAAACATAAACGGGGTGCAACTGGAATTAAGAATGGCTATAGAGCCCTGGCATGTTCTGGGTGAAGAAATGACAGGCAGGGGAACCGCAAGATATGTCGACTCATCAGTAGAAAGAATTCAGGTCAGGGTGACAGACTTTACAGAAGAAAGATATGCATTATCCTGTAACGGAGTAAAAATACCATTAACCACTACCGGCAAAAAAGGAGAATATGTAGGTGGGGTAAGATATAAGGCTTGGAAGCCATGGTCATCATTGCATCCATCAATTGGGGTTGACGCCCCTTTGGTTTTTGATCTGGTTGATAACTGGAACAAAAGGTCCGTAGGCGGATGTACATATTTTGTATCACATCCGGGAGGTTTATCATATAATACTTATCCTGTAAATAGTTATGAGGCTGAATCCAGAAGAATCAACAGGTTCTGGGATATTGGCCATTCCCAGGGAGAAATAGAACCACAGGAACAAACTAATAAAACAGGAAGTGCTTCAAGAAAAATTGAAAGCCATTTTGAAATTAAAACATTTGAATATAAAGAAATTCCGGTAAGTCCTGAATTTCCACATACTCTTGACCTGAGGCAAAATTGGAAAATATCATGATAAATACCACTTCAACAAATAATATTATTTATAATAATTATTTTACAAATAACAGCTTCGATGAAATGCTCACGTCGGCCATGGAGGTGAATCCGAAATGGAATAACCTGTTATGTAACTTAAACAGAATAGGAACCGAAGGCCTTGTATCACGGCAAAGAGATTTGAACTGGTATTTAAGTGAAAATGGCGTTACATATAATGTGTATAACGATCCTAACGGATTAAACAGACCATGGAACTTAAATGTTATTCCACTCATTATTCATGAAAATGAATGGAAAACCATTGAAAAAGGAATAAAACAAAGAACAGAAATCATTAATTTAATTATAAAAGATATTTATGGTAAAAGGGAACTGATAAAAAATGGAATCATCCCTCAGGAAGTTATATACAGTCATCGTGGTTTTCTCCGACAATGCGATCAGATACAATATAATACAGATAAACATTTACTTATTCATGCCACCGACATAGGCAGAGGTCCCGACGGACGCATGTGGGTAATAAGTGACCGCACCCAGGCACCATCAGGGATGGGATATGCATTGGAAAACAGGCTTACTATGGGTCGGGTTATGCCAGATTTATTTGAAAATATGCACGTTAAAAAGCTCTCAGAGTTTTTCTATCTTTTCAATGAATTGCTTATTGAAGCCGGGCCAGGTAAAAAAGATGATCCGCACATTGTGGTATTAAGTCCGGGTCCTCATAATGAAACATATTTTGAACATGCATATATATCATCATTTCTTGGTTATCCATTGGTAGAAGGTAATGATTTGATTGTCCGTGAGAGTAAATTATGGATGAAATCTTTAAAAGGACTCAAGCACATAGATGTGGTACTGCGCAGGGTGGATGATATGTATGCCGATCCACTTGAATTAAAGGAAGATTCACAGCTTGGTGTTGCCGGTTTACTGGAAGTTGTAAGGAAAAAAAATGTTTCGGTTATAAACCCGGTAGGATGCAGAATTCTTGAAAACCCGGGACTTATACCATTTATGAATGGTATTGCCTGGTACTTTCTTAACGAAGAACTTATTTTACCACAAATTCCTACATGGTGGTGCGGACAGGAAAAAGAGAAAAAATATGTGCTGGACCATTTATCTGGATTGATAATAAAAAGAATAGACAGATACAGTGCGGCAAGTATATATTTTTGTGATAAAATGACCAGAGCGGAGCTTAACGACCTGCACAGGCAAATTTCAGACAGGCCTTACCGGTTTGTGGCACAGGAAAAAATAGGATTTTATACCTCCCCGACCTTTGTCAATGAGCAACTGGAACCCAGAAATTCTGTATGGAGAACATTTTCAATTGCCTGTAAGAATGACTATTACGTGATGCCGGGTGGTTTGGTGCGGGTTGCAAGTGAAAGAGGAGACTTACTGGTTTCGAATCAAAAAGGTGGTACAAACAAAGATGTATGGATACTTGAAGATAATGAAAGACCTGATGATAAATCTGCAAGCTGGAACAGGAAATCGGCAGTAAGTATATCAGGTCTGGATGACCTACCCAGTCATACAGCTGAAAATCTTTTCTGGGCTGGCAGATATGTTGGGCGAACCCTTACCATAGCAAGGTTTATCAGGATGGTACTGAAACAAATGACTTATATTCAGTTTAATGAACGTAAACCTCATTCAGAAAGTTTGCAGTTATTATTTCAGGCTGTGACACATATAACCGGATCATATCCTGGGTTTATAATACAGGAAGGTAAAACAATACAGGTAGATGAATATTCTGAAATACTATCCATAATATTGGATAAAAACAGGCCAGGCAGTTTATCTTATACTATTTCCATGTTCAGGAGCTCTTATTATGCTATTCGAAACCTCTGGTCAGCAGATATGTGGAGAGTATTTGACAGGATAGGTAAGATATGGGAGACTCTGCAGTACGATGATACCATTCAAATCAGGGATATAATTCAATTATTGGATCAGCTAATAACAAGGTTAATAGCTTTCATGGGTCTTGTGGAGGAAAGTATTTTAATTGAACAGGGTCTGCTGTTATATTTTATTGGATTGCAACTTGAACAGGGAATATTAAATATTTCAAAATGCAGGGCTTTACTTATTGTCCAGCAGAATGAACAGGTTGAATATGAAGTTCTTGAAGCTCTGCTTACAAGTCATGAAAGTCTTAATATTTACAGGTACAGTTACAGGACATATATTAAACTTGAAAATGTTATTGATTTAATAATATTGGATTTAAAATATCCCCGATCACTTGCCTATGAATTAAACAGGCTGAATAAGGACCTTGCTTTACTGCCTCAGTCAAAAATATCCCATGAACTGACCGATTATGAAAAATTTGTTTTTGAGGCATTTTCAAAAATAAGGCTGGCTAATTCAAAAGAATTGATTACCACTGAAAAAGATAGTCTCATAAGAAATAAGCTTGACGACATGTTGCTAGATATAAGTGAGTTGCTTAATAACACCTCACTGGCAATTTCTAACACTTATTTCAGTCATATATATTCACAAAACCAATTGGTAAATCAATCTTTTCCTTTATAAATGATGATATATTCAGTTTCACATACAACAGAATATAAGTATGATAATTTTGTTAATTATTGTCATAATCTTGCCATTCTAAAACCACGTGAAGATAAATGGCAAGAACTTATTGAATTTAAAATTGATATAACTCCATCTCCAACTGAATTTTCGGAAAGGATAGATTTTTTTGGAAATAATGTTACAAGGTTTTCAGTACAATATCCTCATGATAAGTTAATTGTACACAGTAAAAGTAAGATTTCCCGAAATTATATAACATTCGATAATACGTTGTTTTCCAACTCCTTTAAAGGTATTACACTTTCTGAGGCTTTATTTGAATTACAAAAAACAGATAATGAGACTCTTGAAGCAAGACAATTTATATTCGAATCACCCTTTATAAGAAAAATATCCGCCGAAATAAGGGATTATTCCTATCATTCCTTTAATTCAAACCGGTCAGTATATGAATCAGCCTATGAATTAATGGAACGTATACACGGTGATTTTAAATTTGTTCCAGGGTATACTAATGTATCGACTCCTATAAATGATGTATTTGTTGAAAAAAAAGGCGTTTGCCAGGATTTTGCCCAGATTGCTATAGCATGTGTACGGGCTGTCGGATTACCAGCCAGATACATTAGTGGTTATATTAATACTGTTTCTCCCGCAGGCAAAGAAAAATTAATTGGGGCTGATGCTTCACATGCATGGTTTTCAGTTTATATTCCCCGTTTCGGATGGATAGATTTTGACCCTACCAATAATCAGATTCCCGAAAATCAACATTTGGTAATTGCATGGGGCCGAGATTATTATGATGTTCCCCCATTAAAAGGAGTAATATACAGTAATGGAAATCATGAACTAAAAGTAGCAGTGGATATAGTACAGATATAGTAATTCGTGCCTAACATTCACTGGTTCTGTTGCTCTTCTATCTTTACCTTATACGATGTGGTGCCTAGTCCTTTTGCAATAACAACTCCCCTTATGGGCATGCAATCGGTGTAGTCTAGTCCGTGGCTTACTTTAATATGGTTATCATTTGAAAGCATATTATTTGAAGGATCAAACCCAACCCAACCTGCTCCTGGTAAATATGCCTCCGCCCAGGCATGCATCGCCAAATTACCGTTAAAGGATGGTCCCTGACTTAAGTACCCGGATACATAACGGGCAGGAATCTTGTTTGCCCTCATCACTGCAATGAACAAATGAGCCTGATCCTGGCATACCCCGGCTTTCAAATCAAGTATTTCGTCTATCGTGGTCTGAGTACCGGTTACACCAATTTCGTATTTAATATAATTAAAAATCCAGTTGTTCGCACGTTTCATATATTCAAATATATCTTCATCCCGGTATCTGAGAGCTTCCTTTGGAATATGAGATTTTTGAGGAGAAGTAAATTCATTTAGAGACAAATACCTGAAATAGTCAATTCTAAAATTATCATCACTTAAAGAAACATTTTGAGGACAGGTTAATAATCCGTTTGAATAAGATGTATCTGTAAAGTTTCTTTTTACTGTGGAATTAACCTTAATATTAAAAGAACAGAATTTTCCCGGAAGTTTGAAACGAATTAGTTTGGCTCCAAATAAGGAAGTTGAAAAATGAGGATTAGCTTCAAGGGAATTTTCAATTTTATACGATATGCATTCCTGGTATTTATTAGTTTCGGGCAAAACCATTAATTCAATAAAAGCCTCCCTTACCGGCCTGGTATAATAATTTTCAGTTTCGTAACTTATGTGATAAAGTACCATTAGTAAACAAAATATTCTTTTTCAATTAAACTGCAGAAGAAATTTATTTTCTGCAGTGTTTCTTCAAGGAATGCCTGCACATTTATTTCAACCTCTTCAATTTCAAGGTACCGGAAGTGGTTTATATCTTTTCCAAACTTATATTCTATTGAGGTTTTATTAAAGTCCTTTTGTTGACTTATATCCTTCAGCAAATCGTGAACAAGGGTAAGGTTATATGAAACCGATCGGGGAAATTCAGGATTTAATAAAAGAAATTCCAGAGTATTTATTCTGTTTGGAAGAGCATTGTAAAACTTACGGCACATATCTTTAGCTTCCAGACAATCGAGCAGGATATTCCATTGCTGTAATTCCAGGGAATCACCCAATTTAAAATTATTGAGAGTATCTATATCTTTAATTTTACTTAACAGAATCCTTAATACCTGCGATGCCCTTTCCAGATGCATGCCAAGATGAATAAACCTCCAGGCAACATCCTGCATTAAGGTATTTTCAATTTTACCTCTCACCAAAGTACAATTCGTAATTACGTTAGTGGTGAAATCATATAAACCTCTTGTTTTATATACATCCACAGGATACCCTGCAATGAAAAGATAGTAATTGTTCATTGCTTCCCATAGCTCATTAGAAATAGAATCCCTGACACTTCTGGCATTTTCGCGTCCAAAATAGACAGATGAAAGTATGGAAACAGGGTTCTTTTCATCCAGAGCAACAGCAACCAGTACTTCTTCTTCCATGGGTCTGTCAGTTTCGGTATGCATTCCAACCATTTCAAGAATTGATAATATTGCTCTCTCCCGCTGCTGAATGTATGGTACATCAATAGATGAAAAATACTGAACACTCAGGTAACGGGCCAAATGTTCGCTGCGCTCCAGATACCTGCCAAACCAAAATAAATTATCAGCAACTCTTGATAACATAACCTTAGGGATATAATTTCAACAAAATACAATAATAGCCATTAATAAAATATACAATAATAAATATTATATTAAAATATTAACATGATTTGTTATTTAAGCTTCATCGGATTCAATAACCCAGGTATCCTTTGAGCCACCTCCCTGCGAGGAGTTAACTATAAGGCTGCCGTTTTTAAGTGCGACCCTGGAAAGACCACCTTTTAATACAAATTCCTTGTCCTTTCCCAATAAAGTAAAAGTTCTTAAATCGACATGCCGGGGTTGAAATTCGTTTTGACCTTCAATAAAAGTGGAATGAACAGAAAGGCTCATAATAGGTTGAGCTATATAACCCCTGGGGTTGGCCTTTATTTTTGCTTTTTGTTGTTCAATTTCATCATTTGTAGCCTGACTGCCTATTAAAATTCCATACCCTCCGGATTGATCCACAGGTTTAACCACCAGGTTTTTCATATTTTCATCAACATATTTAAGATCAGATGGTAAGTCGCACCTATAGGTTGGCACATTACTCAGAATGGGATCTTCCCCTAGGTAATATTTTATCATCTCAGGAACATAAAGATATACTGCTTTATCATCTGCTATGCCATTTCCAATCGCATTTATCAGGGCTATATTTCCTTTCCTGTAGGCATTAATTAACCCGGGAACACCTAAAGTTGACTCGGGTTTGAAAACCAGTGGATCCAAATAATCATCATCTACTCTCCTGTAAATAACGTCAACCTTCCGGGCCCCATAAACAGTATGCATGTATACATGGTCGTTTTCAACATAGAGGTCCCTTCCTTCAACCAATTCAATACCCATACTCTGGGCAAGAAATGAATGTTCGTAATAGGCGCTGTTGTATATACCGGGAGTAAGCAATACACAGACTGGAATGGAATCTATATTTGGGTGAACTGATTGCATGGTTTCAAGAAGAGCTTCCGGATAATCAGCTACAGATACAATTTTAAACTGTGCAAATATTTTGGATACAGTTTTTTTCATTGCTTCCCTGTTTGCCAGAACATAACTTACTCCTGACGGACAGCGGATATTATCTTCAAGCACATAATAATTGCCATCATTATGCTTTATAATATCTGTTCCTGAAATATGATTATAAATATTTCCGGGAGGTGTAAAATCATCCATGTACTTATTTAGATTTCCACAAGATAAAATAAGATCTACAGGTATTTTTTTATCTTTAAGAATCTGTTTTTTATGATAAACATCATGCAGAAATAAATTAAGAGCTTTATTTCTTTGTATCAATCCCTTTTCAATAAGATTCCATTCCGATGTTGGAATAATTCTTGGAAAAAGATCAAAAGGGAAAATACGTTCGTTGCCTTTCGGATTATTTGAATAGGTCGTAAACGTAATGCCGCGGGCTAAAAACGATTTTTTTGCATATTCATTTAAAATCCCAAATTCCTGCCCTGAATAAATTGAGAACATGGAAAGAAGCTTTTCATAAAGTTTGAATGCTCCTTTGCTCGGTTTGAATACTTCATCAAGCAGACTCTCATTTTTAGAATAACTCCTGAATAAATCTGATGACACTATGTCAGATGGGTATGTATTCATAATTGGCATATTTTTAGTAAAACATACTTAATTTATATGGGTAAAAGTACAGAATTAATTAAATATTTACAATTTATTTATCAATATTAAGGGGTAGTTTGTAAAATATATAAATTTTATAAACCTAGAGGTTTTTTTGAATTCTGGTTTTAGCAATTACAAATTGAATATCTAAAGGGGTAAATTAACGAATGGGACAGTATAGAAAATCTGCCAATAAATTTAAAATGTGTATAATTTATTATCCGTTAAAAGGAAATTAAAGAAAGAAAAGAGATAAAGAGAAAAAAGAGTGAAAAGAGAAAAAGAGTGACAAGGATCCTATGGATGATATGGATAATATGGGTGATAAGGATAATATGGGTGATAAGGATAATATGGGTGATAAGGATAATATGGTGATAAGAGGTAATAAGATAAAGGAGCGAAAACAGTGAAAAGGGAGAATTAAGAAAATTATAAGGCTTAACAGGATTTAAAGAAAATAAAAAGGCCACACCTGTTTTTTAGTTAAACAGGTGTGGATAGAATTTACTGAACAGCTTCTTCGAGTTCTGAACCGGTGCTGAACTTTATAGTTTTTTTTGCAGGAATATGCAATTCTTTACCTGTCTGAGGATTTCTTCCTGTTCTTGCTGCTCGACCAACTACAGAAAATGATCCAAACCCAACAAGGGTTACTTTATCACCTTTTTTTAAAGATCCGCCAATTGATTTAATTATAGCTTCCAGGGCAGTTTTGGAATCTTTTTTAGATAATTCACTTTCAGCTGCAATAGCATCTACTAATTCTTGTTTATTCATAATTCTCAGTTTTTAGGTTAATTAATATAGTTTTTTAGTTATTTATCTGTAACAAAATTACATTTTCAACTTTCCAAGCATAAATATAAAATATATTTAGTTATTAATCATAATAAAACTCAGTGTTTATAAAGATAATATCAAATTTTAATTTTCTTAATTTGAAATATAAGAACCTTAATGTACAAATCATTCATTATAAACTGTTTCCATTTTAAACGAACTTATAACTCCTGATCCAAAAAGTTCCTGGCCAACATACCATACTGCAAACTGACCAGGGGTAATTCCTCTCTGAGCATTGTCAAACAAAATATATATGCCTTCATCATACCTGTACAGGCATGCATGTTGAAGAGGTTGACGATACCTGATGCGGACATGGCATGCCATTTTATTACCCGTTTTTAGTACTTTATCCGAACGTACCCAATGTATATCATCTGTTTCAATTAAAAGAGATTTCCGGTACAAACCAGGATGATCGTCACCCTGTCCTGTGTAAACAATATTATTTTCTATATCTGTTGCAATTACAAATAAGGGATGTTCCTTACCCCCAACATTTAATCCTTTTCTCTGACCTATAGTATAAAAGTGAGCTCCATTATGCATTCCTGCTATGTTCCCGTCTGAAGGTTTATAATCATATGGCTTGGATAAAATTTGCAATTGTTCATGCAAAGTTTCACCGGTGCCATAATTATATCCTGCATATTGTCTTCCTATTTCTATAATCCTGCCCTCATTGGTTTTTAACTTTTGCTGAAGAAAAACCGGTAAATCTATTTTACCAACGAAGCAAACTCCCTGTGAGTCCTTTCTATTTGCTGTAGCCAGGCCGTTATCTTCGGCTATTTTTCTTACCTGGGTTTTCGTTAAATTTCCAACCGGAAACAAAGCTTTCGAAAGTTGCTTCTGCGACAACTGGCAAAGGAAATAACTCTGATCCTTGTTGGTATCGGTTCCTGCCAGTAACCTGTATATAGTATTGCCATCCTCATCCAAAGTTTCTTCCTTTCTGCAATAGTGCCCTGTTGCTACCATATCTGCCCCATAACTTATGGCTGCGTCTACAAATAAATCAAATTTAATTTCACGGTTGCACAGCACATCTGGGTTCGGTGTCCTTCCCCTCGCATATTCAGAAAACATATAATCCACTACCCTCTTTCCATACTGTTCACTAAAATCGACAGTATAAAATTCAATATTAAGTTTTTTTGCTACAAGTTCTGCAAAAATGAGATCGTCATTCCATGGACAATCGCCTGACAATGTTCCTGTAGTATCATGCCAGTTAATCATGAATAAACCAACAACATCGTAACCGCCTTCTTTCAGAAGCCAGGCTGCTACGCTTGAATCTACTCCGCCCGACAAACCAACTACAACCCTTTTATTATTCAATATTTTGTTCCTTAAAATTATTTGTAAATATAATGACTTATGTAATGTACAAATCTTCAAATCTGCAAATTATTGATGCCTCTAAACTTTATTGACAGGTAGTTGTTTTTATTTCAGTAAAAACAATTTTAACATAATTATAAAAACTTATGAATACAATTAAAAAGCAGAAAATTAATTTTTTAACCCTATCCATTTTATTATTTTTCAGTTTATCTACAGTTATTAAAGCACAGGGTCCGGCTACAGTTTGGAATTTGGATAAAAGCCATTCATCAGTTGGTTTTTCGATAGACCATATGGTTATATCTACTGTTTACGGCCAGTTTAATGATTATTCAGCAGTGGTGAAAGCTGATAAACCTGATTTTTCAGATGTAAATGTTACATTTACAATACAGGTTTCAAGTATTGACACCAAAGATGCTAAACGTGACGGTCATCTTCAGTCACCTGATTTTTTTGATGCTCAGAAATTCCCGACTATCACCTTTGTAGGTAAGAAATTTGTAAAAGTTACAGGTAATCAGTATAAACTTACCGGAGACCTTACCATGCACGGAGTTACAAAAACTGTTACACTGGATGCAAAATTCGGACAAATTAAAGACCCGTTTGGAAATACAAGAGCAGCAGTACAGTTAAACGGTGACCTGGATCGTTACGATTATGACCTTAAATGGAATAAAACCATTGAAGCAGGTGGGTTAATGGTTGGTCAGATAGTTAAATTATTGATCAATGTTGAACTTGTAAAAGCTAAATAATAATATAAAATTAATCCGGATACTAAAGCTTGTAATAAAGTAATAGGGTAATTAGGTAATAAATAATATAAACAATTATTTTATTACTTTATTTTTTTTAGAAATTATCAATTGTGCCTGCAACTGATTGTAATAAATCAAGCCAGGAACTGAAAGAATTTAACATTTATTTAAAATTATAATATATGAAAGAATTTTTATTGATTATAAGAACAGAAGGAAGTGTATGGACTGATCTTTACCAGAAAAGTGCAAAACCACCTTAAAAATGGGAAGACTTACATTGATAATCTTGTGGGATGGTAAATTAAGGGGCTAATTATGGAAAGGGAAGAAAATTTTGACTCAAAGCGGAGGAGGAATGATTAATGAAACTTCATATAACGATGGAAAAGAAGTATTGGCAGGATATTTTCATATAACGGCAAAAGATATGGATGAAGCTGTTTCAATTGCCAGGCTAATCCAATATTTAAAGATATCTCAACAAAAATTGAGATTTATCCAATGATGGCAGTAGGTGGCAATTAAGAATTACTTATATCGTTATTATTTCATGCCAACGAATGAACCACAAGTCCACTCCTGAGTTTTGGTTCAAACCAGGTAGTTTTGGGTGGCATAATATTGCCTGTATCAGCAATATCAAATAGTTGCTTCATTGAAACAGGGTAGAGGGCGAAAGCTGCTTTCATCTCTCCTGAATCCACCCTTCTTTTTAACTCATTTAAGCCTCGAATCCCTCCAACAAAATCAATTCTTTTAGAGTTTCGAAGATCAGTAATATCTAAAACCGGACCCAGGATCAGGTCAGATAATATTGTAACATCCAAACATCCTATAGGGTCATTGTCTTGATAATTACCTGGTTTGGCTGTTAATGAATACCATGTACCACCGAGGTACATTCCAAAATTATGCAGTTTGTCAGGACGGTATTCATTTATTCCTTTATCTTCAACCTTGAACACTTTTTCAAGTTTCAGCAGGAATTCCCTTTCAGATAAACCATTTAAATCCTTAACCAGACGATTGTAATCCATTATTGCGAGCTGATTTGCAGGAAAATGCACTGCTAAAAAGAAATTATACTCTTCATTGCCATTATGCTGAGGATTTGCCAGTTTTTTTTCATTGCCCACCATAGCTGCTGCAGCAGTTCTATGATGTCCATCAGCAACATAGGTATTTGGAATAGTTTTAAAAATATTTATAATATCATTAATAACCTTTAAACTACTGATCACCCAAAATTTATGGCCAAAACCATCATCAGCCGTAAAATCATAAACAGGTTTTTCTTTAATAATATCCAAAACTATTTTATCCAATTCATTATTATCCGGATAGGCAAAGAATACAGGTTCATAGTTCATCCCGCTTACCCTGATATGGTTCTTTCGGTCTTCTTCCTTATCCGGACGGGTAAGTTCATGTTTGCGAATAACATTATTCAAATAATCTTCAACACCGGCACAGCCTACAATACCGTACTGGGTCCTGGCTCCCATTGTTTGAGCATAAATATAAAGACAATCGTTGTTATCACTGACAAGTATACCTTCATTTAACAGTTTAAGAAAGTTGTCTTTACCTTTTAAATATACCGACGGATCATGTTCATCGGTTGAATCGGGAAGATCTATCTCAGGCTTAATAACATGTAAAAATGAATACTTATTATCTCCAGCTTCAGTTTTTGCTTCCTGTCTGTTAAGCACATCGTATGGACGACTCGCCACCAGGTAAGCTTTTTCGGCTACAGGCCTGATGCCTTTGAACGCTTTTAATATGGCCATGGAATTTTATTTCTTAGTTTTAAAATGACTACTCAATAACCATTCAAGAGTAATTTGTCATTATCCATCATTTATTTACCTGAAAAGTGACGTCTCCTTTTTCGAAAAAGTTAACTATCTGTCTTGCTGCTGCTAACCCTGCATTAATATTTGCCTCTTCAGTCTGGGCTCCCATTTTTTTAGGTGTACAATATATTCTTCCGGGGAATTTCTCAGTCAAAAGGGCTGAGTTATCCGGAGCCACATCTGTAAGATATTTGAAATCCTTCCGGCTTTCGAATATTTTTATCAACGATTCTTCATCAATTACTTCCTTTCTGGCAGTATTAACTAATGTAGCTCCCTCTGGCATTGAGGATAGTAAATCAAAATTAATGGATCCCTTTGTTTCTTTAGTAGCCGGAATATGAATGGATACATACTGAGCAACAGAATATAAATTTTTTACAGAGTTAACCGGTTTAACATTGTCTTTACTAATTGTTTCTGCAGAAATAAACGGATCGTATGCATAAACATCCATGCCAAAACCTTTGGCTATTATTGCCACCTGTTTTCCCACATTCCCATATGCATGAATACCAATGGTTTTTCCGCGTAATTCAGTCCCTGATGATCCATTAAAAAAATTCCTTGCAACATAAACCATCATTCCAAATGCCAGTTCAGCAACAGCATTTGCATTCTGCCCTGGTGTATTCATTGCAACAATTTTATTTTTGGTAGCAGCGTCTAAATCTATATTGTCATAACCGGCTCCTGCTCTGACTATTATCTTAAGATTTTTTGCTCCTTTAATTACTTCACTGTCGACTATGTCACTTCTTATAATTACTGCATCCGCGTCTTCAATGGCTTTAATAAGATCACCCTGATCTTTATATTTTTCAAGAAGGCTTAGCTTATATCCTGAATCTTCTACAATTTTACGGATACCATCAACTGCTATTTTTACAAAGGGTTTGTCGGTTGCAATTAAAATATTTTTCATACTTACTAAATTATTATGATTTCAATTTCTCAAATTCCTGCATTGCAGTAACCAATATTTCAATACCTTCCAAAGGCATTCCATTATATATAGATGCACGGAATCCTCCTACTGACCTGTGGCCTTTAATACCAACTATACCTTTTTTCTTTGTAAACTCCATAAATTCATCTTCCAAAGACTTATAAGGTTCTTCCAAAACAAAACAAACATTCATAAAAGAACGGTCTTCTTTTACCGCTGTTCCTTTAAACAATTTGTTCCTGTCAATCTCTTTATAAAGAAATGCTGCTTTATGAACATTTATTTTTTCTAATTCTTTGACACCTCCGGAATTTTTAATCCACTTTAATGTCTGTAAACATGAATATATTACCACACAAGGAGGAGTATTATACAATGAATTATTATCTATATGTATTTTGTAATCAAGCATCGAAGGTATTTTCCGGTTAACTTTACCAAGCAGGTCATTTTTTATTATAACAAAAGTTGCCCCTGCAGGTCCCAGATTCTTTTGTGCACCCCCATAAATTAACCCATATTTTGAAATGTCTATGACACGGCTGAAAATATCTGATGATGCATCTGCGATCAGAGGAACCTTAACTTCAAGGTCAGTATGCATCTCCGTACCAAAAATAGTGTTGTTGGTAGTGATATGCAAATAATCCGCATCTTCAGGAACTACAAAATTTTTAGGAATATAATTATAATTAGCATCCTTTGAAGATGCAACTTCTATGACTTCACCGAATATCTTGGCTTCATTTATTGCCTTACTTGCCCACATACCGGTGTTAAGGTATGCGGCTTTTTTGTTAAGTAAATTGAAAGGAACCATGCAAAACTGCAAGCTGGCACCACCACCAAGAAAAAGAACTGAATAACCATCAGGTATAACCAATAATTCTTTAAACAATGAAACAGCTTCATTAATAATAGCTTCAAAATCTTTACTGCGGTGCGATATTTCCAATATAGAAAGCCCGCTGCCATTGAGATCAATAATTGCCTTTGATGTTTCCTGAATTGTAAATTCGGGTAAAATAGAAGGTCCGGCATTAAAATTGTATTTTTTCATAGGTAAACGAAGTTTTATTAATAACTGTCAGTTCATAAAAATATTTATTGTTATTTTAAAAACAATCCAAAGTTAAAGGAAAAATATTATGATATCTTCAAAGGATTAACAATAATCCCTTTTTTTTTAACAAAACCTTAACATGAAATTTAAGAATAAGGTAAAATAACTTTGTTCATTTGAATTTAATGGCTGTTTATATAAAAAGGTGTTTTTACTATTCGTGCCTTTATCATTTTGTTACGGATATTGATAAAAATTTCCGTACCTGTTAAACTATAAGCGGTTTTAACATAACCCATTCCTATGCCTGTTTTTAAAGATGGAGACAGGGTACCGGATGTAACCATTCCAATTTGTTCATTATTTAAATTATGGATGGTATAATTATGTCTCGGAATAGCTTTTTCAAGCATTTCAAATCCAACCAGCTTACGATTTACTCCATTGGTTTTTTGATCATATAACAAATCCCTGTCGATAAAATCCCTGCCTGGGGTAAACCTGGTTATCCATCCCAAACCTGCTTCAATAGGTGAGGTGGTATCATCAATATCATTGCCATAAAGACAATATCCCATTTCAAGACGCAAGGTATCACGGGCAGCCAGTCCAATTGGTTTTATACCGGCATCTCTGAATGCGTCAAAAACTGATCTCCAAATTTCAGGTCCATCACTGTTATAACAATACAGCTCAAAACCAGGCTCACCGGTATATCCTGTTTTGGCAATTATAACATCTTTAATAATTCCGATATTTCCCACAGCGAAGGCGTAATTACTGATTTCTGAAAGATTAACATCAGTTAATTTTTGTAAATATTCTAAAGACAATGGCCCCTGAATTGCTAACTGGGAAATAGATTCCGAAGAATTTTCAAGTACGGCATTCATTTCATTCAGGCCGTTGATCCAGGCCCAGTCTTTTTCAATATTAGCTGCATTTACTACAAGTAAATATTTTTGATCATCAAATTTATAAACCAGTAAATCGTCAACTATACCTCCTTTTCCATTGGGAAGGCATGAATACTGAGCTTTTCCTGGTGTCAGCAAAGAAACGTCATTGCTTGTTATTTTCTGCAGCAGGTCAAGTGCATGAGGCCCCTTCACCCAAAACTCTCCCATATGGGAAACATCAAAAATGCCTACACCACTGCGCACTGTAAGATGTTCATCTATAATACCGGAATATTCTACAGGCATTTCATATCCTGCGAATGAAATTATCCGTGCCCCTAATGCTTTATGTATATCGTAAAATACAGTATGTTTGTTCAAGGAAATAATATTTTATTTGTCTATTTGATTATAAGTTTATTTGTTGATTTATAATCTGTAATTTAACATCTTCACATTTTCAAATTCTTTAATTCGTCATCTGTCATCATTTCGTGTCAAGTATAACAGGAGCCCCCTTACTACCCGTTCCCATAATGATTAATTTAGCATTGGGAGAATTAGATATGGCTTTTATCATTTCGTATTGTAGTTGCTTATCACTCAGACCAGTACTTAATATTTTCTGATAATCGGCTATACCCTGTGCTTCAACTCTTTTCCTTTCAGCTTCTTGTTTTTCTTTCTGCAGTACAAAAGTCATTTTTTGCGCATCCTGCTCAGCATTTATTTTTGATTCAATTGAAGATTTAACAGAAGCCGGTAATGTAAGGTTTCGTACTAAAAGTTGTTCAAGCATAAGACCTCTGTCTTTGAAATCCTTATCTATACTCTTGAATATCTTTGCCTGGAATTCATCGCGTTTCGTTGAATATAAGGCGACGGCATCATAGTATACTGCATTGTCACGAATCTTGGTCCTGCAGATTGGCCGTACAATTACATTAATATAATCTGTGCCTATTTCCCGTAAAATTCTGGGAGCTTCAGTAGGTATTACCTTGTATAAAACCGTAAGGTCAACAATTACTTCCAGACCATCTGCTGACAGCACCCTTATTGCATCATCACCTGATTTGGCTCCTTCATCGTGGACAGCAGACATTGTATAATTCTGTGTGCGGGTATCGAAGGTTACAACCTGGACAAACGGATTAACTATATTAAGCCCGCTTTCTAAAATCCTGTTATCCACTTTCCCGAAAAGTTTTTGAACGCCCACTTCTCCTGGTTCAACCTGGACAATTAATGAAAATCCAACAGCTATAATTAGTATTATTAATCCTGAAATTTTAAAAATACCATTATATTTTGTTGCAGGTGAAATGTTTTTTGCAAGGGCAAAACCAATTATCAAAATAATGACTCCGACTAAAAATAATAAGATCATGGCTATAGTTTTAAATTTTTATTTTATAATAAAGGTATACAGATTAATAAGGAGGAATTTTATAGACATTTTAAAGATAAGAAAATATCACAATATTCATATATCTATGATAAAATAATTGACTACCGAATATTGAATAATGACCTTAACTATTTTTTCTTTACTTTAAATGTTGTATCTTAGGTTAAGGAAAAAAATTATTTGTAAGTTAAATAAAAATTATAACTTAATGGTAAGTTAAATTACCTGATATATACAAATATATGGTTATATCGGAACACAATGAAGAAAGTGAAGATTCTTTATTCAATATAATTCTTGAGAATTCCAGAGATGTAGTATACATTATGGATTTCCAGAATAATAAATTTGAATTTATTAGTCCTTCTATACAGGAGATGACAGGTTATTCGAAAGATGAACTGTTAGCTACAGACAAGGAAGAATTAATAAAAATAATACATGAGGATTACAGGGAGATATTTAAAAATCATTATTATAAACTTCAATATAAGTCAGCCGGCCACAGGAACTTTTTTACAATTGAATTCAAGATCAGGCCCAAAGTAGGAATTTCAAGGTGGTTGAGTGACACAAGCAAGTTAATTTGGGACAAAGAAGGTAAATTAAAAAGAATAGTTGGGAACATCCGTGATGTTACAGATTTTAAATTGCTGGAAGAAGCTTTAAACAGGAGCCGCGACAGGCTTACAAAAGCAATGGATGCCACAAACGATGGAATGTGGGATTGGAAACTCGATAGCAATAAGGTCTATTTTGATGCCCGGTTTTATACTATGGCAGGTTACTTACCAAATGAATTTCCTCACACTATTGCAGAGTGGATGAAGAGAATCCATCCTAATGATATAAATATTGTTCAGGCACAAATAGATAAGCACTTAAAAGGCAAATCCGAACAATGGGTGTCAGAATACCGCTTTAAAACAAAGCATGGCGACTGGATATGGGTTTTAAACAGGGGTAAAATTTTCGAACGTGACGATCACTCTAATCCTCTAAGGATGGTAGGTACTCATACCGATATATCCTTAAGGAAAAAAATGGCCGAAGAACTGCAAAAAAGAAATCTGGAGCTTGAAACCGTTCATGATAAACTTTTTACCAGCGAAGAGAAATTCAGACAATTGGCTGAAAACACTGAGGATGTGTTCTGGCTTGCCGACAGGGTAAATATTCTTTACATCAATCCAACTTTCGAAAAAATATGGGAACGTGATAGTAAAACATTGATTAACAACCCATCTATATTGTCCCAATGGGTACATCCCGAGGATGTTAATACTTTTCACCAAATTCTTGATTTTTCAATACTTGAAATAAATAAGCCATTTAATGAAAATTACAGAATTATCAGGCCTGATGGTGAAATCAGATGGATATGGTCAAGAAGGTTCCCTGTATTAAATGAAAATGGACAGATATATCGTATTGCAGGCATTGCATCTGATGTTACCGATCAAAAGATAATTGAAGAAGATTTAATCTCTACTAAAGAAAAAGCACTTGAAAGTGACAGGCTAAAATCAGCCTTTTTGGCAAATATTTCTCACGAAATCAGAACGCCGATGAATGGTATAATCGGTTTTTCAGGTTTGTTAAAGGAAGAAAACCTCTCTTATGAAAACCGTATACAATATCTAAATATAATAACAAAAAGCGGGGAACAATTACTGCATATTATTGACGATATAATAGATATATCAAAAATAGAATCTAATCAGATAAAAATTAAATTTACTGAAGTGAATCTTAATGAATTGATTGCTGATCTGAAGCTATTTTTTGAGAACGGTAAAAGACAAATAGGGAAAGACAACATTGAAATAATTGGTGATATAAAAAATGAATTTAGAAATATTAAACTACAAACTGATGAGTCGAGGCTTCGTCAGATTTTCATGAATTTAATATCAAATGCACTTAAGTTTACCGATGCAGGACATATCAGGTTTGGATTTACTCCAACGCCCGACAATACCATTCAGTTTTTTGTCGAAGATACCGGTATAGGAATATCTGAAGAGATGCAATCTGCAATTTTTAAGCGTTTCAGGCAGGTTGATGAATCTACAACCAGAACATTTGGCGGTACTGGTTTGGGTTTAGCCATATCAGACGGATTACTCAAACTCATGAACGGGAAAATATGGCTTAAATCAACAAAAGATAAAGGATCAATATTTTATTTCAGTCTGCCCTATTTCTCGAACAATGTTTTTGTGGAAAAACATACCGTGGATTCGGATAATGACCAATATGACTGGAGTGATTTTACAATATTGATTGTGGAGGATGACGATATAAACCAGGAATTTCTTACTACCATTTTATCTCCTACCGATGTCAATGTAATTCAGTGTTACAATGCTGAAGAAGCTATAAAGGTATGTGAAACAGAAACTATTGTCCATGTGGTTTTAATGGATATCAGGTTACCACAAATGAATGGTTATGACGCCTTTAAAATAATTTCAAAAATAAGACCTTCACTACCTGTTATTGCACAGACAGCCTTTGCCCTCACTGAAGATGCGAACCGTTGCCTCGAAATGGGGTTTGCAAACTACATTTCCAAACCAATAGACCGTAAAAATATGCTGGCAATGATAAATAGTTATTTAATTAAATACAGAATGACGGTGTGATGACTGTTTTGAACTATTGGAATGAGGACTGGAATATTGTAAAATTCAAAGGCCTTAATGATAAAGAAATATATCAAATTTCAAATTATGGCCGTATCAGAATATACAAACCTGTTTCAGGTAATTGGAAAATATTGAAGTCTGCAAATGTAAAAGGGTATAAATATTTTACCTTCAAATCTGATATTGACTGGAAGCATAAAATAACTAAACCTGTTCACCGTCTGGTTGCCGAAATGTTCTGTGAAAAACCATCCATACACCATAATTTTGTTATTCACTTAAATTATGTGAAAGACAACAACTACTATAAAAATCTCCAGTGGTGCACGCAGATTGAGCTGACAGAACATAATAAAAAAAATCCCAATGTTCTGAATTCCAGAAAAAAAGGAGTTATAACAAATGCGAAGCTTAGTGAAACTGACGTTATAAGACTTAAGCTTAAACTTAAAAGAGGGAAGAACAAACTTTATAAAATTGCCAAAGAGTTGAATAACCCAGATCGCTCAGCTGGACGGCCCGGTGAACAGGTTTAGTTATTTTATGCTTCAGTCAATATCAGATTTGAAGGTAAAATATTTATACCCTTTTACATTTGCAGACTTCAATATTTTCCGAATTACCTGAAACAGTTTTCTGTATATTCTGATACGGCCATAATTTGAAATTTGATATATTTCTTTATCATTAAGGCCTTTGCAATTTTACAATATTCCAGTCCTCATTCCAATAGTTCAAAACAGTCATCACACCGTCATTCTGTATTTAATTAAATAACTATTTTATCATTGCCAGCATATTTTTACGGTCTATTGGTTTGGAAATGTAGTTTGCAAACCCCATTCGAGGCAACGGTTCGCATCTTCAGTGAGGGCAAAGGCTGTCTGTGCAATAACAGGTAGTGAAGGTCTTATTTTTGAAATTATTTTAAAGGCATCATGACCATTCATTTGTGGTAACCTGATATCCATTAAAACCACATGGACAATGGCTCTTCTGTTTAGCATACCTTTATAGCTTCTTCAGCATTGTAACACTGAATTACATTGACATCGGTAGGAGATAAAATGGTAGTAAGAAATTCCTGGGTTTTATCGTCATCCTCCACAATCAATATTGTAAAATCACTCCAGTCATATTGGTCATTATCCGAATCCACGGTATGTTTTTCCACAAAAACATTGTTCAGAAATAGGGCAGACTGAAATAAAATATTGATCCTTTATCTTTTGTTGATTTAAGCCATATTTTCCCGTTCATGAGTTTGAGTAATCCGTCTGATATGGCTAAACCCAGACCAGTACCGCCAAATGTTCTGGTTGTAGATTCATCAACCTGCCTGAAACGCTTAAAAATTGCAGATTGCATCTCTTCAGATATTCCTATACCGGTATCTTCGACAAAAAACTGAATGGTATTGTCGGGCGTTGGAGTAAATCCAAACCTGATATGTCCTGCATCGGTAAACTTAAGTGCATTTGATATTAAATTCATGAAAATCTGACGAAGCCTCGACTCATCAGTTTGTAGTTTAATATTTCTAAATTCATTTTTTATATCACCAATTATTTCAATGTTGTCTTTCCCTATTTGTCTTTTACCGTTCTCAAAAAATAGCTTCAGATCAGCAATCAATTCGTTAAGATTCACTTCAGTAAATTTAATTTTTATCTGATTAGATTCTATTTTTGATATATCTATTATATCGTCAATAATATGCAGTAATTGTTCCCCGCTTTTTGTTATTATATTTAGATATTGTATACGGTTTTCATAAGAGAGGTTTTCTTCCTTTAACAAACCTGAAAAACCGATTATACCATTCATCGGCGTTCTGATTTCGTGAGAAATATTTGCCAAAAAGGCTGATTTTAGCCTGTCACTTTCAAGTGCTTTTTCTTTAGTAGAGATTAAATCTTCTTCAATTATCTTTTGATCGGTAACATCAGATGCAATGCCTGCAATACGATATATCTGTCCATTTTCATTTAATACAGGGAACCTTCTTGACCATATCCATCTGATTTCACCATCAGGCCTGATAATTCTGTAATTTTCATTAAATGGCTTATTTATTTCAAGTATTGAAAAATCAAGAATTTGGTGAAAAGTATTAACATCCTCGGGATGTACCCATTGGGACAATATAGATGGGTTGTTAATCAATGTTTTACTATCACGTTCCCATATTTTTTCGAAAGTTGGATTGATGTAAAGAATATTTACCCTGTCGGCAAGCCAGAACACATCCTCAGTGTTTTCAGCCAATTGTCTGAATTTCTCTTCGCTGGTAAAAAGTTTATCATGAACGGTTTCAAGCTCCAGATTTCTTTTTTGCAGTTCTTCGGCCATTTTTTTCCTTAAGGATATATCGGTATGAGTACCTACCATCCTTAGAGGATTAGAGTGATCGTCACGTTCGAAAATTTTACCCCTGTTTAAAACCCATATCCAGTCGCCATGCTTTGTTTTAAAGCGGTATTCTGACACCCATTGTTCGGATTTGCCTTTTAAGTGCTTATCTATTTGTGCCTGAACAATATTTATATCATTAGGATGGATTCTCTTCATCCACTCTGCAATAGTGTGAGGAAATTCATTTGGTAAGTAACCTGCCATAGTATAAAACCGGGCATCAAAATAGACCTTATTGCTATCGAGTTTCCAATCCCACATTCCATCGTTTGTGGCATCCATTGCTTTTGTAAGCCTGTCGCGGCTCCTGTTTAAAGCTTCTTCCAGCAATTTAAAATCTGTAACATCACGGATGTTCCCAACTATTCTTTTTAATTTACCTTCTTTGTCCCAAATTAACTTGCTTGTGTCACTCAACCACCTTGAAATTCCTACTTTGGGCCTGATCTTGAATTCAATTGTAAAAAGTTCCTGTGGCCGGCTGACTTATATTGAAGTTTATAATAATGATTTTTAAATATCTCCCTGTAATCCTCATGTATTATTTTTATTAATTCTTCCTTGTCTGTAGCTAACAGTTCATCTTTCGAATAACCTGTCATCTCCTGTATAGAAGGACTAATAAATTCAAATTTATTATTCTGGAAATCCATAATGTATACTACATCTCTGGAATTCTCAAGAATTATATTGAATAAAGAATCTTCACTTTCTTCATTGTGTTCCGATATAACCATATATTTGTATATATCAGGTAATTTAACTTACCATTAAGTTATAATTTTTATTTAACTTACAAATAATTTTTTTCCTTAACCTAAGATACAACATTTAAAGTAAAGAAAAAATAGTTAAGGTCATTATTCAATATTCGGTAGTCAATTATTTTATCATAGATATATGAATATTGTGATATTTTCTTATCTTTAAAATGTCTATAAAATTCCTCCTTATTAATCTGTATACCTTTATTATAAAATAAAAATTTAAAACTATAGCCATGATCTTATTATTTTTAGTCGGAGTCATTATTTTGATAATTGGTTTTGCCCTTGCAAAAAACATTTCACCTGCAACAAAATATAATGGTATTTTTAAAATTTCAGGATTAATAATACTAATTATAGCTGTTGGATTTTCATTAATTGTCCAGGTTGAACCAGGAGAAGTGGGCGTTCAAAAACTTTTCGGGAAAGTGGATAACAGGATTTTAGAAAGCGGGCTTAATATAGTTAATCCATTTGTCCAGGTTGTTACCTTCGATACCCGCACACAGAATTATACAATGTCTGCTGTCCACGATGAAGGAGCCAAATCAGGTGATGATGCAATAAGGGTGCTGTCAGCAGATGGTCTGGAAGTAATTGTTGACCTTACGGTTTTATACAAGGTAATACCTACTGAAGCTCCCAGAATTTTACGGGAAATAGGCACAGATTATATTAATGTAATTGTACG
This sequence comes from uncultured Bacteroidota bacterium, assembly GCA_963766305.1. Classification (GTDB taxonomy): domain Bacteria; phylum Bacteroidota; class Bacteroidia; order Bacteroidales; family JAAUTT01; genus JAAUTT01. The sequence continues at coordinate 127,933 of CAVYAE010000007.1, forward strand.
GCCAATCTGCAGGACCAAGATTCGTGACAATGCAGTATACTATGATGCCGTCGCCTTATATTCAACGAAACGCGATGAATTCCAGGCAAGATATTCAAGAGTATAGATAAGGATTTCAAAGACAGAGGTCTTATGCTTGAACAACTTTTAGTACGAAACCTTACATTACCGGCTTCTGTTAAATCTTCAATTGAATCAAAAATAAATGCTGAGCAGGATGCGCAAAAAATGACTTTTGTACTGCAGAAAGAAAAACAAGAAGCTGAAAGGAAAAGAGTTGAAGCACAGGGTATAGCCGATTATCAGAAAATATTAAGTACTGGTCTGAGTGATAAGCAACTACAATACGAAATGATAAAAGCCATATCTAATTCTCCCAATGCTAAATTAATCATTATGGGAACGGGTAGTAAGGGGGCTCCTGTTATACTTGACACGAAATGATGACTGATGACGAATTAAAGAATTTGAAAATGTGAAGATGTTAAATTACAGATTATAAATCAACAAATAAACTTATAATCAAATAGACAAATAAAATATTATTTCCTTGAACAAACATACTGTATTTTACGATATACATAAAGCATTAGGGGCACGGATAATTCATTCGCAGGATATGAAATGCCTGTAGAATATTCCGGTATTATAAATGAACATCTTACAGTGCGCAGTGGTGTAGGCATTTTTGATGTTTCCCATATGGGAGAGTTTTGGGTGAAGGGGCCTCATGCACTTGACCTGCTGCAGAAAATAACAAGCAATAACGTTTCTTTGCTGACACCAGGAAAAGCTCAGTATTCATGCCTTCCCAAGGAAAAGGGGGTATAGTTGACGATTTTGGTCAATAAATTTGATGATCAAAAATATTTACTTGTAGTAAATGCAGCTAATATTGAAAAAAGAACTTGGGCTGGATCAACGGCCTTACTTGAAGTTCTTCGGAATCTATTTCCCAGTTAGCAATTCAGGGGCCGTATCTTTAGAATATTTACAAAAATTAACTGATGTTAATACTCAGAAATCGTGATTACACCTTCGCTGTGGGAAATCTATGCGGAATTCTGAAGATCTTATCGGTCCCAGGAACAAGGAGATACACGGTAAGTTTTTTGGTTTTGAGCTTTATGCTTATAACAGTGATGGACCTGAAATTTGGAGATCAGTTTAAGCGCCAGTTCAGATGCAAATAAACCAATTTGGACTTGCTGCCCGTGAATATGCTTGCGTCTTGAAATGGGATATTGTCTTTATGGCAATGGGTTCCTGATAATACCCACCTCACCTATTGAACAGGTTAGGATGGATAACAGGTTTACCCCAGGCAGGGGTTATTCGACAGGGATTTGTTATATGATCAAAAAACCAATGGAGTAAATCGTAAGCTGGTTGGATTTGGGGGAAGAAACAATTATACCAGAGACATAATTATACCATCCATAATTTAAATAATGAACAAATTGGAATGGTTACCCACTGTTTCTTGTCTCCATCTTTAAAAACAGGCATAGAAATGGGTTATGTTAAAACAGCTTATAGTTTAACAGGTACAGAAAGTTTATCAATATCCGCAACAAAATGATAAAGGCACCAATGAGTAAAGCACCTTTTTATATAAACAGCCATTAATATTCAAATAAACAAAGTTATTTTACCTTTATTCTA
>CAVYAE010000008.1:0-42258 GCA_963766305.1 uncultured Bacteroidota bacterium
TTCTAATCTTTTTTATCTATTTATTTTTAAACCTATGCTCAAATTATATTCCCAATGTATTTAAAACTTTTACGAAAATACAACTAAGTAAATATATAAATGACTTATTGTTTAATACTTACGACTTAATACTTTTTAATTATTAAATCGGGTTGCAAATATAACTTCGATTTTTTGAGTTTACAAATAATATTTAATTTTAAATTAATAATAAATTCACATTGAATCTGAATTAATAAATTATTAGTTAAATTATCTTAATAGAATAATATCTGTACAATAGATTCGTTGAGAGTTTATATATTAGCAAAATAAAACCAAATTAATTTAAATTTTAAAAATAAACCTGTGGGAAAACGAATCGTTCTCGTACCAACTTATAATGAATCTGAAAATATTGAAAGGTTAATCAGGAAAGTATTCTCTTTACCAGTCGATTTTGATTTGTTGATAATTGACGATAACTCACCTGACGGAACAGCCCAAATTGTTAAAACCCTTATAAACTATTTCCCTGACAGACTTCATATTTTGGAAAGAGCTGGTAAAATGGGTCTGGGAACAGCATATATTGCAGGTTTTAAGTGGTCCTTATCCAAAGGTTATGATTATATTTTTGAAATGGATGCTGATTTTTCACATAACCCTGAAGATCTTATTGCACTTTATGAAGCCTGTTATAACGGAGCGGATATGGCTATAGGTTCAAGGTATAAAAGTGGCGTAAATGTTGTTAACTGGCCAATGGGGAGAGTCTTAATTTCGTATTTTGCGTCAAAATATGTCCGGTTTATAACCGGTATGAAAATAAATGACACTACTGCCGGATTTAAATGTTATAAAAGAAAAGTACTGGAATCAATAGATCTTAATAAAATAAAATTCAAAGGATACGCCTTCCAGATTGAAATGAAATTTACCGCATGGAAATCAGGATTTGAAATTGCGGAAATACCTATAATATTTACAGACCGTAAGGTTGGGGCATCAAAAATGAGCGGAGGAATATTTAATGAAGCTTTATTCGGCGTTATACTTATGAAATTTCACAGTTTTTTCAAACATTATAATGTGGTAACTAAAACTTAATTAGTCAAGAATATAATTTGAAACAAAAATTAATCACGTGAATAAAATATTACTGATCCATAATGCTACTATAATTAATGAAGGCTCAGAAAAGAAAGGCAGCGTTCTTGTTAAAGGAAATATAATTTCAAAAATATACTATGATAAATTACCGGAAGAAGTATTAAAAAGTTCTGAAGTTATTCAGGCTGAAGGTAAATACCTTATTCCTGGAATAATTGATGACCAGGTACACTTCAGGGAACCTGGGTTAACTTATAAAGCTGATATTTTTTCAGAATCACGGGCTGCAATTGCAGGAGGAATTACTTCGTTTATGGAAATGCCAAATACAATTCCTCAAACTACCACACAGGTTTTACTGGAAGATAAATACAGAATAGCCTCAGAAAAATCACTTGCAAACTATTCGTTTTATTTTGGAGCAACAAATAATAACCTTGATGAATTGTTAAAAACAAATCCTCAAAATGTATGCGGAATTAAAATCTTTATGGGATCGTCAACTGGTAACATGTTGGTCGATAATCCTGAAACCCTTGAATTGATTTTTAAATTTTCTCCTTTGCTTATAGCAGTCCACTGTGAGGATGAAGAAATAATCAGGGCAAATACTGCTGTTTTTACTGAAAAATATGGCGAATCAATTCCTGTGGAGTGCCATCCGTTAATACGGCCTGCTGAAGCATGCTATAAATCAAGCAGCCTTGCAGTTTCACTTGCCAAAAAGTATAATACGAGGTTACATATACTTCACATTTCCACGGCAAAAGAACTGGAGCTTTTTACAAACCAGTATCCTGTTAACAGTAAGCAAATTACTTCTGAAGTTTGTATTCATCACCTTTATTTTGACGACAATGATTATAAGACTCATGGTACTCTTATAAAATGGAATCCTGCCATAAAAACTTCAATGGACAGACAAATGCTGACAGAAGCATTAAATAACGATATAATAGATGTTATAGCAACTGATCATGCACCTCACACTATAGATGAAAAAAAGAATCCTTATCTGAGATGCCCGTCAGGTGGGCCCCTGGTGCAGCATGCACTATATGCAATGCTTGAACTTAGTGGGGAAGGAACATTTACCAGAACTAAAATAGTTCAGAAGATGTGCCATCATCCTGCCGAAATATTTAAAGTTCATAAAAGGGGGTTTATTCGGGAAGGATATTTTGCTGACATGGTTATTATAGATCCGGACTATTCATGGACAGTTGACAGTAACAACATTTTATATAAATGCAAATGGTCTCCATTCCAGGGCAATACTTTTAACAATATAGTCACACATACATTTGTTAATGGAAACCTTGTATATGAAAACGGAAAATTTAATGAACGTCAAATGGGAATGAGATTGTATTTCGACAGGCAATGATTTATTAACTTTCCTGCTTACCTACTTTCCTGAATACAAATTATTATATTTACAAAAAATTACTGCATGAAAAAACTCTACTACTTAATTATTATTAGTACAGTAATATTAGCAACAGCATGTAAATCAAAAAAAATGAAATCTGTTACTAACGAAAATCCCCTTTTATCGGAATACAATACTCCATTTGAAGTGCCTCCGTTTGATAGGATTAAAGCAGTGCATTACATGCCTGCCTTCAAAGAGGGTATGCTGCAACAGGATATGGAAATTAAGAGTATTATAGAAAACAAGGATAATCCTACTTTCGAAAATACTGTTCAGGCATTGGATTATAGTGGAAGGTTATTGGTAAACGTGTCTTCTGTATTTTTTAGTTTAACCAGCGCAAATACAAATGATGATCTTCAAAAACTTCAAAATGAAATAACTCCTTTGCTAACAAAACATAATGATGACATATTTCTTAACAGTTCCCTGTTTAAAAGAATAAAAACAGTTTATGACTCAAAATCTTCATTAAATCTAAATCCTGAGCAAATACGTTTATTAGAAAAACAATATCACCACTTTTTGAGAAGTGGAGCGGGACTTGATTCTACAAAAAAAGACAGGTTACGTGCAATTAATGAACTACTTGCATCTTTGAGTGTACAGTTTAACGATAATGTCCTTGAAGAAACCAAAGCATTTAACTTAGTTATTAAAGATAAAATCGACCTTGCCGGCCTGCCTAAATCGGTAGTTAATGCTGCTGCAGAAGATGCCCGTCAGGCAAAAGCTGATGGGACATGGTTATTCACTCTTGACAATGCCAGTATAATTCCATTTTTAACCTATTCAGAAAATCGGAATTTGCGTGAAAAAATTCTGAAAGCATATATGAACCGGGCAAATAATAATAATAAAAATGATAATAAAAAAGTATTTGCCAAGCTTGTAAACCTTAGATCTGAAAAAGCACTCATTCTGGGATACAAAAATTTTGCTGAAATGCAAATTGAAGACAGAATGTCAAAAACTCCGGGGAAAGTATTTGATTTGTTAAATAAATTATGGACACCGGCCCTGGAAGCTGCTAAAAAGGAAGCTTCGGAGTATCAGCAAAAGATATATAAGGATGGTAAAAACTTTAAACTTGAACCGTGGGATTGGCGATATTATGCTGAAAAAGTACGTAAAGAAAAATTTGAATTTGATGAAGAGCAGGTAAGGCAATATTTTACTCTTGAAAATGTAAAACAGGGTGCTTTTACAGTGGCTAACAAACTTTACGGAATTACATTTACCGAAATAATTAATGTTCCCAAATATCATCCGGAAAATGTGGTTTATGAAGTAAAGGACAAAGACGGGTCACATCTGGGTGTAATATATATGGACTTTCATCCCAGGAAAGGTAAACGTGGCGGCGCATGGTGCACCAGCTTCAGGGATCAGTACAGGGTTAATGGTAAGAATGTTGACCCCATTGTTTCTATAGTTTGCAACTTTACTAAACCTTTGGGAGATGAGCCAGCTTTATTATCTTTTGATGAAGCCAGGACTTTATTTCATGAATTTGGACACGCCTTGCAGGGGATATTTTCAAAAGTTACTTACCCGGGACTAAATGAACTGGTAAGAGATTATGTAGAGCTTCCTTCCCAGATTATGGAAAATTGGGCATCGGACCCTCAGATTATTAACATGTATGCAAAAAATTATAAGACTGGTAAACCCATACCAAAGGACCTTTTGGATAAAATAAGCAAGAGTGAATATTTTGGAGAAGGATTTGCTACAACAGAATATCTTGCTGCCTCATTCCTTGATCTTGATTACCATACTATTGCAGCCCCTGACCCAAACCTCGATATTCCAAATTTTGAAAACAACGCTATGAAGTCCATAGGACTTATTCCTGAAATATTACCCCGATACCGTACCACCTATTTTTTACATATTTCAGATGATGAGTATGCTGCAGGATACTATGTATATGTTTGGGCTCAGGTTTTGGATGCTGATGCTTTCTCTGTGTTTAAGGAAAAAGGTTTATTTGACCAGCATTCCGCTCAGTTATTCAGGGAAAATGTACTTGAAAAGGGAGGATCAGAGGATGAAATGGAAGCTTATAAACGTTTTCGCGGTAAGGAACCTGACATAAACGCCCTGCTTAAAAGAAAAGGATTTATAAATAATTAAAAATGTTATTTAATAATCGAAAATATTATTATAATTATTAATATGATTATTAAAATAATAATGAATCCACAACCTCTGCGGATTGTACTGCCAAAGCTTTTGCCTCCCAATATTGCTCCTGTTATGGCTAAAATAATGAAAAGAACAATTAATGACATTACCATAAATATTTCTTTAATTAAATAAACAGAACTCAAAAGACTGTAATCAATAATCCGGAATCTGCACATCTGCACATTAACACATCTTCAAATTTTGATCCGCAATAGTTTATTTTATAAGGCCGGATCGAACTCGCATTTAAATATTGACAAGTTTTTAATTTATTCAAATAGTCTTGTCGATTATACATGATAATAAATTGATTTTAAATGTATCATGTATAATTTATTTATATGGTGATGCCGGTGTCAAATTAATTGTCCATATAATTTCTGGCATTTTCACTTATAATAACTTTCATATCTGAAGGAATACTTATTATTACTTTTGATTTCTGGAATTTCCATTTGTTTTGAAATATCCAAAATTTTGGATCTAAAGTAATTACAGAATCAGTCTGGCTTAAATTGACTTTTATTTGCCTTGCTGCTTCACTGGCTTCATAAATCGTAATTCCCCTGGCTTCTTTTATGATTTCCACTCCCGGATTTATGCCTTCTCCCCTGTCTATATAAAAACTACTGACACCCCAGATTAATGTTTTATTATCTTTAGTTTCTATTCCAAAAAAGCCTTTGAATGGCTTTTCATAATAATTACCGTTATTATCTTCAGTAGAAGGAACTTTAATATATAAAGTTTTACACTTCGGGATTGCAAGCTGTTTAGATTCATGGACATAACCAGTAGCTCTATATTTAGTTAAATCTGAAGATATTAACACTGCACCTGTTATAACTGCGATAATCCAGAGAACAAACATAGAAATAAGTGCTGCTGTATCTTTAACCTTAAAACGAATGATTAGCTTAAGCCCGGCATAAACCAGTCCAATTAGGGGTATAATTATAATTAAAAGAATTATAAATAATATAATACTCGTTTCCTGAGGGCTGATTAATATATTCAGAAAATCTCTTACAGATAATGTTGACCCTATAAATATATCATTTAAGTAAAAACTGTTAAAAAATATGGCAGCAATTAGGCTGATCATTAATATTAAAGCAAGTACAATAAATAACATACCAATAAAAAATGAACAAATTCTCCATATTCCAAAAACTATCCTTCCAGGTAATGATGAAACATAATTACCCGTTTCCCTTCCATTATCCCTGGATGAATTCTGTTGATTTCTGTCCTGATTATGGTATGATCGTTCAATATTATTGATTGTAACACTTTCCCCGTGCATTTCAAGTTTCTGCGCTGACGTTCTTGCGGCTGGCAGAGCGATCCAGAGAATTGGATATATTATAAATGTTACTCCCGTTGTAAAAAATAAAACTAAAAATATTATCCTGATAAAAATCGGATCAGTATCGAAATACGCCGCTATCCCGGAACAAACACCTCCAATCACTGCATTGTCCTTGTCTCTGTATAATTTTTTGACTGTTCTTTTAGTTGATTCAAGATTATTTGCGGTTTTATCCCCATTATTTGCCGTATTATCCTCACCGGTAATATCTTCAGGTTTACCTAAAGTATTAATTAAATTTTCAATATCTTCAACAGTTATGGATTGTTTTGCGGTATTGATCTGTGGATGCAGTAATTCAGCAATACGTGATTCAATATCATTTACTATTTCTTTACCATCAGGTTGTTTATCAAAATAATTATGCAAAACCTTAAGATAGGTGTTTAACTTATCATATGCATCTTCATCAATGTGAAAAACGGATCCGCTTATATTAACACTTATAGATTTCTTCATTGTGGTGTAAATAACTAGTTTATAAGTTTATAAGATAGCTTGTTGTAATAATTTTACAGAATCAACCAATTCACTCCAGGAAGTATCTAATTCCTCTAAAAATTTTCGACCGGTTTCGGTAAGGGTATAGTACTTTCTGGGAGGTCCCTGCGGGGATTCTTCCCATCGGTAGTTAAGCAATCCTGCATTTTTTTGTCTGGTTAAAAGTGGATACAAAGTTCCTTCCACCACTATTATTTCAGACTCTTTTAGTCTGCTAATAATATCCGAGGTATAGGCATCGTGCTTGGAAAGAATAAGAAGGATACAATATTCCAGTACTCCTTTTCGCATTTGTGCCCTGGCGTTTTCGCTGCTCATCATCCTGAAATGACTTATTAATTCGATGTCGGGACAACAATCCACATAATCAGGTATAATAATAATCCTGTTCCTGCACCAAAAAATAAAACTATAAACAATATTCTTATAAATACAGGATCGGTATTAAAGTAAACTGCTATACCACTGCATACACCTCCTAATACTTTTTGATCCGACTGACGGTACAATTTCTTATACTCAGAATGATTATCAGAATTATACCTTTGATAAGATTCCTGCTTCAAATAACCTGAATAACCCATATTATAAATAATATCTTCAACCTGTTCACAGGTAACCAGTTTCTCAACAGATGCCTTTTCATTCAGAAGACTGGCTATCCTGGCTTCAATTTCTTTTACAAGTGATTTACCTCTTGCTGAACCATCATCTATTTTAGCTAACACCTTCCGGATTAAGTCATATCCATCCTCCTCCATCTGGAAAAGTTGGCTTGATATGTGAACCGTTAATACTTTTTTCATACCTATTAAATTATATTTGACTATGCAAAGATATATAAATTTTTTAGTACCATGTTATACATAGTACTAAATTTAAAAAAATTATCCTAACAGTAATTGTATTTGATTATCAATTTGTTCCTGATGGACCGAGAAAATTTCGTTTTCAACAAGATTAAAATCTTTTTTCTCTTTTGTAAATTGAATTATACCTTTATTTAAATAACTTAAATAATCACATATATTTAGTAATACCTCCAAAATATGTGATGTTATTATAATAGTTGTTCCCTTTAATTTCAATTTCAATAATAATGATTTAATTTTCTGAACCGTCTCGAAATCGACTCCGTTAAAGGGCTCATCCAGTACCAATATTTCACGGTTTAGACATAGAATACCTAAAATGGCAAGTTTCTTTTTCATTCCGGTTGAATAATCATCTATTAATTTATTTAAAGGCAGTTCAAATAATTCATTCCATTTTTCAATACTAAACCCTTTATTTTGCGTTTGGAAAATTTTCAGGTATTCTAAACCCGTAATATATGGATAGAAATAATTTGATGTTTCAAGAAAAGCAATTTTATTTCTGAACCCTGAAACCGAGTTATATCTGATTGAGCCTGAATCTTGTTCTTTTAAACCATACAAGGTGTTTAAAAGGGTAGTTTTCCCGGAACCGTTTAAGCCAACAAGACCATGAATTGAAGAAGATGGAACAGATAAATCAAGGTTTCTTAAAACATGGTTATCTCCATAGCTTACACTAATATTATTAATCTCTATCATATAAATAATCTTTCAGGTTATTTTCCGCTTTTATATAATATCTTATGCACATAACAACCGGTAACGGCCATAAAAAGGGTAATAACAGGGAAACGACATTCACAATAACTATCAGGCTGTTTTTGCTTAAATCGGCATTTTCAGTAAATAAGGCATATTTGAAAATCACTGTTATAATTTGTATTAGGATTGAGAAAATAATTGCCCCCGTTAATATATACCAGGTTGAAGGTTGAAACATTAATGTAACCAAAACAAAAGGTCCAAAAAGTATAAACAAATATTTCAAACATAATATTACCTTTTTAAATATAAAAGTTTTGTAATTATTTGAAAATAACTGAATAAATTCACGTGACTCTCCGGTGTAATAGAATCCGGAGAATATTAGTGACATAATAATTATACCTGCAGGACCAACATAGGTTTTAAATGAAAAAATCAAAAAAAGCAGATACACAGGAATGATAATTATAAAATATCTGCGAAGCCCACTTATAATTTCAAACGCTTTTGGATTGTCAACCGGAACAGGAACTGAAATTTTTAATGATAAATTTGAGCTGAAAGGATTTAATAAAAACTTAAATCCTGAGGAAAAGCCCCTGATTCCCAAATTCAAGTATATCCTGGGAATTAATAAACAAATACACAATAATAAAATTGCACTTCCCCATTCATAATAAATTCCGAATAATATTAAAAGTGGAAGTGATAGAAGAAGGTATTCGGACAGGAATATAAAATATCCTGATCTGAAATAAACTTTAATAAACCGTTTGTCCTTTCTGGAAGCATGAATTGATAAAATAATTATTCCTGCTGCTGAAGAAATTATGACAGATTGTTTACCCAGTTGCACAAACTGAATTACAAATAATGCAATAAAGGATATTACTGACAATAATACTGCTGACCGGATAATTCCAGTTTCTTTAAATAACCGGAATAATTGAATCAACCTGATTTTAACTATTGTCTGTATAACCATATTTTAGGCTGTAAACAACCTGCTTGTTTTAATAACAATAGGAGTAATTGTCAATCCTGCCAGTACCCCTGTAACAGAAGTAACTATCAAATCATGAATATGAATTGAACCAGGTTTAACAGAAACATGGACCGCGATAATTAATAATGTAATAATTGATAAAACAGGCCAGTAATAATTTAACTTTCTTTTTACAGGAATTTTATATTCAGGCATATGTAAAAACACTGCAATTATAATTATTCCACCTACCATGGAACTAAAATATTGAAGTACTGTAGCTAAAGACATGTAATGGCCGGAAAACCTGAAAGCATGCTGTAATACCGGGATTATGTGAACAAAATAACCATTATCGTGAGTAAAATTATCCCAAAAAATATGAGTTAATGCTCCGAATATTATCGACATTGAAACCTTAAACCAATTAAGGGAAAGGTAATTTAACCAGTTAAACCCCTTAAAAATTATAATTCTTGACCTGATCCATTCCGGCAAATGATCGGTAAGAGGGTCTCTTACCAGATGATGGTACAATATTGCTATTATTAAACCTATCGGCAGGTCGAATAAAAATACTCCATGTAAGGTATGACCGTACAGAGTTTCAGTATCCATATTAATAAAATATGTAAAATCAGGAACAATACTTCCAACAATCAACCCGGTAAGTGAATATGTTTTCTTAGGCAGTAATGTTACAGGTAAAATTATTGCCGGATGTGAAAAGGTAAATGGCATATTATAATTGATTATTGATTATTGATTATTGATTATTAAATTTAATTACTAACTACTAATAAATTAACATTATTCACTGTTAATTCATCATTATTCAATTTTCATGCCAAAAATAATCATTTAAAACCCAACATCATTTAACCTAATTGTTAAATATTTATATTTTTGTTTAAGAGGCTATTTATAATATTATTAACATATCTGTTGATAAAACTCTCCCAAAGCCCTTGGTTGTTTTATATATCTTTGTCAAAATCTGAAAAAGTATGACTGTAGTTGGCAATTACTCTGAAGAAAGCATTCAAACGCTTGACTGGAAAGAACATATCCGAAGACGGCCAGGGATGTATATTGGGAAACTGGGAGACGGCACCTCTCCGGATGATGGCATTTATATACTTATAAAGGAGGTACTGGATAACTCTATAGATGAATATATGATGGGTTTTGGTAAAACCATTGACATTTCCATTAACGAACATCAGGTAAAAATTCGGGATTATGGCCGTGGAATACCTCTTGGAAAACTTCTGGATGTTGCATCCAAAATGAATACTGGTGCAAAATATGACGATAAGGTATTTAAGAAATCTGTCGGATTGAACGGGGTAGGTATAAAAGCAGTGAATGCCCTTTCTTCTCAATTTTCAATTCAGAGTTTCAGGGAGAAACGTACTAAAATTATTGATTTTTCAAAAGGGGATCTAATTCTTGAGTATCCGGAATGTGAAAACGACAAACCAAACGGAACCCTTGTAGTATTTACTGCTGATGAATCGGTTTTTGGAAATTATCACTTCATGCTTGAATACATTGAAAAAATGTGCAGGAATTATGTTTTCCTAAACAGTGGTCTTACAATAAGTTTCAATGGCAACAGGTTTTATTCCCAAAACGGATTGCTTGATTTATTAAATGAAAATATGAGCAGCTCAGCTGTTTATCCTATAATACACCTCCGGGGTGAAGATATTGAAATAGCCTTATGCCATGGTGAACAATATGGAGAAGAGTATTATTCTTTTGTAAACGGACAATATACTTCCCAGGGAGGAACACACCTGGTTTCATTCAGGGAGGCAGTTGTTAAAGTTATCCGTGAATTCTTCAAAAAAGATTACGATCCTTCGGATATAAGGTCATCAATAGTAGTTGCTCTCAGCATAAAAGTCCAGGAACCGGTTTTCGAATCCCAAACCAAAACTAAGTTAGGTTCCAGGGATATTTCTGCCGACGGGCCGTCAGTAAAAAATTTTATTACTGACTTTCTTAAAAAAGAACTTGACAATTTTCTGCATCGTAATCCTGACACCGCTGAGGCCTTGTTCCGTAAAATTGTTGAATCGGAAAAAGAAAGAAAGGCTATGGCTGGCATAAAAACACTGGCCAGGGAACGCGCAAAAAAAGTCAGCCTTCACAATAAAAAATTAAGGGATTGCAGGATTCGTTTCAATTCTGAAGGTGAGAGACGGCTGGAAACTACAATTTTTATTACTGAGGGTGATTCGGCTAGTGGCTCAATCACCAAATCACGTGATGTAAATACCCAGGCTGTATTCAGTTTAAAAGGTAAACCTTTAAATACCTACGGACTTACAAAGAAAATAGTTTATGAAAATGAGGAATTTAATCTTCTTCAGGCTGCACTTGATATAGAAGAAGGTTTGGATAACCTGAGGTATAACCAGGTTGTAATAGCCACTGATGCTGATGTGGATGGTATGCATATCAGGTTGTTACTTATAACGTTTTTTTTGCAGTTTTTCCCGGACCTTATAAAAAACGGACATCTTTATATTCTGCAAACCCCCTTGTTCAGGGTAAGGAATAAAAAGAAGACTACATACTGTTACAATAACACCGAACTGGAAAAGGCTGTCAGGGAACTTGGACCAAACCCTGAAATAACAAGGTTCAAAGGTCTGGGTGAAATTTCTCCGGACGAATTTAAACATTTCATTAATGCCAATATAAGGCTAGAACCTGTAACATTGCGAAAAGCTGACAATGTGGCCGATTTACTTGAATTCTATATGGGCAAAAACACTCCTGACAGGCAGGATTTCATCATTGAAAATCTGCGTATAGAAGAAGATGTGACTGTGTAAGGATTATAATGACTGATAAAATGTGCAGATGAGCATCTCCGATAAAATAAACTATAAATGCGAATTCGACCAGACCTTAAAAATCAAATATTCCTGGTCAAATGTATGAATTACTAATGACTGATGACAGGTAACAGATGACGATTGTAATTGAAAGAATTAATAATCAAAAATATAAAATAGAAAATATAAAATTACAAACAATTGGCAAACGAAGAAAACAATGATAATCTGATTCAGGGATTGAATAATCACAACGAGGAATTACACAAAGTGGTTCCTCTCAATGAAATGTATAAGGACTGGTTCCTTGATTATGCTTCCTATGTTATCCTTGAACGGGCTGTTCCTCATTTATTTGACGGGCTAAAACCCGTTCAGCGCCGTTTATTGCACTCAATGCGAAGAATGGAAGACGGACGCTATAATAAGGTTGCTAATATTATTGGTCATACCATGCAATTTCACCCTCATGGAGACGCTTCCATAGGTGATGCGCTGACCCAGATTGGTCAAAAGGACCTGCTCATTGACACCCAGGGTAACTGGGGAAATATTTTAACAGGGGATAACGCCGCTGCCCCCAGGTATATTGAAGCAAGACTTTCTAAATTTGCTCTTGAAGTAGTGTTCAATCCTAAGACTACTAACTGGATGTTAAGTTATGACGGCAGAAACAAAGAACCTGTAACATTGCCGGTAAAATTTCCACTTTTACTGGCCCAGGGAGTTGAAGGTATTGCTGTAGGTCTAGCCTCTAAAATACTTCCTCATAATTTTAATGAGCTGATTGATTCATCAATAGCCTACCTTAAAGGTCAACCTTTTGAATTGTTCCCCGATTTTCCGACTGGTGGACTGATTGATGTTCTTAGATATAATGACGGGTTAAGGGGTGGTTCCTTAAGAGTAAGAGCACGTATTTCCAAACTGGATAAAAAAACTCTTGTTATAACAGAGATCCCTTACGGCAGAACAACTTCGTCACTCATTGAAAGTATATTAAAAGCCAATGAAAAAGGTAAAATAAAAATACGCAAGGTTGATGACAACACCGCTGCAAATGTCGAAATTGTTGTTCATCTTGCTGTTGGCGTAGATCCTGACAAAACTATTGATGCATTATATGCATTTACCGATTGCGAAATACCAATATCTCCTAATTCATGTGTTATAGATGAAGATAAACCAAGATTTCTTGGAATATCTGAAATGCTTAAAATTTCTGCAGATAACACTTTAAAACTTTTAAAACAGGAACTTCAAATCCGTCTCGATGAGCTGGAAGATGAATGGCATAATTCTTCCCTGGAAAAGATTTTCTTCGAACATAAGATATACAGAATTCTGGAAAAGGACTCTGACACCTGGGATCAGATATTACTCGAAGTTCAGAAAGGTTTCGATCCGTTTAAAAAAATGTTACGACGAGAAATAACTCGTGAGGACATAGTTACATTATGTGAAAAACCTGTACGGAAAATATCCAAATTTGATATCAAGAAGGTCGACGATCAAATTAAAAGTATAGAAACTGAGATTATTCAGGTTAATCAGAATATTGAAAACATCATAAAATACACTATTGATTATTTTAAAAATATAAAGAAAAAATATGGCAATGGCAGGGACAGGAAAACGGAAATAAGAAATTTTGATGTTATACAGGCCAGTCAGGTGGTTATTGCAAATGAAAAGCTTTATGTCAACATGCAGGAAGGCTTCGTCGGATATGGACTTAAGAAAGATGAATATATATGTGAATGTTCAGATATTGATGATGTCATAGTTTTTAGACAGGATGGCTCCTACCTTATAACAAAAGTTCAGGAAAAGGCCTTTATGGGTAAAACCTTAATTCATGCCAACATTTTCAGGAAAAATGACAACAGAACCATTTATAATGTTGTCTACCGTGATGGTAAAAACGGACCAATAATGGTAAAACGGTGTGCTATTACAGGGGTGACCAGAGATAAAGAATATAACCTTACAAAAGGAACTTCAGATTCCCAGATTCTTTATTTCACAGCAAATCCGAATGGAGAAGCTGAAATTGTGAGAATTACCTTACGCCCGCGTCCAAGATTAAAAAACCTGATCATTGACTTTGATTTTAGCCAGGTAGCTATAAAAGGTCGTGATGCACAAGGTAATATACTTACCAGATTCGGCATTCATAAACTGGTACTTAAGGAAAAAGGTGCTTCAACCCTCGGAGGGTTAAAAATATGGTATGACGACACAGTGAACAGGTTAAATATGGATAATAAAGGTGTTTATCTTGGTGAATTCCGGAATGGAGAGCGTATAATTGAAATAACCAAATCAGGAATGTACAGATTATCATCTTTTGACCTTACCACACACTTCGAGGATGATGTGTTAATAGTTGAAAAATTCTATTCAAATAAAGTTTATTCGGCAATTTATTTCGATTCTGTTCAAAAAACCTATTACTTAAAAAGGTTTGTTACTGAGCCAACTTCAAACCTCACAAATTTCACTGTTGAAGATGAAGGAATACAATTAATTTGTTTATCATCCCACCAACACCCGCGTTTTGAAATAAAATTTGGAGGTGCCCATAAAACAAGACCTACTGAGATTATTAATGCTGAAGATTTTATTTCTATAAAAGGTGTCAAGGCTAAAGGTAAAAGACTAACTACATATGTTGTTGGAGAAATAAAAGAAATTGATCCATTAATACCGGATGAAGAAATTCCCGAAATAACAGATGATAATATAGACCCGGATAACACGGAACCTGTAAAGGACAATAACCTGGACAATGATTTTTCTCAGATGACCCTGGACTTGTAGCTAATTACAAATTATTGATTACCAATAAACGAATAGATACACTTACGATTTACTACCTATGTTAATATTTCTTGTCGGTTTTATGGGCAGTGGAAAAACATTCATTGGAAAACAACTGGCATCAAGATTAAACTATCGTTTTATAGATATTGATCATGAGATTAAGGAGAAATTTAAGTTGTCAGTGGCCGAAATTTTCGAAAAATACGGAGAGGAAAAATTCCGGCATTCTGAAAACGAATTAATAGTTAACCTTAATAAAGACGAAAATATAGTCGTTTCAACCGGAGGAGGTTTACCATGTTTTTTTAACAATATGGAATTAATGAACCGTTTTGGAATGACAATTTATCTTAAAACTACCATTAAAACACTGGTAAACAGACTTAAAGGTTCACAAAATTCAAGACCAATGATTCAAGGGCTAACTAATGAGGAATTGCCTGGATATGTGAATGATAAACTAAGAGAACGCGAACCTTTTTATTTAAAATCAAAAATCATAATTGATTCTGATGCCTTAATCGTAGAGGATTTAATTAATATTTTGGCTTCAACGTAAATTTAGATTAATTTTGCTGAATTACGGATAATATTAATTATGATAAAAAAGATTATTTTTTCATTAGGTATTGATGTATTACCCAAATGGTTTATTTTCAATTTATCATTTATATCGGGCATTTTAGGGGCGTTTAATGCTTTTTTATTCGTTTACGCCATCTCTGGTTTTGTTACCGATCACCTTATAGTTTATTTCCCTGAAGCAATTGCTTTTTCAGGAATAATAGGTATTCTGTTATATAACCTGAATAATTTCCTTCTTAAAAATTTAATTTCTAAATGGTACATTACAGTATACTTTGCCATTATACTATTAATATTTCTTGTACCTTTTATAATTAATGCTATTTCTTTATCATTTTGGCTGTTTATTATCTGGTTTCCTGTAACCGTTGTTAATGAACATTCTTTCTTATCTATAGCTTCAAAAATACCAGCCATTAAAAATAATCAGAACCTGAAAAGATTTCTGGAAACAGGAGTTATGGCAGGTACAGCAATATTCAGCTTTATAATTACTTTCTTTACATTCTTCCATTTTAAGGTTCCTATAATATTTCCAGGAATATTGTGTCCATTGTTAATTATTATTTATATCAATTATATAAATAAAGAATTTGATAATAATAAAGTTAAATCAAGTGAATTTAAAGCTGTTGACTCGCTTACTTCCTTTCTCTCGGATTTACCTTTGAAAATGACTATCCTTGCTTTAATATTATTTATTGTGTTATCGGTTTTAACCTTTGTTTTTATTGATTATACATTTGTTTATTCCCTCGATTCAATTTACACAGATGATAACTCGCTTACTCAATTTTTAAGTTTCTTTTTAGGATTTTTGACTATTGTAACTTTATCATTTAAATTATTCGTTTATCAGAACCTTATAAAAACGTTCAGAATTAGTAAAGCTATATTGGCATCTCCGATAATTATTTTGTTTATGCTTTTTACTATTAATATTCTCTTTCTTACATATAAACATACCGAATTAAAAAATCCATTTACAATAGTTTTTATGGTTATTGTTTTAAGTCGTTTTGTTGCTTATTTATTAAGAGAATCTTTTGAATTTTATTCACTCAAACTGGTTTTAACAGCAATAGAAACTTACAGTAAAAAAATTATTTCCAAAAATATAACCAGTCTGCTTATTCTTTGGTCATTAATCTTAGGAGGATTAATTCTGCTTATTATAAAATCATTTGATGTTCATGCATACCGAACTATTATTTTAATAAACACAGCGTTTACTATAGTTTGGATATATATTGCCAATTGGCTTTCACAAAAATATAAAAGGGCTATTGAACGAAATATAGAAAAGCTATCCTCGGAATATAAACCAAATGATCAGCTAAAAATTAAAAATTTTAAAGACCGGGTAATGCTTACCACTAACCTTTCCGGTTTACGATACCTTCTTAATTACCAAAGAAACTATCAGCCATATAATTTTCAGCAAACTATAGAACTAATTCCATTCGCAGTTCAAAATCAATTAGGGTTGAATGGCAGTGAAAATACTATAATAAAAGAGAAATCGGATTATACATATTACACAGAGCAAAACCTGAGCACTCCTGAACAGATTTATTTTTACGACTCCGATGAAAGTACCAAGGTTAAAATAATTGAAGTATTGGCAACTTCCGTTAAGGTTAAGGACAGGATAAGAGCTGTACAGATGATAGAAAGTACCAAGGACAGGAAATATACAAACATTCTTAAGATGTTGATCCGTGACCTTGATAACGAAGTTAAAAGAAATGCAATATTTGCTGTTTCTGTTTTTTACGACCCTTCACTAATCAGGGAACTGCTGGATTTATTAAATGATGAGGAATTTGCAGATATTGTAGCAGACGTTTTCGCAAAAATAGGATCCGATGCAGTTGATCCTTTGATTTCAGTGTTTAACAGAATGGATATAGACTTCAAAACTCAAACCAGAATTATAAAGATTATAGGGAAAATATCTTCGGAAAATGCTCTCAGGTTCCTTCTTGAAAAGCTGGATTATCCTAATAAATGGCTTACTCTTGAAATTGTCAAATCCTTGATTGACGTAAAATATAAATCAGACATTCTTGATCATAATTCAATCAATAAGGCTATTATTAATACTATTGGCACAGCTGCCTGGTTACTGGCCATGGACGTAAGCATTGAGAAAATGGCTCGTCTGGAGCCTGTAAGGAAAGCAATTGAAGAGGAATATGAAGTTACAATGGATCTTTTATTTTATTTATTACAACTTAAATATAATGATGGTATTATTCTTCAGGCTAAAAAATATTTAATTACCAATGCAGACAACGAACAAAGTGAACTAAGTGTAGAGTTACTTGATTATATTTTGGACGATGAACTTAAATATTACCTTTTCCCTTTAATACATAACAACCAAAAATTCGAAAAGATTTCGCAGCTACAGCAAATTTATCCAATAAGTCTTAAAGGAGAAGAGGATGCTTTAAAGGAAATAATAAACATAGATTTAGGCAGGGTATGTTTATGGACAAAAGCTTGTGCACTTATTGCATATATTGAACGTAACAATGAGAACAACCTGGAAGACATATTCACCCAGGCATTTAATCCTGAGCCATTAATGAATGAAATAGCGTTTTCAGGACTTATTAAGTACCATAAGGATAAAATTGGAGAACTGTTCGAACGGTTGCCAACAAATCAAAAAAGACATCTAAACGCTATTTTCAATAAAGGAAATAATTATGATCATAAATTATTGTTTAATAAGGTTATTTTCCTCCAGAAAATATCGGTATTCGAAAAAGTCAAAGGTCATCATCTGATACCATTCGCTGAGATTTTAAAGGAGCATTACCTGACAAGGGATAATTCAATATTTATTAATTGCTCCGAAGAGGATGTTTTGCCAGTTTTTACCGTCTCTCAGGGAGACGTTTCAATTGTTGATTTACAAAAACGGACATTCAGATTAAACCGCAACTATTTATATGGTCTGGGGCTTTATGCCGGCGGTATAACGCTTAAAACATATTCAGAAGCTATTGTATATATGGCCGACCCTGAAAATATAGGAACATTGGTGATAAATCACGAAGAGTTATCAGATGCACTGTTTAAGTATATTCAAAATAGTAATTTTTATTAATCAAGTGGAATACTATGAACGAGAATTTAACTATAGCTGTTCATTTTGCAAATATCGCCGAAGAACTTAAATGGGAGACTAACTTTTGTGATTTTTTAAAAATTATTCTTAAACAAATTACTGGTAACAACCCCGTTATAATATCTAACCTTGATATTGAAGGTACCGTTTTTAATTCAATGGCCGAAAATGTCGACGATATGCAAGCGGATGCAATAATAATAGTTTTCAACCACTATTATGAAAATATATCTGACGATGAATTAAAAGTTATACATAGCCTTATAGATCGCTTTGAAAAAAACCAGCAAAACCTTATTTATATTGCACAGAGGTTAAATAAGCAAAGTCAAAGATTGCCAAAGGAATTGCAGCATTATCCCGTTTATAATTTTTTTGAAATAAATCCAAAAACACTTGAATTAATTGATTTTAAACAGGAACATCACGGAGAAGAAGATAATCTTTACCTGCTGAAACTCACCGACCTGGCTTATGATATTAAGGTTAATCTTACATCTGAAGAAACTGATGACCCGGATAAATTGCGTATAAAAACAATTTATCTGGCTGAAGTATCTAATGATCAGATAAAAAACCATGATACACTTAAACGTTCACTTCTTTTATCCGGATATAAGGTGCTTCCCGGAAACTCACTTATTGCTGAAGAAAATTATGAAAAGGCTGTTAAAGAGAACCTTGAAAAATGTATTTTATCAATTAATATATTAGGTGAACTTTACGGAGATACATATCAATCTTCAGATTATTCATATCAGGAACTTCAGAATCGTTATTTTCATGATGTCTGGACAGCACAGCAAAAAAACAACACATATTTTCCTGTAATCAGGAGAATAATCTGGATGCCGCCACAATTAGAGCCATTTGAAGAAAAGCAGGCTCAGTACATTAAAAGAATAAACAGGGAAATTAACAATTCCGAGAATACAGAATTAATTCAATCCACATTATCGGACCTGAAAATTATTATTGATCAAAAAATTAAATTAATATCTCAGCCAGAAATTAATAAGATAAATTTCAGATCTGATGAACTTTTATTGGTTTTTGACTACAATAACCAGGAATTATCAGAAAAAATAGTGGAAACATTGGCGAGGTTGAAGGTAAATTACAGATTTTTAAGTGAATTTACTAATATCCATTTTTACAATCAGCTGGATTTAATGAATTTTATAAATAAATTTAGTAATTATTTGTTATTTAATACAAAAAATGATTCATTGTGGATTTCAGGGATCATTAACCTTATTGCACGATCAAAGGGATATGAAGGAAATGTGACGGAAGGTCGTATTGGTCTGTTTACTGTAAATGCAAAAACCGGATTTAACAATTCGACGACTCTGTATGTTGAACCAATTGTTTATGACCGTGAAAATTTAACAGATAAACTTGAAGCCTATATTTCACAATTAGCTAACTTGAATTAACTTATGATAACCCAGGAAACAGGAATCGATGAACCAGTAAGTATCTCTGAAGTTCAAAAATTATCCGGAAATCCTTTTCCCGGATTAAGACCATTTACATTCGAAGAGAGTCACTTATTTTTTGGACAGGATAGTATTACTGACCATATAATATTTAAATTATTAACTAATAAATTTGTATGTCTTTTAGGTGGTGCAGGTGTTGGAAAGACTTCCATAATCAACTGTGGAATAAAGTCTGTCTTATTAAGTAATATTGCAAAACCGGTAGATACACCATGGCTTATTTTCCATACAACACCCGGTATGGAACCAATTAGCAATCTGGCTCAGTTTATCAGTTCAAATCAGTTTGACAATGCCATTGATGAGAATAATCATATACAGGAACAAATATGTTACAGCATTTTAAAACGGGGTACCCTTGGATTAATTGAGCTTATTGATCAGTTCCGGTTTCCTGCAAATCAAAATTTTTTATTTATTATAGATCAGTTTGAAGACCTCTTCAGGCTTAAGTATCATACTAGTGACATTGAATTTTATGATGAGGCTCTTCAGTATGTAAATTTATTTCTGGAAGCATTAAAATCTGATAAATATAACATACATGTAGTTATTTCCATCCGGTCCGATTTTACGGATGATTGTGTATTGTTCCCCAACCTGGCCGACGTAATCAACAGGAGTAATGTTTTAATTCCAAAAATGAACCGTGATCAGGTTAAGGAGGCTATTATCAATCCATTAAGAATATTGAATGTTAAATTGGAGGAATCGCTGCTTGTTCAGATATTAAACGATGCCACAACAATTGATGACATGTTGGCAAGGTTGCAACATGCGCTTCACAGAACATGGAATAACTGGGTTATGCTCAATAACCCTGACAAAGCAATTAGTATTAAGGAATATGAGGTCACTGGAGGTATAAAATCATCTGTTTCAAATCATGCAAATTTAATTTTTGATGAGTTAAACACAGTTGATCAGAAAACTTGTGAAATAATTTTCAAATCTTTAACTGAAAGAGGATCAGAAAATAAAGGTCTGCCTCGACCCTGTACTATAAAAGAATTAGCCTCTGTTGCAAAAGTAGATATTGAAGATATCCTGAGAATTATAGATTTGTTCCGAAACCAGGAATCAAGTTTTATTGTTTGTGCTGACCATTATCTTAATAAGGATTCTATAATTGATTTGTCGCATGTTAGTCTTATCCGGTTATGGAACCGACTGAAGATATGGATTGAAGACGAAGCCATTTCAGGTCAGATGTATACTCAGATTTCTGAGACTTCTGCTGCTTATCAGGTGGGTAAGGTTGGTTTACTTGTACCACCGGATTTACAATTCGCAATAAACTGGAGGGAAAAACAACAACCTACTCTTGAATGGGCCAAACGTTACAATCCTGCTTTTGAAAGAACAATGGTTTTTCTGCGTACCAGTCTTGAAACCTACGAAGCACAGGAAGCTCTTAAACATCAAAAGGCCCGTCAGGCAATCAGAAAAGTCAGATCCATTTCTTTTATCCTGGGTAGTGTTGTACTGCTGACAATAGGGCTTACAATTTATTACCAGAGCCTGACTCGTGTTGCCGATAAACAAAAAACTATAGCGCTGAGGCAAAAGATGGAGGCAGATATAATATCACAAAAAGCCAAAATAGAAACAAAAGAAGCCCTGGAAGATAAATGGAAAGCGGAACTGGATGCTAATGAAGCTGAGAGGACAAAAAAAATGGCAATGGAAGAATCAAAAGTCCTCGAAGTACAGAAAACCCAGGCTGAAGTTACGGCTCAGGAAGCTATAAAAAAAACCTCTGAAACTGAACTAAACCTTGCCCAGGTATCAAAACAGAAGGATCAGTCCGAACAAAATGCGCAACTGGCACTTCTTCAAAAGAAAGAAGCAGATCAGGAAAAAGAGGAGGCATACAAGAAAAGATTATTGAGTATTTCGCAAAGTACTGCAGTTAAGTCATATCAAATGGTAAACAATAAGCAACTTAAAAGTGCTTTGGCCTTGCAGGCTTATTACTTTAACAATAAATACGGAGGATCTGAAAATCATCCTGATATTTATAACGCTCTTGTTGGGGCACTTTCTGATCAGGGTCAGAATCCAAGAGTGAGCTTAAAAGGACATCTGGGGGCAGTAAAGTCATTGTGTGTTGCAACCCGTTCAAATATCCTGTACAGTACAGGAGGAGATGGTAATGTTTTCTCATGGAACCTTAATGAAGTAACGCCTGTACCACATCTTATACTAAAGAATACTCAGGGAAATATAAGCATTAATACTAATGTCACAGGACGATGGCTGGCTGTGGGAACAGATATTGGAGTTATACAGGTAATTGATTTAAATAATCCCAATAACAAGCCTGTTGAATTAAAAGGACATGTTGGGGCAGTATATTCTCTCGTTTTTTCAAGAGATGGTCAACAGTTATTCTCTTCAGGATCAGATAAAAAGGTTTTACTATGGGATATAGCCACAGGTGTATCTACAGTTATATTTAATGAAAATACCACAATACGTTCTTTATCCATGAGCCCGGATGGAAAATTCCTAGCCGGTGGTGCTGAAGATGGGCGGCTTTTGCTGTGGGACATTCGGTCCAATCAGTTTGTGGTGTTGAGCAATGATGATCCAAGTCCTATTTATTCGGTGGCATTTAACCATAGTGGTATCCTGCTAGCTTCCGGGGATCTGAAAGGAAGTGTAAAAATCTGGAATCCATTTTCCAAAAAACTTATAAAGGCATTTAAAAGCCATAATGCCAGAGTTGTAGATATAAAATTCAGCCCGACAAGTGAGTTAATGGCTTCTTCAAGTTACGATGGTACTGCATATATTTTCGATACAAGGTTCATCAATGATCCTCCTGTAGTAATAAAAGAACCTTCAACCTGGATTTTATCCATTGCTTTCAGTACAGACAATAAAAAAATTATTTTAGCACTCAATAAACCTGATTTTATGGTATGCTGGCCGGCACAGACCAAGTTAATGGACGACCTTTTATGTGCGAAAGCTACAAGAGGGTTAAGCAGTGATGAATGGAATATTTATATAGGTAGTGACGTTAAAATGGAAAAAGCATGTGAATAATTAGTATATTGCACCACTAATGTATCGCCATTTTGAATAAATGACTAGTACTCTGATAAAACCACTTCTCATTGTATATTGTCTTTTGCTTATAAGCATTTTTGGTAATGCTCAGACAAATAATTGTTCAGATAAGCTTAGTCAGGCGCAACAGTTATTTGAATCCGGTCAGATTGAGCAAATACCTTTCCTTTTAGATTCATGTTTAAATTCTGGATTTACAAAAGATCAAAAAATTCAGGCTTACAGGTTATTAATTCAAACCTATCTGTTTGATTCAAATATAACTATGGCTGATTCAATAATGTTGAAATTATTAAGTCAAAACCCTGATTATAAAATAGCTCGAACCGATCCTGTTGAGTTTTCAGAATTGTACAATAATTTTAAAGTAAAATACCAGTGGTCAGCAGGAGTTTTATTAGGCGCAAATTTCCCCCGGATAAGAGTTATTGAGAATTATTCCTTATTCAATATAAACAAACTTAATTCAACGTATTCATCAATCGGACCGGGTATAGATGCAGGTTTTTACGGTAATTTGTATATAAAAAACTACTTGTGGGTTACCGGAGGGCTCGATTATTCTTCTCTTAATTACAAAAGAACAGATATTAACAGTTTAAAAACTGAACAGGTTAATTTTGACGAATACAGCAACTGGTTGACTATCCCTGTTACTTTGAACCACAGTTTTCTAAATACAAAAATAAAACCAATAGCTCAGGCAGGCTTTGAAATAGATTACCTTGCATCTGATAACGGAACTATTCAACGGTTAAACTATACAGGGAATACTGTCATTTCAAATATTTCAGCCTCTTCAATAGACCTTAGCGGTTACAGGAATAAATTTAACCTGGCTTTTTTATTTGGAATAGGTGCTGTAATGAATACTGATTACGGATTATTTCAGCTAATATTGGGTGACAGGCTTACTTTATTGACTTATGTAAATCCAAATACGAGATATTCTAATAATAATATGATATATTACTATCAGCATATAGACGATAATTTTAAAATAAACAATATTTACCTGACAATAGGTTGGTCACATTTATTATATACAATTAAGAATAACAGGATAAATGAAGCTTCACATTAAAATACAATATTTTAGCAAGAAGATAGAATATGGTGTATTGTTAAATATACTGAAGGGGATATCTTTTTTTGCTTGTGTAGCCTTTACTGTTTTTTTTGTTTCATGCTCCAAATCCATAAACGTTGGAAGTGATCAGCAAAGCAAGTTTGTAAAGCTTTTTGGTGGATCAAAAATGGGAGATGCTGGTTCACATCTGGTTCAGTGTCCGGATGGAGGATTCGCTGTTACCGGTACCAGGCTGGCTCCAAACAACACCACTGAGGCATTTCTTATACGAACCGACAAATTTGGAAATGAATTGCCATGGTCACCAGTATATATTGGTAGTACATTAAACACAAAAGGAAGGAATATTCTTTATACCAATGATGGTAACTTTCTGATAACAGGTTCTGTGGAAACATCTTCAAATAATCTGGATGTTATGGTCGCTAAAGTATCCTCTTCAGGTAGTATTATTTGGTATAAAACATTTGGTGGTACCGGTGGGAATGATGAGGGTTATTGTGCACTTGAATCCGGCAGTGGGAACTATTTTATTGGAGGTTATACTGAAACTGCGAGCCACCCTTATGGAGGTAAAGATGAATTGTTAATCAACCTGGATGTTAACGGTAATTTAATAGGTCAAAATAATTATGGAACTCCACAGGACGACCAGTGTAACCAGATTTTAAGCATAGGAAATAATCTTTTACTTGTAGGAACAACATACGGATATCATTTACCGGATACAATTCCAAATTTATATTTATATACGGTTGACCCTGCAAATCACTATCTTGCGATAGGAAGCCAATATTACGGTGGATTAGTAAGAACTACAGGAGTTAAAGGTGTTCTAACCAATGATACCAGTGTTATAGTTATGGGTAATCAGCAATTCGCAGATTCATCAAGGATATATCTTGTTAATTGCACCGGTAATATCTATAATATTGTCTACACTGCTGATTGGGAACAAAATATTCCTTCATCAAATAATGAATGGGGTTACGATATGATTTTAAATTCCGGCCAGGTTTTAACAGTAGGGTCAGTTGAATCTTCATTATATCAGAATTTTTTAATACAGCCATTTAACTTAACAGGTACTTCGCCTTCAGCTATAATAACTATTGCAACCGGCAACCAGACTATATATTCAGGTATTATATCTTCAGATAACCACCTGGTATATACTGGTCAGTATTCTTTTGACGGCGTATCTCAAATTGTACTTGTAAAAACTGATTTACCGGATTAATTTATTTCTTGTCTATAAAAAAATGTTACCTGTCAAATAATTAATATGAATTGTAAGCATATACTTTTTTTATAATGTTCTGCTTATTAACTTGCAAACTTTTTAAAAGAGGTACAATTAAGTATTTTATTCTTTAATGGTGGTCAATTCCTGATATTAGTTGTGAAACACTTACGTATTTAAATCGTAATGAGTTTTTGATGTGCTTCCTTTTTTAATAAAAGTCAGATGATAAAAAAATTCCTGTATATATTCTCCTTTATTTATACATCCAGCGGATTAATTGTTTATTCGCAGACACAACCCATATTTGTAGGTCCTGCAACTGTTTGTGTTGGAGCAACAAATACTTACACAGTACAGGCAGGAATGCATGATTATAAATGGACAGTATTGTCAGGAACAATTACAGCCGGAGGTGATACCGGCAGTAGTTCGGTTACAGTATATTGGAATCAGGGTACCGGCTCATTTTATGTTGCCGTGAATTTTACTGACGGATCTGGTAAAAGAAACGGAGCAGGGAGTGACACTATATATAATGTTTCTGTAACATCATTTCCAACTGCTAATGCCGGTAATGCAATGGCCGACATCTGCCAGGGAGCAACCTCTGGTCAGCTTGGCGGGTCCTTTGGAGGCAGTGCTACAGGGGCAATATGGTCAGATGGCGGGGCGGGCGGCTCATTTGCAAATAACAGCGGAAGTACCCCTGGTATTACAACATACACAGCCTCTGCAACTTCAGGCACACCTGTAACTTTAACATTAACGACTACAGGAGCAGCATGCACAGCTTCAGATACTAAACAAATAAATGTAAGGCCCTTGCCAACAGTAAACGTAGGTGGTGCGCTTGTTCCTATTTGCCAGGGAGCAACATCAGGGGCGCTGGGAGGCAGTTTTGGAGGTAGTGCCACAGCAGCTATTTGGTCTGATGGACTGGCAGGCGGTTCTTTTAATAATAACAGCGGAAATACCCCGGGTGCTGCTACATATACTTCTTCTGCAACTTCAGGTACTCCGGTGACATTGACATTAACTACCTCTGGAGGCATATGTGGTACTGTATCAAACACTAAGAATATAACTGTCAACCCCATGCCAATTGTAGATGCCGGAACTGCAATGGCCGCTATCTGCCAGGGAACGACTTCAGGGGCGCTGGATGGTACTTTTGCGGGTGGTGCAACTGCAGCAGTTTGGTCTGATGGGTCGGGAGGTGGTTCATTTGCAAATAATGGTGGACTTACGCCTAATACAGCAACTTTTACAGCTTCGGCAACTTCTGGTACGCCCATAACATTAACACTTACCACTTCCGGAGGTAGTTGTGGAACGGCAACCACCTCAAAAGTAATAACTGTAAATCCTTCCCCCACTGTAAACGTGGGAAGTGGAATGGCAGCCATATGCCAGGGAGGCACATCTGGTCCGCTTGGTGGTTCCTTTGGAGGAAGCGCAGTAAATGCAGTATGGACCGATGGAGGATCGGGAGGTACATTTTCAAATAATGGTGGAACTACTCCGGGAACAGCGACTTATACTGCCTCAGCAAGTTCAGCTACACCTGTAACATTAACACTTACTACTTCAGGCGGTACATGTGGCACTGCATTCGCCAGCAAGCTGATAACCGTAAACCCATTACCCACAATAACAACCTCTTCCAGAGCCGATTCCGTCTGCTTCAGCACCTTAGCTCAAAACACCTTTTTAACTTATACTGGTACAACCAATAGTCCAACAAAATATTTAATTACCTGGAATGCAGCTGCCATTGCTGCAGGTCTTGTTAATGTAGGTTCAACAAACTTACCGGCCAGCCCGGTAACAATACCTGTTGCGGCGGGCGTTACTGCGGGAACCTATAATGGAAAAATAAATGTTACAAATGTTAATGGTTGCGAAAGTACCGGAAATACATTCCTTTTTCCTGTGAATGCATTGCCGGTGCCATCCTTGAACGGGACAACTCCGGTTTGCAATAACTCGACATATACTTATACAACTGATCCCGGGATGACCGATTATGTATGGACTGTATCCACAGGCGGAACTATTACAGCGGGAGGAGGAATAAATGACTACAGTGTTACCATCAATTGGAAAACGGCAGGTCCACAATCGGTTTCTGTTAACTATACCAATAACAATGG
This sequence comes from uncultured Bacteroidota bacterium, assembly GCA_963766305.1. Classification (GTDB taxonomy): domain Bacteria; phylum Bacteroidota; class Bacteroidia; order Bacteroidales; family JAAUTT01; genus JAAUTT01. The sequence continues at coordinate 27,639 of CAVYAE010000008.1, forward strand.
ATGTAGCGCAACACTGGCATCAGTGTTGAATGTAACAGTTAATGCACTGCCTACACCAAACTTAACAGGACCTGCTACATCCTGTGTTGGATCGATAGGTAATAAATATATTACCGACGCAGGACAAAGTAATTATGTATGGGTAGTGTCACCTGGAGGTACTGTTACATCAGGTGGTAAGAGCACTAATGATACAGTTACAATATCCTGGGAAACCGATGGATCGCAATACGTATCAGTTAATTACACTAATGCTGGAGGTTGTACTGCCGTGAATCCAAAAAATTATCCGGTTACCGTAAATGGCCTGCCTACTCCTTCTATCAGCGGACCTGCATCCTTATGTCAGGGCTCTAAAAATAACCTGTATACCACCACCCCTGGACAAACAAATTATGTCTGGACAATTTCTTCAGGAGGCAAGATAACCTCCGGTGGAGGAAATGTTGATTCTGTTAAGGTTACCTGGAATACTGCAGGCAACCAGACTGTTAAATTGACCTATACATCCAATGGCTGTACGGCTGCTTCTCCTGCAGTTGATGATATAACCGTTCATGCATTACCTAAACCTGTTGTGACTTCAACAGCTTCAGCGGTTTGTGAAGGAACAACAGGCAGTATATATTCGACAAGTTCAGGGGAAAGTAATTATCTGTGGATTGTCTCTTCAGGTGGTTCTATAACATCAGGCGGAGATAATTCAGAAAACAGTGTTACTGTCACCTGGAACACCCCGGGAACACAGACGGTGATGCTGAACTATACCGATGAAAACCAATGTTCCGCAGCAAATGATACAAGCTTTTATGTGACTGTTTATGCTTTACCTGTACCTTCTGTTTCAGGACCACAAGCAGTTTGTAACGGTTCTTCAGGGGTAGTTTATAGTACCACCCCGGGTGAGAATAATTATATCTGGTCAGTTTCATCAGGAGGGGTAATTACTTCCGGAGAAAATTCAAATTCAGTTAATATTACCTGGAACACTCCGGGTAATCAAACTGTCAGCCTAATATATACCAATTCACATGGCTGTACATCTTCTTCTCCCGTATCCTATCAGGTCACCGTGGATTCCTTACCTGATCCGCAAATTTACGGACCATCAACAGCATGTGCCGGTCCCGCTCCTTACACCTATACTACGGCAACAGGACAAAGCAATTACTTATGGTCAGTTTCATCCGGTGGTATAATTACCTCCGGAGGAGGAGTAAATGATAATTCCGTTGGTGTAAAATGGATAAATGCGACCGTTAATACTGTAAGTTTAAATTATACCAATACAAACTCTTGTACTGCCAATTCCCCGACAACCATTAATGTGACGGTAAATTCATTACCAGTTGTGAAGATTACAGATTTAAGCAGTGCATACAGCCTGAATTCCGTCAGGGTATTATTGCAGGCAACACCTACAGGTGGTTATTATACTGATACCGATCATGGAATAACACAGAATGGTGACAATTATTATTTCGATACTAACTATGCTGGTGCAACTACAAGCGATACAGTTGTCTATCACTATACAAACCCCTCAACCGGATGTTCCAACACCGATACAGTTTTTGTGGCGGTATTAAGTTCCGATGCATATATTTTAGGACTCAGGTCCCAGTTAACATATTGTAATTTTGATAATCCTTTTACAATTACAGGAGCAAATGTTTTTCATACAATAGGAAGCTTTGCAATTTCAGGAGGAGTTGGGCTTAAAGATAATCACGATACCGCAATAATTACTCCTTCAGTTATTCCTGGTGGAGTTTATACAATAACTTATACCTATAGTAACACAGTTACTAATGTTTCAATAAGTCAGAATATTTCAGTTGAAATAATTGACCCTGCCACTATTGAGGGGATCGCACCGGGAACCTATTGTAACAATACCCAGATGATAGAGATTAATGGAAATTACCCTACAGGTACATTTTCAGGAATGGGGGTCATTGAAAAAAACAATTTAACCTATTTTGAACCAAAACTTACTTACCCGGGTAAAAATAAAATATATTACAAGTATGAAACGTCGTATGGCTGTGTTACTTCCGATTCATTGAATATTACTATATCTCCTATTCCCACTTCACAATTTTCTGTTGCCAATAGTTGCTGGAATGGTGACTCTACAAAGTTTATCAATACGAGTACACCGAAAGACTCAATTACCTCCTGGACATGGAATTTCGGCGATATCAATTCATTTTTCAACAGTTCAAATTATTTTCAGCCGGAACATGAGTATCCTTCACCTGGAAATTATACAGTTAGTTTAGTAGCCAGGAATATTTTAAATTGCACAGATACTATTACGCGGAAAATACATCTGGGAGATATTCCATCTGTTGGTTTCACCTGGGATAAAAATTGTTATTCAAAAAATATTCAGGTTGATTTCACAAATCAAAGCATAAGTACTGATACTATATCGACTTATTACTGGACTATAATTGACTCCGTACATCGTACAACAACAACCAGCAAATCAGAAAATAATTTACAGACATTCTCTTCTGCAGGCAGTTATGATGTTAAATTAAAGCTTTCCACAAATAATGGCTGTACTGACAGCTTAACTCAGGTATTTCATCTGCAGCCAATATACGCATTAAGAGATTCATCCTATAATGCCGGTTTTACGACATCAAATTCATACTGGTTTGGAAACCAATACAAAACACCTAACTGGTACTGGGGCATTCCAACCGGATCAGTTATAACTTCACCAGGTAATAATGTCATTTTTACATCTCTTGGTAATCCGCATCAAAAACAACAACTTATTTTAACTGGTCCATGTTTTGATTTTACAAATTTTACCAGACCATATATAGATATGTCTGTTAATTACAATACTCAGCCTGGTATTGAAGGTGCTGTTTTGCAATATTCACAAAATGGTACAGGGCAGTGGCATACAATTGGCAAGGTAGGATCAGGTATTAACTGGTATGATACCTCAGCAATAGCATCATTGCCTGGTAATCAGGAATTAGGTTGGACTGGAAACTCCTCCGGCTGGATTGATGCCAGGAACAAACTTGACTCTTTATTACAATATTCAATAGTTCAACTAAGAATGGTTTACGGTTCTTCAGCTTCAGCAAAGGGTGATGGTTTTGCAGTGAATAATATATCTATAAATCAAAGAACAAAAACTACACTTTATGAACAATTCACAAATTATTCGGTTCCTTTTGCAAATTTTGGAAACAACCAGCTCGATTCTGTAATTAGTCTTGATAGCATTGATGCATGTTCAATCCAGTATCATACATTATTTCCCGGCACCGATTCCCTTGCCGAGGAAAATAAATCTGATCCGGGTTCCAGGGTTGCTTTGTATGGAATAGATGAGGTACCAACCTGCTATTTAGATGGTGGAATTGATAAGTATAACTTTTCTACCCTTAAACCAAATATTAATGATTTAAATATAAGATCGTTAAACAATAGCTTATTCAAATTGAATATTACAGTTGACAATAATAACGGAACTATTCAGGGAGTTGTAAATATTTCAGCACAAAATAATCTTTCAAACCAAACAGTAGCTTTGTATGTAGCAGTAGTTGAAAATATACAGGTGCAAACAGGGAATAATATTATAAAATTTAAAAACGTACTGCGCAAATTGGTACCTTTCAATCAAAGCGGAGCTTCAAATCCATATTACATACTTCAATCTTTCTGGATTAAGGATCAGGTAATACCTACTTCTTTCTCCTGGTCACCAGGAAAGGCCTTTAATATTGATAACCTTAAAATAGTTGCATTTATACAGGATCAGAGCAGCTATGAAGTTTATCAGGTTGCTGAGTTACCAGTCGACTATATTAATGGTATTAATCAAACAACTTCTGAAGCAAACAAATTATCCCTGACATTATTCCCAAATCCGGTTTCAAATATTGCAACTATAAACTTTGGGACAAGTATACCAACCAACACTTATAAGTTACAATTATCAGATAGTCAAGGTAAATTGGTGTGCAGCTATAATCTGGCTAAAGGAACTTCTGTATTTGAACTGGATGTAACAGGATTACCTAACGGACTTTATATTATAACAGTATACGATTTTGATCAGGTACCACATACCTTGAAAATGATTGTGATGCACTAATTTTCCTGGTCTAAAGTTTTGCCTTCTTCATCAAAAATCATTCCGGAATTCATATATGAAATTTCGTTGGATGAAAATAGAGAATCCAAATCAAGTATCATTACAAATGAGTCATCAGGCCCTTTATACATGCCATTGATAAATTCAGCATGGTATTGTTTTCCTATACTTGGAGAAGGTAATATATCCTCTTCATTAATTTCAAGTACTTCAAGTACATTATCTACCAAAGCACCTATTTTAACACTTATATCACCTACTTGTATGTCAATTACTAATATGCAGGTATTGGTAGTAAATTCTGTTTGCTCCATACCAAATTTCAATTTTACATCCACAATAGGTAATATTGTTCCTCTCAGGTTTATTACTCCCCTGATATATTTATGTGTTCTCGGAATTTTGGTAATTTTTGTTAATTCAAGAATACTTTCAACTTTACTTACATTGGCAGCATAGGATTCTTCTCCAATTTTAAATAACAGGTATGAATTTATTTTTACCACATTTTTTGCCTGCATGATTATAGGGAATTAGATTTATAAACCTGTAATTTAACATTTTAATCAGTACATAGTAAATATAACAAACATATTTCAATTCTGCAATCAATGTTATGCCCTAAACATTAATATGAAAAGGGTAAGTTAAAATTCAAACATAAAATAACTAATTTTAATCTTATAGTTCCAAAATGGAACTACCAGCCATTAAAAAAAACCGGATAAAGGTTTTTGTTGATCAGCAACAAGCAAAGCAATTGCCTGGACTTATCAGAATTTTTAATTTCAATCTCTACAAATTTAATAATTTATAATACCTTAGGTATTCCTGTGTAAATTTAAATTTTTCATACATTTGAATTGTTAACCAACGATATCTGTTATGAAATATTCAATATGGGAAATTGCTTTTGTGGCCCTGTTTACTTTGATTATTTTCTCATGTAAAAAGGAAAATGAAACACCAGTTCCGCCAACTATAACAGAATGGCAACAAGTTAACTTTCCGGATTATTTTACAGGAGATATATGTACTAGCGGTAATGCTATTTATGCGAATAGTCAATTTTCAGGAGTGTTTAAGTCTACAAATTATGGCAGTACCTGGACTAATGAAATTAACGGCTTACCAATAAATACTGATGCCTATAGGTTAATTAGCAACGGAAATGAAATACTGGCAGGTACGTCTGATGGTTTATTTATGTCAATAAATAATGGTAATTCCTGGAATTTAATTAATAACAGTTTAAAAGATATCCCGGGATCTATTAATACATTAGCCATATCTGGAAATAATATTTTTGCTGGAACTATGTCTGGCATGTATATGTCTGCTAATAATGGTAAAAGTTGGATAATAGATACTGTTGGATTAAGTATTTATTTTCCTGTCGTTGCCATAGCGGTTAAAGGGGACACCATTTTTGCCGGAGCAGGTAATGGATTATATATTTCATCAAACAATGGTAGTAGCTGGTCTCTTAATAATACAGGATTTCCGAAAGGATCATCTGTGAGTTGCCTGTCTGCCAGCGGGAAAAATATTTTCGCAGGTATTTTTCCTGGCTCATCTTCAAGTAATGGAGGAGTTTATATATCTACCAATAACGGCAATAGTTGGACTGCAGTAAATTCTGGTTTACCTGTATATCCTTGGGTTTCTTCATTAGCAACTAAGGGAGACACCATTTTTGCAGGGACATATTTTAGTGGTTTGTATATGTCTATAGATAATGGTAATAGTTGGACTGGATATACAACAGGCTTTTCTCAAATTCCTGTTATACTATATATCACTTTTGATAACCTTTATATTTATATCGGAACAGGAAGTGGCATATATAAACGATCTTTATCATCATTTTAGTTGATTGCCCTCAATCCACCCACGCCCAAGAGAAGATTGCATCCCTGCATTGCCCTATCCTCTGTGAACGACATTGCAAAATTAAGTACAATTTAATTTTTAATTGTTCACTTTTACAAAGGATTGATAGAATATAGTTATAAGAACCCAAAGGTTAGAAATTATTTCAATGCAATGACCTTGAAATAAAGCCTTTGCATTGATTGGAATTTTATAGTTGGGTGGAAGATGGGATTCGAACCCACGACCAATGGAACCACAATCCACTACTCTAACCTACTGAGCTACATCCACCATTTTAGGAGTGCAAAGTTATATATTAATTGTTTATAGCCAATGGGTGATTTAAAATAATTGCATACTTTTGTTTTATTACGCAAAATTGCAATAAGATTGTATATTATTTAACAGCTCTTGAAGTTTAAATTTAAAATCACAGTAATACTAGGCTTGCAGTTTTCTCAAATACTGCGCTTTATTACTTTTCTTATTATAAGTGCTGTATTTACCAAAACCGATCTTACTCATCTTACAAGAGCCGATGTCGGTGACTGGGAACTAATGATGCTCATATCAGCGGCATTAAGTTATTTTTGGGTAACAGGTATCATTCAGTCATTTTTACCTTTATACAATAACAACCATATATTCCCTAAAAAAACCCATTTCAGGGAAAAGTCAGCTGAATTATACAATACCTTTATAATCCTTTGTGCCTTTAGTTGCGGATTTGCAATTTTAATTTATCTGTTACGTGATAATATATTCGTATATAAGGACCTCCGCAAGGTGCCCCATGTGATTCCTTTGGTTATTTATTTTATCCTTAGTAATATAAGCCCTCTTATTGAATATATTTATTACTTGAGGAACCGTCCATATCAAATAATGAATTATATATTCTGGATTTCAGCGGTTCAACTGGTTGCGGTTTGCGGTCCTGTAATTTTAGGTCTTGGTATTGATATGGCTATCTGGGGTATAATAGCAATTTCCGCTGTGCGGGTAATATGGCTGCTGGTTTTACTGGAGCGTTATGCCAAGTTTCAATTTTCATTTGCATATATCAAAACACATTTGAAACTTGGTATGCCTTTAATATTTAGTTACTTATTAAGTGGATCCTCGCAGTATATAGACGGATTTATTGCTTCGTGGAATACATTACCCAGTAACTTTGCCATTTTCAGATATGGAGCAAAGGAATTGCCTTTTGCAAGCTCCTTTGCCAATGGGTTAAATAACGCCATGTTAACCGAGTTTTCTTCTCCTGAAAATATGAGAAGGGCAATGTATGAACTTAAAAAAAAGTCGCTGAAACTCATGCATTACCTTTTCCCTATTTCTACCATTATAATGCTCTTTAGTAAGTGGATATACAGTAATCTTTTCAGTATGGAATACATATCCAGTTCTGATGTGTTTATGGTATATCTTCTTATGATAATCTGCAGGTTAGTATTTCCTCAAACTATTCTGATAGGTCTTAAAAAAACCAAGATAGTATTTTGGGCTTCTTTTCTTGAAATTTTACTGAACATAGCGGCAAGCCTGTTTTTAATGCGATATTACGGATTAGTTGGTATTGCTCTGGGAACTGCCTTTATACATATTATTGAAAAAATATTCATGATCACATATAATTATTATAAGCTCGGAATACCTCCACAGGCATATATCCCATTGTCGTGGTACTTTTTTTACAGTTCTCTGATTACTTTAGTCTTTGTTCTTATCGACCATAAGCTTATTCTTATATTTTAATATTACATAAGTTTTGTCAAAACTGTCTACTTTATTTTTAAAATCTAAAATCTAAAAATTTGGTTACTTAATTTATCTTAATGAAAAATATTTTGCAATTATAATACGTTTATATACCTTTGCAACCCATTGATAAAATCATCTTAAAATCATGAAAAAGGAAATTCATCCAAAGAATTACAGACTGGTGGCGTTTAAAGATATGTCCAATGAATACACTTTTATTACCAAATCAACTGCTGCCTCAAGAGAAACGATTAATATTGATAATGTTGAATATCCTCTTATCAAGCTTGAAATATCCAATACATCACACCCCTTTTATACAGGAAAAATGAAACTGGTAGATACTGCCGGCCGTGTTGATAAATTTATGAACAGGTATAAGGATCATATTAACAAGAAAAAGTAAGGGAACAGTTTTTCTGATTATATAAAGTGCCCCTCATTATATTGCAATATTGAGGGGTTTTTTATTATATAGGTTATGTACATTTATTATTAATATTAATATTGTACTAAATTAATTACTGTTTAAGATGAACTATGTTTTATTTGACGACCACAGTTGGAATAATTTACTGCCATTAACCTTTACACGTCCGGTTTCTGAAATAAGAATAGGTATATTCACCATTACACAAAAATGGAACAACTTCCTTGATAGTAAAATTTCATATCTTACAAAAGATTATCTGTCAAAAAAATATCCCGGAATATTTGAACGCGATAATATACTTATCAACGGTAGTATTATTCCGGATAAAATAACAGTTAATGCAATAATGTCACTAAAACATGCTGAAGTATTAATAAAAAATGATATAATCATTGCTGCCCGGCTCAATTCTGACCAAATTAAAGACTTCAAAAATAATAATTTAACCCCATTCACCTTAGTTAAAACAAGTGCAAATTTTAATAAAATAAATTATCCTTGGGACATATTCCAGTTAAATGAAAATGCCATTATTGAAGATTTTGAATATATTACAAAAGGCAGGGCCACAGCTCCTCTCAGTAACACAAACAAAGCTGCAGGCATAGAAAACATTTTCATAGAACCAGGTGCTTCTGTTGAATTTTCAATAATAAACGGAACAACTGGTCCCGTTTACATAGGCAAAGATGCTGAAGTTATGGAAGGGTCAATGATCAGGGGTCCTTTTGCTTTGTGTGAACACTCGGCAGTTAAAATGGGAGCAAAAATATATGGCGCAACAACCATAGGCCCCCACTGTAAGGTAGGCGGAGAATTAAACAACAGTATTTTAATAGGATATTCCAATAAAGCTCATGACGGATTCCTGGGTAATGCAGTTATAGGTGAATGGTGTAACCTCGGCGCAGATACCAATAATTCTAATTTAAAGAATAATTATGCCCAGGTAAAGGTATGGAATTATGTAAAAGAGAGTTTTATTAATACAGGTCTTCAATTTTGCGGACTCATAATGGGCGATCATTCCAAAAGCGGAATAAATACGATGTTTAATACCGGAACAGTGGTTGGAATTTCTGCAAATATTTTTGGAGCCGGGTTCCCGCGTAACTTTATTCCTTCTTTTTCATTTGGAGGATACCAGGGATACTCGGTTTATAATCTTGATAAAGCCTATGAAGTTGCCACGCTTGTTATGAAAAGGAGGAACCTGGAATTTACAGAAGCTGATAAGGACATTTTCAAAAATGTTTTCAGTATAACTGAAAAATACAGGAAATATTAAATGGCACCAGAATTGTATATTAAGTAATAAATATTTTATTTAAACATATTCATCTGTTATATGTCATAGTGACATTAAATGTAAAATCCAAAAATTCAAAATTTTGAAATTACATATGACATACATTAATGTTTTATTAATATTAATCGTACAAAAGTGAACTATTAAAGCATGAGTAAAAAAAACAACTTAGTAATTTCTGACATTTATTTATCAAATAATCTCGTGGATGAAAATGAGTTTATCCCTATTGAAACGGATGATGATGACGAAACATCTGAAAATCTTAAAATACCGGATATATTACCCATTTTACCATTAAGGAATACAGTTCTATTTCCTGGTATAGTAATACCTATTACTGTAGGCAGGGATAAATCGATTAAACTAATCAGGAATGCATATAAGAAGGATAAAATCATAGGTACTATAGCTCAACGCAACCCTAACGAAAACAATCCTGTTGGAAAGGATGTATATGAAGTTGGAACAATTGCGATGATACTGAAAATACTAGAAATGCCTGACAATTCTACATCCGTGATTATACAGGGTAAAAAACGTTTTGAAATTAAGGAATTTACTTCAGAAGAACCCTTTTTACAAGCGCATGTTAATATAATCAATGATATAAAACCTTCGGAGATCAACAGGGAATTTGAAGCCATTATCAGTTCTCTCAAGGATATATCATTACGCATTATTCAATTAAATAATAATATACCTCCGGAAGCTTCATTTGCAATCCGTAATATAGAAAATCCGTCTTTCCTGATAAATTTTGCTTCTTCCAACAGCGATATTAAAACTGAAGAAAAGCAGAAATTATTGGAAATAAATGACCTTAAGAAAAGGGGGATTCTTTTATTGGAATACCTGACACGTGAACTTCAATTACTTGAACTTAAAAACGATATACAGACAAAAGTAAAATATGATATAGACCAGCAACAAAGAGAATACCTTCTTCATCAGCAGATGAAAACTATTCAGGATGAACTGGGAGGTAATCCTGTTGACCAGGAAATTCATGACCTGCAAATTAAAGCCAGGAAAAAGAAATGGGATAAAGAGGTTGCTGCTGTATTCAAAAAGGAACTGGATAAGCTTCAACGCCTTAATCCTGTTGCTGGTGAATACTCTGTTCAGCTCAACTACCTGATTACTCTTCTTGAACTGCCGTGGAATGAGTACAGTAAGGATAACTTTAATATGGAACGGGTCAAAAATATTCTGGATAAGGACCACTTTGGACTGGAGAAGGTTAAAGACCGTATAATAGAGCACCTGGCTGTATTAAAGCTGAAAGGTAATATGAAAGCTCCTATACTTTGTCTTGTGGGCCCTCCGGGAGTTGGTAAGACATCCCTTGGCAGGTCCATAGCCAGGGCACTGGACAGGAAGTTCTGCAGGATGTCTTTGGGAGGATTACGTGACGAAGCTGAAATAAGAGGTCACCGTAAGACATATATAGGAGCCATGCCCGGCAGGATAATTCAGAACCTTAAAAAAGTAAAAACCTCAAACCCTATATTTATTCTTGATGAAATAGATAAGGTTGGTCAGGATTTTCATGGAGATCCCTCTTCTGCATTACTTGAAGTGCTTGATCCGGAACAGAATAACACATTTTATGATAATTTCCTTGAGATGGAATTCAACCTGTCAAATGTTATGTTTATAGCAACCGCCAATACACTTAGCTCAATACATCCTGCGCTGCGGGACCGTTTGGAGATAATCGACGTAAATGGATATACAGTTGAAGAAAAAATTGAAATTGCAAACAGGCATCTGATTCCTAAACAGCTTAAAGAACATGGATTAAAAAAATCGCAATTTTCAATGAGTCAGCCCGCTCTTGAATTTCTGATTGAAAATTACACACATGAGTCCGGCGTCCGGGAACTAGATAAGACGGTAGCTACCGTCATAAGAAATACAGCAAAAAAAATAGCTTTTGAAGAAAAATTCGATAAAAAATTATCAACTCCGGAAATTGAAAAAATTCTTGGTGCTCCTAAATACTCTAAGGATAAATACCAGGGAAATGATTATCCTGGTGTGGTAACAGGTTTGGCCTGGACTGCCTCAGGAGGTGATATCCTGTTTGTCGAAACCAGTCTGAGCAAAGGAAAGGGTAACCTCACCCTGACCGGAAACCTGGGAGATGTTATGAAGGAATCTGCAGTTATTGCCCTGGAATATATTAAATCACATTCAGGAATGTTATCCCTGCAACCTGAAATGTTTGAAAAATGGAACATACATATACATGTACCGGAAGGAGCCATCCCTAAAGACGGACCATCAGCTGGTGTCACAATGATATCATCCCTGGGGTCGGCTTTTACCCAACGTAAGGTAAAAAACAAATTGGCCATGACAGGGGAAATAACTCTCCGTGGTAAGGTGCTCCCTGTAGGAGGAATAAAGGAAAAGATTCTCGCTGCCAAAAGAGCTGGTATAATTGACATTATCCTTCCTTTTGACAATAAAAAAGATATAGAGGAAATTCCTGCAAGATATCTTACAGGACTGACATTTCATTATATTGAAAATATACCACAGTTACTTGAATTAGCCCTTCTTAACGAAAAAGTTGAAAATGCCTTGGATATATCCTGATTGGAAATTATCTTAGCCATAAAAATAGTAGAATAGATGGTAAGCAGGAAAGGAAAAAAGAACCTGCTTCCCTGCTTCCTTGCTTCCCTACTCTCCTGCTATCTTACATTCCTGCTAATACATGAACTATCTGTTTTTATAATGAATACTTCCACTACAAAAAAAATTGCTGTTTTCCCCGGATCATTCGATCCTTTAACAATTGGGCATGAATCAATTGTAAAACGTGCACTCGGGGTTTTTGATAAAATTATTATTGCAGTAGGCAATAACGAAAATAAAAAAGAATTTTTCAATCTTGAGGCAAGGTTGTCAATGATTAAGGTAACATTTAAGAATATAAAAGAAGTGGAAGTGGATCAGTTTCATGGATTAACTATTGACTTTTGCAAACAGGTTAATGCCCGTTATATCCTCAGGGGGTTGCGTACTTCGGCCGATTTCGAATACGAAAGGGCAATTGCCCAGGTTAACAAGGCAATGTACCCGGAAATTGAATCAGTGTTCATACTTACTTTGCCCGAACACACATCTATAAACTCCTCCATTGTCCGTGAAATTTTAAAATACGGAGGTGATGTTTCAAAGTTTATCCCAAATTCTGTGGATATAAAAAAATATTTGTAACTATTTTACTTATATTTGCTTAGCAGGGTAGCAAATGATTTTATGAAATTTAGCATTTATCTGGTATTTATAACCATTACAGTATTATTATCCCTTCAAAACATAATTGCCGGTGAAGTCATTGTTACAGGTAACAACGCCGGATATAAAAATGAAACTATTTCATTTAATATTTATGAAAATTTCATCACCGAAAATGAGAAAAAAATAGCACAGGTAAAGGTTGACAGTGGGGGATCATTTAACTTTAAGATAAATATTTCAGAAACTGAGTTTGTTTTTGCACATGTGGGCAGGTATTTTCTTTATATATACCTCCAGCCAGGTAAAACCTACAATATAAACCTTCCGCCGAAAACAGTCAAATCGCACGAAGAACAGCTTAATCCATACTTCGAGGAAATCCGTGAACCTTTTATTATAAACTATTCAAAATCAAACAATCAGCCGGAGATTGATAATAAGACAAAAGAAATTAACTACTTAATAAAATCCTTTGACAATATCTTCGATCCAATTTACGCCGATTATTCAATTAACGTATATTCAAATTCGACTTCTGCCAGAATAGATTCGATAGTTAATAAAATAGATTCTGCGTTTTCAGATAATCAAAATATTTATTTTAAAGATTATATTACATACAAGATTGGATTATTGAAATTTATGTCCATGCGCTTTAAGTCTAGAAATATTTCGGATAATTATTTTCTCAACAAATCTGTGCTTTATCGCAATCCGGCCTTTATGGAACTTTTCAACCAGGTTTATGAAAAATATTTTGTTTATTTCGGAAGAACGCAATCAGGTAAAGTGATTTATAATGATATAAATTCAAATAAGAGCCTTACAAGACTTAAAACTACACTGGCCCAGGATAAAGTGTTAAGTAACGATACATTAAAGGAACTTGTAATATTAAAAGGAATACATGATGGATGTTACGAAATGGAATTCTCGAGAAATGGTTTACTTCAAATTCTTGATTCTATAATACTTACAAGTGCTATACCAGTTCACAAAGAAATAGGCATCAATATAAGGGAAAAAGTCACAAGGCTCCTGCCTGGCTATGCCCCACCGGCATTTAACCTGCTGGATCAGGATAGTACATGGAAAAATCTGGACAGCTTTAAGGGGAAGATGGTTTATATTATATTTTGCACCACACAAAACTATTCATGTTTTAAAGAATACGACCAGTTAAAAAAAATACTTCAAAAACATAGTGATATACTCCAGGTTGTAACCATAGCTGTAGATGAGTCTTTATCCTATATCCGGAATTTCGTTAAAAAATACCAATATAACTGGACTTTCCTTTATTACGGTGATCAGCCGGACATACTTAAGGATTATGATATCCGCACCATTCCAACCTATTACCTTATCGGGTCCGACGGCAAACTTATAATGTCTCCGGCACCAGCTCCTTCCGAACAATTCGAGATGTACCTCTTTGAATATATGAAAAGCAAAAAATTGTTATAACAGTGACTGATAATCTATAAATGACAGCTGTTCTATGCTTTTTAATTCTATAAATTTTGCAGTATTTTTTATAGTGGTCACTTTCCTGTATTACAAACTACAACATAAATACAGATGGTTATTGCTTTTGATAAGCAGTTGTTTTTTTTACATGTGTTTTATTCCTGTTTACATTTTAATACTTGCATTTACTATAACCGTTGATTATTTTGCAGGAATATTTGTCGAAAATTCTAAAAACAGAATCCGCCAATTATTTTTAATTGCAAGCCTTGTTGCAAATATTGGAGTACTTGCGTTTTTTAAATACTTTAATTTTATTAATGACAATATAGCATCTTTATTAATTTTAACAGGGTTAAAAAATCCTATTCCG
>CAVYAE010000009.1:0-13273 GCA_963766305.1 uncultured Bacteroidota bacterium
ACATAGTGTCAGACAATGGTATTGGTATTGATGCCGACAGGTTATCAAAGCTTTGGAATTTCGCTCAAAAATTATCTGCCAGCGGAACAGCAAATGAGAAGGGCACAGGTTTAGGATTAATGTTATGTAAGGATTTTGTTGAAAGGCAAGGTGGCAAAATTTGGGTCGATAGCGAAATTGGAAGAGGCAGTGATTTTAAGTTCACCGTTCCTATATTACATATTTAGCAAGATTATTCCGATCGGTGAGAATCATCACAAAATGGCTGATTTTTAGATTTCCCGCAACGACAAAGCTTAATTTTACCCTCGGTTGGAATTATACAACCATCCCCGTTTTTAACTATGAAGTTACCGGTTACTTTTAGGGAACCACCTGGTTTAAAAGTAAATTCAGCTGCTATTTTTTTTGAGTCATCCATATTTATATGCTAATTCTCAACTTAAGTATTAATAATTGTATTCAGTTGTCGGTCATCAACCCTCCCACCCTACTTTACGGTGGGTACCATCACAGTATGGCATATTATTAGACGATCCGCAGCGGCAAAATGATGTTATAGAAAAAGTTTTATATTCTTTACCTTCCTTGTCTGTTAATTTGATGTTTCCGTACACTACAATCGGACCGTCTTTCATAATTTGAATTTCAACCGGTTTTTGTGAAACAGCCTCTTCAGTTGTTTGCTCAATTGGTGAATCTGTTGTAGTTTCATTGTTATAGCGCACTGTCAGAGCTTCCGTGGGGCATTTCTTAACTATTTCAATTATTTTTTGAGTTGTAGCGCCATACATATCGATCCATGGCCGTTTGCGCGGGTTAAATACTTCAAGCAGCTGAACATAACAAGTTGTTGCATGAATACATTTCTTTGGCCTCCACGACACTGTTATTTCTCCATTGGTATAATCCCTGTCATTATTGTCCATTCTGCCGAATATTGAAAAATACAAAAATAAAATAAAAATGTTCAGTTATTAGGTCTGGCATTAGTTATTATCAAATCTGTCAAAATTCAAATTCCGATTTCTACCTTACCAGTTTATATACCTTGCCCGGGAGACTTTTTACCAAACCCGCCAGTTCAATACTTAAAAGATGAGCCGATACTTTACTTACAGGCATATTTGCATGTATGCTTAAAATATCTAAAGTAAGCTCCCCATGTTCCTGCAGTATTTCCAGGAGTCTTTTTTCTTCTTCAGATAATTCTACAAATAACCTGGTTTGAATGTTTGCCGGGGTTTTATTACCAGCTTCCCAGCCCATTAGATATTCAATATCATCAATTCCTTCAACCAGTGCTGCTTTGTTTGACTTTATGAGCCAGTTGCAGCCAAGTGATGCAGAATCATCAACTCTGCCTGGAAAAGCAAAGACATCCCTGTTGTAGGAGACAGCTATGTCAGCAGTGATGAGGGCACCTCCCTTTGTACCCGATTCAACTACTATCGTAGCATCCGCTAGTCCTGCTATTATTCGGTTCCTTTTAACAAAATTCTGTCTGTCAGGTAAGGTATCACTTATAAAATCAGTTACCAGAGCCCCATGCTGGCATATTTCTGCTGCAGTAATTTTGTGTGCTGCCGGATAAATTGTTCCCAAACCATGACCTAACACAGCTATCGTTTGTCGGCCATTCCTCAGAGCTGCCCTGTGCGCACAAATATCTATTCCATAAGCAAGACCGCTTACAATCAATACATCGTGGTTCCTGATACTGAGTTCATCAATAAGTTTGTTGCAGCAATCCTTTCCATAACCTGTGGCATCACGTGTACCAACAATACTTATCACTTTCCTTTTGTTAAAATCTGTTTCACCCCTGTAATAAATCATTATTGGTGCATCTTCACAATTTTTAAGCCTGGCGGGGTAATTCTCATCCAGATAAAAGCAGTGTTTAATGCTGTACCGGTTTAAAAACTCTATTTCCTTTTCTGCTTTCAGTAAAGTTTTTTGATTTAATATACTTTCTGCCAACACTTCACCAATTCCAGGTATTTTTAAAAGGTTTTTTTTATTCTCACTGAAAACAGCTTCAATACTTCCTGTATAGGAAATAAGTTTTTTAGCATTTATATCTCCTATCCCTGGTATTAAACTTAAACCGATTTTGTATTTTAAAGTATTGTCGTCCATTAAAATTGGCTCTTGATTCTACTCATTAGTAATAAGTAATAAGTCATTTGTCATCATCCTTCTTTACTAAATAACATTAACGATTCTCTGATAGCCTCAATTTCTTTTTTCTTCAATAAGCCCAGGCTTACGGGCGGATATTTTGCAATTCCGCCATTTTGTTGCTGATATAGCATAAAGGTATAACCTTAATCCCATTAATTTTTTTTGAAATTTAAATTTATAAAATGTGTTTTTATCAATTTCGATTGTTTTTTTTACTTTTTTCAAAGGTTCCAGAAAATAATACTTAAATATAATCTTTTGGCCCAAATCGTTATAATATATGTAGTTATAATCTCTTATAGTTCCCCGGAAATAATATAACAGATACAAACTATTAAGAACTATAATATATATTGCCCTGTCGATTCCTAAAAAAGAATCTTTAAATATTAGTAAAACCAGCGCAATTAGAAGAATAAGTAATAATAACCTCCGTTTGATATGTAAACCTGTGACTGTTTTTTTATTATCTATAACCATACGTATGACATTTCCCGTGGTAAGTTAATAAAAAGAGCTGTATTTATTTTAATGCTACTGATTAATAAGTTATAATTGATTAATTTTGTAAAAAATACAGGTAAATGGATTATTTTGTCAATTGCTTGCTAAAAAAAATTAAAGGTGAGATTTCCTTACCTTCCTCCAAAAGTATAAGTAACCGTTTACTTGTAATTCAGGCCTTGGCCGGTCAATCATTTAAAATTTACAATCTTTCTCGTTGTGATGATACTGATGTTATGGCAGAAGCTTTTCAGAACTCTGCCGTTGAAATTAATATAGGTCATGCAGGTACGGCCATGCGCTTTTTAACTGCTTTTTTTGCTGCCACAGGCAAACAAAAGATTATTACAGGAAGTGATAGGATGAAAAACAGACCAATTGCAGAGCTAATTGATGGCTTAAACAGTCTGGGTGCCGATATACATTACCTTGAAAAGAAAGGCTTTCCGCCAGTTCAAACTTCCGGAAAACCCCTGATTGGCAACAGTATTAATATTAAAGGGAATATAAGCAGTCAGTTTATAACATCACTGATGTTAATAGCACCTTATCTTAAGGAAGGATTAACAATTAATATCGATGCTAATTTAATTTCCGCTTCCTATGTAGAACTTACATTGCAAATTATGAAATCCTTCGGGATAAATATAATCAGGCAGGATAATATAATTAAAATAAACAGGCAGCAATATTCGGGATACCCTTACACTGTAGAATCGGACTGGAGTGCAGCTTCATACTGGTACCAAATAGCAGCCCTGGCTGATGAAGCAGATATTTTTCTAAAAGGCTTACAATCAAATAGTTTACAGGGCGATTCAAATGCGGTAAAACTTTTTGAAACTATAGGTATAAAAAGCACCTTTACTGATAATGGAGTTGCAATTTCAAAAGAACATATTGATATTCCGTTCTTTGAATTTGATTTTGTTAATAATCCTGACCTGGTTCAAACTTTTGTAGTAACGCTTTGCCTTCTGAATATACCATTCAAAGTATCCGGAGCCGGTTCGCTAAGGATAAAGGAGACGGACAGAATTGAAGCCTTACAAAATGAAATGAAGAAACTGGGATTTGTTATTAAGGAATCTTCAGACGGAGTGCTTGAATGGAATAACTGGTTTACAGAACCTCAAAAAAACATTTCAATAGATACCTGGAAGGATCATAGAATGGCACTGGCATTTGCCCCTGCAGCCTTAAAATTAAAGAACCTGAGTATCAATGATGCCATGGTAGTTACCAAATCGTATCCTGATTACTGGGATCATCTTGAATCAGTAGGATTTGAAATAAGCCCCAAAATCAGTTGTTAGTTATCAGCTGTTGGCATGTACATGCCGTTCGGCATGATAGGATGACCTTACCAGAGGACTGCTTTCCACAAAGGTAAACCCTTTTTTTAAGCCTATAACCCTTAATCTGCTAAACTCATCAGGTTGAACATACCTTTCAACTTTCGCCAAATGAGTGTCGGGTTGAAGATATTGTCCAATTGTTAAAACTTTACAACCGACATTTCGTAAATGGTCCATACTTTCCATGACCTCTTCTTCTGTTTCTCCCAACCCTAACATAAGTCCGGATTTTGAGATAAAGCCTGATTTAGAAATATATTCAATGACAGATAAGCTTCGGTCGTATTGTGCCTTACTCCTTATTTTTGGGGTCAAACGCCGCACTGTTTCTATATTATGTGAAATTACTTCAGGCTCCGCCTCAAAAATCTTATCCAATAAATCCTGATTCCCTAAAAAATCGGGAATTAAAGTCTCTATGGTTACACCAGGGTTTACCTCTTTTATTTTCCTGATAGTACAAGCCCAGAATTCGGCTCCTCCATCATCAAGATCGTCCCTGTCAACAGAAGTAATTACACAATGTTTCAAATTAAGGGTTTTGACAGATTCTGCCAATCTTTGAGGTTCTTCCCAATCGACCGGGTCGGGTCTCATATTTTTGACTGCACAAAACCTGCAGTTTCTAGTGCATTTGTCACCCAGAATCATAAAAGTTGCAGTACCGGCACTCCAGCATTCTCCTTTATTGGGACAGTTGCCACTTACACAGATAGTGTGAAGGTTATTACCTGAGATCAGGTTTTTAACTTTCGCATATTTCTCACCTTTAGGCAACTGTGCTTTCATCCATCGGGGTAACCTGTGTTTTGTTAATGGTTCTTCAGTTATATTATTAATATTTAATATTTTATCAGACATTTGTAAAAAATGATTTTGTTATCAAATTTTTGTAAATTTATTGATTTTAAAGATATCATGTAAAATTGAAAATTGAAGTTTATTTTTTAACTTAGATATATTTATTTTTTAAAAAGCCATGCAAACTATTAATTATTATTTACTTCAAAGATCCATTCTCAAAAATTCATTTATAAAAATTACCCACTTTAAAACATTAATATTCAAGATTCTAATATTAATTACTATTGCATCAGTTATTTCATGTGCCACAACAAGACATGGTCATCTGGCAAAGCGGAAAATGAAATCTTGTGATTGTCCTGACATGTGATTTAAAATTTAATTAAATTCCTAAAAGATAATTCTTATTAGCTTAACAATTAGAATTAATTTATTATGAAAAAAATACGAAAATAATTAGCCTTAATATTTAATCTATGTCACAAAAATTAATTTTAAAGTTATTTACATTTAAAGAAATTATAATATTGTTTTAATTATATAGATTTATTCAAATTATAAATTTAAGAACACTTTTTAATTTTGCGTTTATATTTAACAAATGCATTTACTCTTACCTTGGATTAATCAAATTTTTGTGGTTAAGAGTAGGTTAAATAAATACATAAATAGCCCGGTAAATAAAACCAGGCTATTTTCATATTCAATAATATTAATAATTATTTGCAAGGCACATATTTGAAGGAGAAATAACAAGCGGTCAGTATTACAACAATCAAATAGCAAAGACTATAGCCATGTTAATTAATTTCGGCTATAATAATCCTAAAGCAGTCAAACCAATGGTTGAAGCTTTCTCCAAATAGTTTATTGTCAACTGTTTAAAATATACTTATCCTTTTGTATTTCTACCAGGAACCGCGATGGCAAGTGAAAAAATGCATCATAACCTGCAATACCTCTTGGAAATGTAATATATAATTCCTCCCTTGCCCGGCTGCAGGCTACATAGAATAACCGTCGTTCTTCTTCCATTTCTTCAATATTGGAAGCCCTGTTTGACGGAAACAAACCATCCAGGGCATGTGGGATAAACACAGCATACCATTCCAGCCCTTTGGCGGAATGAACAGTACTTACAGTAACCTTTCCCTCTTCTTCAGCTTCATCAATCAAGGGAGTGGTTTGATCCGCAAATCTGTTTGAAGGCGGGTCAAGGGCGAAATCGCTCAAAAACCTATCCATTTCATCATATTTCCTGGATAAATCAATAAGTACGTCTATGTCCTGCATCCTGGTGAGATAATCATCTTCCCTGACTTTGATGATAGGTGCATAATAATCCCTTATAATTTCAATTTTTTGTGTTAATGTATATTCTGGTTCACTGGCTTTTGATAGCATCTCACCTAAATCCTGCAATTCGAGATAAAATTTCCTTTGTTTGAACTGGCTGAATTCGAATTTATCTTCAGTACTTTGTATTGTTTCTATAATACTGCTGGCGGTTAAATGGCCAATACCCCCCAAATATTTTAATATCCTGTGCCATGATACAGCATCAGAGGGATTATATGTCAAACGCAGGTATGCTACAATATCCCTTACATGCATCCGCTCAGAAAATTTAAAACCCCCGACAACAACATAAGGTATGCCTCTCTTGCTTAATTCGGCCTGAATATATCTGTTATGCCAGTCTGCACGGTTTAATACTGCAATCTGCTTAAGTGGTATACCCTGTTCTATAAGTTCCAGGATACGGTCAACTATAACCTTAGCCTCATCTTCCTGATCATATACTCTGGTCAATATAGGAATACGGTGGTTTTTATTATTTGTGAATAATTTCTTTTTAAAACCTATTATTGAATTATCAATAATGCAATTTGTAAAATCTAAAATGGGTTGGTTACTTCTATAATTTTCTTCTATTTTAATAACCACACAATCAGGATATACCTGCGGAAAACGTAATATATTTTCATAATTGGCCCCCCTGAAGGAATAAATGCTTTGGGAATCGTCACCAACAACCATTATACGTTTATGTTTGGCAGATATCTTCTGTACTATTTCGTTCCTGAACAGAATTGGTGTCCTGGAACTCATCTACCATAACATATTGATACTGATTCTGTAATATTTCCCTGAACTTTTGATTGTTTTTTAATGCATTATTTAACTCATCCATCAAATCGTCAAAATCCAGAATATGGCTCAATTGTTTATATCTGGTATACCCGGAATGAATCAGTTCAATATCATCGATATAATCTATTAAACCTGTATATTGATTTTCTATTATTGCCTTTACAGTTGTTTGTTTATTCCTGGAATAAGAAATTATATCCATTATCCGGCTTTTTTTTGGAAATTTCTTATCCTTGCTGTTAAACCTGAGCTCCGAACGTATCAGGTCAATAACATCTTCACTGTCACTGGTATCTATAATTGTGAAATTAGAAGGTAAGTTTATAAGGTTTGAATACTTACGTAAAACATAACTTGCAAATGAATGAAAAGTACCTCCTGTAACCTTTCCTACACTTTTTTCATGTAAAAGTGTTTCAACCCTTTCAAGCATTTCATTGGCAGCTTTTCGGGTAAAGGTCAATAATAAAATAGACTGCGGATGAACTCCCTTTTCAATTAAATATGATACCCTGTGAACTATGACCCTTGTTTTTCCTGTTCCTGCACCGGCTATAACCAGAACTGGTTTATCAATAGTAACCACAGCAGCAAGCTGAGCTGTATTCAGTGAATTAAAATAATTAACTTTATTGCCGGTAAAGTCCAAATTCTGAATTGTACTTTCATCAAATTCCTTTTTTACTATCCCTGATGTAATAGCTTGTAATTCATTTAATTTTTGTTCAAGCTCAGTAGGTACCGGTAATGCACTGTATTCAGATAATGTAAGGGATTGAAGATCATCTTCAATCTTATTAACATTAATATTTAACTCGTTTACGGTTTGTTTAACCTGGTTTAAAAATTTATCCAATAAAGATTCCCTGACGGCTTTTATATCTGAATTTTCTTCAAACTGACTATCCTCATTGGTATCATTGCCATCTAATGATTTTAAACTTTCCTTTTTAATTTCGTTTTCATTCATTTTTTGATGAAATTATAATCAAAAATCATTTCTTGGTAATTTAATGATTTTTATCATTCATCATGAAAGAGAAGAGACCTTTTCAAAATTTCATATGTAAAATTTTCAGTTCAACACCCCATTCATTAACCGATAATCCACTTTCGGAAAATCCCAGTTTTACTGCAAGTTGAGAATTTCTTGCAGCTACTTGAATTATACCATTATCACGAATTGATTTTATATGATCTGTGACAAACTGAATCAGTTTAAACCCCACCCCCATAAGACTGTTTTTATATTTTGGCTTAACCATGCACCAGCCCAAATCAAAAACGGAACCACTCATATACGATTGTCTGAATGTCATCATACCTATTACTTCAGTTTTATATTCAGCAACAACACATCGTGGTGTCATAAAATTATAATATCCGTCATCTTCTTCAAATTCAAAAAAACAATACGAAAATTCATGTTTCATGTCTTCAGGTGGATAACCTGTCCATATGTCAGCTTCTTTGCATACTTCCTGAACAAGAGTTACTATTTTGTCAAGCTCTTCCTTCAGAGCGTACCTTAAAATCAAATTTGACATTATATTATATCATTAATAATATTTATATTTTAACAAACCTTATCTATATGTTTAAATTGCAAATATCCCGAAATTAAATCAATTATTAATACTTATCAGATACCATTATAAATTCATTCAGAATGTGTGATTTTAAAATTTGATAGCGTAATTTTGACGCTAAGTTTGGAAATAAGATTCTTTATTTATAATTTGGCAGTTGAATTTTTATTATATGGTAACCCTAAATCCGCATGTATCAGTCGACTGCGTAATTTTTGGTTTTGATGAAAAAAAAATAAAAGTACTACTGATTGAAAAAGAAAAATCAGCACAATCAACTGCTGATTCACATTCATTAAAACTGCCAGGAAATCTTATCCTGGAAAATGAGGACATGGATGAATCGGCTTATCGCACTCTTAACGAATTGACGGGCCTTAAAAATATTTTTCTGAAACAGTTTCATGTCTTTGGCTCACCGTACAGGCTTTCTCCGCCGGAAGATCTTAACTGGCTAAAATTAACTAGCAGGATTTCTGTGGAGAGGGTGGTTACGATAGCTTATTACTCTCTGATTAAACTACATGAAAGTAACAGGACGGATAAAACAATATGGATACCTGTTGATGAATTACCGGAATTGATATTTGACCATAATGCTATAATTAATAAGGCATTGGAAACTTTACAAAAAGAAGTTCGCACCGAACCTGTATGTTTTGAATTATTGCCACAAAAATTTACATTACGGGAGCTTCAAAATATTTACGAGGCCATACTTGGAAAAGAATTAGATAACAGAAATTTTCGAAAAAAAATATTGCCGTTAAAATATTTAGTCAATTTAAACGAAAAAGAAAAAGGTGTAAATCATAAACCAGCACTACTATACAGATTCGATAAAAAGCTTTATTCAAAATATCGCAAGGAAATAAATGGTTTCAATTTATAACAGGTTGCCAATTAGAGAAAAACAGAAATAAAACTACTAAAAACTAAAAAATGTACCTACTAGGATATGACATAGGAAGTTCATCCGTAAAAGCCAGTCTGGTAAATATAGAAACACGTAAGTGCGTTGCTGACGCCTATTTCCCTAAACAGGAGATGGCAATCACAGCCATAAAACCAGGATGGGCGGAACAGGATCCATTCATGTGGTGGGAAAACCTGAAACTTGCCACACGGGAAGTTCTAAAACAATCAAATGCCAGGGGGGAGGATATTAAGGCAATAGGCATATCCTATCAGATGCATGGCCTGGTTTGTATTGACAATAATCATAATGTTCTGAGGCCTTCTGTTATATGGTGCGATAGCCGTGCAGTTTCCACAGGTGAAAAAGCTTTTCAGGAATTAGGACAAGATTATTGTCTTCAGCATCTGTTAAATTCACCGGGAAATTTTACAGCATCAAAACTTAAATGGGTAAAAGATAATGAACCTGACCTGTTTTCAAAAATCTATAAAATCCTGCTACCCGGAGATTATATAGCATTGAAACTTACAGGAGAGGTTAACTCAACAATTTCAGGATATTCAGAAGGTATCTTTTGGGATTTTAAAAATAATTCCCGTGCCGATTTTCTCCTTCAGCATTATGGATTTTCATCTTCAATTATGCCGGATATATTACCAACCTTTTCCGAACAGGGAATAGTAACTTCCAAAGCTGCTGAAGAGCTTGGAATTAGTGCCGGTATTCCGGTAACATACCGGGCGGGAGACCAGCCTAACAACGCCTTTTCACTCAATGTGCTCAATCCGGGTGAAATTGCAGCAACTGCCGGTACTTCAGGGGTAGTTTATGGTATATCGGATGTTGTTACTTACGACACTCAATCCAGGATAAACACTTTTGCCCATGTAAACCATACAAATCTTCAAACACGGTTAGGAGTATTGCTCTGTATCAATGGAACAGGAATACTCAATGCGTGGATCAAAAAAAATACCGGACATTGGAATTTTTCATATAATGATATGAATGAGCTGGCATCTCATATTAATATAGGCTCCGATGGTTTGGTGATCCTGCCTTTTGGAAACGGGGCGGAACGTATACTGGGCAACACTGATCCCGGAAGCTGGATTGGAAATATTCATTTCAATTCTCATTCCAGTGAGCATATGATCCGGGCCGCGCAGGAAGGAATAGTCTTCGCATTTAATTATGGCATGGAAATTATGAAACTAATTGGAATTCAACCGAAAGTAATCAAAGCAGGATATAACAATATGTTCCTTAGCAATATCTTCACTGAAACTCTTGCAGGTATAACAGGAACATCTATTGAACTATATGATACTGATGGCGCTCAGGGAGCGGCTAAAGGTGCCGGCATAGGGGCAGGTATATACAAATCCCCCGAAGAAGCATTTGCCGGCTTTGGTTCCATGAGAACCATCTACCCGGACGCCGCCCGGTTAACAGATTATCAGGAAGCTTATGCTAATTGGCTTTATGCCCTTTTAAAAATAAATCCAAACATTTGATAAATATTATATAATTAAAATACTAACTAAAAAATAAGATCATGAGTGTTATAACAGGCAATAAAGAATTTTTCCGGGTATAGGTAAAATCAAATTTGAAGGACAGGAATCAAAAAACCCTTTTGCTTTTCGATATTATAATGAAAACCAACAGGTAGCGGGAAAAACTTTGAAAGATCATTTACGTTTTGCAGTTGCATACTGGCATTCATTCTGCGGAACAGGAGGGGATCCATTTGGTCCGGGAACCCGTCATGCGGCGCGGCGTGACGCCGAACCAAAGCGCGCGCGTGGGGATCCGCTGGGAGTGGCCCTCGGCCAGTTCCCCCACCAGCGGGTAGTCGAGGTTGCCGACGAACGTGTCGCCCGGCCCTTGATTGGCGAAGATGCGGAATTTCGCCTCGCTGTACTCGTCCATCGAATGATAGCGGTCGAGGTGATCGGGCGAGAGATTGAGGATCGTCGCGATCCTCGGCTTGAACGAGCGAATCGACTCGAGTTGAAAGGACGAAACCTCGGCGATCACCCAATCGTCCGGCCCGGCCTCGAACGTCTCGGCGATCAGCGCGTTGCCGACGCAGGGCCTTCTCCTTTCCGCGGAGCCCGGGCATCATGGGCAGCCGGTTGTAGACCTCCTCGCGAAGGTGCCTCGGCATCACCGGAGGCAGTTCCCGGACCCGGTCGAACGCGCGGACGACCGCCGCGGCCACGTCGTCGCACATCCTCTGGGCGTCGGCCGAACTGTGCTGGCCCGCAAGCCGGATCACCTCGTCGAGCTTGCGGTGGCGCTTCTTCAGGATCGCCTTGTAGGAGCCGAGCGCGTCAAGCGATAGGATCGCGGTCCGTGGGTAAAAGTTGGCCATCGGGTTCCACTGCGAGGTCCGGCCCCCGGCCCCTCGCCGGTCGCTTCGAAGGATGACGGAGGGCAGGTCCGCGAACTTGGCGATCATGAATTCGGCGAGCGTCCCGCTGTCGAGGTCGGGGCCGTACCCTCACGGGTTCTCCAGGCGCGATCGCCAGGACATCCCACTTGTCCTTCCTTCCCGCGGTCCCGGATCAAACACTCCTACGGCCTCGCCGTATCCAGTGCGTGCGACAAATCTTACTGCCTCGCGACTGATCCCATTTTCATACCAGCCCTTGCGCGCCGGCGCGATGGGAACACTCCTGCGTGCCGCGTCGAGACTCCCTTGAAACCTCGCGACGCGGCAGGCCCGTTTCATACTCCGTTGTGCGGGTCGGCGCATGAGTACTCGTCTCGACGCCTCCCGGTGCCACACCAGCCGCGTCTCTTCTTACATCTATCCGGTAACCGCTTTGAGATTCCCGGTATCCTGTTAGATATATGAAGGTCGCTGAAGACCGGCGACGGGCAAAGCGCCGAAAACCGTCAGAGTGCCGAAAACGCGCTGCTGGTTCGCTTTCCTCCTTCACCCCGTCGGCAAAACCCTGCTCGGGCTGGCTGCGCTCGTGCTGCTCGTTTCGGCGGGCGTGTTCGTCTACTTCTACAACCAGTACTCGAAGCTGATCGACGAGCGTCTCAGCGGCGGAGCCTACACCACAACCTCCCGCATCTACGCCGCGCCCGGCATGGTCACCGTCGGCGACGAGGGCTCCGCGTCACGAGATCGCCACGGCGCCTGCGCCGCGCCGGCTACAACGAGCATCGCGGAACAACGTCGGTTACTACACCACGGACGGGCCGGAATGGATCGACATCTTCCCCGGCCCGATTCCTACTTCGATCAGGAAGCCTTCACCATCAAGTTCTCGAAGAACAAGATCGGCCGCATCATTTCGCTCGGCGATAACAGCGACCGGCCCATGTACGAGCTCGAGCCGCAGCTCATCACCAACATGCACGACCGCAAGCGCGAGAAGCAGCGCGTAGTCCGCTATGAGGACATCCCGGCGAACCTCCGCAACGCCGTGCTTTCGGCCGAGGACAAGCGCTTCCTGAAGCACTCCGGCTTCGATCCGCTCGGCATCATGCGCGCCGCCTGGGTCGACCTGAAGCGCGGGCGAACGAACAGGGCGCCTCGACGCTCACCATGCAGGTGGCCAAAAACATGTTCCTCACGCTCGACCGCACCTGGAAACGCAAGGCGGCCGAGATCATGATCACCATCGAGCTCGAACAGAAGCTGACGAAGGCGCAGATCTTCGAGCTGTACTGCAACCAGGTCGGTCTCGGTTACCGGGGCAGCTTCGAGATTCGCGGCTTGGCGAAGAGCGGTACGT
>CAVYAE010000010.1:0-17269 GCA_963766305.1 uncultured Bacteroidota bacterium
ATATTTATAACCTATTATTGTTGCAGGTAAAATCAGGCAAATAAGAGAAAACAAAGTAATATAACAAATAGTAGAATATTTTGATTTAAAAAATAGATAAAATAATAAAATAATTGGTAGTATTTTAATATTAATACCTAAACCAATAAGTGCTGATCCTTTTATGTTTTCCCCTGAAAATATTAGTACAAGTCCTTCAATAGTAAGCCATAATATTAAAATGGTGACTTGCCCGAGGCTTAAGTTTAGGTTAATGTAACCAATAGATATAAAAGCTACTGCAAGCAACCAAATATTTTTGTATTTATTGTTTAATGTTAAATAACCTGTAGCTAATTTCTTTAAAAGAATCCAAAGCCTATAAACTAAAATAATATTAAATATTGTCCATAAATATCGTGATAGTGTCCAGTTAATAACACATAAAGGCCTTAATATTAAAGCAAAAAGCGGGCTATATAGATATGGATTAAAAGGATTATTCTGATATATATTTTCATGATGGACCAACTGTTTTGCAGCATAAAGATATACTTTAATATCATTTCCTTCATTTTGATCAACAGATTTATTTAGAATATATAATGAAATTAAAATACAAATAAGCGTATAATAAAATATTTTTTTCCTATCCATAACATGAAATGTTTAATTAATTTAATCAATATAAAGTATAATGTATTTTTAAATTAAAGCATAACATTTCCATTTATTTATAAATAATATTTAATAATTATTTATAAATTAAAAGGAGAATTATTCTGTTTAAATAAAGTGTGGAAATGAAATAAAAAGGTTGGAATTAATACAAAATATTTTATTAGAAAATTTAATATAAAATTTAACAGTTAAATAAAAAGGTTGGAAATTTAGATTTAATTAAAAAAAAACCCTTTTGAGGAGAGAGATTATTTATGGCAATGAAATTAATGGTAAAAAAATTTTGGATTATGTTGGTTTTCTTTAGTGTTTAAAAAATCATTTCCAACCCCAGGCCAGGCCCAATCTAAATGCCAGGCCAAAAGTAAAAATACCGGAGCTTTGGTAAACAGGTTGGTACTCAAAATACATTCTGGTATCTATAAAGGAGAAATTATTTAATCTTTTCTGCAGGCCAAAATTTAATTCTACAGGAGGACTTGTGTGAAATTTTTGTCCATAATTAAAAATATTAGTGCCACTCCATGAATTTCCCAAATAATTATAATCAGTTATATTTAAAATAAAAAAATCAGTGTATAAACCATTACAGTTGTTTCCACTTATACCTTTTTTAATGTGATCCTTAAGAAGAACATAGTACCTGATTCCTAAATTGCACTGTGAATTAAACTGGAGTGTTGAGTTACCTAAATAATCAGTATTTGACTCATCAATTAAAACTGACCATGAAGGATTAATTTTTTTTTCGTAGGTTATAAACAAAGTAAGATATTGAGTATTTATACCGGTTTGACCTTGTACAGTATGGGATAAATAAAAAGCCGGAACAGATAATTTAAACATATTGGTTTCATCTTTCAAATTAATATCCAGATACTGGTATTTACGGTGATAGTAATAGTCGGAGCTGTCGGCACTTTCCTGCCTGTAAATGGTTTTAATACTGTCGGTTTGGGAAAAAAGTTGGTTAAAACCTAGGATTAAATTAATTTGCATTCCAACAATGATGGCTTTTCTGGGTAAAGCGTTCATGAGATTTTATTTTAAAGTTATGTTATTATATGAGGTTTGAATTTGAATGTAATAAGTTCCGTTACCTTTGATGAAGTTTGAATCGCCTGATTTAGAAGTTAAATATTTTTGATAATCTTTAGGTACTTCTATTTGACCACTTTTAGCTTTGACAAAGAAACTCCAGTTTTTAAAGTCCAGGCCCGAAACACTAACAGCAGTCAATTCTCCGTTAATAGATAAATAAGCATTTATTTTTTCTATTTCAATTTTTCCATATTGGTTAAAAATTGCTAATATTTTATTCACGTCTTTTATTATAACATCTGTATTCTGTGCTTTAATCAATGTATGAGTATTTATCTGTGAACCTGAAATATCCCCATACTTTGAATATATTTCCAAACCATAGCCGGAAATATTTTCTAAAGTCAGCTGTCCAAAATCGCTTTTAATATTAATGTTACCCGGTATATCTTTTAAATCGGTAGTCCCATAGATGTTCCTGATATTTAATGACAATGTACCTGGTATCTCAAGTTCTATTCTGGCACTTAAGTTACTTGATATCTCCTTATATCCTTTTTTTACATCGAAATTATTTCCTATAATTATTTTACCATCACTTTCGCTGATAGTATAATTGCAAAATTTAACATCGGCTTCTGCTTCGTGAAGGGATGGGTTTTTTGCTACCAATGTAATTACAAGGTTTATTTGTTTATTTAAGGATGGACGTACTTTTATCTGCGCCTTTTCACCATTAACCTGTATGACTGTTTCGGCTGAATAGGTAAAAGTACGGTTTATACTTCTGCTAACTACCTGAATTTTACTTTGTGCAGTAAGTGATAGAGAAAAATAAACTGCTATTGCCAATAATAATATATTTCTAATACCTGTAATCATGATGTTACTTGTTTTACTAGGTCTTTAATTAGTTGAGTCTTTAAATTTTCCAACTTGGTTTTTGTCATGTATAATGATGATGAACCGCCAAGTACTGCCATTTCTTCATTAATTTTCTTAAGTTCGTCCAAGACTTCATTTAGTTCTTGTTGCTTTAGTTGAAAATCAGGCACTTCACATAAATAACTGCTTGATTTACATTGTTCATTAATAAACGCAACTGCCTGATCTGAAATTTTATCTGATTCATTATTATTAAGATCCAAATTACTATCGGCAATTTCGACGGTTTTAGTTACCGTTTCTTTGTTTTGTTGAGTAATTATAAGGCTTAATACAAATATTAAAGCGATACCTGCAGCTATTGACAAATAACGAAATACTGAAGGATATAATTTAACGGATTTTTTATTATCTAATTTTGTTTCAATATTTTGCCATACATTTTCTTTTGGTTCAAAAACCGGCATTTTTGGAATGGCAATTTTTAATTGTTCCTCAAAATTCAACCGGCTGTCAATTCTTTCCCAAATTTTTTCATCCGGATTACTTTCAGACAAATTTTTAAGAGTATTCCTTAATTGTCTATTAAATTCCCTGTTCATTTTTTATAATATTCGTAAAGAATTTTCTGTAAAATCTTTTTAGCATAGTTTAGCTGTGACTTTGATGTACCTTCGCTAATATGAAGCATTGATGCTACTTCTTTATGTTTATAACCTTCAACTTCAATAAGCAGGAATACAGTTTTAGTACCTTCCGGTAAGTTTTGTATGGCTTTTTCAAGATGTTGTGCATCAATCGAATCGTGCCATTCACTTGCTTCAGCTGAAAAGGCAGTTTCCAATGGTTCAGTTAATTTTAAGCTTTTTAACCGGTGCAAGGCTTTTCGGATTACAATGGTTTTTATCCAGGCGCCTAACGATGATTCGAACCGAAAATGATCTATCTGTCCGAATACATCGATGAATGCTTCCTGCAATGCATCTGAAGCCTCATCAGTATTTCCCAGGATACGCAGGGCTGAAGTATACATTGCATTTTTGTAACGATCGTAAAGTGTATGCTGCGCTTTTCGGTCATTATTAATGCAGGCTTTCACCAGATTAACTTCAGCTTCAGGAATTTTATAAAGCATCATAATTTGTATTGCAACATAATGTGTATACTTATGAAGAAAAGGTTGGAAACGATGTTAATTTATTTTAATCCTGGTATTAATAAAATTCATTTGAGAATAAAATGGTTTTGTTTTACAAGTAAAATATTTTTGTAATAAAATTTTAAGATTGCATCGTATTTGAACCCCAATTTCGCCATTTGCATGGCTCCGTCCTGGCACAGTCCAACGCCATGTCCAAACCCTTTACCATAAAGGATTACCTGGTCCTTTTCGTATATCACTGAAAAAAATGAGGAA
The DNA here is from genome assembly GCA_963766305.1 of uncultured Bacteroidota bacterium. Classification (GTDB taxonomy): domain Bacteria; phylum Bacteroidota; class Bacteroidia; order Bacteroidales; family JAAUTT01; genus JAAUTT01. Next base: position 4,004 of record CAVYAE010000010.1, read on the forward strand.
CGTAACTGAAATTCCTTTCGAATTTGCCTGAACGGTATTGAGTCGTTTCCTATTTTATAAGATGTTTTACGGTTAGCCTGTTCAAAATTAAATTCATTAGGAGTTATATTTTGGGGTATTTTGAAACCCTGACTTTTTAGAAAAGTTACCCATTTATTTAAAGGGATTGATTTTGTCCATTTAAAAGATGGAGAATTCTTACAGTATGGGTCTTTTACAGTTTGGAGGTAATCTTTTCCCTTTATCCACGTGTTAACAGAAGATTCTGTTTCACCACCACAATTTGCATGAAATACGGCAGTAATATAATCAGAATCATGGTCAAGAACTACTAAGCCAGTTGTAGCTTTTGTATATTCTTTTATCTGAGGGTTTGAGGCAGGCCGGCCATTATATGCCTGGCAATGTACCCCGTCACAAAGATTAAAACCTTCTGATTCATGACGTTGAATGTGACTATACAAATAGGTTCTAACCAATATTGATTGAGCTTTGTAAAATTCACCCAAGGCTTTAGAACCTCCTTCAGCCTCAACCACGCCGGATATATAATTGTCTGTTTGTACCTCGTTAACAAGCAAAATTCTGTTAAAAGCAACAGAGGCAATTAAATTATCCTCATATTGTTTAGGCTCAAGTTTAGGCTCAAGTAGGTTGATTTTTAAAATACTGCCCGAATCTGTTTCCACAAATCTTAATGAGGTGAACACACCCAGGGGTTTTTCTGAATTTCTGAGAAGCAACCTGTTATCATAAAGAGAAATGTAAATTACACCGTTTTTCAATTCATCTACCAGCTGGTTGTCACCCGACACAATCCTGTATGAACCTTTTATAGAACTGATGATTATACTTTTAACCGGAGTTTCATTAAATATGCTTATCAAAACAGGTTGACCATATAGAGGTTTTGTGATATTAAAAAAAACTAGAAAAATAAACCATCCTTTAGCAATTAACCTCATCACTTTCTTAACTTAGTATATTATAATGTCTAAATATCATAATTTCAAATATTTGACTATTAAAGCACCAATCCTTTCAGAGGCACCGGTTCCACCGCATTTTTCCCTGAGTTTAACGTAATTGTCAAGCATCAGATTGCGGTACTCATTGTCGGTTAAAATTTTGGATAATTCCATAGTTATATCTCTTTCAAGGTTGTATTGCAAAAGTTCTTTTACTATTTCTTCATCCATTATAATATTTACCAAAGAAAAAAATTTCACAGGAATAAACGGTCGTCCAATAAAAAAGGTAGCCTTGTTGATGCGGTAACAGACCACCTGTGGGATATTTAATAAGGCTGTTTCCAATGTAGCAGTACCTGAAGCAATTACACCCGCAACAGAATTATTAAGTAACTCATAGGTCTGATCAAAAACAATTGGTATTAGTTGTCTCATATACCTCTGATAAAACTTTTCATCAAATGTTGAAGTGGCTGCAATAACAAACTGATAACCACTAAATTGTTTTGATAAAGAAGTCATAATGGGCAAAAGTCTTTTTATTTCCTGTTTACGACTTCCGGGTAATAGTGCAATAATTTTTTTATCGTTTAAATTATTTTTTAAATTAAAATCTTCCCTGGTCCCAAAAGTACGCTTACGTTCTTCAATTGCATCTATTAATGGATTCCCCTCATAGTCGACCTCAAAATGATGTTTTGCATAGAATGATTTTTCAAATGGAAAAATCACAAACATTTTATCCACATATTTTTTAATGGTTTTAACCCGGGATTCTTTCCATACCCACACCTTTGGAGATATGTAATAATAGACCCTGAAATTATTTTCTTTGCCAAATTTTGCAATTCTAAGGTTAAAGCCAGGGTAATCAATTAATATTATTATATCTGGCTTATATGATAATATATCCTGATGGCAAAATCTGAAATTATGGGTTACCTTGTGAATATTGGCTATTACTTCAAAAAGTCCCATATAGGCGGTGTCACGATAATGTTTTACAAGAATGGCACCTTCAGCCTGCATCAGATTACCACCCCAGCAGCGAAATTCTGCTTCCTTGTCCGCTGATTTTAAAGCTTTTATCAGGTTTGAACCATGCAGGTCTCCGGAGGCTTCACCCGCTATTATATAGTATTTCATTTAAGGTATATTTACACTTGTTAAATCTTTTTTTATAAAGCAGGAGAGGATAACAGGAGAGGAGATTCCTATTTACCTATTTATTAAACAACTGCAGTCATCATCAACAATTTAAGCAAAGCCAGTGCTACTGTCAGACTAACTGAAGCAATTACGATTCCTCTTGCCAGCCTGTAATGAGCTCTCCAGATAACCAGGGCAAATACAAACAAGTCAGGGATTAAACAACTAATTATAATATTGATAATTGATCCGGAAGTTACAGAATATTCAATAAAATTTGTAAACGCCAGCCGGGAAAAAGTTGAGGAGTAAACCATCAAAAGAGTGACAATTGGCGAAATAAATCCAAAAAGAAGACCTATCCATAAAACATCGAACCTGGAACGGATTGGTTTATTATCAGTTTCCTTGGAGGTACTATGGCCATTCAATCCCATTTCCACGTATTTAGGTGATTGATATGCTTATAAGAAGTCAGGTCGACCTGAACAGGAACAATAGAAACATAATTATTATGTAAGGCCCATTCATCCGTATCTTCTGATTTTGGTTCCAGATTATAAAATTCTCCCGTAAGCCAATAATATTCACGATTGTTTGGGTCCAGTCTTTTATCGAATTCTTCCCTCCAAACGCCTTTGTTTTGCCTGCATATTTTTACTCCCTTAATTTTATCCAAAGGAGCTTTGGGTATGTTAACATTAAGACACACATCTTCAGGCATGTTGTTATTCATCACATTTTGAACTATCATCCTTACATATGGAATTGAGGAAGAGAAATCAGCATCTTTTGAATGATCCAGCAAAGAAAAACCAATAGACGGAATTTCATAAAGACATCCTTCAATAGCAGCTGCCATTGTACCGGAATATACAATACTGGATGATGAATTTGAACCATGGTTTATACCTGAAACCAAAAGATCGGGTTTATAAGATCTAAAAAACTGACTGTTTGCTATTTTAACACAATCTACAGGGGTTCCGGAAACAACATAATATTCATAGTCTTCACCCTGATCAATTTTCTCCATCCGTAATGGGACATTAACTGTAATTGCATGGGATTGACCTGAATGAGGCTGACTTGGTGCAACAATTACGAGATAACCATATGGTTGAACAGATTCAATTAAGTATTTTAAACCTTTTGCCCGGTATCCATCATCATTAGTAACCATGATGACAGGTCTTTGTGATTTTTTCAAGATTTATTATATTTTTAACTATTATTATAATTACAAATTACAGATTACTAATCCACTATTTGTAATTTTTAACATTATATTAATGGTTAAAATATTCAGCGTAGAGTGTACTTTTTAAATACTTCACTTGATTTTAAAAGTATGTCAATATACTGTGCACGTTTATATATATAAGGATTTTTAATATTCTTGTTTGACATAATGCCTTTAAAATTATCCAGACAGGTATAATTCCTTGATTCCATCCATTGTGACAATTCGTGCAGAATAGTACCTATATGTGAAATTTTATTTTTATACAAAGTACTTACTATTTGCACTGCATCGGCTCCGGCAAGAATCATTTTAATGACGTCCCTTCCGTCATATATACCGCTGTTGCAGCATACAGACGCTTTAACAGTACTATAAATCAATCCTGCATATTTCATTGGTAAAAGATTTTCATCCTGAGTGCTTGGTGAGAAATGGTTTATGAATGTTAACTGATCAACATCAATATTAGGCTGTAAAAACCTGTTAAAAAGAACTATTCCATTAATACCTTCATTATCTATTTGGGTAACAACATTTAAAGGATTAGAATAAAATGGACTTAACTTTATTGTAACCGGAATTTTTACAGTTTGCCTGACAAGTTTTAATATTTCCAATTGATTTAAAATGATCGTTTTTTCTTCAATTTTAGAATCTCTTGGTACCGAGAACAAATTCAATTCAATCGCATCTACTCCTGTCTCTTCAATAAGTTTTGCATATTCTATCCAGGTTTCATTAAATATACAATTAAGGCTTGCTATTACTGGTATACTCAGTTTTTCTCTTGCAAGTCTCAGATTCGACAGATGTTCTTCAGGTCCTGCATGTTTGAGATCAGGAAACAGATTTATCATTTCAGCGTTGCGATTCTCGTATTCGCTGAGATCTTCCTCCAATTCAAGCTTTTCAAGCTGAATCTGTTCTTCAAATAAGGATTTATAAACAATTGCAGCTGCACCTGAATCTTCAATCAGTTTAAAGTTGTCAGGGTTACTCGATAAGGTACTTGCACCAACAATAATTGGATTTTTTAAATTCAAACCGGCATAGGTAGTCTTAAGATCTGTCATAATAAATTTATTTTCAGTTACAAGGTATTGCAATCTCTAAAATTAGTCAATTTATTGAAATAATTACAATGATAAGAAAAATAAAATAGCAGGAATGTGCTTAAGCAGGACTGCATGAGACTAGGAAAACAGAAGAATGGCAATGTAAAATGGCAGCAGTGCAGGAAAGTATAAATGGAAGTAAGAAGGAAAGAGAATTTCTGTATAATATATTAATATTGCAATATAACAAGAGTAGTTTTACCATGTTCAATAAAATTATCCGCACTCCATTAATTCGTTTGTTAATTGCTTTTTGTACTGGAATATCAATTGAACATTATTTTAAAATGCCGTTTTTAGTTTCTTTTATATTATTAATACTATCCATAGGAGTGACCTTATGGATTTTTAGTAACATGCGATTAAACATGAAATTATGGTCAAACAGGATGTTCGGGATAATGACAAATACAGTTTTTATAATATTCGGGATAACCTTGTCAGCACAACAATTTAATTCTATCAATAAATCTGAAGAACGTACATATAATTCAGAAAAAAAGTTGCAGGCGACCATGTCTGAATTGTTGAATTATGCGGTTTTAAAGGATAATGAATACAGATTTCTTGAATCCTTAATTTTTATAAATAAATATAATACCGGTGACACCAGCGTAAAATTAAATAAATCAGGGCTTTTATATTTTTTATCAGTTACGGGTTTGAATGTGGGATTAATATATGGATCAGTTGTTTGTTTACTGTCATTTACACATCGGCTAAAATACCGGCAATTTTTAATGTCATTAACAATAATTTCTTTGATTTGGTTTTATACCATCATTACCGGCTTTTCAGAAACTTTGACAAAAGTTTCGGTTATGTTAAGTATTATTTGTGCAGGGAAATTGATTGACAGACCAGGTATTAATTTACATTCATTATCTGTTTCTGTCCTTATATTATTAATTATTAATCCTTTAAACTTTTTTAATATAGGATTTCAGTTATCAGCGGTTTCCATATCAAGTATTTTATTATTATACCCGCATATTTATAACATGTTACATATTAGTAACAAATTAATTAATCTGGCATGGATAATTTTTTCTGCTTCCTTATCAGTTCAAATTGGAACCTTACCTTTAACTATTTACTATTTTCATGAATTTCAATTTTTGTTTGTTTTATCAAATATAATTTTAATCCCTTTAACTTTATTGGTTTATTTATTTACTATGCTGACTTACCTGGCCTCAGGAACTTATTGGATGGTTTTAATTACAGGCAAACTGCTTCATTATTTCTTGTGGATGTTGATGAAGTTTAATTTTATTTCAGAAGCTTGTCCATTTGCAATTTCTAATATAATATTCCTTTCCAGGTCAGCTCTGATTTGCGTTTATATATTAATTTATTTTGGTATTTGGTATATATTTAAGAAGCATTTGAAGGTAATTAATAATATATTAAATTAATTCCCCTATTCCCTGCCGGATTATAAATGGTTCACCTGAAGTACAGTCCACAACTGTGGAAGCTGTATTTTGTCCGTAACCTCCATCAATAACTATATCTGCATCATTACTGTATTTTTCATGAATAAGTTCCGGGTCTGTAATATATTCTACCAATTGATCATCTTCATGTATAGATGCTGAAACAATAGGACTTCCAAAAGCTTTCACCAGTTCAATTATTATCTGATTATCAGGTATTCTGACTCCAACAGTATGTTTATTTGATTTAAACAAATCCGGTACTTTATTATTGGCATTTAATATAAATGTAAATGGTCCCGGTAGGTTTCTTTTTAATAATTTGAAAATTGTATTGCTTATTGGCATTGTATATCCGGAGATCTGACTTAAATCAGAGCAAATTAATGAAAACAAGGCTATTTCTTTGTTAATGCCTTTAATTCTTGTAATTTTTTCAATTGATTTTCTGAAATGAATACCACAACCAATACCATAGACAGTATCGGTCGGATATATTACAACTCCTCCGGAGTTAAGTAAATCAACTACTTTACTTATCTGTTTCGGATTAGGATTTTGATTATAAATTTTAACAAGCATTATGTTTAATTATTATTATTCAAAATTATTATAATAAATTGTAAAGTTCTAATTAATAATCAGTAATCTGTTATCTATAATTTGTCATCACCAATCTGTCATTATTAATCTGTCATCAGTAATCCGTCATCCTTTGTAAGTTTTGTCTCAAATATTATAACTTTGTTATCCTATTTTAAAATTATTTACATGAAAGTTTTGATGCTTAAGGAGATCAGAGGTTTTTTTTCTTCTCTGACCGGTTATATAGTAATTATTGTATTCCTGGTAATTAACAGCTTGTTTATGTGGGTATTTCCAGGTGACCTCAATGTACTTGATTCAGGTTACGCAACTATGGATACATTTTTCACCATGGCTCCATGGATATTTCTTTTTCTCGTCCCCGCGATTACCATGAAGTCATTTGCCGAAGAAAAACGCTCCGGGACATTAGAATTTTTACTTACAAAACCTTTAACTGATATACAGATTATCATTGCAAAATATACCGGAGGGCTTATCCTTGTTTTATTATCAATATTACCATGCCTGGTTTATTTCTGGACAGTATATCATCTGGGCAATCCACCCGGTAATCTCGATTCCGGTGCAATATTCGGTTCATTTACAGGATTGTTTTTTTTAGCTGCAATTTATGTTTCAATAGGGATATTTACATCTGTTATAAGTGATAATCAGGTTGTTGCATTTATTATAGCTGTAGTTCTTTCTTTTATAATGTATGTTGGGTTTGATTACATTGCGGCCATACCTTTTTTACAGGCACATGATACTTTTTTAATTAACCTCGGAATAAATGAACATTATAAATCAATCAGCAGAGGAGTTGTAGACTCACGCGATATAATTTATTACTTGGCAGTAATAGTATTTTATACAGTAGTAAGCAAGATAAGTCTGGAATCAAGAAAATGGTAGAATTAATTATAGCTCTAAAATATGGATAAGAACAAACTTATTAGTCAGCATGTACTTCAATTAATTTTCTCCGTCATTATTATTATTCTGGTGTCATATATTTCTTCCAGGGCCTTTTTCAGAATTGATTTGACTTCTGAACACAGATATACGCTCTCAAAAGAAACAAAAAATATCCTGAAAAAGCTGGATGATGTTGTATTTATAAAAATCTATCTTGACGGTGAGATGCCTGTCGGGTTTAAAAAACTTCGAAATTCAATCAAGGAATACCTGGATGAATTCAGAGTATACGGAAAAACCAAATTACAATACCAGTTTATAAATCCTTCTGAAAGTCAGGATAAAGCGACCAGAGATAAGATATTTGAAGAGTTGTACAATAAGGGACTGAAGCCATCGGAAATTAAAGCCTTCGATAAGGAAGGAGGATCTGTTACAAAACTTGTATTTCCGGGAGCCGTTATTTCATATAACGGTGTTGAGTTACCCGTCAATTTTTTACACAACAATACATTACTGTCTGCTGAGGAAAACCTTAATAATGCCTCCCAGACTATTGAATATGAAATAATAAGTTCGATAAAAAGTTTGACTGACAAAAAAGTTGACAAGATAGCATTTTTAGAAGGTCAGAGAGAACTAAAAGAATGGAGTGTAAAAGATATTGCAAGGGAACTTTCAAAGTACTTTCAGGTAGATCGGGGTGCTATTAATGGAACGCCAGGGATATTAGATCCTTATAAAGTGGTTGTTATAGCACGTCCTTCGTCTCCCTTCAATGAACCAGATAAACTTGTTATAGATCAGTATATTATGCATGGCGGAAAAGTAATATGGTTTCTCGATGAAGTGAATGTAAATTTGGACAGTCTTGCCTCGGGATCAACATTTGCATATATTAATAATCTGAATATTGATGATCAGCTTTTTACCTATGGAGTAAGAATAAATCCAAATTTATTACAGGATATACAATGTAGTTTGATACCTGTAAATAATGCACTGGCTGGTGATAACCCTAAATGGACCCTGGTCCCGTGGTTATATTATCCACTTTTTTCACCAATAGTGGAACATCCTGTAACACGTAATTTAAATTTAGTACTAGCCAGGTTTCCAAGCCCTATAGACACTGTTGGAGGGAGTTCATCAGTTAAAAAGACATTTTTGTTACGTTCTTCACAATACGCTAAATTAATTAATGTTCCGGTATTTATAAGTTTGTCAGAAATAAAGAAAACCCCCGTCAGGGAAGAATTTAACAAATCAAATGTACCAGTCGCAGTTTTACTTGAAGGCCGCTTCCAGTCTGTATTTCGTAACCGCTCTGTAAACTCGGTAATTTCAAATTCAGCAGAGAGATTTTTACCTATAAGTTCTCCCACCAAAATGATTGTGATTGCAAACGGAGACATGATTGCCAACGATGTAAGGATGACCGCCAATGGTCCTGAAGAGTCCCCTCTGGGTTACGATAAGTATACCCGCCAGACTTATGGAAATAAAGATTTTATAGTAAACGCAATAAATTATCTTGCTGATGAAACAGGATTATCTTCTCTTAGGGCAAAAGATTTTAAACTAAGGATACTTAACAAAGAATTAATCAGTAAGGAAAAACTTAAGTGGCAACTAATAAATACTTTATTACCAGTTATCCTGGTTATATTTTTAGGATTATTTTATACGTTTTTACGAAAAAGGAAATATGCTGTAAAGTAATACCGGGGTCTTAAATAAAAAGTATTGATTAGCAAGAGGTAAGTAAAAATTAAAAAGTAGTAAGTTCTGAGTTGGTTTATGAAAAAATATAAAAATTACATCATTCTGATTGCAATTCTTTTAGTTGTTGCTTTCATCTTATTTAAGAACGATAAAAATGGAACTTTAAAAATTAATTATAAAGGATTTTCTGTAACTGACACATCAGAAATTAGTAAAATAGAAATTCAAACTAAAATTTCAAGTATTATACTTGACAAAAAAAGAGGCAGGTGGACAGTTAATAATAAATATATGGCCAACACTCATTTAATAAATAAGTTATTGAATGTTATCAGTAATATGGAAATATCTTCACCTGTTCCTGCAAAATTTAGAAATAATCTCATTAATGAATTAAATGACAGTTCAGTACTTGTAAAAATTTCATTTGGTGATAAAATTCTAAAGAAATACAAAGTAATTGAAAGTGCATATTTAAATTATCAATCAGCAGCACTTGCAGAAGGAGAATCCGAACCATATGTTATTCATGTGCCCGGTATTGAAAGCGGATTATTAAAATTGTTTACAACAAATTCATTATTTTGGAGAAACAGGGTTTTATACAATTACAGTCCCACGGAAATAAAATCAGTGGAGCTTGATTTTCAGGTTAACTGCGGTCAATCCTTTATATTAACCCAGGGTAATAATTATAGTTATACTGTTTTACCAGTTGACAAGGATAAACTTTTTAAAAAAGTGGATACTGAAAAAGCATTTCAATACCTGCTGAATTTTAAAACTGTAAGTTTTCATTGGTTATTGCCTGACAGAATTAAGCATGTTAACGATTCATTGAAACTGCTGCCTCCAATGTGTAAAATAAAAATAACTGATATTGATAATCAGCTAAATACAATTAATTTGTATCATATATCTTCTGTTAAAAATAATACAGGTTATAATCCTGATGAAATTTATGTTCAATTTCAGGGAGATAGTATTCCGGTAATTGTAAAATACACAGATATGGATCCAATTTTAAAGCAATATGGTGATTTTTAGTTTATTAAAAAAAGAAAAATGATAATTGGGTGCTATGATATTTTTTCGTATTATTGGAATTAATTCAACTTTATTAAATAATTGAGGTCCAATAATAATTGATAATTAAATATAAATACACATGAAATTTGTTGCATCAAGCTTTGAATTACTTACTCATTTACAAGCCATTAGCAGGGTTATTAACAATAAGAATACTTTGCCCATTCTTGATAATTTTTTATTTAAGTTAACTGACAAACAATTAGAAATTACCGCTTCAGATTTAGAGTCCACTATAATTACAAGGATGAGACTTGAAAATACATCTGAACCTGGAAGTATAGCAATTCCATCTAAAATTCTGATAGATACCCTCAAAGAATTTCCTGATCAGCCGTTAACCTTTGATATATCGCTGGATAATCTTACCATAGTAATTATTTCAGCAAATGGACAGTTTAATATAATTGGCCAGAATGCAATTGATTTTCCTGTAGTTTCGTCCTTAAAAAGTGAAAGTAAAAATACTTTAAGGGTAAATTACGAGGTTTTATTAAATGGTATTAATAAAACCTTGTTTGCAACAGCAGATGATGATATGAGACCGGTGATGAATGGAATTTTTATTGAATTATCTGAAACGAATCTCACCTTCGTAGCTTCGGATGCCCACAAACTGGTCAGATACCGGCGAACCGATGTAAAACCAGGTATTACAGCATCATTTATTTTACCTAAAAAACCTGCTACATTATTAAAAAGCATTCTGCCAAAAGAATCTAATGATATTTTACTTGAGTTTGATGACAAAAATGCAGTTTTTACATTAACAAATTTTACACTTGTATCACGTTTGGTAGAAGGTAATTATCCAAGCTATAATTCAGTTATTCCAACTGACAACCCAAATGAAATGACTATAGACAGGGTTGAATTTTATAATTCACTCCGCAGAGTATCAGTTTATGCAAACCAGGCAAGTAACCTTGTTAAACTTTCTCTTACCGGAAATCAGATTACACTTTCTGCTCAGGACCTTGACTTTTCAATTTCTGCTTATGAGCGTCTCGGTTGTCAATATGAAGGCGATGATCTTGAAATAGGATTCAAATCAGTTTTCCTGGTTGAAATACTCTCTAATTTATCTTCAGCAGATGTAATATTTAAATTAAGTGATCCATCACGGGCCGGAATAATGATTCCTGCAAATTATGATATTGAAGGAGAAGATATTTTGATGTTGTTAATGCCATTGATGATAAACCTTTAGGTTAAGCTATAATTAAGATGCAACTTAACCTTAAAAATCCTCTTGTTTTTTTTGATTTGGAAACTACAGGTTTGAATATTGTTTCAGACCGAATTATTGAGATATCTTATTTGAAAATTTTCCCGGATGGGAGGGAGGAATCCAAAACTTACCGTGTTAATCCGGAAATGCCTATTGACCCTAAGGCTACAGCTGTGCATGGAATTACAAATGAAGATGTAAAAGATGCGCCCATCTTTAAGGATTTAGCTAAAACCCTGGCAAATGTTTTTGAAGGATGTGACTTTGCCGGATATAATTCAAATAAGTTTGATTTGCCACTTTTAGCTGAAGAATTATTAAGATGCGATATAGACTTTGATCTGAAAAAGCGCAAATTTATCGATGTACAGGTAATTTATCACAAAATGGAACAGCGAACCTTGTCAGCTGCGTATAAATTCTATTGTAACAAGGATTTAAATAATGCTCATACTGCTGAAGCTGACACCAAGGCTACTTATGAAGTATTGCAGTCTCAGCTGGATAAGTACACTGAATTGGAAAATGATATAGACAAGTTATCCGATTTTTCATCACAAAATAAAAGTGTGGATTTTATAGGCAGGATTATTTTGGATGAAAAAGGAGTGGAAGTATTTAATTTTGGAAAGTATAAAGGCATGGCCGTTGAGGAGGTTTTCATGAAAGATCCTGCATATTACAGCTGGATGATGAACAGTGATTTCCCTTTGTATACAAAAAAAGTGCTCACGGCTATTAAATTACGAGGATTTAAAAAATGAAGGTATTTGCTATCGGTCGCAACTATGTTGACCATGCCCGGGAACTTAATAATGAAATTCCTGAGGAACCTGTTTTTTTTATGAAACCAGACACTGCAGTGGTTAAAGGCAATAAACCGGTTTTTTACCCGGGTTTTACAAATAATTTTCACTATGAAACAGAAATAGTTTTAAAATTGAACAGGGTAGGTAAATGTATTGATGAAAAATTTGCTCACAGGTACTACAACGAAATAGGTATTGGTATTGATTTTACAGCAAGGGATATACAGGACAAATGCAAAAGCAGGGGATTGCCTTGGGAAGTATCCAAATCTTTTGACTATTCGGCCCCAATAGGAGGATTTATAAAAAAATCGGAATTTAAAGAATTAAAAAATATAAATTTTCATCTTGACATTAATGGCATTACTGTTCAAACTGGCAATACGGCGGATATGATTTTTGCATTCGATAGGCTTATTGCTCACATTTCTAATTTCATAACCATAAAAATGGGGGATCTTATTTTCACAGGAACCCCGTCCAATGTAGGTCCGGTAAAAATAGGGGACCACCTGCAGGCATATATTGAAAACAAGTTACTTTTAGATTTTTATGTCAGATAAAATTGTTGATAAACCGGAAAACATTTTACATTTATGAGAAATTTTCTATTTGTTATTTTAATATTAACTGTAAGATTAGAATCCTATTCTCAGACCTATCCTTTTCAAAACCCTGATTTATCCGATGAAAAACGTCTTGAAAATTTAATATCTTTAATGACTCCGGAGGAGAAAATCAACTGCCTCTCTACACATCTGTCTATACCACGTTTAGGTATAAAAGGTACCAAAATTGTGGAAGGATTGCATGGTCTGGCCTTGAGTGGTCCGGCCAACTGGGCGGTTAAAGGCAAGGGCGAAGCTCCCACAACTACTTTTCCCCAGGCTTATGGACTTGCTCAAACCTGGGATCCTGAACTGATGGTTCAAATTGCATCACTGGAAGCAGAGGAATGCCGGTTTTTAACGCAAAATAATAATTAT
>CAVYAE010000011.1:0-28191 GCA_963766305.1 uncultured Bacteroidota bacterium
ATGTTGGTCTTCATGCAAATACAACAGACCCAATTTTTGTATGCGGACAGTATTTCCCAAAACAATGTGAATTGAAATTTACTTTGGTGGATTTGGGTGAAGGGTTTTTAAAAAAAATTGCAAACTTTACCAAAGGATTGGATAATATAAAATCTGCATCCGAAGCAATTACATGGGCAATAAAAGGTAATACAACTAAAATCGGCACCAAAGGTGGGTCTGGATTAAAGGATATTTTTTGGTTATGTCATAAAAATGGTGGGTCTTTACATATTATGACAAATGACTGTTATTATAACTTAACAAACCAGTCTGCAACTTCCCATAAAATACCAAATCCATTTAAAGGTGCAACAATTCATCTTATTTTTCGTTTCTTAATATAAATAAAAATAGAGAATTTAGTAAAATATTCGTATATTGTTATATTTGCCTACTCATCTTAATTATGATATCAATTAATATCTTAGACATAATAAAGTCACAGAATGCAGTTACACACAATTTTGGCATTCAAGTTTATGAGGTAATATCTCCATTATTAAGTAATAATACTCCTGTGTGCCTTTCATTTGATGGACTAAAAAATATTACATCAGGGTTTGCAAATGCTTCCATTGGAAAATTATATATGGATTTTAGTAAAGCCGGAGAATTACTGAAACTTGAAGGTGTTGAAAAAAATGTTATTTGGCAAGAAAAAGTTAATAATGCGATTTATTTAGCTACTAATCAAGAAGACATTAAGTTACAGAATGAAGCTATTAGCGAATTACTTTCTTCCTAATGTCATATCTTATTTATGATATAAAAGATTTTCCACCGGAAGATTCACCAGTTTATTATTTTGATGCAAATATCTGGATTTCAGCATTGAAATATTATGGTATTGGTATTGGAAATAAATATGAAGTTCCCTATCAATCCTTTGTTGAGGCATTAATAAACTTAAACGAAATAAAAGACCCCGAAGCAGAAAAACATGTTAAAAATAAGCCTAAGATAATTTTAACAAGTCTGGTATTATCAGAAATAATAAATGCATTTATGAGAAATGTTGCAATGAAGGCATATTTCGATAAATTAGGGTTTAATCACAAAAATTTCAGCTTTAAGAATGATTATAGGGATAATCCAAAATCAGATTACAAATCCCAATTAAGTAATCTTGCTACAGATTTAATAGCTTTAAGTGATTATACTTTATTAATGAATGATGAGTTTGATGTTATTGATCCTTTTTCATTTTTACCAGATTTGGTTAGTTTAGGACAAGATTTCAATGATTATTACTACTTTCAATTTCTAAAGTCCAAAAATATACCCTATATAACACATGACAAAGATTGTAAGTTTGAAAATATTATAATTATTACAGCTAATAAAGAACTGCTTAATATATCTGACATTAAATAAAAGGTTCAATTAATATAATTGCTTTTATTATTCCTTTTCTGCTCTTCTTTTATCGTTTTTTGTATCTTATTTGTATCTCATTAAAAAGTAAACCCCTTATAATCAATCGTTATAAGGGGTTTTAGAGTACCCGGGGCGGGACTTGAACCTATTTTACTTCATTTTATTTTATTATCCTAATATATTTATATTATAGGTATTTACAAACTAATATTAAATAATTTTTACTTCATTTGACAACATTTTACAAATAATTTGCCCCTTATTTGACCCCTGTTTTATATCTTTGTTTATACTAATTTTAATGGACATGGGGCAAATTCATTTTTACTTAAAGGTAACAAAAATTGATAAAAAAGGCCAATTACCTGTTATCGCTCAAATCGCTTTAGATTATTCAAAATACAGGAAACAACTTGGTAAGGTTAAGGTTAGCGATTGGAATATCAAGAAACAAAGGCTAAAACTTCCTTCTGTTAATGATAAAGATTACAGCGATTATTTAAAATTCAATCAATTCCTTGACCGGATTGAATCTAAAGCCAGGGATTTATTTAACAAAGCCCTGGATGATAAGCGTAAAATAACGGCAGATGAAATAAATGAAATGTTTTTTGTGCCGGATGAAAGTGCTATTAAAAAGACAGAACCATTTTTTAAAGTATTTGACGAATTTATCACAGCTAATAAACCTGATAAAGCAGAACGTACTATAAAGGGATATGTTACGGTGAAAAACTTCCTGTTCCGTTTCCAGGAATCGACCAGGTATTATCTAACCTGGGATAAATTAAACGTCCTGTTTATAGACAAACTAAAAAAATATACATTTCTGACTGAAAAAAAACAGACAGGATATTATGCTAAAATTCTGCGTGTGCTTTCAACATTCTTACACTGGGCTGAAGAACGCAACTATTATAAGGGTGATATTTACGATAAACTTAAAGCCATCGAACCAGAAAAAGAGGTTATTTTTCTGTCGTTGGATGAACTTTTTACATTATTAAATTATGATTTTAGAAATGACAGGTTGAACAGGGTAAGGGATTTATACTGTTTTGCCAGTTTTACCGGACTTAGGTACAGCGACATTATTTCCTTAAGGCAGGAACATATTCAGGGAAAAATTCTCACCAAAACACAAAAGAAAACTGGCCAGATAAATTCAATCCCCCTGAATGATTATGCCCTTGAAATACTTAAACATTACCATAGTAACGAAAAACCTTTACAAGGAATGGCCATTCAAAACCTAAACGATTACATCAAAGAATGTTGCGAAATCATTGCTAAAACCCAATCATCTTCCGGTGGATTCAACAGGCTGGTGATAAAAAAAACAGTGATAGGTAGTGAAACAACTGAAGAATCGTTACCTCTATATAAAGCCATTACCTTCCATACTGCCCGAAAAACATTCATTACCAATAGCATTATGTTAGGTGTAAATATTAAAGCCTTACAGGATATGGGGGCTCCTAAAAAAGAAAAAGACCTGAAAAAGTATCTTAAAATAACCGATGCCTTTAAAACTGAAATTATGGATGATACTTGGAATAAAATTGCTTCTAGAAATTAGGTTGAATTAATATTTTTACATTAGGTTCAATGACTATTTTAATATTGTTTACTTTTGAGAAAAAAAGGATATGACACCAGGTAGAATAACGATTTTAAAAAACTCAATTAAATTAGGATCTTTTATTTTGATAGTTACCGGAATCGTTAGTTGTACAACTTATTATATTCCAGTTGAAAGTTTTAAATCTCAATTCAATGGGATTGATTCTTCCAAACTTCGTCTAGTAAATACTCGTGGGCCAGTTGGTGATATAGTTCAATATCTTGCAAATCCAATTGATTATATTAAATGTGTAGATAAGAATAACAAACCTTTTGAATTAAAAAATAGTCCATCCATTGAAATCCGGTTTACACAAAATAGTAATAAACGAACTATTTATTACTTTGATAGGGTTTATCTACAAGACACATTGATCATTGGTGATATGTCGAGATTTATTAGGTATAGAAAAGGCATTTCTATCAATACTGTCAAATTGATTGAAGTTCAGGATGGGCATAAAAACTTCAAATATGTTGAAAGGAAATAAGAAAGTTCATAGGCAATTCGTTTTCGTAGAATATAATAATATGATTCAATTTCATTTAAGAACAGCTTAACATGAAAAATATTATTTTACTGCTTGGATTTATATTTATCAGTATAAATGCATCTAGCCAATTGTCTCGTGAAAATGATCCAAAGAATAATCCTTCCTTACTTAATAAAATACAAGTCTTGACTATAAACAATAAGAGCATTGATTTTTATCTTAAAAATCCAAAGATTGATAAATACTCGAAAATGTATTATAACTGTGAATTTGCCCCAAGCGATGATACTATTACATTTGGATTTTTGGACAGTACATTGACTAATAATAAAGAGACAAGACCTTTTTACTTTTTTATTTTAAATGAGGTTGTAAAAGTTGCAGATGGTGGGTTAGCTGAAGGCATATCACAGAATTGTTTAAACTATGTATTAAAATATCCATGTGAATTTACACATTATGTTTTAACAGATTCTTTGGTCAATATTGAAAAATGGCAAGGATTATTAAGTTATTCCCAATATTTTGATAATAATGATGATAAGATTAATAAAATTGACCATTACATAAATAATACATGTCCTAAATATTTAAATAAGTGGAAATTGATTCGGGAAGGAATTCCCAAACCAGATTTATAATACTTTATTGAAGTAATTGAGCTACTCTTAAACAATCAGTTATTAATTATTTTTTTCTTTCACCAGCCCAAAAACTTTTTTGAATACTAAATGTCATTGTCTTCCTGTTAAGCCTCTCCCAATCGAAAGTGGAGATTTTGTCAAGGGCAATTGATACCGAAAAATAAAATATTTATCAATAGCTCTTAAACCCTTGACTAAAACGGAACGAAGATTATTTTTGCTTAACCAGGATGAGAATACATAACTATTCCTTTTTTTATCGGGATTTACTATCCATAAAGGCAGAAATGATTTTGATTTGTTTCCGTTTTTCCGGAAATATATCAAAAACCTTTCTCAAGAATAGAAAAAGCGTTTCGGGGTTTATGAAGTTCAACGGAATAAAACCTGAATGGCTTTAATACCAATTTAATAAAGACTTTATACCTTTGAATGGGTGGGTTGGGATGTAATTAATTGAAATTTAGCATAACTTTTATAGATATTTAATTATTATAATATAAATTGCTTCAGTTAACATTAAGTATAATTATTGAAACAATAACAGAATGGCAACAATAACTTGTTCAAAATGTAGTACAGAAAACAACACTAGCTTAAAATATTGCTCAAGCTGTGGTTTTGAACTTCCCAAGCACGAAATTGATACATTAAGTGATAGAATATTAAAAGCAAAATTAAGTGATTCTGAAATAGATAATAATAAACCAAGGCGGCCAATAATTGCTTTGATTATGTCATTGTTTATTCCAGGTTTTGGTCAATTATATAATGGACAATTATTTAAAGGTATAATAATATTATTTTCATTACTAGTGGTAATGCCTTTTGTAATGGGATTAGCAAGGATCACAACTACATTTTACGGGTACATGTTTTATTTTGCTATACAATTATTAATTGTTCTCTATAATCTTGTGGATGCTACAATTAATGCAAATCGTCAAAAGAAATATCATCTTAAAAATTATAATAAATGGTATTATTACGCTTTGATAATAGTTATATTTATTGGTTTAATTAATTTTAAAGGTTATATTAACTATTTATTGGGAACCAAAAGTTTTAAATGGCCCTCAAATTCAAGTCAACCTACAATTCATTCCGGAGATCATATAGTTGCCGACCTAAGGGCATTTATGAAAAAACCAATAACATATGGTGATTTGGTTGTTTTCAAAAAAAATAATCAGTTTTGGGGATATAGAATTATTGGATTGCCGAATGACACAATTGATCTTAAAGATGATTTTGTAACTATTAACAAAAAAAGATGTAAAGTGAATTTATTGAACGAGAATGTTTGTGACAATATCAGAGTTATTGAGTTTGAAGAAGAATTACCAAATGGACATATACATAAAGCATATAAAAATATTCAGTATTATGATAGTACTAAAACTAATATATCAAACCTAATTGTACCAAATGATTGTTATTTCCTACTTGGGGACTATAGAGATAATGCCTTTGATAGTAGATATGTAGGTTTTATATATCGAGATATGATTGTTGGACAAATGGTGTACACTTTCTTCGGTAAGTCATTGGATCGCATAAACATTAACTTAAAAGACAATTAAGTATTTTGTATATTAATTAAACTACAGAATCAGTTACTTTTTTATCGGGGATTTACTATCCATAAAGGCTGAAAGGATTTTGATTTGTTTTCATTTTTCGGAAAACGTATCAAGATTCTTTCTCGAAAAAGAGAAAAAGCGTTTCTGGGGTTATGCAGAGGAACGCAACAAGGTTACGGGGCTCCATCGAGGTACGAGATGGGCGGTACCGAAGAGTAGTGGAACGAAATAGCTCCTAAATCGCTTTAATTCCAATTTAATAAAGACTTTATACCTTTGAAGGGAGGGCGGGTAGGTTTATTAAGCAATCTTTTTTTGATACAAATATTTTTGAAACTCAATGAATAAGGAGCTTATTTCAACAACTTCCCCTAAAATTGCTTTGGCATCTTCAAGGGATTGGTATTTATTAGTAAGTAAAAAAGGTAATTTATCCTGGTCAAGTTCTTCAAAACCAGTTTCTATATATTTCGTCAAAACAAATTCAATAAAATCTTTCTGTCTGGCATTTAGTAACGCATAGATAGTTGCTTCCGTAGCATTTACTCTTGCCTGACGGGACATTGGTTTAATATCACTATTAAATACATATTCTAAAACATCAAAAAGATCACTTTTTTCAGCATCAATCAACTTCTGCAATGTAAATAACTCATCTTTGCCAAATCCAGCTTCATCCAGATTCTTAAGTAATGTTTTTCTAGTTATAGGATTACTCCATATTCTTCTTAATTCTTCTTCATTTTTGAAAAATTCCGGTAAGGCACCAAATAAATTATTTAGAAATTCCTCTGCTGATATAGGTTTACCTTCATTGCTCCAAAACGAAGTGGAAATCATGTGTTGTATTTCTCGTTCTTTCCCATCTTTCAACTTAATTTTTACCTTCTTTTTACAAATACAAGGTGATTGACCGCATTTAAAACATGGTGGTGGCGGATCATTAAGACATATACATGGTTTTTGTCCACAAACAGGGCAGGGTATTGGAGTTTTTTTATCACATATACATGGTATCTGTCCACATTTCGAGCATGTTTCATCATAAATTGGCTCTCCATCCCATTCCGGATCGGCAAAATGATGATAAGCATCCACAAAATCATAAATATTGAAAAACTCTTTACCATCAAATAACCGTGTGCCTCGTCCAACGATTTGTTTAAATTCAATCATAGAATTTACTGGCCGAAGTAATACGATATTTCGTATGTTTCTGGCATCAACTCCTGTTGAAAGTTTTTGTGATGTGGTAAGAATAGTCGGAATTAATCTTTCATTGTCCTGAAATTCCCTAAGGAACTGTTCGCCAATCACACCATCATTAGCTGTAACACGGACGCAATAGTTTGGGTCTTTGCTTTTTTTAATTTGATTTACCAAATCACGAATAGCGGCAGCATGGTCTTGAGTGGCACAAAAAATTATTGCTTTTTCTTTTTGGTCAACATCATCCATGTATATCTGAACCCTTTTTGCTTCGCGTGCTTTTATTTCTATTATCTTGTTAAAGTCGGGTTCTTTATAAAGTCTGCCTTCTTCAATTTCACCCTCAATAATTTGGTCATCACTTGTATAAATGTAATCATCGAGAGTGGTTTTGATGCGTTTTACTTTGAAAGGTGTTAAAAATCCATCATTAATACCTTCCTTAAGAGAATAAATATAAACCGGTTCTCCGAAATATTTGTAAGTATCAATGTTGTCTTTACGTTTTGGCGTAGCGGTTAAACCCAATTGAACAGCTGGAGAAAAATATTCCAATATCCCTCTCCAGTTACCTTCATCATTTGCTCCTCCTCGGTGACACTCATCAATAATGATAAAATCGAAAAAATCTGACGGATATTCTCCAAAATAGGGAACTGGATTACCTTCTTCATCCATGCCACACATAAAGGTTTGAAAAATGGAAAAGAAAATGCTGCCATTAGTTGGCACTCGGTTATGTTTTCTTATTTCATCTGGTTTAATGCGTATCAAGGCATCTTCGGGGAATGCAGAGAATGAATTATAAGCCTGATCTGCCAAAATGTTTCGGTCGGCTAAAAATAATATTCGTGGTCGTCGTTTTCCATCGTGAGTTAAGCTCCAACGGGATTGAAATAACTTCCATGAAATTTGAAATGCAATAGCAGTTTTTCCTGTTCCGGTTGCTAGGGTTAATAGAATACGCGTTTTTTTATTGGCAATAGCCTCCATTGTATTCTTAACTGCAATTTCCTGATAATATCTAAGCTGCCAAGTTCCGCTTTTATCTTCGAAAGGGACAACACTAAATTTTTCTCTCCATTCGTTTTTATCAGTATAAGTTTTGTCCCAAAGTTCATTTGGTGCAAGAAAATGTTCAACTAAACTTTCTATACCTGATTTAAAATCTATGTAATAAATCTCCTTCCCATTAGTTGAATAGGTAGTTTCAATATTTAGTTTTTGGGCATATAATTTAGCCTGTGCTACGCCCTCTCCCACTGAAAGTTCGTTACTTTTTGCTTCTATTACTGCAAGTTTTATTCCTTTGTAAACTAACACATAATCGGCTGTCAGTTTTTTTGATCTGATTCCCCCTGTTTGTATCCTACCAGCTGTAATATTATATTCCCGAAGTATTTTTGAGCCTTCAATAACTCCCCAACCACAAGCTTTTAACTTGGGGTCAATTAGTTCTGCTCTTGTTTCTGCTTCGTTCATACAATACGTATTTTATTATCCATCAAATAACCATCAAATAAAATATGCCTTAAATTCAGCTACTTAAAAAAGCAACATGGCTTCCTATCAAATAACCGTCAAATAAGATTTTAGGATTCATAGATTACTAACACTATTATTCCCCGTTAAACACCTTTTGCAAAACTGATTTTTTAAGTTCTTCCAAATTTAAGAGTTTCTGTTGATAAATGGCCTCTAATCTTTTGGTTTCGGCTGAAAGGGCATTGAGTTTGTTAACAATGGTTTGTTGATCATTTATGGATCTTGGAAATTCTAAAATAACATCTTTTAATGAAGAATTTGAAATAACTGGCTGTGCTGTTTGTCTTGCATTACTTCTTAAATTTCTATAATTAAGTAAATAAGTTAAGAATGAATGATCGAAATCAAATTTGAAATCTACAACTTTAAAAGCATTATCAGTTAACCAAATGTTTTCAGTAATGTGCCTTACATTTCCGCATAAAGCACCTACTCTTCCTATAATTACATTGCTCCCTGACAAATTATAACGGTTGTGAAGCCCTGCAATTCCATTTCCTCCAAATACTGGAAATTCTCCATCATAATTCATATTTTTGCTTATTAATCCATCTCCACTTTTCAATTTGAAACAATCTTTAATTTTTTTTTTGTCCCACCCTTCGCCTTTATTCTCAAAAACTTCATGCAAATAACTTTCAAAAACTTCTCTGGCATTTTGGAGGTTGCGTTGGGCGTTTTCTTTGGCTTTAGTTATGGCAGCAAATGTTTGGTCGAGAATCGAGACAATGCGTTGTTGTTCTGGGAGTGGTGGAATTTGGATTAAAATGGCTTCAATTTGAGCTTTATTGATTGAATTGAAAACAGCACCTGTATTCCCTATAATTTCATTTTCATGTTTCAATAAAAAATTAAAAAGGAATTCTTTGTCAATCATTTTACTAGCTCTAATTGCAGCAAGGCCACGACCGATACATATTGTTTGAGTTGAAAAATTAATCGGGCCAACTGGTGCACGAACAGACATCAATATATCTTGAGCTTCGGCTTTTTTAGTTATTTTCGTTGTCCAAGTGGTTGGTTCTCCTATATATTTATCACCATACTCTTTTTTGCCTTGGTAAAAAGGTAAGCCCTTACCTTCAGAATTGTAAAATTTTCCTTCTGGAGATTGACCAGCAATAACTGTACAAATCTCCCCAAGTTTTTTTATTTCCCAACCCTTTTTCATATAATTTTCAGAATTGAGTTTAAAATCGATTCGCTTTCTAAGTCTAATTCCTTCATTTCGTCTATAATAATTTTTGGCGAGCGTAAGACAGTTTCTTCCTTTTTGTTTGGATTTTTGGCAGAGAGGTCGAATGTTGTTGTGTTAATATTAACAACATCAACAGTCCAGGAATTTTCGCTTTCGGTAAGGTTTTTTTGGAAAATGATAAATTCTGATAAATCGGTTTCGTTGAGTGAATTTGTTTTTCCTAGATTGCGGTCTAAATTTAATTGATAATACCATATATTTCTGGTAGGTATACCTTTATAGAAAAACAGCACTACAGTTTTAACTCCTGCACCCGTAAAAGTGCCTCCCGGTAATTCTAACACAGTATGCAAATTACAACTTTCAAGCAATTGTTTTCGGAGGCTTACCGAAGCATTATCGGTATTGCTTAGAAAAGTGTTCTTTATAATTACACCTGCCTTTCCGCCTGTCTTGAGTATTTTAATGAAATGTTGCAAAAACAAGAAAGCTGTTTCCCCGGTTTTGATGGGAAAGTTCTGTTGTATTTCGGCACGTTCTTTTCCTCCAAATGGTGGATTGGCAAGAATTACATCGTATCTGTCTTTCTCTTGTATGTCGGCTAGGTTTTCAGTAAGGGTATTAGTATGCAGAATGTTTGGGGCTTCGACACCATGCAAAATCATATTCATTGTTCCAATAATATAGGCCAGGGACTTCTTTTCCTTACCATAAAAAGTCCTTTTTTGAAGTGTTTCAATATCCTTTGATGAAAGGTTTTTACTTGCTTTGAGGTACTCGAAAGCTTCGCATAAGAAGCCGGCTGAACCAACAGCTCCATCGTAAATTTTATCGCCCACTTTTGGAGCAATAACTTTTACAATTGTTTTGATGAGTGGGCGCGGTGTATAATACTCACCACCATTACGCCCGGCATTGCCCATATTCTTAATCTTATCCTCATACAAATGACTCATTTCGTGTTTGTCAGCATGTGTGCGGAAACGAAGGTCATCTATTAGGTTTATGACATCGCGTAATGAATATCCACTTTGAAGTTTGTTCTTAAGTTCACTAAAAATTTCCCCTATCTTATATTCAATTGTATCAGGGCTTTCGGCTTCAGTTTTAAATTTATTGAGATAAGGAAAGAGTTTATGATCAACAAATTCCTTAAGATCATCGCCAGTTAAAGCGTTGTGATCAATCCTGCCATTTCCAAGTTTTGGAGCAGCCCAGGTTTCCCATTTAAATTCAGACTGAATTATAGGCTTATATGTTTTACCTGTTAACTCTGCAGCTGTTGCTTTATCCTTTTCAAAATCAGCAAGGTATTTAAGAAACAATATCCATGAAGTTTGTTCCACATAATCCAGTTCACTACCACAACCAGCATCCTTATGAAGTATATCATCTATATTCTTGAAAGTTTGTTCGAACATTATTTTAATAACCAATTATGATTAAATGTTAAATTTAGTAATTCAATCGATATTTAGATTTCCAAATTTTTCTACTACAGGGAATTTAATTTTTTCGACATTAATTAAATTGTGTAACGTGTTAATTTACATTTACAAAATTAAAAATGAGTTAATTATTATAGAAATCAAAAAAAATAGTTACATATAAAAATTCATTATTCTTAAGTTTTCATTATAATGAATTTGATGTTAAAAGGTAGCTACTAATTTCTCTATAATCTTTTTCAATAACTGAAACAGGAATGCCTAGTATGGTATGAGTATATGGAGTTTTTAAATAACAATTTTTGAATTTTATATTACTACCACAAAAACAAGGAGTATTCCTACCTAATTGAATTGAACTGCAAAGTAATTTTAGTTTTTGATTAATAATTTTAGTGTCATTTGTACCAAAAACTTCAAAATAACCCTCAATAATTCCTTTTGTACCATGTGAAAATTCTCCTTTAGCATAATTATTTTCTCTGATTTTAATAACATGGTTAGCTAAAAAATCATGAACAAATGTATCTAACCATTTTATTAGAGAAATTGGCAAACCAATTTCTCTATATATTGTAGCATCAGGTGATAGACAACATGCTCCATTTGTATTGTGCCAATCCTCATGATGTTTTATCTTATCAGATGTTTCAATAAGTTTAGGTAGCTCATATGGAAACATATCAGGAATTAGAATTTTTATTCCATAAGTTTCCCAACAATATCCCTTTGGGTCAATCACTTCATAGTCTCCACAAATTACCCAATTATTATCAAGTTTTTCCGGAGGAAACAACTTATTGTATTTTTTAGAGACTACTTCAAATTCTTTTGAAATTAAATTTTCATTGACCATGGTTTATGAACTATTGAACTTTTTAATGAATCCAAACTTGGTTCTTGCTTATGAATAATTGTAATAGAGTCTTTTACTAAATGTCTAGGAAATCTTTGTTCACCAAAATGTTTTTGCCATTCTTCACAAGCTTCCTTTTGACTTTCTATACTGATAGCTTTATTAGCAGAGAAAATAAGGCTATCTAATGCATTAAGAAAATAATTTTTTTCCTTATCTGATTTTTCTGCAAATAAATCTTCACCAAAGGGAGCTGTTGGTCTTGGACAACTGAAATTATTATTATTCAGGTATTTTTTGATGTTTACCAATGTATCCCTTAACGCTATATCATCATGTTCTTCATTTAAAACAAAATTATTTGCTACTAGGATGGTCATAATAATTCCAGATGGCATTTCATTTTTCTTCAATTCAGCCCAAGCCTTCATGTATCTCACTAGTTTACGTAATTGACAATCTTTCTTTCGAATATCATTTAACCATATTTCATATTGTTGAGAAAAATTGCGAGATTCTAAAAGGAAAGCCTTTTGAAAATTAGATTTAGCTTTTTCTTCAAACCAAGCAATAAACTCAACAGGATTGCTTAATATCCATCCCTTTTGTTTATCTGCTAGTTCTGGATTTGTGAAATTGTATGCATAATAAATAGGAAGATCAATATGAAAACCCAAATCTTTGCCATTATTATTGCCATTTTTGTATTTTACACGAACACAAGTTGATTTATCAATTATCTCTTCAATACCATTATTCTTATCAATTGCTTTTATTATTAATTCATGGAAAACTTCTGGTTTTATTCTTTTTTGGGAAGGTAAGTTGCCCTGAAAATAAATGCCATCATCTAAATCAAAATCATCATTAAGTGGTCGGATAATTGTATCCATTACAAAAGAACCTTGACTTTGAAAATCTAACTCATGTGTATTATAATCTTTTTCAGAAAGTTGTGAAAAGCCTCCTTTTATTCTTTTTCTTAGAGATTCCCGTGCAGAAATAAGTAATGTTCTTTTGTCATCAGAAAGTTTTATTGCATTATTATAATGCTGAAATAGTTCGTTACAATTTGCCATATTAAATATATTTAAAATTCATGATTAAGATTATTACTTACTTTTAACAACTCATTGTATGATCCTCTTGTTTGATAAGGTAACCTATTTGTAAAATAATTACCAGAAAGTATTTTTTTATTGCCCTTTTTAATAAACTTAATTATTTCAGTACCATAATGGGGAGGATATCCTAATTTGGGATTACCATCATTTAGATAGGAGTAGATTATTTGATAATGTTTTTCATCCTTCATTCTTTCAACATATACACTTTTACTTTCTGATAATGATGATTGATTGCCTTCAGAAGTAAATGTAAAAGAAAAGATATTTATGTTGCTACCAGTTTGATGGATTGTTTTAATATACTTAAGTTTTCCTGTTTTTATACTGCTATTTTCATCGCGATATTCATATTCCAACTCACCTTCATAACGTCCTGAAAAATCTGTAATCCAAAACATATAAGAAAATGGCCAATATTTCCATAACCATTTATTTATTATTGCCAGTATCGCACTAATTACTATGATTATTGAAAATGATAACCCAAGATTAATTTTAGCAAGGAATAATGCGATTACAATACTTACGATAAAAATTATTAAAACATTTGATTTATAATAAGTTAAATTTATCATGTTAGTAATATTTTAGAAGTTATTATTATATTATATTCATAAAAAATTCGCATATCAAAGTACTAATGTAATATTTAACAATATGTTAAGCTACAATACTTCATTATAAATACTATCAATTATTGCGAATAGGGCATTGAATTGCCTCTTCTGTTAGTTTAAGCTGCATTATATATTCTTTTAATGTCATTGCATATGTTTACAATTTCAACATCAATAACATCCAAATTTTCAGGAGCCGAAACTATTCTTCCTGCAAAAATATCAAGACAAAAACATAATTCAGGTAGGACTATTTCGTCATCCACCGCAATAACATTTTTTAAGTATTTAAAAATTATTGACGCAACAACTTGAGCTCTATTGTAATCAAAAGGCTTGTTCTTAGAGATGTGAATCTTTATTGCACCAAGTACAACCTTACCTTCCAAATTGCCCTTTATTATTATTTCAGGCGCTACTTTAACTTCAACCTCAGATATTGCAACACTTTTATTAGTAGGTTTTACTACACTATAATTTACTTGATTAAATATCGAAGGAAGTTTCATTTCTACAAATCTTTCCAATGCTTCAATAGAAGTACGTCTGTTATCCTCGTCTTTTTTATTTTTAGGCACTTTTTTCATTAAGGTACTAATACCATCCTTAATTGGGTTAAGATCTCCATGAAGCTCGAAGTATTTTTTAACTCTAGCTTTAGGTGTTTGATACCAGGTAATTTTGAGTTTATCAGGTCTTAACTGTTGGGCAATAATTCTCTTTTTACCATTTTCTGTTGCTTGAGAAAAATCAACAAACTGATTTAATGAAATTAAATAATTGCTCATATATCTCAAATTTTATGTGCATTGGGTTCGTTACCAAAACTTTCTTTATATCTGATTTTACCTTTTGGTCGATGAATGATTAATCCTGCCTCTTGGTTTTTAGCGATTTCTTTAGCAATATTAATAGCTTCTTTTTGAGTATCAACAATTTTTGTAGCTTTTTCATTGCCTTCGCCTTTTATAGCCCACTGACTATTATGTGGAACTACATGTTGATTTTTATGCATAATTTTATTAATTTTAAATTTATTATCTTATTTTCGTAAACATAAAACTGGATATAAACAAGGCGAGTTAAGCTTGCTGGTTTTCTGAAAATCAATTATATCCTTCCTCAAAAAGTGGATACCTCAAAAGTCTGGCGAGACGGAAAGTATTCACTTTTTGTTTTTTGAACTCTTCATATTAAATTATGTTACATAGGCATTTATCATTTATTTTACAAAAATAAAGTAAATAAAGTATTCATTTCTAAAATGTTAATAACTCACCTAATCTAAATAGCTAATACCTTTATAGCTAGCGTGATATATTATTAACTAATGTTCGTTTTTTGTTGCTCAAATTTTTCTATACCTAAATGTACCTTAGTAAATGGAAAAAAATCTCCTACTTCCTCATTCTCTTTCTGTATTAATATCAAAGTAGCATTAGTTATTGCTGTTTCCAACTTACTAAACTTGCACAACTCTATTACCCATTTCTCCTTTTCAAGAAACCCCTTCTCCTTAGAGTATGTGTTGATATATTTAACCAACTCACATAGAACTTCATCGGCATTTCGAAACACATGAGTCGTTTTTCGAAAATGAAGCAAAAACCAATATTCAATACAAGGCATGCTTTCACAAATGACTACTTCTTTACGATTCTTATACTTACTTATAAGTTTATCAAATTGTTGTTGTTTTCCTTGTAACACTATCGTATCATAATCAGTAAAATATATAATCTGATCACATCCTCCTGACAGTAATTCGTCAATAATATCTTCAACGGACTCAATTGTAATGCTAGCAAAAAGATATGGTCGGATAGCATATTTATAGTTTTTATATTTCTTCAGATGCTTAAGATAGTATTGTTCCGATTGACCATCTCCTAAAACTACATAATTGGTTCTTAATAATCTATTCCCGGATCG
The DNA here is from genome assembly GCA_963766305.1 of uncultured Bacteroidota bacterium. Classification (GTDB taxonomy): domain Bacteria; phylum Bacteroidota; class Bacteroidia; order Bacteroidales; family JAAUTT01; genus JAAUTT01. The sequence goes on from CAVYAE010000011.1 coordinate 15,696, forward strand.
TCTTGCCATTATTTATCCTCCAAAATGGGAATTGCCCCAAATTTACCCTGTTTGTAAGCATTATAAAATGATAGTTCTTTGCGGAAATTGAAATCGGCTAATGAGAAAATAGATGTTGTTCCATTTTCACTTTTCTCTGTAAACCAAATAGCATCCTTTCTAAGAAGTTCTTTTTCAAGAAGTAATGATAGGTTATGAGTTGTAAATAACAGTTGAGCTTGTTTTGATTTTTTGAGAAATTCTTTTAAAAAATGAATAACCAATAAAGGGTGCAAAGCTGTACCAATTTCATCGATTGGAAGAAAAGAATTATTTTCAATAGTATTAAAAAACGGTGCAGACAGACCATAATACCTCATAGTTCCCTTTGATTCTAGTGATTCAGGTAATTTATGAAACTCCTCTTGCCCATTTTTAACAATGCGGTGTTCAAAGATTGTTCGCTCAATATGAATAGCCTTTTCTTTAATAATTTGAGCTTTTTCTTCATCAGGAAATGGACCAAATTCAAACATTTTCAACATTTCATCAGGAATCTTTTGAATTTCATCTTCGACTGAAACATTAGAAATATTAAAATCAGCTTCTTTAATAAATTCTAAAGCTTGTTTTTTAAGTCGCTCATTAGATTTAATTTGTTTATCCGAAAAAGCTGTTAATGAAGTATATGGATCAATTATTTCATGAAATTTATCCTTAAACCAATCAAACGAACGCTTTAGTTCAGGTAAAGCAAGGTTTACCTGAGAAAAAGCTGCAAAAACAGACATGTTTTTTAAAGTTTTAAGCTGAATAACTTCTGCAGCTTGTTCTGATATTTTAGTTTTAGGCCCAAAAGAAACAATAGAAACTTGTTTGGTTTCATCAAAATGTCTGTCAAATATCACAGCTGGTTGGGTTCCAGGATAATAAAATAAGGTTTCTTTCAAAACTTTTACTCTATCCAATTCTAATTGATACCTATATTTTAACTCATCAATATAAAATATCAATTCAAAGCTTCCAGGCATGTCGTTGGTGATATCAAATTTGAAAGGAATAAACTGAGTTGAATTATCAAATTCCTTCGGAATATGTCGAACAAAATCACCAATAAAATCGAATGCATGGAGAAGATTACTTTTGCCAGAAGCATTTGCCCCATAAACCATAGCCAATTTAAGAATCCTAACACCTGGAACTGGTTCGGCCACATAGTATTCATCCAAAGTGTTATCTGATGTAGCTTCAAAGCTGAAAGTTACTTCATCTTTAAAGGATAAAAAGTTTCGTATTTTAAGTTCAAGGATCATCGCTATATTTATTTATTGTAAATTATGTGCAAAATTACAAAATATAGAATTAAAAAACAAGGCTATTTTAAAAATATGCAATAAAAATTCAAATAATTAAAATACAGCAATGTTATTATTGTATACTATTTAGGGGTAGAATCAGCGAAGCTGTCATGTACTGCAAAGTAGCTATGTAAATATATGATTAATAATTAATAGCAGCGATACCTATTGTAAAATTTCTTCCATTTCGAGAGGAATTCTTTCGTTCATGTCTAAGTTGAAATCTCCATAAGGATTAATATGGGCATATATCAATGGAGTTAATGCTCTAAAATCCTCTGGTGTCATTACATCATACCATTTTTGTTGTGCTAACAATTTCTGGATCATTAAAGTATTGATATATACCAGGCAATTTTGTAATAAATGAAGACACAAAATAGATATTTCCTGTTCCTCAATATTATTTGTAGCTAATTCACCACCTTTTCCATAGTAAATAAAACTGATGGCAGAATTCCAGTTTTCAATGACATTTAAGCCTTCATTTATTTCTATTCTTAATTCTTCAGAATCAAGATATTCACAAAGAAAAATGGTTTTAATAGCTTTTCCTAACTCTGCAAAAGCCTTATATGTCGGGTGCTGTAAATTATTCCTGGTAAACCGCTTCATGATTGCTTCTGTTTCTGCAGTTCCGAGACGTAAAGCAGTAGCGTATTTTACCATTTGGTCATATTGCTGCCAGATAAGTTCCCAATTAATCGGCCTGGTTAAAATATGTTGTAAATTTGGAAATGCTTCGCTAATCCCAATCTCCGGCCGATATAATTTTTGAGAATTTATTGCTTTGAGTCTTGGCATTAAGTTAAAACCAAGTAAATGGCAGAATGCAAAAGCTACCTCACTTTGTCCATGAGAATCAACGAAATTCTTTTCGATTTCCATGTCAGTACAATGCTTCAATAATCCATCAATCATTGCTGATACTTCAGAAGATGAGCAGGCTTTAAGTTGAGAATATATGCAAACTGATTTCTTCTCTACATGCCAATAAATCATGACTCCACGTCCCCTATACCGTATGTGCCATTCGGTCAAAAGATTCTGATCCCAAGCCCCTACTTTCTTGGAATCAGAAGCACACGTCGTCGTGCCTTCTCCCCAAATATTCTCAAGTCTGGAATTGAAGATCGCATTAACCACAGATGCAATTGCATCACGAAGGTTATCTTTATTAATAAATTTTCTTTTGATGTATTGTAAATCCTGATGTTTCTCTCCATGATTACCGGCTATGATACGTTTAAGTCCAGCGTTTGTACCCAAACCATACAATGTAAGTATAAGCCTTTTCTGAATAGTATCACGATCCAGTTCCTGACGTGTTGCCATTGTTTTAAAATGGTTAGTAAAAGAAAGTCTGATATCACTTTCTTTGAGAATGTCAAGCAAGCTTGTCATGGGCCATTGTCGCATTATTTCAGCCTTTAATTTAATCAAATTCATAGGTTCGGCTTGCGCATCACTTGGGGATAAGGTTATATATCCATTATTCTTACCTGACAGACGGACTTTTGAGTTTGTTGGCATTCCACTATCAAGTTTTAATAATGCTTTGTACATACCCTGTTTGATACCGGAAATGAATTCTTCGGCATTTAGCGGTTTATTCAATGCTTTATAATTTTCTTCCCTGCGCTGCTCAAAATCGGCAGGTAAATCTTCATCCGGGTTCCTGTATTTATTGGCACATGTAACCCATATTTCTTTACAACGAAGCTTATCTCTTAAGGCTTGTAATACAACAATTTCATAGTTTATCCTGTTAATACGCTCAAGACCTTTATCATCTAGTTCCATGACCATTGGTTTCACTGCTGATTTTATTACTCCATCAATTGGAACTTCATTTTCATTATTAAAATAGCGTGAAGAAACACAAGTGTAACTTTTAATTAATTCCAAGGCGTTAATAACTGGCTTATGAACATCGTTATTAGAACGAAATTCAAGGATATTAAGCAATTCGGGAACCATTCGACGATAATGATTACCATATGAAGCTCTCATGATTGTGTATACTCGCTGGTTGTAATGTGTGCCGGTTGATTTGAATTCTTTCACCAATGCTTTTAATATTTTTTCACTTACTACCGGATACAATACATCTTTGATTATCCCTTCAGGGTAATTTACTGCAACATCTACCATTTTTTGCAGTATTTGGTTCTTGCCGTTAACTTTTTTAAAATCATTTAAAAGCTCTTTTTCCACTTTATTTTCCGCTCTAATCCCAATACGATGGATTATTTGTATGAGTAGTTCAATAAGATTATCGGTAATTTCCCTGTACCTTAACCAAAAGAATATGGCAAGCAACGTATTTCTAACTAAGTCCGGATGACGACGTATTTCAGTTAAATCCTCTGTTACAATCTGATGTTTGTATTTCTTAAGAATTTTATGAGAAATATTACTAAACAGATTATCAGGAAGGTTAATTTTCCCAATGGTTTTGAGTTTAGTTATTTCCTTTAAAAAGCTTTCCAGACCAATTCTGCCTGGGTCTGATCTTAAGTCACCAAAAGAAATCGTATTTTCATCGTTATCATAATTTATCTCATTTTCTTCGTAAAAGGTTAGTTCGTTTAATAAATTATTCATTTTATCAATTGATTCCCTGGTTAATTTACCATTTGTTTCCTTAAAAAATTGATCCTCATAAATATTGACGGCAGCCTTAGTAATACGGTCTATACGTTCTGATGTAGGAGGTTCTATATGTAATTCTCTTAATCTTTTATAAGCTTCTAACTTCAAGTTATCGATATTGGCATCGTGATAAAAAACATATTTAGACAACCATTCTGTAAGCTGATTACCATCGTCAGCTGTTATTTCTCTGAACCCAAGAAAATTCCTTATTTGTTCTTTGTGATAATAATGGGCTCTGCTACTGATGTCATAATTCTGAAATGGTACACCGATTAACTGCAATTGTTTTGCAATATACTTTATAACATCCCTTGGAATTTCATTTTTTGTACTTGGAAATCTTGCCTCTACCTGGAAAAATTTTAAAAGAACCATAAACCCTAGCCTAGTCTCGCCAGTCTTATTACCAAGAAGATCCATTTCATTTGGCATTATTGTAAAAGTATCAATTAGCTCTTCCAGCTCCCAGTTTTTTTTCATTAAATTGTATATAAATAAGGTTCATTTAGTTTAGATAAATAATATGTGATATAATACATATTATATATATACATATCTTGTATAAATATATTATTTTTATGGATTAGTTATAACATAGTTAATTTTTAGCCATGATTTACGCTTACATCCGAGTTTCGACAGATAAACAGAGCATAGACAACCAACGTTATGAAATCCTGAAATTTGCTGACCAGAAAAAAAATCAAAATTGATTCCTGGGTAGAGGAAACAATTTCAGGGATGAAATCAGTCAAAGATCGGGTTCTAGGAGAACTATTGAAAAATCTGATAAAGGATGACACTATTATTATAAGTGAATTATCCAGGCTGGGCCGGAACCTGATGGAAGTAATGAGCATACTGCATGATTGTATGGATAAAGATGTAAAGGTGTTCACACTAAAGGAAGGATATGAACTTGGGAAGAACATAAATTCAAAAATATTAGCCTTTGCATTCTCCCTATCCGCTGAGATTGAACGGAATTTAATTTCACAACGCACCAAGGAAGCCCTTGCCAGAAAAAAGTCCGAAGGAATAACATTAGGACGACCTAAAGGAAGTCAAAACAAACAAGTTAAACTTTCTGGCAAAGAGGAAATAATTAAAGAACTCCTTGAAAAGAAAATATCTGTTTCAGCTATTGCTAGAATTACAGAGGTCAATAGACTTACAGTGAGTAGTTTTATACAAACCCGAAAACTAAAGAAAACTGCACATACCTGATATACGTTATAAAAATTTACTAACGTTTTACAGACATGTGCAATTATTGATTTGATTATACAAAATATTTCCTTTTAAAAAAGAATGCCACATTAACCAAAGCGATCATTACGGGTACTTCCACAAGTGGTCCAATTACTGCTGCAAAAGCTTCTCCGGAATTAATGCCAAATATTGCAATGGCAACGGCAATGGCTAATTCGAAGTTATTACTGGCTGCAGTAAAAGATAACGTGGTAGCCTGTTCATAAGTTGCTCCAATTCTTTTGCTCATAAAAAAGGACAGTACAAACATCACAGCAAAGTAAATAGTAAGTGGAATGGCTATTCTTATAACATCCAGAGGTATTTTAACTATATATTCACCTTTAAGGGAGAACATTACTACAATAGTAAATAGTAGCGCGATAAGCGTTAAAGGGCTAATTTTAGGGACGAATTTAGTTTCGTACCAACTTTTATTTTTAATCCTGATTAAAATAAATCGTGTAAGAAAACCCGAAATAAAAGGTATGCCAAGGTAAATAAAAACGCTTTTTGCTATTTGCCCAATTGTAATCCTAGCTACCATATCGTTTACAGGTAATCCAAACCAACCAGGTAAAATAGCAATAAATACATAACCATATAATGAAAATAATAATACCTGAAAAATTGAGTTAAAAGCTACCAAACCGGCTGCATATTCTGTGTCTCCTTTAGCAAGGTCATTCCAGACAATTACCATTGCTATGCAACGGGCAAGGCCTATAAGGATTACCCCGTACATATAATCAATGTTGAACCGAAGGAATATAATTGCCAGGAAAAACATAAGAATCGGGCCAATAATCCAATTCTGAACCAAAGACAGGCCAAGAATTTTTGTATTTTTAAATACATCTCCCAATTCCTCGTATTTTACTTTTGCCAATGGTGGAAACATCATTACGATTAACCCAATGGCTATTGGTATATTTGTTGTCCCTGATGAAAAGCTATTCCAGAATTTTGATATACCGGGATACAACCATCCGGTAAAAACACCGACAAACATTGCAAGAAATATCCATAATGTAAGATAACGGTCAAGAAATTTTAGTCGTTTTTTAGATGGCATCCTGATAATTTTTTATATAAAATGTTTTATAAATTAGTTTTTATATCCTGATATGGTAATGCTAAAAATACCTGTATCACTATTATTAAATTTTACCGCTTCTTCTTTTGAGAGATATTTTTCAAGTACTTCCCCGGGCAGTACTATTTCCTTTTGTTTGTGAATGGTAACATTGTTGAACCCTTGAGCTTTAATAATATCAAGATATTCTTCAATATCAACAGCACCGGAAACACAACCTACATACATCTCAGCATCCTTGCGTAAATTTTCAGGTAATATGCCTTTTAAAACAACGTCAGAAACGCAGAAATGACCTCCCTGCTTAAGAACCCTCATAATTTGAGAAAATGCTTTATTTTTATCCGGTACCAGGTTAAGTACACAGTTTGATACTACCACATCAAAGCTTTTATCCGGTAAGGGCATCTCTTCAATATCTCCTTTTATAAAATCCACATTGGAGAAACCAAGTTTCTTAACATTGTCATTAGCTTTAGCTAGCATGGCATCTGTAAAGTCTAAACCAGTAACTTTGCCACTGTCTCCAACAATTGCACGAGCAACAAAACAATCGTTACCTGCGCCACTACCTAGGTCAAGAATATGGTCACCTTTATTAATTCCGGCAAATTGCGTAGGTAGTCCACATCCCAATCCTAAATCAGCATCAGGATTGTAACCTTCCAACTTACTATAATCGTCGTTAATAAATGTAAAGTCTGAATCACCACATCCGCAGGAGCTTCCACAACAGGAAGCTTCATTTTGAGACTTGCTTTGCGAGGCTATTTCACCATATTTTTCCATTACCACCTGTTTGAGTTCTTCTGCTTTCATAAATTTGGTTTTATTTGCTGAGTATAAAATTTATAGAATTCATTTTTTATTTCGTCTCTAACCCTGTGAAATTCACTAAGGATAAATTCATCGCTTCCTTTGGCGTGGGAAGGGTCTTCAAATCCGATATGCAAACGATGCTTCACTTTCCCAAAAAAAGCAGGGCAGGTTTCATTTGCATGATCACAAACTGTAATAACATAATCCCATTCATCTTTCAAATATTGATCAACCATTTTTGGTTTATGATCACTTATATTAATTCCTGTTTCTTCCATAACTTGCACAGCCATTTGATTTACCTGGGTTGCCGGTTCGGTACCAGCTGAATGAACCTCAATGCTTTTATCGAATGATTGTAAAAACCCTTCAGCCATTTGGCTCCGGCAACTGTTACCTGTACATAGAATCAGTATTTTCATTGTTTATCTGCTTTTTGTATTTAAAAATTAACCAGATGATGAGTTTTAATAAAGTTTTTTAACTCGGATTTAATTTGATCTCTTACCACGATTGTTTTAGCAAGTTTTTCTTCATATGTTCCTGTAAAGGATGCTGGGTCATCAAATGACCAGCCCAGTCTTTTTGTTATTCCCGGAAATATAGGACAACGTTCTGCATTTGCACCGTCACAAACAGCAATAACATAATTAAAAAGACGGCCTTCTTTAAAGAAATCAAATACACTTTTAGTCTTGTTACCCGAGATATCAACTCCAATCGCTTTCATAGCATCAACAGCCAACGGGTTGATTACTCCAGGTTCGAAACCTGCACTTTCGGCAAAAAACTCATCACCTGCCATCTGATTAAGTAATGCCTCTGCCATCTGGCTGCGTGCTGAATTATGAACACAAACGAACAATACCTTTAGTTTTTCCATAATAATTGTATTATTTTAATGTAGTTTCATCGACAATCCTTGTAAGAACCGACTTTATTGTTTCATCATTTACTGAAGTTTGACCTTTGACAAAACCTAAATCTGTAAGACGGACATATTCGTACCTTGTTAGACTTGCTTTTTCCATTATTTTTTTCCCACAATCGATAGGACAGCCATCTATTACCAGTATTTCTGACGATTTGAGAGTTACTATCATTTCTTTATTATTGGCAGCTACCATAGCCAGGCATTTCATGTTGTATATTCCGTCATTTCTTAGTTTTCTTGCAACCTTGTCGGAAAGATCACCTAAATCAGAACCACCTGAGCATGCTAAAACTATTTTCTTGGCTATAGATGTATTATAATTGAAGTCTTCTTTTATTTCCATACAGAATTATTTTTTAGTCAATTAAATATGAATTATTAACAACACTCTGAATTGTTGATCTCAGGTTTTAGCTTACCTAGAAAGTGATAAAACAATTCCTGCGCTTTTTCCCAGTTAACAGGATCTATACAATACATCACTTTGGGTGGTTCTATGTTACCACGGATAAGTCCAGCATCTTTTAATTCTTTTAAATGCTGGGAGACGGTAGATTGAGCAATAGGTAATTCATTATGAATATCTGTAAAGCAACAATCTGTCATGGAAGCCAAATGCTTTATGATGGCGATTCGAGCCGGATGTCCCAATGCTTTGGCGAAACGTGCCAGGGCAATTTCATCATCTTTGTAATCAATACTTTTAGGATATGCCATAATGTAAAATTGTTTTTCGTAAATATACGAAACATATTTCGTAAAATAACGAATTGGTAATTAAATTTTTTCAAAAATTTTCATGAAATACCCGTTTTTCAAAAAAACATTCAGGGAGTCTTCATAAAATAACCTTGAATGATTAACAGACCTGAAGTCATAAAAATTACTGGGCACAATTTAAATGGCAGAAAATCAACCTTAAAACCTGTAAATAATGACAGGATTGACATTGCAACTAACATAACAAATGTCAATAAATAAATAGCTTTTACAACTTTGTTGGGACTGTCAGTTAGAATAGTTACAGTAGTAATCAAAATACCAATAAATATTAAAACAAGTCCTTCTGTAATCCATTCCATAGTAATGATATTCACATTATCAACGGAAAGGTTACCAAAGCCCTTTACTACTGCATTGGTGGGGAATAAATGCGAAATGCCCCATATGATAGTTAATAATCCACCAATTAGGATTAACTTTTCTCTTACATTCGATTCTTTTAATTTCATATTCCGGAGTATTTGGATTAGTATTTAGTAGGTTGACAATTTTTTTAAAGTGCTATTATTAAAAAGTTCCAATTATTCTGCTTCGTCTTTCCAATAATATGGTATCCCTCCATATTCCGTCCAGTTTAGAAATCTTTTCTCTGGTTCCAATGATTCTAAATCCTAATTTTTCATGAAGTTTAAGAGTGGCCAAATTTTCCGGAAACACGCTTGAAAATAATGTCCATATTCCATTTTCTTCAGATGAATGGATCACTTTGTCCATAAGTTGTGACCCTATTCCTCTGCCTTGAACTTTATGATCAATATAGACACTCACTTCAGCTACTCCTTGGTATGCTTTACGGGTAGAAACAGGTGACAAGGCTACCCAGCCGAGAACTTCATCATGTTCAATATATACAAATCTGGAATGCTTTAAATGTTTTAAGTCCCAATCTTCAATGGAAGGGACTTCTGTTTCAAAAGTGGCATTCCTTGTATCAAGTCCCATTTTATATATTTGCAGAACAGTTGTTAAATCATCCTGGGACATTATTCTTACCATTGTATTTTCTTTTAATTAACTTACCTCCATTGAAAGCTAATCAAATATACAACTTTAAATATTTTAAAGTATCTAAAACCTATTCGAAATTAATTTAAATTATCTTTGTATATATTTTATATTCTTATATTTACATAGCTACTTTGCAGTACATGACAGCTTCGCTGATTCTACCCCATTTAGTATCAGATTTTAATGACTTCAAATATTAATACTAAAAACTATTTTTCATAATTTAAATAGAACATAATTCCTTTTGTGACGAAATCCTTTATGCTAATATCTTCATTAAGTGATTTTTGCTTTATCTTTTTCATTAACGATTTTGGAATCCAAACATTTAACTGAACTTCCTTTTCCGATTGTTTCAAATTTTTTTTACCAATTGGTTTAACTTCTTGAATTGGAGCCAAGTTCTCCTCAGATTTCATTCTTTCAGCAAATCCACTTAATTTATCCTGATATTTATTCATACAATTATATTTTTATAGAATTATAGAAATAAAGACAACTATAATTCTAGATTTATTTAAATAAAGAATTATAGATTTCTATAATCCAAGCTGTGACAGTATTTCGTCAGCTAAGCTTATGATTTCATATTTTGCTTTTTCATCATTTGTTTCCAGTACACCGCCAGAAATGGCCGACCTTGTAAAACTTACACGGTCACTGATTATACTTTTTAAAACCGGAATTGAAAAATCTTTGGTGAGTGACCTGATTTCAGAAGTAATGCTGCTACTACTCTTAATCATATTAAAAACAATTCCGGACTTTAAGTCCGGTCTCATTTTCAAAGTATCCTGGATAAGCGACAATGTTGATTTAATAGCCATCATATCAAAAAATCCGGCTTTGGTGGGTACAAGAATAAAATCACTTTGCAAAAAGAGTTCCGGCAACCTATTTGATAAATAGGGTGGGGTATCAACCAAAATTAAATCGAAAGGCTGAGTTTTAAGATTTGTAAAATCATCAATTAGGTTAATCAAGCTAATTCCATCTGCCATTAGATTTAAACTTCTTAAACTGCCTTGCAGATCAGCATCCACTAACCCAACTTTTAAACCGTTTTGAAAACAATAAGCCAGGTTTAATGCAAGGGTTGACTTACCTACTCCTCCTTTTTGATGTGCCAATGTTATTATCCTGGCCATATTTTTATTTGTTTTAAGTTTATATATAATTAATAATGAGGCCTATTTTAATTAATATTCAGAAGTGCTTTCGCGTCTAACAGAATATTGTTGAAATAAGCTTTCACCTGTGTTGAATTAATTTTATTTACAATTGGAGCTGGAATATCATTTTGGGTATAGGGTTGAAAAACCTTGTTAAACTTTTTGACATTTCCTTCAGCTATAAGCCCCATGAACTCTCCCACTCCCAGCTCAGTAAATATTTGTGGTTTATAAACGTTTTCGTTGCGTACACTTGTCGTTGAACTACTGTGATTCGTTCCACTGGTATGGCTCACATAATATTTTTCCTGTTGCCCCATCATCTCGGAATATTCCTTTGATACCAGACTGCTTCTGCATAAACCGTAAACATGCATCATGCAATTGCGAATGATATTTTCACTTCCTATTTTACCATATTTCTTTTCAGCCTGTCCTTTATCCTGTAATACAAATACACTTATAATGCCATTTTCACGACCTGTTGCCGGAACGTTTTCAAAATCTGATAATCTTATGGTAGACCCTTCTTCAATTATAACACATGATGGAAGTTTACCAGGATTATTCATGTGTTTTAAAGCAACACTAATAATGAGGCTAATTATTGGAGATAAGGATTTTTCAAGTGGTTTATAGTTGTTTATGCACATAATGGATGGCTTGTTTGGATTATTCAGGTCTAACGAAAAATCGTTTCCGGAAAGGGTATAAAATACCTCCGGTAAAGCATACTTTCGTAGTTTGGTACTTAATGTTGCCAAAATAGCTGTTACAGTTTTTTCAGAATTGATAACTTGCAAGAAAGCCGAACCCATTAGAGAAGCCTGATTATTGCTTCGTATAAAATTTCCAATTGCATTGTAATCCTCATGCAGGCAAATAGAAACTACATAGGGTAAATTACATTTTTCCGGAAAATTTTCTTAATTTCCATATAACACCTGCCAACATTGAGATAGCAGCCGGCACAAAAAATGGATCATCTTTTGCTTCACCTTCCTGGGGAATTTGCAAATAATATCTCAGCCATTTCACCAGCATAGGCCGGACTAATCATTAAAGTAGGATCAAGGGGATTGACCTTATGAGTAATTTGTGGATCGACAAAATCGATGACTTTAACCGGAATTTTACCATTTTGGTAATGGGTATAAACCGTTTCAGTTATATCCATACGTTTATAATCATACACAATACCAGGCAATGAATATTTTGCAAATTGAACAATGGCAGGTTTTATAAACCACCTTGTTTTTCCACTCCCTGGCCCGGCAACTACAAAAATTCCATTGAAGGGATTGTAATTGATAATTTTACCCCCACCTTTTGTGATAAATTCTAACTGTATATTCCAGGGATTGCTTTTATGTTTTGATTTTGTGTCTTTTGGGATAAGCATTACTACAAAGTGAGCTATAAAAGCCAAAGCAAAAGA